>DATGEQ010000081.1:0-33949 GCA_035309945.1 Gemmatimonadales bacterium | reverse complement strand
CACCTTCTGCTGCATGCCCTTGGAGAGATCCGAGACCTTCCGCAGGCGCCAGTCCGACAGTCCCAGTCTTTCGAGCCATTCGAGCGCTTTGACCCGCGCCGTGCGCCGGGGGACGCCCTTTGCTTCCGCGAGGAAGATCAGGACGTCGAGGACGCGCATTTTCGGGTACAGGCCGCGCTCCTCCGGCAGATACCCGATGCGAGCGGAATGCGCGCGGCCTCCGGCTACCGTGTTGAACAACCGCACCGTGCCGGAGTCGGGCTCGTAAATGTCCATGATCATCCGGAGCGTCGTCGTCTTGCCGGCGCCGTTGGGACCAAGCAGACCGTAGATGATCCCGGAGGCAACATTCAGCGAAAGCTCATCGACCGCGGTGTGACCCGCGAAGCGCTTGGTGACGCGATCGACGACGACAGGATCAGACATGGCCCCGGGAAGCTAGAGGCTAAGGGGCTAAGGGACTAGGAGGCTAAGAGGCGAGGACGCCGAACAACTCACCGGCTTTCCGCACGGCGGCGACGAGAGCGTCGATATCGTCGACGTCATTGTAGATGTAGAAGGACGCGCGTGCCGTTGCGGCAACTCCCAGCCGCCGCATCAAGGGCTGCGTACAGTGATGTCCCGCGCGGATACACACGCCGTCCTTATCCAGAATCGTCGCCAGATCGTGTGGATGCACGTCGCCATACGTAAAGGGGACGACACCGGCCCTGTGGTCGCGCGGGCCGTACACCGTGACGCCTTCGATTTGCCCGAGCCGCTCCACGGCCAAACGGGCCAGCTCCTGCTCGTGAGCCGATACGTTGTCCAGTCCCAGTTGTTCGAGATACCCGATGGCGGCGCCAAGCCCGACGGCGGCTTCCACGTTCGGCGTGCCACCCTCGAACTTGTGGGGGATCTTGTTCCAGGTTGAGCGGTCGTCCCAGACGCGCTCGATCATCTCGCCGCCGCCGTGGTACGGCGGCATTTCCTCGAGCAGGGCGGGCTTGGCGATCAGGGCGCCACTGCCCATGGGGCCCAGCATTTTGTGGCCGGACAGTGCATAGAAGTCGCAGTCGATCCCCTGTACGTCGACCCGCAAGTGGGGAGTGGATTGCGCCCCATCGACGACCGTGACGGCCCCGGCGGCGTGTGCCAGTTTGCTGAGCTGAGCGGCGGGATTGACGGTACCCAGCGAGTTCGAGACATACGGGAAAGCGACGATCCGCGGCCGCGACTCGAGCGCTCGACCGTAATCGATCAGATCGATGCGCCCGTCTTCGGTGATCTCGACCATGCGGAGCGTGGCGCCTTTTTCCTGACAGAGGATCTGCCACGGCACGATGTTCGAGTGGTGATCCATGGCGGTGACGACGACGGTATCGCCACGCCGCACGTTGGCTCGGCCCCACGTCGCGGCGACGAGATTGATCGATTCCGTCGTCCCGCGCGTGAACACGACGGCTTCGCGGGCCCACGCGTGGACAAATCGCGCCACGGCGGTGCGCGCGGCCTCGTAAGCATCGGTGGCTTCGACCGCGAGCGCGTACGCGCCGCGGTGCACGTTGGCATTGTGGAAGCTGTAGTAGTGCTGGATCGCGTCGAGCACCTTTCGAGGCTTCTGGCTGGTCGCGGCATTGTCGAGATAGACCAGCCGCTTGCTGTTTTCCTTCCGCTCGAGAATCGGGAAGTCGGGGCGGATCTTCGCGACGTCGAGCATCAGAAGTCCCGCGCCGATTCGGTCGTCACCGGCTCATCGCTGTTCTGCAGCGCCGCATGCAGCGCGTGCCACGCGAGGTTCGCGCACTTGATGCGGCTCGGGAATGCACGCACGCCCGAGAACGCCGCCAACTTGCCGGGAGCGTTCTTCCCACCCGCGAGCATGTCCCGAAACGCCTGAAACAGTGTTTCCGCCGCGGCGGCAGTCTTTCCTTTTACCGCGTCCGTCATCAGCGACGCCGACGCCTTGGAGATCGCGCAGCCCGACCCTTGGGGCATCTGGAAGCCGATGTCGCTGATCGTGTCGCCGTCGACCCGGACGTACAGCTGGATGCGATCGCCGCATAGCGGATTGTTGCCCTCCGCTTTGCGGTTGGCGGTCTCGAGCCGCTTGAAATTGCGCGGATTGCGGTTGTGATCGAGGATGACCTGCTGGTAGAGATCGCCCAGATCGGGGGGGCTCATTGCTCCGCCAGCCGGCCACGCACAATCGCATCGAGCTGCGCGCGCAGCGGCGCGACCTCCATGCGACCGAGGATCTCCGCGGCGAAGCCGTAGGTCAGCAGGCGCCGCGCCTCCGCCTCGCTCACGCCGCGGCTCCGCAGGTAAAACAATGCGCGCGGATCGAGTGGGCCCACCGTCGAGCCGTGCGTGCACTTCACGTCGTCGGCATAGATCTCGAGCTGCGGCTGGCTGTCGGCGTGCGCGTCGGTCGAAAGCAGCAGGTTGTTGTTCGTCTGTTTAGAGTCGGTCTTCTGTGCACCTGGTCGCACGATGATGCGGCCGGTGAACACGCCGCGGGATTTGTCATCGAGTACGCCGTTGAAGTACTCGTGACTCTCGCAGTGGTCGGCCGCGTGGTCGATTGTGGTGTGGTGATCGGCGTGCTGCTGCGCCGCCAGCAGGTAGAGGCCGTTCAGGATCAGCTTGCCGGCGGGGCCCGCCAGCACCGCGCCAATGTCGTGGCGCGACAGCGCCGCGCCGAACGCCACGATGTGCAGGTTGACCATGCTGTCCCGGTCCTGATGCGTCTGCGTCGCCGCGACGTGATAGCCGCGCGCGCTCTCGCGCTGCACGCGATGATAATCGACCCGCGCCCCCTCGCCCACCACGACTTCGGTGACGCTGTTCGTCCAGTATGCGCCGGCACGAAGCGCGGCGTACGTCTCGACGACGCTTGCGCGTGCCGCGCGATCGATCACCACGAGATTGCGGGGATGAGTTACGACAGGCTGCTCGCCGGTCGCGAGGAACAACAGCTGGATCGGCTCCGGGATAGAAGTCTGGGCCGGCACGTGAACGAATGCGCCGTCGCTCACGAACGCCGTATTCAGGGCGGCGAACGGCCGCTCGTCAGTCGCAGCGTACTTGCCGAGATGCTGTTGGACGAGGTCCGGCCGATGCCTGACCACGTGGGCAAGGCTTTGGACGTCGTCGAAAAACGGCGTCGAGAGCGATGGTTGAAAAAAGCCGTCGACAAAGACGAGCCGATAACCGGCCTCGAGCAGCAGGAAGGGCCGGATGTCGTCGAGCGTCGGTACGCGCATCGGAGGCTTCGCCAGCTCGAACGACCCCTCGGCGATGGGCGCGATGCTCGTGAAGCGCCACGCCTCCTGCTTCATGTTGGGGAAGCCAAGATCGTGAAACCGCGCGATGCCGCCTTCGCGCAGGTCCTTGAGCCAGGCTGGGGCGCCCGACGCGCCGTTCGATGCCCAGGCTCGGTAGGATCCTACCAGCTGCTCAACATGAGCCATCGTCACGACACCATGGCGCCATCACGCAGCCAGTCGTAGCCTCTTGCCTCGAGCTCGAGCGCGAGCTCGGGCCCGCCCGAGCGGACCATCCGGCCGTCAGCGAGAACGTGGACCATGTCCGGCTTGATGTAGTTCAGCAGGCGCTGATAGTGCGTGACAATGAGGAACGAGCGCTCGGCGTTGCGGAGTTGATTGACCGCCTCCGCGACGGTTTTCAGCGCGTCGATGTCGAGGCCGGAATCCGTCTCGTCCAGGATCGCGAGCCGTGGCTCGAGCACCGCCAGCTGCAGAATTTCGTTGCGCTTCTTCTCGCCTCCGGAGAAGCCCTCGTTCACGGGCCGATTCATCATCGAATCGTCCCAGCCAATGGCCTTCAACTTCTCTTCGAGGACCTGCAGGAAGTCGATCGGGTCGAGCTCAGGCTGTCCGCGATTTTTGCGGACCGCATTCAACGCGGCACGCAGAAAATAGGAATTCGTGATGCCGCGAATCTCGACGGGATATTGAAACGCGAGAAACACGCCCGCTCGCGCGCGCTCCTCCGGGTCGAGCTCGAGGAGGTCTTTACCGTCGTACCGAACCGTGCCGGCGAGGACCGCATACGCCGGATGACCGGCGAGCACTTGTGCGAGCGTGCTCTTGCCCGAGCCGTTCGGTCCCATGATCGCGTGGACTTCCCCTTCACCCATGGCAAGATCGACGCCCTTCAGAATCTCGTTGCCCGCCACAGCGACGCGGAGACCTGTGACTTCGAGCAACGCTTTGGTCTTAGCCAACGCTTCCCTCCAGACTGATTCCGAGCAACCGCGTCGCTTCGACCGCGAACTCCATCGGCAGCTCCTTGAAAACTTCCTTACAGAACCCGTTGACGATCATCGAGACCGCGTCCTCGGACGACAACCCGCGCTGGCGCAGATAGAAGATCTGGTCTTCACCGATTTTTGACGTCGACGCTTCGTGCTCCATGATCGCAGTGCTGTTGCGCACGTCGATATACGGGAAGGTATGCGCGCCGCACTTGTCGCCGATCAGCATCGAGTCGCACTGCGAATAGTTCCTCGCGCCCTCGGCGCCTTTCATGATCTTCACGAGGCCGCGATAGGTGTTCTGCCCGCGACCAGCGGAGATCCCCTTCGAGACGATCGTCGAGCGCGTGTTCTTGCCGAGGTGAATCATCTTGGTGCCGGTGTCGGCCTGCTGGCGATGACTCGTGACAGCGACGGAGTAGAACTCGCCGATCGAGTTGTCGCCCTGCAGAATGCAGCCGGGATACTTCCAGGTGATCGCCGACCCGGTCTCGACCTGCGTCCAGGAGATCTTTGAGTTCCGGCCGGCGCACTTGCCGCGCTTGGTCACGAAGTTGTAGATGCCGCCCCGCCCTTCCTCATCGCCCGGATACCAGTTCTGGATCGTCGAGTACTTGATCTGTGCGTTGTCGAGAGCGACCAGCTCGACCACCGCGGCGTGCAGCTGATTCTCATCGCGCATGGGCGCCGAACAGCCTTCGAGGTAGCTGACGTAGCTGCCCTCGTCGGCGATGATGAGCGTTCGCTCGAACTGTCCCGTCGCCGACGCGTTGATGCGGAAGTAGGTCGAGAGCTCGAGCGGGCAGCGCACGCCCTTCGGCACATACACGAACGAACCGTCGGTGAACACCGCGGAGTTGAGAGCCGCAAAGAAGTTGTCGTTATGGGGGACGACGGAGCCGAGATACTTCTGCACGAGGTCGGCATGCTCGCGGACCGCCTGCGAGATCGGCATGAAGATGACGCCGTACTTCGCGAGCTCCGCCTGAAACGTCGTGGCGACCGAGACCGAGTCGAACACCGCGTCGACCGCGACACCCGAGAGACGCTTCTGCTCCTCGATCGGGATGCCGAGCTTCTCGAACGTCTGGACGAGCTTTGGATCGACCTGATCCAATGATTCGAGCTTGGGCCGCTGCTTGGGCGCCGCATAGTAGCTGATCGCCTGATAATCGATCGGCCCGTACTTCACGTTGGGCCAATGCGGCTCCGACATCTTCAGCCAGTTGCGATACGCCTTGAGCCGCCACTCCAGCATCCACGCCGGCTCCTGCTTCTTGGCGGAGATCAGCCGGATGACGTCCTCGTTCAAGCCCGGCGGCACGACCTCGGATTCGATGTCGGTGACGAAGCCGTACTTGTACGGTTGCTGGACGTGGGCTTCAATGCCGGTCATGGCGTTCCTTACAAGTCATTAAAGCACATAAGCTTGGATCGTGCAACACAACCCCAGATTCGCAATCCTAATGACTTTGTCGGGATTGTCAACGCATTGGAGGCGCAGGCGCGCCTTAATTCTTAATTCATGATAAATTTTTGACTATTTCTTAAAATTTCCGGGAGGATGGCGACAATGCCCGTTTCCCGCCCTTCGTCCGCGCACATCCGCGCCAAGCGGCAACGGCGCCGGACCGAAATTCTCCACTCCGCATTGCGGGCGTTCCGGTCGCGCGGCTATCAGGCCACGACGCTCGAGGATATCGCCGCCCAACTCGGGATCCGCAGCGCGGCGCTCTACCACTACTTCCCCGACAAAGACGCGATCCTGTACGCCTGCCACCGCGAAGGGCTGGCCGAGGTCGACCGCATTCTCGCCGAGGCCAAAGCGAAGTACGGGAGCGCGCGCGACCAGCTGCGCTATGCGATCCACGAGCACGTCCGCGTCATGACCGACACGCTGGAGGGCTCGGCGCTCGCGCTCGAGGTCACCGCGCTTTCGCCGCGGCGGCGCGCCGAAGTGATCGCCGAGCGCGATCGCTACGAGCGCGCGCTGCGCGGGATCGTGGAAGAGGGCGTGCGCCGCGGTGAATTCCGGGCCGTCGATCCGAAGCTGGCCATCTTCGCTGCGCTCGGTGCGATCAACTGGATCGTGCGCTGGTACCGGCCGCCGCCCGACGGCGCCACCGGACCGGCCGAGCTCGGCGCCCATTTCGCCGATCACCTCGTCGAAGGACTCACGCCGCCATGACCGCCACTACAGTCGCCGCATCCACGGGCCGAGCGTTCGGCTCGCGCCCCGCCGAGACGTTCGACTTCCGCGACATTCTCTACACGAAGGGCGACGGCATCGCCCGCATCACGATCAACCGCCCCGCCAATTACAACGCCTATTCCACGACCGCGCTCGAGGAGCTGGCAAGCGCTTTTCGCGACGCGACGTTCGACGATGCCGTCGGCGTCATTGTCCTCACGGGTTCGGGTGACCGCGCGTTCTGCACCGGCGGCGATGTGAAGGAATACGCCGCCGCGTACGTGCCGACGCCGCGAGACTACTGGAAGTACATGGCGCTGTTCCGCGCGTACATCGAAAGCATTCTCAACACGGGCAAGCCCGTGATCGCGCGAATCAACGGCATGGCGGTCGGCGGCGGCAATGAGAGCCAGCTCGCGTGCGACCTCTCGGTCATGGCGCAACACGCCTACCTCAAGCAGGTGGGTACGCACGTCGGGTCCGTCGCGTGTGGCGGCGCGACGCAATGGCTGCCGCTCGTCGTCGGCGACAAGCGCGCGCGGGAGATGCTGTTCCTCAACGAACCCGTTCCGGCCGCGCAGGCGCACGCGTGGGGTCTCGTCAACTGGGTGACGCCGTCGGTGCGCCGCGGCGATGACTGGATCGAGGACGCGACGGCCGATCAGATCCGCAAGGCGCAGCGCACTGAAGACGGCTATCGCATCGATCTCAGCCGGCTCGATGGCCAGGTCAACGACGTCGCGCGGCGGCTGCTCGACTCGTTTGCCGAATGCGCGCGCTACACGAAACAGCAGACGAATTTCCTGAAAGACTTCGTCTGGCATTCGACCGTGCGGCACGCGCAGGATTGGTTGGCGCTGCACTATGCGAGCTGGGAGCCGGTCGAGGGGATGCAGGCGTTCGTCGAAAAGCGCGCGCCGCGGTACGCGATGCTTCGCGAGCGAGCGGCGCGCGGCGAATCCACTGAGTCGCCGTGGGGCGCGCCCGTGCGATCGTGCGCGCGCTGCGGCGTCCGCAATCTCCCCGCCGAGCACCATTGGTGCGGCGCGTGCGGCGCACCGCTGTCGTAACCGGCGCCGGTCGGGGCATCGGCCGCGCGATCGTCGAGCGCCTGGCGGGCACGGCCTGGGTCGCGGGAATCGATGTCGCCTTTCCCGACGGGCCCGGCGCGGCGCACTGGGCGCGCGAAGCCGATGTCGCCGACAGCTCCGCCACCTCGCAGGCGCTGGCCTCGGTCATCGCCGAGCGCGGCGGCGTGGATTGGGTCATCTGCGCCGCCGGCATCACGCGCGATCGGGTGAGTTGGAAGATGGATGACCAGTCTTGGGCCGACGTCGTCGCTGTGAACCTCACGGGCGCTTTCAATACGGCGCGCGCAGCATTGCCGGCCCTGCGTCGCTCCCCAGTGGGCCGGATCGTGTTCATCAGCTCGATCAACGGGATCCGCGGCAGCTTCGGTCAGACCAACTACGCCGCCGCAAAGGCGGGACTCGTTGGACTCGCCCGATCGCTCGCGCTCGAGCTTGCCCGCGACGGCGTCACGGTCAACGTCGTGGCGCCGGGGTTCATCGACACCGCGATGACGCGAGCGCTGCCGGAAGCCTTGCGCGCGCGCGCGCGCGACCGGACGCCACTCGGCCGGTGCGGCGACGCGGCGGACGTGGCACACGCGGTCCAGTTCCTGTGTGACGACGCGAGCGGCTTCATCACCGGCGCGGTCCTCCCGGTCGACGGCGGACAGTTACTCGGCAGTATGCCGACATGAGCGTGACAGCGACGGTCGCGAACGGCATTGGCCGGCTGGTTCTCGACAACCCGCCGCTCAACATCCTCAGGCGCGCTGAGCTGGCCACAGTGCGCCGCGAACTGGATGGGCTGGCCGAGCTCGCCGACCTGCGCGTACTGGTGCTCTCGGCACGCGGCAAGCACTTCTCGGCCGGCGCGGATGTCGGCGAGCACATTCCGCCACACCATCTCACCTTGATCCCCGACTTCCTCGCCACGGTGGCGCGACTCGAGGCGTTCCCGCTACCGATCATCGCCGCCGTGCGCG
Source organism: Gemmatimonadales bacterium (assembly GCA_035309945.1). GTDB lineage: Bacteria > Gemmatimonadota > Gemmatimonadetes > Gemmatimonadales > GWC2-71-9 > 20CM-2-65-7. The sequence continues at coordinate 25,447 of DATGEQ010000081.1, read as the reverse complement.
GCAAATGCCTGGGCGGCGGGTTCGAGCTGATCCAGCCCTCCGACATCATCGTCGCGGCCGAGGGCGCGGCGTTCGGCCAGCCGGAAATTTTGCTCGGCGTCTTTCCACCGGCGGCCGTGGTGCTCCTGCCGGACCGACTGCCTCGGGGCGTCGTCGCGGAGACGATCTATACGGGCGACCCGCTGTCAGCGGCCGACGCGGAGCGACGCGGGTTCGTGACGCGCCTCGTCCCGGACGAAGCGCTCGAACGGACCGCCGACGAGCTTGCCGGCCGTATCGCGCGACACAGCGCGGTGGCGTTGCGGGCCGCGAAGCACGCGCTGCGGACTTCCACTGCGGGTGTGCGCGATCGTGCGCTGCGCCGCGCCGGCGAAATCTATTTGCACGAATTGATGGAGACGCGCGACGCTGTGGAAGGATTGCGTGCGTTCGTCGAGAAGCGGTCCCCCGCCTGGAGCAACACGTGACCGCGGTGGTGCCACGCGAGAGCGTCGTCGCCGACTGGCTCGGCCAGCCGCTCGAGGATGTGCTTTCGCGCGCCCGCGATCTCGTGGAGGACGCGACTTTTCCGACAGTGCGGCGCTGGCGCGAGGCCGGCGGCAAGGTGCTCGGCCACTTCCAGGTCTACTTCCCGGAGGAAATCGCGCACGCCGCGGGCCTCTTGCCGTTCAAGGTGCGAGGCGCGCCGCTCGAGCCGGCGCACGCCGAGTCCCACTTCGGATCGTATCTGTGTTCCATCATCAAGACGTCGCTCGAGCTCGCGCTTGCGAACGGCGTCGAGCTCGACGCGTTCATCACTCATCCGATCTGCGATGCCGCGCGAAACCTGGCGGGCGTGTGGGGTCGCAACGTCACGTATCCGTGCCGCATCCTGTACCTGCCGCAAAACCCCAACTCCGCGTTCGCGGCGACCTATCTGCGCGACGAATACGCGCGGATCCGCGACCTGTGCCACGAGATCGCCGGCCGTCCCGTCACCGACGACGGGTTGCACGCCTCGATTGCCGTGTTCAACGAGAACCGCGCCCTGCTGCGGCGCCTGTACTCGCTCCGCCGCGAGCAGCCGTGGCTCCTGCCGGTGGATGAGGCCTACGTGCTCGTTGCGCTCGCCGGGCTCATCCCCCGCCAAGAGCACAACGCGCTGTTGCGGGCACTCTTGCCGCAGCTGAAACGCCGGCGCGTCGCCAAACAAGACAAGATCCGCGTCATCGTGGAAGGTGGTTTTTGCGAGCAGCCGCCGCTCGATCTGCTGCGCGCCATTGCGCGCTCCTGCTACGTCGTCGACGACGATCTGCTGATCGGCCTGCGTTGGCTCACGTCCGATGTCCCAGTAACCGGTGAGCCGCTGTTCGCTCTCGCCGCGTCTTACATCGACCGCTCGGCCCACAGTCCGGTCCAGCACGACCTCCGGAAGCCGAAAGAGAAGATGCTCCTCGAGCGGCTCGACACCGCCAACGCGCAAGCCGCGATCCTGCTCGCCGCCAAGATGTGCGAGCCCGGACTCGAGGAGCTGGTCGTGCACACGCGCGCCTTGGATGGCCGCGGCGTGCGCTATTTCGTCAGCGAATTCGAAGAAAACATGTCCAGCTTCGACCAGCTCGAGATTCAGCTAGAGACGTTCGTGGAGAACCTGCTCTTTGACTGAGACCACGCTCACTGGACGCGGCGTCGAGCACGGCGCGCAGCTTTTCCGCGAGTGGTTCCAGCAACTCACGGCGGGCGCGGAGCGAGGCCAGGGCGCCGCCTACGTATTTGTGATGGGCAGCCTGTGCGAGCTCCTGCGTGTGTTCGATTTTCCGGTCGTCTTTCCGGAGATCAACTCGCTCCAGACCGCCGTGCGGCGCGTCGCGCACGAGTACCTCAATGAAGCCGAAAGCTACGGCTACTCGCCGGACATCTGCGGCTACGTCAAAGCCGATGTCGCCGTGCAACTGCGGGGCGGGGCGCACCCGATGGGCAAGATCCCCAAGCCCGCGCTCGCCGTGTGCACAAACGCCTGCAACACCTACGTGAAGTGGGGCGAAATCTGGCAGCGCATGTACGGCATGCCGCTCTTCACGCTCGACATTCCGGGCACGCGTGGCGCCGGCCTCGCCTCGACTCCTGGCTCCGTCGACTTCGAACGCGATCGCCGCTATGTCGAGGCACAGCTGCGCGAGCTGATCACGTTGTGCGCGCAGGTCTCCGGCAAGCGCTTTGACATCGACCGCCTGCGCGAGCACATGGCACACGCAAACACCATGAGTGCGGGCTGGCACGAGGTGCTCGAGCTGAACCGCAGCCGGCCGGCGGTTTTCAACGCGCTCTCGGACGGCACGGTCTTCCTGGGCGTCGCCAACGGATTCCGCGGGACGGCCCAGGGCGCTCAGTACTTCACGGAGCTCGTCGAAGAGATGCGCCAGAAGGCCGAGCAGCACATCGGCACGCCGATCGACGAGAAATGGCGGCTGATCTTTGTCGGCGTCCCGTGCTATCCCATCTTCCGCCGGTTTTCGGAGCTGTTCAGCGACTGGGGCGGCGTGTTCGTGAACTCCACCTACCTGCGGTTCGCCTCCGGCGGCGCGCACCTCGGGTTCCGCTACGACCTTGCTCACCCGATCGAGAGCCTGGCGCACGGCGTGCTCGTCGGCGTGCGCGACGCCATGGACAACATGTTTTTCCAGGCGCCTGCGCTCGCTGAAATGATCGACACGCACAGCGCCGACGGCGTCGTGTTCCATCCCATCAAGAGCTGTCGGACGGTCTCTACCGGTCTGGCCGACACGCGCCGCGCGCTCATGGCGACGCGCGACGTGCCGAGCCTGTTCATCGAATCGGATCTGATGGACCGTCGCGTCGTGTCGGAAGCGCAGATGAAGAATCGCATCGACGCCTTTTTCGAGGGCCTTGCCGCCCGAAAGCATCAGGAGGCTTGATGGCCTACGCAGCGGGAGTGGACGTCGGCTCGACGCAAACGAAAGCGGTGATCGTCAGCGCAGCGCGCGTCGTGACGGGCCGCGCCCTCACCGATACGGGAGCCAACGTCATGCGCGCGGCCGAGACGGCGTTTCGCATGGCGCTCGAGGACAGCGGGCTAGCCGAAGAGGAGATCGAGTACGTCGTGGGTACGGGATACGGCCGCTACAAGGTCACGTTCGGGAACACGCAGGTCACGGAAATCAGCTGTCACGCGCGCGGCGCGGTCCATCTCTTTCCCAGGACACGCACCGTGCTCGACATGGGCGGCCAGGACACCAAGGCGATTCGCGTATCGCCCGGCGGCGAGATCATCGACTTCTGCATGAACGACAAATGCGCGGCCGGCACCGGACGTTTTCTGGGCGCTGCCGCAACAGCGCTCGACCTGCCGCTCGCCGAGCTGGGCCCGACGGCGTTGCGCGGCGAGCGGCCGGTGAAGATCACGACGACCTGTACCGTATTCGCGGAATCCGAAGTGCTGTCGTGGCTCGGCAAGGGCAAGAAGATCGAAGACATCCTGCTCGGCGTGCACGAATCGATCGCGTCGCGCTCGATCGGCCTGCTGCGCCGTGTGGGCATCGAATCGGAAGTCACGTTTACCGGCGGCGTGACGCGCAACGCCGCGATGGTGAGCACACTCAATCGGCGACTCGGGCTGACGGTGAATGTGGGTGAAGAAGCGCATTACATGGGGGCGATTGGCGCCGCGTTGTTCGCCCTCGACCGCGTGATCGCCACGCGCGCCGCCCCGTCTTCCGTCGAGCCCCTGTCCGCATGACCCGCACCGCGGGCATCGACATCGGCTCGACGTACACCAAAGCCGTCCTCGTCGCCGCAGACGGCGCGATACTGGGACGCGGCATCGAGCCGACCGGCTTCCGGCTCACGGAGGCGGCCGATCGCGCGCTCGCCCGGGCGACCGCGGCGGCGACTTGCGAGCGCGCGGATCTCGCCTACGTCGTTGCCACAGGATTCGGCCGGCATCAGGCCGGCGTAGGCGACGTCGCCGTCACCGACCTCACGGCGGCGGCCGCGGGCGCAAATCATCTGTTTCCCGGCACGCGTACGATCCTCGACGTCGGCGGGCAGACGATGAAAGCGAGTCGCCTCGGCGAGGACGGCAAGGTCCAAAGCTTCCGCCTCAACGACAAATGCGCGGCCGGCACCGGCGCGTTTCTCGAGAAGACCGCGCGCTACATGGGCTACGCGACGGACGAGATCGGGCCGCTCGTCGCCACGTCGAAGACGCCCGTTACGATCTCCGGCGTCTGCGCCGTCTTTGCGGAATCGGAAGTCATCAACCAGCTGTCTGAGGGCGCCGCCCCCGCCGACATCATGCACGGCGCGATTGTCTCGCTCGTCGACCGTTCATTACAGCTCATGAAGCGCGTGCGGATGGAGCCGCCGTTCACGTTGATCGGCGGGATCCTCCGGTTCAGCCGCATGGCCGACGTCGTGCGCGCGGCGCTCGGCGCCGGCGCGGTGGTGCACGTCCCCGAAGGAGATCTGGCGCAGTTCACCGCGGCGCTGGGCGCCGCATTACTCGGCCAGCGACGGCTGCGCCGGCTGGCCCAGGAGCGCGCGAGTGTCCCGGCCTGAAGTGGGCTGGCAGCGCCGGATCATCACCGATCGCGCGCGAGCGCGCGAGCTCGGCGACATCTACCGCTCCGTCGGATTCGAGGTACGAGTCGTCGCCGCCATACCCGAAGACTTCGCCGACGCGTGCGCGCCGTGCCCGCTGGTTCGGTCCGGCGCGTTTCAGGTCATCTACACGCGACGCCGCGAAGGAGATCAGCGATGAGAGCCGCCGTGTTTCACGGCGCGCACCGCCCGCTCGACGTGACGGACGTCCCGACGCCGGTCGCCGGCGCCGGTGAAGCGCTCATCCAGGTAGCGGGGTGCGGGCTCTGCCATACCGATCTCCACTATGTCGATCACGGCGTCGAAACATTCAAGAAGCCGCCGCTGATTCTCGGACACGAGGTCGCGGGCACCGTGAAAGCGCTCGGGCCGCCCGCCGTCGTGAATGGCGGGAAGAACGGGCACGCGGTCGGCGATCGCGTGCTGGTCCCTTCCGTGCTGTCATGCGGGCGCTGCGCGTACTGCCGCGCGGGGCGCGAGAATCTGTGTACGCAACTGACGATGCTGGGCAATAACATCGACGGCGGTTACGCCGAATACGTGGTCGTGCCGGCCAGCGATCTGATCACAGTGCCGGACGGGTTACCGCTGTCGCACGCGTGCGTGATCGCGGACGCGCTGTCGACGCCGTATCACGCCGTGAAGCGGCGTGGCCGTGTCCGCGTCGGCGATACGGTGGCCGTCGTGGGGTGCGGCGGCGTGGGACTCAATCTCGTGCAGTGCGCCGCCGTCTCTGGCGCGCACGTCATTGCGATCGATCTGAACGAGCAGCGGCTCGAGATCGCGCGCACGCTCGGTGCGGCAGAGACCGTGAACCCATCCGTGACCCCGCGCGTGGACAAAGCCGTCCGCGCATTGAGCGATGGTGGCGTCGACGTCGCGTTCGAAGCCATCGGGACGCCCAAGACGATCGAGCTCGCCTTCAGCCTGTTGAAGCGCGGCGGCCGACTCTGCGTCCTCGGCTACTCCGCCGAGCCCGTCACGCTATCGGCCGCGCGGCTGATGTACTACGAGCTGGAGGTCGCGGGCAGCATCGGATGCGGCGCTGGCGAGTATCCGGAGATCATGACGTTGGTGCGCGAAGGCAAGCTGCGGCTCGACCCGATCGTGAGTGGTACGCTGCCGCTGGCGGATATCAATGAAGGATTGGATCGACTACGGCGTGGCCAGGGCGTTCGATGGGTGGTGACACCATGACCGTCGGAGTCCATTCTTCGAGGCGACACTGTTCCCGATCCGCTTTGCCGATCTGGAGGCGGAGGGCTCAGTAAATCTCCCGGTTCCACTCCCGGACCAGTCGCTCGTAGTCGTCCGGTGTGTTGACGGCGTCGATGACCGCCGGGTCGTCGACCGCAACGCTCACGACGTCGTCTTGATGCGCCTGCAGCACCGCCCGGGCGCCTTGCCGGGTGGCTTCCGGACTCTCCAGCAGCTCGGCGAATACGCTCGAGCCCCAGATCACCGGATGCCCCCGACGCTTGCCGAACGTCGGCACGACTACCACCCCACCCCCCCGGCGATGCGCTTCGAGAATACGCTCGACGGTGGTGATCCGGACGTGGGGCAGATCGACCGGCCACACCAGCACGGCGCTTGGTTGCAGGGGCTCCAAGGCGCGCAAGGCGCCACGCAACGAGGCGATGGGCCCCGTTTCGGGCTCAGGATTCTCGACGATCATGCAGTCGTGATCTGCCAAGACCGGCAGGATTCGCGGCGCGTCGGCCCCGACGACCACGACTCGGGTCTTCACCTCGAGGGCTTCGAGCGCCTGAAGAATGCGAACAACGAAAGGAAGGCCGAGAAAATCCAACAGGGCTTTGGGGGACCCCATCCGAGCGGACCGACCGGCTGCCAGGACGACGCCCGCTAAACTCATAGAGACTAAGACACTAAGGGCCTAAGTGCCTCCGTAGCTAGAGGTAGTTGCACGACGGCCAGAAAGGCGCAATCTTGGCGCGCCCATGGCTGCCCGACGCATCCGACAACTCGGTGACCCGATCTTGCGGGTCCGCTGCACGCCGGTGGAAGACCCGAAGTCCCCGGCTGTGCGGCTGCTTTCCGACGACCTGCGCGACACGCTGCGCGCGGCCCGCAAGAAGTACAACATGGGTCGCGCCCTGGCCGCGCCGCAGATCGGCGCGCCGGTCCGCGTCGTACTCGTGGAAATCGGGAAATTCCGCGCGACCATGATCAATCCCGAGATCACGGACGTTGGCGCGGAAGACTTCCATGTGTGGGACGACTGCTTCTCCTTCCCGAACCTCCTGGTGCGCGTCACGCGCGCCTACCGTGCCACTCTGCGTTACACGGATATGAAGGGGAAGATCGTCACGATGGATCTCGAAGGTCCTATGGCCGAGCTGCTGCAGCATGAGCTCGATCATCTGGATGGTATCCTCGCTATCGACCAGCCAAGCGGCCTTGACCCGTTTGCCTACCGGGCTGAGTGGGAGAAGAACCACAAGCCTGACGAGCGTTACGGACCGCCACGCCCGCGCGAAGTGTAATCCAGGTTACATTCCGGCCATTGACAGGGGTGCCTGCGGAACGTCCCGCCGGCTGAGAACACACCCTTAGAACCTGATCCGGTTCGTACCGGCGAAGGGAGCTCCGCATGACTTGTCGCACGCAGATGTTCTTCGCCCGCCAGGGCACCACTACTCCCGAGATGCAGCGCGTCGCCGAGCGGGAATCGCTGCCCGTGGACGCGATTCGGGATGAAGTCGCGATCGGCCGGCTGATCATTCCCGCCAACGTCAATCACCTGAAGCAGCGCCTCGATCCGATGGCGATCGGGAAGGTCGCCAGCGTGAAGATCAACGCCAACATCGGCAACTCTGCCGTCGAGTCCGATATCGACGGCGAGCTCGAGAAATTGCACCACGCCGTTCATTACGGCGCGGACACGGTGATGGATCTCTCGACCGGCGGCAACATCGACGCCATTCGCGAAGCGATCATCGCCGCGTCGCCCGTTCCGATCGGAACGGTGCCGGTGTATCAAGCGATCGAGACGGCCGGGGATGTCACCAAGCTGACCGCCGACGATCTGCTCGCCAACATCGAGCACCAGGCAAAGCAGGGCGTCGACTACATCACGGTCCACGCCGGGATTCTGCGCGAGCACGTCGGCCTGGCACTCGGCCGCGTCACCGGGATCGTGAGCCGCGGCGGATCGTTGATGGCGTACTGGATGACGCAGCACGGCAAGCAGAATCCGCTGTACGAGCACTACGACCGGCTGCTCGACATCGCGCGCGAGTATGACGTGACGCTTTCCCTGGGCGACGGGCTCAGGCCGGGGTCGATTGCGGATGCAACCGACAAGGCGCAGCTCGCCGAGCTGACGGTGTTAGGAGAGCTGACCGAGCGGGCGTGGAAGCAGGATGTGCAGGTCATGATCGAAGGGCCCGGCCACATCCCGATGCATCAGATCGAAGTGAACGTGCGGCTCGAGAAGGAGCTGTGTCACGAGGCGCCGTTCTATACGTTGGGCCCGCTCGTCACCGACGTCGCACCCGGCTACGACCACATCACCTCGGCGATCGGCGCGGCGATGATCGGCTGGTTCGGCGCGGACATGCTGTGCTACGTCACGCGCAAAGAGCACCTCGGCCTGCCGAACGCGGAGGAAGTGCGTGAGGGCGTGATCGCGTACAAGATCGCGGCGCACGCGGCGAACATCGCGCGGCGTCGCCCCGGCGCGACGGAGCGGGACGATGCGCTATCCCGCGCTCGTTATGCGTTCGACTGGAACGAGCAGTTCCGCCTGGCGCTGGATCCGGCGCGCGCGCGCGAGCTCCACGACGAAGCCTTACCGGCCGAGTACTTCAAGAGCGCGGAGTTTTGCGCGATGTGCGGGCCGAAGTTCTGCTCGATGCATATCACGCGCGAGATCGAGCGCTCGCTGGGCAAGCGGGAACCGCTGAAGCAGGAGAAGCGGGAGACCGTCGGAGCGGAGTGAATGCGACAGAGGAGTCGACCCGGGACTTCATCTCGCCAAACGAGGATGTCGTTCGCCACAAGAGTCTCGAGGTGACATCCAGATGGTTCTATGTCCCGGGAACCGGCCATTGGGAGCGCGGAATCGGCGAGGAAAAGCTTCGGCGCTCTGATTACCCGATGCTGGCGGTATCGCCCGCACCTTAGAGCCCTAGTCTAGTCTCCGCTCTGCGGAGCGGGCGTGCCCTTCCAGCCCCTCCACGCGGCCGAGCCACGCGGCATCCTCGACGAGCGGCCGCGCCGCGGCACCGTCATCGATGCGCAGCCAGGTGCGCACACGCAGGAACGTGTAGACCGACAGCCCCCCGGTTGACCGCGCGGTGCCGCCCGTCGGCAGGACGTGATTCGGTCCGGCGCCGTAGTCGCCCAGCACTTCCGCGGAGGCGCCGCCGATAAACAACGCACCAAAATGCGCGAGGCGCGGCGCGACCAGGTCCGCATTGTCCAGTAAGAGCTCGAGGTGTTCGGGCGCGAGCGCGTCGCACGCCGCAATTCCCGCTTCTACGGTTGGTACAAGGACAACCCCGCCGTTCGCGAGCGCCTCCCGGGCGACTGCCGCGGTCGGCAGCCCCGCCAGCTGACGCCCGAGCTCCGCCTCGACGCGGTCGGGAAGCGCGGGGTCGCAGGCGATCAGAATCGGCACCGCATCCACATCGTGCTCTGCCTGCGCGAGCAGATCGGCCGCGATCGCCGCGGGAGCGGCGCTGCCGTCCGCGAAGACGACGAGCTCCGATGGCCCGGCAAGCAGGTCGATCGCCACGCGTCCCGAGACGAGCTGCTTGGCCGCGGTGACGTAGCGGTTGCCGGGACCCACGACCACGTCGCACGGAGGAACCGGACCCGCACCGAAAGCGAGCGCCGCGATCGCCTGGGCTCCACCCGCGGCGAGGACGCCGTCGGCGCCGGCGAGCGCCGCGGCGGCCAGTGTGATCGGCTGCGGCTTGGCGCTCGCCACCCAGATCTGCTCGACGCCGGCGGTTCTTGCTGTCACCGCCGTCATGAGGACGGATGAGGGCAACGGATACCGGCCGCCCGGCGCGTAACAGCCGGCTCGCTCAAGCGGCGCGATCCAGTGACCAGCCGTGCCGCCTGGCACCGTGACCGTGACGCTGTCGAGCGCCCGCCGTTGGGCCTCGGCAAACGATCGAATCCGCTCCGTGACGCGCTCGAGGCGTGCGCGATCCACGGCGGGCAGGCCGTCGAGTGCTCGCGTGAGCATGCCGCGTTCGAGAAACAATGCCCCGCCGCGCGGCAGGTCGCCGAAGCGCTCGGCGTGTTCGCGCAGCGCCGCTGCGCCGCCCAGACGAACGGACTCCACGATCGGCGCCGCCACCGCAAAGGCCTCGGCGGGGACGACACCGTTGCGCCGGCTTACCAGCTCGGCCACGCTGCGCTGCAGCAACAGCCGCGCGCTCACGTTTTCCCCACCATCGGACGACGACTGACCGCGCGATGCCGGCGGGCGAGCTCGGCGCGGACGTCGGCCAGGGTTCCGCCACCACGTGTCAACGTCACGAGCGCCATGTAGAGCACGTCGGCAGTCTCGCGCACGACATCCTGCGACGACTCGGCCTGCGCGAGCTCCTCCGCTTCTTCACGCAGCTTCGCCGCAAGCAGCGCGGGATCCGCCAATAGCTTCGTGGTTCCCGAACCGGCAATCGGCCGGCGCTTGCGATCCGCGAGCGCAAGCTCCAGCTCGGCCAGATCGAAGTCGGAGGGCCAGCACGAGCGGCGATTCAGGTGGCAGAAGCCCGCACCCGACTGCCGCACGGTGAAGCGCAGCGTGTCGCGATCACAATCGAGATCCACACGCACCAGCTGCTGCCTGTTTCCCGAGGTTGCGCCTTTCTCCCAAATCGCTTGCCGCGAGCGCGACCAATAGATGCCGCGCCGCTCCGCGACCGCGCGCGCAAGCGATTCCCGCGTGCTCCAGACCAGCCCGAGCGCGCGGCCCGCTTCGTCGCAGACGACCGTGGGCCAGAGGTCGTACGCGATCGGCTTTGCCAGGGGTGCGGCGACGGCGTCGCCGAGCGACAGCAGGCCGGTGTACAGCGCCATGCCCACCTGCGCATCGGCTCCCAGCGCATCGAGCTCGGCAATTTCAGCCGCGGTGGTAATCCCGCCCGCCGCCGTGACGCGCACACCCGCCGCGGCGCGCACGACGGTATCCACCGCCGCCCGATCGAACCCGCCCATCGCTCCTTCCTTGTCCACTTGCGTGAAGAGGAAGCCGCCAACGAGCGGTGCCAGCTCGCGCACGCGCCCGAGCACCGGGATGCCGGTCGAGGTGCGCCACCCGTCCACGACAACCGCGCCGCGTTCGGCATCCACCGCCGCGATGACCCGTTCGCGCGGCAACGCGCTGCAGAATCCCGGTGTCGCGGCGGTGCCGATCATCACCTGCGTCGCGCCCGCATCGAGCCAGCGCCGAGCGGCGTCGAGGTCGCGAATGCCCCCGCCAACGCGGCACGGCGCCCGCCGCACCAGGCTCTCGATCAGCTCGGCGTTCGAGCCCTGACCGAGTGCGGCGTCGAGGTCCACAACGGCCACTTCGCCGGCGACCGAGAACTGCTCCAGACGCTCGACCGGGTCGCCCCCGTCCAGCACGAACTCCCTGCCGCGCCGCAGCTGCACGGCGCGGCCCCGCATGATGTCGATGCTCGGCACGATCATCGCCGCACCTCGATCCCGCGGCCGGCCAGGTCCGCCTTGATCCCGTCCACCGTGTCGTCGCCGTCGTGAAAGACCGAGGCCGCCAGCACGGCGTCCGCGCCCGCGGCGAATGCCGCGGCAACGTGCTCGCGCGTCCCGACGCCGCCGGACGCGACGACGGGAATGCGCACCGCCGCCGACACCGCGCGCAGCAACTCGAGGTCGTGCCCGGTGCGCGTACCGTCGCGATCCCAGCTCGTGAGCAGGATTTCGCCGGCGCCGAGCCGTTCGCCTTCGCGCGCCCACGCAACCGCGTCGGGCCGCGCGGTCTCCCGGCCGCCCAGCACCAGGACCTCCCAGCGCTCCGCGGCGCGCCGCGCGTCGATCGCCAGCACGACGCACTGACACCCGAACGCCCGCGCGAGCTCGGTCAGCAACGCTGGATTTCGTACCGCGGCCGTGTTGACGCTCACCTTGTCCGCGCCGGCCTCGAGCAGTGCTCGCGCATCGCTCACGCTGCGAATGCCTCCGCCCACGGTCAGCGGAATGCCGATCGCGGCGCGCACGCGGCGCACGGTGTCGAGCTGGGTGCCGCGGCCCGCGGCGGACGCCGCGACATCGAGGATGACGATTTCGTCAGCGCCCTGCGCTTCGTAGCGCTCCGCCTGCTCGGCGGGGTCGCCCGCGTCACGCAGATCCTGGAAACGCACGCCTTTCACCACACGGCCGTCCCGCACGTCGAGACACGGAATCAGGCGGGGCCGCAACCGTGACGTCGCAGTCGCGGCAGCCACGGCGGGAGCCGTTCGTCCCGTCAGCCAGCGCTCGAGCAAGGCGGCGCCATAGCTACCCGACAGCTCGGGGTGAAACTGGCACGCGAGCACACTCTGGCGCTCGAGCGCGGCGACGAAGGGAACGCCGTGCGTGGTCCAGGCGGCAGTCCAGCCATCCGGCCGCTCCCGCAGCGCATAGGAGTTTGCGAACGCGGCCACACCATCGGTCACGAAGCGTGCGCCTGGTTCGACGCTCACCTGGTTCCACCCCAGGTGAGGGATCCGGACGTTGGGAGGCAGCCGGCGGCACGTTCCCGCGATCACACCGAGTCCGCGAGACTCGGGCGATTCTTCGCTCCCCTCAAACAAAAGCTGCATGCCGAGACAGATCCCGAGAATCGGCATGCCGCGCGAGGCGAGCTCGGGAATCACGGCGTCGAGGCCGCGGCTGCGGAGCGCCGCCATGCCGGCGCCAAACGCGCCAACGCCCGGGAGCACGAGTCGCTCCGCCTCGCGCACGACGGCGGGATCCGCGCTGATCACGGCAGTCGCCCCGAGCCGCTGCAGCGCCCCGGCGATCGATGCGAGGTTCGCGACCCCCGAGTCCACGATCACGACGTCACTCACGACTAGCCGCTCCGAGTGTGCCCTTGGTGGATGGGACGTCGTCGAAGCCGGACAGCGCGACAGCCTGCCGCAGCGCGAGCGCGGTCGCCTTGAACGCCGCTTCGGCGCGATGATGATCGTTTTCGCCTTTCAGCACATCGACGTGCAGCGTGATCCGGGCGGCAGTCGCGAGCGAGCGCAGCACGTGCGGAATGTTTTCGCACGCGAGCTCACCAATCGTGTCGCGCTGGAGGTCCAAGGCGATGTCCGCAACGGGCCGGCCGGAGAGATCGACCACCGCCCGCGCGAGCGCCTCGTCCAGCGGCGCGAGCGCCCATCCGAAGCGATTCACCCCGCGCCGCTCTCCCAGCGCGCGATCCAGCGCCTCACCCAGCGCGAGGCCGCAATCCTCGGCGGTGTGGTGGTCGTCCACCTGCAGGTCCCCCTCGCACGTGAGCATCAGGTCGAAGCGCGCATGGCGGCTGAGCGAGTCGAGCAGATGGTCGAGGAACCCGATGCCGGTCTTCACTGCAGTCTTGCCCGTGCCATCGAGATCGAGGGTCATGCGGATCGACGTCTCGCGCGTAGCGCGCGTGATGCTGGCAATGCGCGAGCTCATGAAAGCATCTCCTCGAGATCGGTGATTTGGTTGAGAACGCGGGCGGCGCCCGCCTCGGTCAGAGCGGCGCTCGTCGCGACCAGGTCGTCGCCGGGGGCGACGATGCCCAGCGGGACCACGGAAGCCCCCGTGGCGGCGCGAATGTCGTCGGGCGTGTTGCCCACCATCCAGGCGGATCGCACACCCAGTCGTGTGAGCGCGAGGCGCACGGGCGCGGGATCGGGTTTGCGCGCCGCGTCCTCCATACAGACGGTGGCGCGGAACAGGCCGGCGAGGCCTTCGCGCGCGAGGAACCAGCGCGCCTCGTCGCGCGGTCGACCCGTCACGACCGCGAGCGGGAGACGCCGCGCGAGACGCTCGAGCGCCTCGCGTGGCACGATCGACCGTTCGCGCTCGCGCAACCCAGGAGAGCCGTTCGCGCCGAGGTACAGCGCCTGGTAGCGGGTGGTAACGCTGGCGAGCTCAACGGTGCCGCCGCCGGCGGCGATGAGCCGCTGCGTCACGATCCAGTCATTGGTTGCGTCACCGGCGCGCAGCGCGGCCTCAATGTCGTCCATGTTGACCGTCACGCCAAAGGACGCCGCGGTGGCAATCATCGCCGCGCGCTGCGACTCACGGACGTCCGCGAGCACACCGTCGAGATCGAACACGATCGCCTCGGGCGCGAGAACCGCCTCGAGCGCGCGCGTGAGCCGCTCGAAGTCCGCGGGATCGCCCGGCAGCGTAATGCGCAGGCTCGTCTCGAGACCCGCGCGACCGGGGAAGTCGCGCACGAGAATCCCGTGAGCGCCGAGCCCGTCGCGGACGAACGTCGCTCGCGGGCCAAAGTCGGCGAAGACGAAGTTTGCCTGCGAGCCGCGAGCATCGACGCCCCGTGCACAAAGAAGTTGTCGCAGGCTGGCCCGCTCCATGCGGACCTGCGCCACGTGAGCCCGCAACGCGGCGTCGCCGCGTCTCAACTGGGACAGCGCGAGCGCGAGCGATGGCCCGGCGACGGGATACGGGGCGCCGGCGGCGCGCACCACGGCGATCACTTCCCGAGTCCCGACGGCATAGCCGACGCGACAGCCCGCGAGACCCCACGCCTTCGACATCGTGCGCACGACGACCACGTTTCCGAGATCGAGTGCGAGCGACGCGATATCCTCGTCCACGTACTCGATGTAGGCCTGATCGAGCAGCACGAGGGCCTGCGGCACCGCGGCCGCGATCCGCCGCACGTCATCCCGGGAGACGACGCCGCCTGTCGGATTGTTGGGCGACACGATGACCACGAGCGCGATCTGTCTGTCGAGGCGGGCGAGGATCGCTTCGAGGGGGAACACGTCCGTGCGCCACGGCACGCGCACGAGAGGAGCACCGGCGAGCTCGGCGAAGCGCTCCAACATGTCGAACGTCGGCTCGGGCAGCAGCACCGGGCGACCGGGTCCCGCGTACGCTCGGTAGATGCGATCGAGCGCTTCGTCGGCGCCGGCCGTGACGACGACGCGGTCCGGGGTCACACCGACGCGGGCAGCGAGCGCGGTCTCGACTGCCGTGGCCTCGGGGTAGCGGCGCAGCAGCTCCGGATCCAGCGCCGCCAGCTCGGCGAGCAGGGCCTGAGGTGCTCGAGGCCCTTCATTGCTGTTGAGGCGAAGCACGCTCATGGCACGATCTGCGACAGCGTGGAGACTACGACATCGGTGCCACCGGCGGCTTTGACCGCGGGAATGACCTGCGGCAGCAGCTCGCGCGGCACCGCGGCCTTCACCGCATAGCCGCCGTTGCCGAACAACGGCGCGACGGTTGCCTGCCGCATCGATGGCAACACCGAGACGACGGCATCGAGACACGCGGCGGACGCGTTCACTTCCAGCATGACGCGCCGCCGTGCTTCGAGCACCGAGTTGATCAGCAGGACGAGATCGTCGATGTAGCGGCGCCGCCTGGGATCTTCGAAAGCCGCGCGGTTCGCATACAGGCGCGTGGAGGAGCGCATGAGCACGTCCACGATCGTCAGACCGTTCGCCTCGAGCGTCGCCCCGGTCGCGGTGTTGTCGACGATCACGTCGGCATCTTCAGGCGGGAACACTTCTGTCGCGCCGTACGAGCGCACGAACTCGGCACGGACTGCACGCGCGTCGATCCAGCGGCGCGTCAGCCGTTCGTACTCGGAGGCGATCACGAGGCGCCGAGCAGGAAGTCGGCCATTGTCGAGCAGTGCGGCCGGAGCGGCGACGACGAGCTGCACGGGATCGAGTCCCGTATCGAGCAGCTCGACGACATCCACGGCGAGCTCGGCAACCCAGTCGGCCCCGGCAAACCCGACATCGCGGCTGCCGAGCGCCAGCATTTCCACGATGTTCTGCGGCTTGAGCAGTTTCGCTTCGGCTCCCGGCAGCGAGATGTCCGGGCGATAGCCCCGCGCGCTGGGCCGCACGCGAATGCCCGCGTCGGCGAGCAGTGTCAGGACGCTATTCTCCATCCGGCCTTTGGGGAGGCCAAGACGGAAGGGCATGGCGGTTGTGTTCATTTCATCGGCTCCAAGTTCACCGAGCCGGAACTCCCCGAAGAGACAGCGCCGCCCCAAACGCACGACGCCGGCTCTTGGGAAGCCGGCGTCGATCGTGATTCAAGACTTATGCGCCTCCGGCTATCCCCCGTGGACCGAGTGATGATGGTGATGCCGGCGATGAAGCGACGTGCGCATGGGTCGTGATATACCTGAGTAGACGAAAGCCGTCAAGGTAGTCTGCTTACGAACCTGCGGGGCGAGTAACACTCTACTCGCGCGACGCGATCGCGAAGGCGCGCACGGGAAAGCTGCCCATCCCCTTGATGCGCGGCGGGACTGCGAAGAACCGGAAGCTGCGCTCCGGCAGCGCGCCCAGGTTGGTCATGTGCTCGACGATCGCGATGCCGGCGCCGAGCAGGATGGTGTGGGCCGGGCGGCTGCCGTCCTTGTCATCGTCGATGTTGAGCGAATCGATCCCGACCAAGGCCGCGCCCGACTTCGCCAGGTACTCAGCCGCGTCTTTGATAACAAAGGGGTGTTGGCCGGCCGAGTAGGTATCGGTGCGCCAGTGCTTGTCCCAACCGGTGTGAACGAGCACCGCCTTCCCTTTCAGCTCGCGCCCCTGAAATCGAGCGGCGTTGATCGGGCGACCAGGACCGCTCGCGCGAATGAGCACACCAGGCAAGTCCGCCACGGCCTCAAGCTCGTATCCCGCGATATCGCGCCCTTCCGGGTATCGGTGGAATGGCGCGTCGATGTACGTGCCGGTGTTGGCGAGCAGGTCGATCTTGCCGATCTGGAAAGTCGTACCGGGAGCGTAGCGCGCACTCGACGCGTCGCGACTGAGCCAGTCGCTAATGGTTGGCGATGGCAGGCCGCCGTAGGTGACCATGCCATCCTCGATCTCGTGACTCAGATCGATCATGCGGGCCATATGCGCGCCAGTGCTTTCAGGAGCTGACCTTCGGCAGTTGCGCCTTCAGGGGCCTCGGAGAGAACGGTAGCGAGCCGGCGCCGAAGCAGCGGATCGCGCGTCGCCTGAGCGGCAAACTGAACGGTGAGTGGAATGAACCAAGGCGCCTGACGCGCACCCGAGCCCGCGCGCGCGACCGCGGCGTACTGCTCGAAGAGCGCCAGCAAGAACGCGCCCTTAGAGGGAAAGTGCCGGTAGATCGCACCCTTCGTGAACCCGGCGGCGAGGGCGACTTCATCGAGTGTCGCGATTTCAAAGCCCCGCTCGGCGAACAGCTCGAGCCCGGCGGTGACGAGAAGCGCCCGCGTCTCCGCTTTGCGTCGCTGATGAACGATTCCCACGAGTATCCACGATACCTGTCGGGACCAGTGGCGCAAGTTCCGGAGCCTGCGAAGGCGCGATCCGCGATACCTGCAAGTATCGGAGATTCTGAAGGGTCCCTTGACTGAGCTAACTCTCAGTCTAGGTTTGCCATTCGCCGCCCGATCGGCCTCGCTTTCCACTCAGGAGAGGGAATGCCGTACATCATCGCTGAGCCCTGCGTCAACGTCAAAGACCGGTCCTGCGTGGATGTCTGTCCGGTCGACTGCATCTACGAGGGCCCGGACATGCTGTACATCCATCCCGACGAGTGCATCGATTGCGGCGCCTGTGAACCCGAGTGCCCTGTCACGGCGATTTTCCCGGAAGAAGATGTCCCTCCACAATGGAAGGATTACATCGCGAAGAATCGCGATGTTTTCCAGAGCGAGAACCCGCCCGGCAAACCGCAGCGGAAGGGCTCCTAGCCGACTTCGCTGAGAAAATCGCGCAACAGCCGGCTCACGGCCTCAGGCTGCTCCAGTGGTGAGACGTGGCCCGCGCCGGCGACAACCGCAAACCGCGCCCCCGAAATCCGCCGCGCCATCTCACGCATGAGCGGAGCCGGCGCTATCTGATCGTCATCGCCCGCGACCACGAGGACCGGAACTCGGATCTCCCGGAGCAGCGCGGTCGAATCCGGTCGATCGCGCAGCGCGTGCAGCGCGCCGACGATGCCGGGCACAGACTGACGGGCGATCATGTCGCTCACTTCGCGTACAATGTCGAGCCTTCCTTCGTACGTGCCGCGGGCTAGCAGCCTCGGCACCAGCTCGACTGCGACGGCGCGCGCTCCGTCCCGCTCGGCCCGTGCGGCAAGCGCATCCCGGCCGCGCCTGGCCTCCGGTGAATCAGCCTCGGCTTTTGTGTTGCACAACACGAGGGCGTGTACCCGCTCGGGAGCGCGACGTAGTAGCTCGAACGCGACGTAGCCACCCATCGACAGCCCGCAGATCACCGCGCGCGCGATCTTCGCGCGGTCGAGCTCCTGTAGAAGGTCGCTCGCGTAGGCGGCCATGGAGAACTCGGTGTCTTGCTCGGCGCGATTAGCACCGGCGCCCCGCAAGTCGGGCGCGAGACAGTCGCGATCGGACAACGCGGCGAGCTGATGCCGCCACAGGAAGTGATCGAAGGGAAATCCGTGAATCAGTAAGACGGGAACGTGTGCCAAAAAATCGCCCTCCGCATCTGTGCCCTGCGCGACATCAGACTGCTGAACGCTTTCGCTCCGTACGTCGGATCGAGTCGCACGTTATGATCGGCCGCGAGCGCGCGCGCCAGCTCGCCCTCCCGCGTGGGATAGCCGTATCCCGCTCCCATCACATTCACCACACGCACGCGAACAGCCGATTGCGGCACGAGCCACGCGATGCCCGCCCGCCGGAGCAAGGTCACGGCGCGCCGCGCGAGTCGCAGCGTGCGCCAGCGGTTCGCCACGAGTAGCGGCGCGACTCGCGCGCCAATCACCGTGGTCGGCCATCCCAACCACGCGACGCCCAGTGCGATGCCCGCCGCCGTACCTCCGGTGCCGAGTGGGACGACGATGGCGTCCGGCGGTGCGTCGAGCTGGTGCTCCAACTCGAGCGCCGCCAGCAAATGTCCCAGCACGGCGCGCGGCTCGGCTGCGCCACCAGGAATCCAGCGCGGTCGCGCCGCGCCAAGCCGCCGTGCCGCACGCCACGCGCGGACTACAGCCCATGGCAAGGCGAGCACGTGGCGCGCGGCTATGACGACGTCCGCAGTCTCGGCGGTTCGCGCGGCGATGCGGCGGCTCTCCTCCGTCTCGGGCTGCGCGAACACGGCGACCGCCGTTCGATGACCTTCAGCGCGGGCAAGACGCGCCGTCGAGAGACAGTGCGTCGAGCCGCTGCCACCGACCGTCACGAAGGTCGAGCGCGGCGGCACCCCGGCGAATACGAACTCGAGTCCACGAACCTTGTTTCCGCCGGCCCGATCTTCGCGCTTGAGCCAGAGCGCCTCGAGTCCCAACGCCCGAGCAAGCCCGGGCTCGGCCTCGAGCGGTGTTGGCCAGTAGCCAAGACTGCGCGCGGCGAACGCGTCGCGTATCTTTGTGGCGAACGCTGCGGAGCGATCCATGCGAGTTGCTACTGATTATATCCGTCATGCGGCACGTGCCGCCCGCAAATGCGCGGGCGATCCTCTGGGCGGGGCGCCGCAAGCTCCCGATCCCGAGTTCTACCGAACGTTAGCCAAGGCGCTGGAAGAGATCGCCGCCGGGCTGGAGGCGCTAGGAAAGCCGGAGTGAGCGCGCCGCTGTACATCGATACCGCGCCCGAGCTCGCTGCTTTCAGCAACGCCGTGCGGCGCGAGGCCCGTGTCGGGGTCGATACGGAGGCCGCGAGCTTCCATCGTTATCGCGACCGCATCTACCTGCTGCAGATCTCGAGTCCGACGCAGACGGCGCTGATCGATCCCGTCGTCATTTCCGCGGGCGACCTCGCGCCCTTCGGAGCGCTGCTCGCGGATCCGCTCGTCGAGAAGACGTTCCACGACGCCGATTACGACCTGCGCGTCCTGGACCGCGACTACGGCTTCCGGGCGACGCATCTGTTCGACACGCGCATCGCGGCTCAACTCGCCGGCGAACCGGCGATCGGGCTCGCCGCCCTGTTGGAGAAATACCTGGGTGTGAAGCTCGACAAGGAACACCAAAAGGCCGACTGGTCGATCAGGCCCCTGACGCCATCGATGCTCGCGTACGCCGCCGCCGATACCCAGTTTTTGCTCGCGCTGCGCGACGCGCTGGAGCAGCGGCTGAAGGCCTTGGGCCGTTTGGAATGGGCGCGGGAGGAATTCACGCAGCTCGAGTCGCTTGGTTGGACCGGGCCGGCGGGTGGTGGGGACGAGGAGACGTATCTGAGGCTAAAAGGCGCGAAAGGACTGGCTCCGCGAAGCCTTGCTGCGCTTCGACTGTTGCATCGCTGGCGGGAGACTGTCGCTGAGAAAGAAGACAAGGCGCCCTTTCGCATCATCGGCAACGACGCGTTGCTTGGCGTGAGTCGCGCGCTGCCGGCGACGCGTGCCGATCTCACTCACATCAAGGACCTACCAGGCTCGCTGGCGCGTCGCCACGGCGAGGCCTTACTCGATGCGGTCGCGCGCGCGAAGGCACTACGCGAGGCGGAGCTGCCGAGCGTGGTGCGCCGGCCGAGGCTGCCGAAAGATCCCGGATTCGCTGCGCGGCTCGAGCAGGCGAAGGCGGCTCGCAATCGCATCGCCGCCGAGCTGGGCATCGAGGCCGGCGTGCTGGCGGGCAGAACGACGCTGGAGTCGGTAATCCGCGCGAAGCCGCTCACGCGCGCCGCGCTCGAGAAAGTGGAAGGCATCCGTCGTTGGCAGGTCGTTGTGCTGGGCGATGCGCTGCTGCAAGCGGTCCGCTAGAACCCCATCATCGCGCGAATCTTCGGATCGATCCGCTCGGGCGTCCAGTACGGCTCCCAGACGACATCGATGTCGACGTCCTTCACACCCTCGATGGCGCGCACGACCTTGTAGATGTCGTTCGTGATCATCGGCCCGGCCGGGCAGCCCGGTGACGTCAAGGTCATCGTGACGCGAACCAGACCATCATCGACTTCGACGTCGTAGACGAGCCCGAGGTCGATGATATTGAGATCGAGCTCGGGATCTTTCACCTGGCGAAGCGCCTGGCGGATCGTTTCAGCGTTCAGTACGGCAGTCGTCACGACGCGTTCTCTCCCATCAGCGAACCTAGCGAGCCGGGATTCCCCGCACCAGACAGTGCCGCCGCAGCGCGATCCAGGCGTAGATCCGGCGGGCGAGTGGCAATACCCCGGGGATTCGAAACGGCACCGCTAACCAGCGCTTGCCTGGCAACAACCGGAGCAGCTCGGGAACGGCGTCCGCGCCGGCATAGACCGCGCCACTCGGCAAAATCACATGCATCGCGGCCGCGAGCGCCGGAAGGGCGATTCCAAAACGCGCGACGCCGGGTCCGTCCTGGAACGGCACGAAGCGGAGCACGTGTTCCCGGTCCCAGCGAAGCAGCAGCGTCACCGCCTTCCGGCACACGCCACATTCGCCGTCGTAGATCAGCGTCGGCTGCGCGGCCTCAGCGCGCGAGGCCATCGATGGCGCGCGCGGCGGCGTCGGCCACCTCGCCGCGCACCGTTTTCAGCTTTGTGAATGATCCACGGACTCGTGGATCGAACGCGCGATTGGTCAGCAACAGTACGAACACATCACGGTCGGGATCGATCCAGAGCGAAGTCCCGGTCCAACCCGTGTGCCCGTAGCTGTGAGGCCCGAATAATTTCCCCGCGCTCGATGTTTCTTCGCCGGTCGGCAACGCTTCCCAGCCGAGCGTGCGCGCGCTGACGCCGCGGCGAGCGGGCACCGCAACCCGCGTGAACTCCTCAACCGTTTCCTTCTTCAAAATCCGCGGGCGACCGGGGAGCGCGCCCTGATTCAGCATGAATTGCGCAAAGCGCGCGAGCGCGCGCGCGGTCGCGAACAATCCCGCGTTTCCCGAAACCCCGCCGAGTCTGCCGGCGCTCGGGTCATTGACGACGCCCGCGATCGGATGGCCGTGCCAGAGGTTCGTGGGTGCGGTCCGCTTCTCGAGCTTCTTGGATGGCCGAAACAACATCTCCTGATCGAGTCCGAGCGGTGCATAGACGGCGTGCGTGACGAAAACGTCGAGTGGCTGGCCGGTCACACGACGCACGATCTCGCCCAACAGAATCGCATTGAGATCCGAGTACACCATGCGCGTTCCGGGTGGACTGACCGGGACCGTCGTCAATACCATCAGCAGCGCGGCGGCGCTGTCGCGCGCCTCGCGCAGGGGCAGCGTCGGCCTGAGCCCCGACGTGTGCGTCAGCAGGTGTCGCACCGTAATTCCCGCGGTCCCAGGACTATTGAACTCCGGGATGTAACGGACGACGGGACTATCGAGCACGACTTTTCCCTGCTCGACCAGCAGCATCAGCGCCGGCGTGGTCGCGGCGACTTTGGTAAGAGACGCGACATCCCAAAATGTGCTGTCGACGCTTACTGATGGGCTCGCGTTCCCCCAGGTGAGGTGGCCATAACCCTGCGCGTACAGGATCGTGTCATGTCGACCGACGATCAGTGCGGCGCCCGGATAGACGCCGCGCCGCATGCCGCCAAGCACCGCGGTATCGAAGGCCGCGACCGCCGGGCTCTGCACCAACGTAAGCAGCAGAGCTACGACCAAATGCCTGGAATCCGCCGGCTGCAGGAGGGGCAGCGTCCGTCGGGTCCGACGCGCTGCTGTTTGATGACGTAGCCGTGACGCTCGATCAACTTATCCCCGCAATCGGGACAGTACGTGTGTTCCCACCGGCCGACCCGGCCAGGCAGGTTACCGGCATACACGAATCGCAGGCCCGCCCGGGTTCCGATCTCACACGCCTGCAGGAGGGTGGCCGCGGACGTGTTGTCCGGCTCCATCATCCTGTAATCCTTATGGAATGCCGTGACATGCCAGGGGATCTCCGGTGAGACTGACGCGATCAGCTCCGCGGCGCGCGTGAGCTGCGACTCGTCATCGTTGAATCCCGGCACGATCAGGGTGACGATCTCGAGCCAAAAGCCGCGTTCGTGCACCATTCGGATGGCGTCGAGGACATGCTCGAGGACGCCACCCAGCTCACGGTAGCGCCGATCGTCCATCGCCTTGAGGTCGATCTTGTAGCAATCCGTCCATGGCCGGATGTAGTCCAGGACCTCAGGCGTCGCGTTGCCGTTCGAGATGAACGCTGTCTTGAGCCCGGCCGGCCGGGCCACTTTGAAGACGTCCACGGCCCATTCGGCCGTGATGAGCGGCTCATTGTAGGAAGAGCCGACCATCCGCGCGCCTTGCCGCAGTGCCAGTGCAACCAGCGCGTCCGGCGTGACATCGGCGGGCATGACGCCGGCCGACTGGTCGCGCAGCGCCTGGGACGTCAGCCAATTCTGGCAATACCCGCAGTGGAAGTCGCAGCCCAGCATCCCGAAGGTCAACGTGTCGCTGCCCGGTAGACAGTGAAAGAAGGGCTTCTTTTCGGTCGGATCACACTGCAGCGCCGCAACATATCCGGCGGGCGCATAGAGCGTTCCTTCCTTATTGAAGCGCACCTTGCAGATGCCCCGCCGATCCGGCTTCACGAGGCAGCGGTGGCCGCACGCAAAACAGCGCACCGCCCCTCCGGCGAGCTTCTCGATCAGCTCGGCTTCACGCACACGCGTGTCGAGGTTTTGCGCCAGCGAAGCCGACGGCGCGGTGTGACTCAGGAACGAGGTGATGTGGCGAGGACTCAGCGCAAACTCCCCGGCGTCAGCTGATACAATAGCAATACCGTGCGGACGTCGCGGTCCGAGAGATCGCGCACCCGGGTCATCGGGAACATCATGTCGGTCGAGTCCTTCGAGTGGTCGAGGCCGAGGGCGTGGCCGATCTCGTGGGTGGCGACGATGCGCACGTCTTCGGGAGTCATGGGCCGGCCGTCGGGATCGAAGGTCGCGAGGGTGATCACCGCGCTCTGGATGCGGCCGTCCTGATCCCAGGTGACGTCCGTCTGGCCGGTCCGTTGGATTTCGAACTGGATCCGCCATTTGACGACGACTTCGGCGTCCGATGAATCCGTGGTGAAGTCGAATCGCACCGGCACGCCGGCGTTGGTCCACGTCGCGAAGCTGCTGCGGATCTGATCGAGAAATGCGGGCTGGAAATTCGCGGCATGGGTGGGGGCGAACCACACGCGCACGGGCGACGTCGTCCGATTTTCCCACCGCCGCAGCATGGAATCGCCGCTCGCTTCCAACATCTCGCTCAGGTACGTCGAGTTTCCGCTCGCCCGAATCCGCCGGCGTGTCTCCGACCGGGCGAGGAGATCGATGTAGGTGAGCTCGCGGCCATCGGGGCCCACCGGCGGCGGCGGCGGTACGTCGCCGCCCTGCGAAGTCGTGGTCCCCGTCGGTGCCGTCTGGACAGCGGGATTGGGCGGAGGAATCGGCGGCGGCTCTGCGATGCGGAGCGGCTCATGGGACGTCGCATCCGGCACGACGCGCGCGGCCGGCCGAAACGCGTCCCAGAAAACAAAGAGAAGGATGAGCACCGCAGCGGCGGTGATCATTCCGGTGAGTCTGCGCTCCACCATGCGCGCAATATGCGAAGATCGGAGGTCGCGCCGCTAGCTTTGCACTCTGCACGTCCCTATGATTGTGGCCCGCATGTGCTTGGATCATAGGTGATCGCATTACCCGCGAGACAGCTCGTCCGCTGGCGCGTCTGGGTCATCGCCGCGTGGGCGATCCTCGCATTGTTGTTCGTACCCAAAGCCGCGCACGTGCAGCGCGTGCTGGCCGTGCGCGGCACGACCGTCGAGCAGACCGAATCCGCTCGGGCATCACAGCTCATTCGCGAAGCCTTTCCAAACCCGATCGCCGAGTACGTCGCGATCGTGGTACACGGGCCGGTGCGGTATACGCATCCGCGTTTCGTCACCGTGCTCGATTCGATCTCCGCGGCCCTCGCGCGCCAGCCCTACATCAGCCAGGTCGTTTCCGTCCGCACGATCGGTGAATCCACGTTCGTCAGTCACGACCGCCATACGACGTTTCTGATCGCTGCGCTGACGCCCGCGAGTACGCGTGACGTGAGCCATACCGTCGTGCCGGATCTGCGCGAGACGGTGACGGGCGCGCTCGACCGCCTGCCCCGCGCCGCTGGATTCGACGTGATGGTGACGGGAAATCCGGCGCTCGACTACGACGTCCGCACGATCAGCGGCGAGGACACCCGGCGCGGCGAGGAGCGGGCGTTGCCGCTGACGCTCGCTGTCCTGGTGCTCGCGTTCGGCGCACTGGTCGCAGCAACGCTGCCGATCATCGTCGGCATTCTCGCGATCACGATCGCGCTCGGCATCGTCGCGGTCGCCGCGCAGTTCCAGACGATGTCGGTGTTCGTCCTGAACATCACGACGATGGTGGGCCTTGGCGTCGGCATCGACTACTCGCTGCTCATCGTCACGCGGTTTCGCGAAGAATTGAACCGCGGCCTCGCCCCCCTCGACGCCGCCGCGCGCACCATTCAGACCGCCGGCTCGGCCGTCGTGACGTCTGGCCTGACGGTCGTGGTTGGATTCGCGGCGCTGATTTTGACGCCGCTCACTGAGACCCGGTCGGTGGGCGTCGGCGGGTTGATCGTCGTCGCCGTGGCCGTGCTGCTCGCGACGACGTTCTTGCCCGCGGCGCTGGCGATTTTGGGACGCGACATCGACCGCCCGAAATGGCTCGCGCGATTGCTCGCCTGGATCCACACGCCGCAGGGTTGGGAACGTTGGGCGCGGTCGCTCGGCCATCACCCGTGGCGCGCGATTCTC
>DATGEQ010000080.1:0-60108 GCA_035309945.1 Gemmatimonadales bacterium | reverse complement strand
CGTGACAAACGCGGCACGGCTGGACCGCATGTTCGAGACCTACCGGCCCGACTGCGTGTTCCACGCGGCTGCCTACAAGCACGTGCCGATGCTCGAATGGAACATGATCGAGGGCGTCTGGAACAACGTGGTCGGGACGCTGCGGCTTGCGCAGTCCGCCGCGCGCGTGGGCACGCGCAAGTTCGTGCTGATCTCTACCGACAAGGCCGTCAATCCCACGAGCATCCTCGGCGCGACCAAACGCGTGGCCGAGCACATCGTGCGCGAGCTGCCGTCCTTGCGCGCGTCCGATACCGATTTCCGTGTCGTCAGGTTCGGCAACGTGCTCGGCTCGGACGGCAGTGTGGTCCCGGTGTTCAAGAAGCAGATCGCCGGCGGTGGCCCAGTGACGGTCACGCATCCCGAGATGAAGCGCTTCCTGATGACGATTCCCGAAGCGGCGCAGCTCGTGCTCGAGGCCGCCGCGCTTCCCGAAGCCGCCGGAAGGATCGCCGTGCTCGAAATGGGCACCCAGGTCCGGATTCTCGAGCTGGCCGAGCAGCTGATCCGGCTGTCGGGGCTGGTCCCCTATCACGACGTGCAGATCGTCTTCACGGGCCTCAGACCTGGGGAGAAACTCGAAGAAGAGCTCGTCGCATCCAACGAGACGCTGGCGCAGACGTCGATCGACAAGATCGGCGTGGTCGCCGGCAACGGCAACGGCGGCGCCGCGCTGGCCCGCCAGCTGCGCTCGTTGATCGCCGCGACCGGCGAAGGAAACGAGCGTGCGATGATGCGGGCGCTGGCGGCTATCGTCACGGAGTACCAGCCCGAACGGCTCGAGCTCGTCAGCGCCCAGCCGGCGATCCGTCGCAACGGCAACGGCACGCGCGTCCGCCATTCCAACGGCAATGGCACCACGCCGCGCCGGCTCACGCGCCGTCCATCGATCGTCACCGACCTCACGTCGGCGTCGTCCACACGATCCGTCGCCCCGACACCGCGCCTGCCGGCGGTGCCGGATCCGTTGCTCGCTCCCGATGAAACGACGCTGCCGCCCGGCGGCGCGGTGGCCGGCGGCGGGACGGTCCAATGACCGACATCGTTGCGCGCCGTACGCGGCGGGATTTCCTGCCGTTCAACCCGCCCCTCGTCGGTGAGGAAGAGATCAGGGAAGTCGTCGATACGTTGCGCTCGCCGTGGATCACGACGGGGCCCAAGACGCGGCGCTTCGAGGAAGAATTCTCCGGCTTCGTCCGCGCTTCCGGCGGGGCCGGTGGAGCGCTCGCGCTGAATTCCTGCACGGCGGCGATGCACGTGGCGCTCGCCTGTCTGGGCATCGGCGCCGGCGACGAAGTGATCACGACGCCGATGACGTTCACGGCAACCGTAAACGTGATCGAGCACGTCGGGGCCCGGCCCGTGCTCGTCGATGTCGAGCCGGACACCTTGAACATCGATCCGCAGCGCGTGGCGGCGGCGATCACGCCGCGCACCCGCGCCTTGCTTCCCGTCCACTACGCCGGACACCCCGCCGAGCGTGACGTGCTGGAGGCGCTGGCGCGGGCGCACAATCTGGCACTGGTCGAAGACGCGGCCCACGCGCTGCCGGCGAGCTTTCGCGGCGTGCCGATCGGCGCAGGCCGCAATCCGGTGGCATTCAGCTTCTACGCGACCAAGAACCTGACGACGGCAGAAGGCGGGATGTTGACCGCCGACCCCGAGTTCATCGAGCAGGCACGCATCATGGCGCTCCACGGCATGAGCCGGGATGCGTGGAAGCGCTACGATCAGGGCGGCAGCTGGCGCTACGAGGTGATCGCGCCGGGATTCAAGTACAACCTCACTGACGTCGCGGCAGCCATCGGATTGTGGCAGCTGCGGAAGCAGGATCGCTTTCACCGCCGCCGCGCCGAAATCGTCGAGGCCTACACGCTGGCGTTCGGCGCCGAGGAGGCGCTCGAGCCACCGGTGCGGCGGCCGCACGTCGAGCATGCCTGGCATCTCTACGTACTCCGGCTCCGCCCGCAGGCGCTGCGGATCGGGCGCGATCAGTTCATCGACGAGCTGACCAAGCGCAACATCGGCACCTCGGTGCACTTCATCCCGATTCATCTGCACCCCTACTACCGCAAGAAGTACGGTTATGTCGCCGGCGACTTCCCCGTGGCGGTCTCGAACTTCGAGCGGCTGTTGAGTCTCCCATTGCACCCCGGCCTCACCGATCACGACGTCGCCGACGTCATCGAGGCGGTGCTGGACGTCGTGCAGACCTATCGCCGGTGAAGTTCGCGTGGGTGGGGTTTCACATTGAAGGACTGCCGGCGTTGCAGGCGCTGCTCGATGCGCGCGCGCCCATCGCGGCCGTGTTGACGCTCAAGCCGGAGCGTGCGGCGAAGCGCAGCGGTGTGGGCGACTACGCGCCGCTGTGCGCGAAATATGGCGTGCCGCTGCACTACATCGCCGGCATCAACGAGCCCGACGCGTTCCAGATCCTCGAGTCGCTCGCACCAGATGTTCTGTTCGTCATCGGCTGGCACCAGATCGTGCGGCCTCCGGTCATGCGACTCGCGAAGCGCGGCTTGATCGGGGCGCACGCCTCGGTCTTGCCGCATAACCGCGGCAGCGCGCCAATCAACTGGACGATCCTGCGCGGCGAGCAGCAGGCGGGCAACACCCTCCTGTGGCTCGCCGAAGGGGTCGATGAAGGCGACATCATCGCGCAACGCGCGTTTCCCGTGACTCCGTACGACACGTCCGCCACGCTGTACGCGCAGGTCGCCGCGACCAATCGCGATATGCTGCTCGAAGTACTGCCCCGGCTCCTCGCCGGCGAGCGGCCGGGGCGTCCACAGGAACGCGGCAGCGAGCCCATTTTGCCACGCCGCCGGCCCGCCGACGGGCGCATCGCCTGGGATTCGCCCGCCGGCACCGTCTACGATTTCATCCGCGCGCTGACGCGCCCCTACCCCGGTGCCTTCAGTGCGCTCGACGGAAAGCAATGGTGGATCTGGGAAGCCGCGCTGCCGAGCGACCGCGGGCCGGTCGGGCGCGCTGCAAGCGGGGAGGTCCTCGGCCCGGTGGTCAGCCCGCGTTCGGACGCCTGCGGCCAGGAGGTCGCGTGCGGATCGGGGTCGGTGATTCTCCTGGAGGTCGAAGACGCTGCGGGAACGCGGCTTCGCGGCCGAGCCCTCAGCGATCTCGCCTGGGCCGGCAAACGCTGGGACTCGCAGCCGCTGGTTCCCGCCGGTGAGACCGCATGAAACCGCGTCGCGTACTCGTGATCGCCGCCCATCCCGACGACGAGCTGCTCGGCTGCGGCGGCACCGTGGCGCTGCACACGCGCGGCGGAGATCACGTCACGTCGGTCATCGTCTGTGAAGGCGAGTCGCTGCGATACGGCCAGCAAGGCGTCGGACAGCGCGAGCACATCCGGCGCGCCGCCGAGAAGCTCGGCGTGTGTGACGTGCGGCCGCTCGGCTTTCCGGATCAACGGCTCGACGCGATGCCGTTGACCGAAATCATCACTCCACTCGACGCGATCGTGAAAGAAGTGCAGCCGCAGATCGTGTATTGCCAATGGGGCGGCGACATCAATCGCGACCATCAGCTGTTGTTTCAGGCCGCCCTCGTCGCCACGCGTCCCACGGCGTGCTGGGTTCAAGGCGTCTATGCCTTCGACACGGCGAGCAGCACGGAGTGGGCCTATCCCCGGGCCTTCGTCGCCGATACCTGGGTCGACATCTCGTCGACCCTCGAAACGAAACTTGCCGCGATGGCTTGCTATACCAGCGAGCTGCGCGCCTATCCGCATCCCCGTTCACTCGACGCGCTGCGCCACCGGGCGCTCGCGTGGGGGAATCAGCAGTGTCTCGAAGCCGCGGAAGTGTTCATGACTGTCCGCCGCACCCTGCATCATGGTGAAACGCCTCTTTGATATCGTTTGCGCCGGCATCGCGCTGATCCTCACCGCTCCGCTCATCGGTCTCGCCGCTATCGGCATCAAGCTCACCGATCCGGGCCCCGTCTTCTTCCGCGCGCGCCGCGTGGGCTATCTCGGCCGAGAGTTCACGATGTTCAAGCTGCGGACGATGCGGCACGCGCCCGACGGCGACGGCGGACCGCTGATCACGGGCGCGCGCGATGCCCGGATCCACCGGCTCGGCAAAATTCTGCGACTGTCGAAAATCGACGAGTTGCCGCAGCTGTTCAACATCCTGCGCGGCGACATGTCGATCGTCGGCCCGCGGCCTGAAGATCCGACGATCGTTCGCGAGCATTACTCCTCCGGCGACCTCGAGACCCTCGGCGTCCGACCTGGTCTCGCGAGCCCCGGCAGCATTTACCAGTACGCCTCGGGCGACCGGCTGCTCACCGGCGACGATCCCGAAACGCGGTACGTTGACAAGCTCCTCAAGACGAAGCTCGCGCTCGATCGTGTTTACATCCGTCACGCTTCGCTGCGGCGCGACATGGCGATCATCGGCCGCACACTCTGGACGATCGGCGCCATCGCGACGGGGCGCCGCAAGTTTGGCCAGCCACCGGAGATGGCGGCGGCACGGCGGTTGCTTGCAGAGGACCGTGAATGAGCCAGGAGATGCGAGTCCGCCAAGCGAGCCCCGCAGAGCTTGCCGATTGGGATGCGATCGTACGTCGCTTCCCGAATCATCGCGTGCCGCACCTCAAGGCATGGATCGACGCGCTCGCCGCGAGTAATTGCGGCACGCCGCTCTATCTCCTCCTCGAGGACGAGGCCGGGATCGTCGGCTGTTTTCCCGGACTGCTCGTCAAAGTCGGCCGCTGGCGGCTCTTCGGATCGCCGCTCGCCGGCTGGCAGACCGTCAGCCTCGGCCCCGCCTACGATCCCGCGCGGTTCGACACCGCGGCGTTCACCGCGGCGATCGTGCCCTACCTCGAGCGCGAGCACGACGTCGACCACATCGAGCTGCTGCACCTTGGGCTCGATGCGGACGCGATGGGTGCCGCCGGATTCAGGCAGGAGCGCGTGGTCACCTATCGCGCGCCGCTCTTCCCCAACGACGAGGCCCGCACGTTCAAGCAGCTCAAGCTGAGCGCGCGCCGCAACGTGAAGCGGGCGCAACGGCTCGGCCTCGTCACGCGCTTCGAGGAAGACGATGCGTTTGTCGACGAGCATTACGGGCAGCTGAAAGAGGTCTATCGCCGCGGCGGCTTCGCGGTGCCGTTCGGCAAGCAGCGCGTGCTCGAGTTCTTCCGGCAGCTCAAGGCGAGCGGCCGTCTGCTCGCCGTCTCGGTCTACCTCCCGGGCGGGCGCGTCAACATCGCCACAGGCATTTTCTTCATCGAGGGCACCGAGCTGCTGCTGTGGATGTGGGCGCACCGCCAGCATTATCGCTGGTACCGGCCCACCGAGCTGATGACGTGGACCGTCATGCAGCGCGCCATCGAGCTCGGCTGCGACACGTTCGACTTCATGGGCCGCGGCGACTTCAAGGCGAAGTTCGGCGCGGTCCCCGACGACACGAAAGTTCGCTGGCTGCGCGGCCGCTATCCGTGGCTCATGGCCGCGCGCAACGCCGCCAAGCGCGTCTACGGCTTGCAGCAGTCGCTGCGCGGCCGCGCCGCGCTCGTGACCCGGCAAGCGACGGAATTCATCGCACGCGCGGGTCGCGAGGCCCACCCCGAGCGTCCGCCGGCCTGCGTGCTTGGCGACATCGATCTCGTCCGCGCGCTCGGCCGCGCGCGCGTTCCCTCGACCGTCCTCGCGCCGCCTGGTGCGCCCGTCCGCTATTCGCGGCACACGCGCGCGACGTTTCCGTGGCACAACGCCTGGGAGCGGCCGGAGGAACTGGTCGAGGCGCTCGTGCGCTTCGGCCAGGCGCAGCCGGAACCGCCCGTGCTGTTCTATCAGGAGGACCGGACGCTGCTGCTCGTCTCGCGCCATCGCGACCGCCTGCGCGAGGGCTTCCGGTTCGTCGTGCCGGACGCCGAGCTGGTCGAGCAGTTCGTCGACAAGTCGCGCTTCCAGCAGCTCGCGGCGCGCGTCGACTTGCCGGTACCCACCGCCCGCGTGATCGCGCCCGGCGATCCGCCGCCCGACGCAGCAGGCGACTGGAATCTCGAATTCCCGATCATCTTGAAGCCGCTCGTGCGCATCCCCGCGCGCTGGGAGCCGCTTGCCGGTCCCGGCAAGGCGACGTCGCTCGACAGCCTGGGCGCGCTCCGCGCGCTGTGGCCGAAGATCGCCGCCGCGAATCTCCCCATTCTCGCCCAGGAGCTCGTTCCCGGGCCGGAACGCCTAGTCGAGAGTTATCACTGCTACGTCGACGAGCACGGCGCCATTGTCGGCGAGTTCGCGGGCCGGAAGATCCGCACCTGGCCGTTGTCGTACGGCGACAGCACCGCGCTCGAGACGAGCGATGCGGAAGATGTCCTGACGCTCGGCCGGGCGTTGGTGAAGCGGCTCAAATTTCACGGCGTCGCGAAATTCGATTTCAAACGCGGTCCCGACGGGCGGCTCCGGCTGCTCGAGATCAACCCGCGCTTCAATCTTTGGCATCACCTCGGCGCCGTCGCCGGAGTAAACCTCCCCGCACTCGTTTATGGCGATCTCATCGGGTCGCCGCGCCCCATCATGAGGCCGGCGCGCACCGGCGTGCGCTGGTGCAAGCCGTGGAAGGACATCGCGGCGGCGCGCGCGGCAGGCATGTCCCTTGCCGAATGGATCGCGTGGGTCGTCGGCTGCGAGGCGAAAAGCGGCCTCGCCTGGGACGACCCGCTCCCGCTGATCGGCGCGACGGTCCATCGCGGGATGGACGCATTGACCCGGACAATTCGCCGCACGAAGGAACCGCTGACGCTTCGCAGCGTCAAGGAGTGACGTATGAGACCTGCCATGATGTTGCTGCTGCGCGCTCTGGTAATTCTGGGCGCCGTCCTCGCCGTCATCTCGTGCGGGAACGCATGACCTGGTCGTCACTCGCAACTGCATTCACGTCCCACTCAAGGAGAGATGTATGAAGGTCACACCCCGCTTTATGATCCGCGCCGGCCTGGCTATCACCGCCGCCGGTGTGATCGGCGCGATTGGCGCGTGCAAGAACAACAATACGGTCGCGCCGCCGCCGCCCCCTCCGCCTCCGCCGCTCGCGGCGCCCACGAGTCTGACGGCGACGTCCGTGGGAACGAACAAAATCAACGTCACGTGGCAGTACACCGATACGACGATCGCCGGCTTCCGCCTCGATCGCTGCAGCGGCGCGAGCTGCGCGAACTTCACGCAGCTCGGCACCAACCTGGCGGCCAATCTGCGCGCCTTCTCGGACACGGGGCTCGCACCGACCACGGCATACAGCTACCGGATTCGCGCGTTCAAAGCGGCCGACACGTCCGCGTGGAGCACCACGGCGACGGCGACGACCGGTGCGGCCGGATCGGGCTCGTTCAGCCTCGTGGGCGCGGGAGAGATCTCGACCGGTTTGAGCAGCGCCGGTCCCACCGCGACGGCGAAGCTGGTCAACGATATGCTGACCGCCGATCCGCAAGCGGTCGCGTTCACGATCGGGAACAACCTCGTCGATTCCGGTGGGACGTTCCCCAATTCGCCGTTCGACAAAACGTGGGGCCCGTTCAAGTCCAAAGCCTATATCTCTCTGGGCAACGGCGACTTTGAGGCCGGCGGCCCCTCGTCGGTCTATGGGTATTTCGGCGCCAACACGGCGGCCGGTGCCTCCATGGTCGCCGACAAGGGCTGGTTCTCGTTCGACAAGGGCAGCTGGCACATCGTCGTGCTGAACACGTCAGACTGGGAGCACGGCAAGGGTGCGACGTTCGGCACGCAGTTCGATCAGACGACGAATAGCATGATTCTCGTTCCCTCCGAGCAGGTCGATTGGCTCACCGCCGATCTGGCCGCGGCCCGGAAGAACGGCGCCAAGTGCATCGCCGTTATTTCGTGGGAACGGCGGTTCTACACGACTGGCACCGGCGCACTCGGCCGGCAGGCGAACATGCTGCCCATGGGCAGCATCATGTACCAGAACGGCGTCGATCTACTCATCAGCGCGAAGGACAAGCTGTACGAGCGCTTTGCGCCGATGAATCCGTCCGATGGTAGCGCCGACCCCAAAGGGTTCCGGCAGTTCATCGTTGGGACCGGTGGCCGCTCGGCCGATCAGCTTCCCGCCGGTACGGTGGCGACCCGCGAAGTGGCATTGTCGTTGCCCCCGACCGAGTGGGGCGTTCTGAAGCTCACGCTGAATGCCGACAGTTACGACTACCAGTTCGTCAACACCAACCCGGCGAGCACCAACGTCGACAAGTCGACGGCGTCGGTTCCCTGCCACCAGTAGCGAGAGGCCGGGAGGCTCCGATGGTGAGGTTCGACGCATGCCTGCTGCTGGTGGCGCTCCAAACGCCACTGGTCAGCTGTAGCGGCGGATCGCACCAGCCGGAGCCTCCGGTCGTGGTACCTGCTCCAGCGGTTCAACCTCCTCCGTCCGCTCCGGATCTCAAGGCCGACCCCAAGACCGAGCCGAAAGATTCCGGAGACAGTGCAAACTTTCCCTGGCAGTCGAGCCCGATCGCCGAGCTATGAAACCACAAGCGATGGTTCTTTCGCGGGGCCTCTTCTTGATCCTCGCGGCCGCCGCGTGCAGCAAGGGCGGGGTCGGCCCCAACCCCGCAGCGCCCATCGTCACCGCGGGTCGCGACAGCACGCTGCCGGCGGGCACGAGCTACACCCTGGCCGCGGCGTTCGCCGACTCCACGAGCAACAGCTCACCGTGGAGCTATCAAGTCGCCTGGGGCGACGGCGCGAGCTCGAACGGCACAAAGAGCAGCGTGTCGCCGATCACGGCGACACATCTCTACGGCGCCGAGGGCAGCTATAAAGTCACGGTGACCGTCACGAATGCGCGGAACGAGACCGGAACCGGGTCGCTCACCGTCGCCGCGACAGCACCCGTCATTCTCGCCGCCGGCGACATCGGTGACTGCGCTCGCACGAGTGACGACTCGACAGGCAAGCTGCTCGACAACCTGTCCGGCGTCGTCATGCCGCTCGGCGATATCGCGTACGTCAACGGCACGCCGACCGAGTTCGCCAATTGCTTCGGTGCCGCCTGGGGCCGCGTCAAAGCCCGCATGCATCCCGTGCCCGGCAACCACGACTACTACTGCAACGCCACCAGCGGATTGGCGGGCTGCACGAGCCCCGCCGCCGGATACTTCGGCTACTTCGGCAGCGCCGCGGGCGATCCGACCAAAGGCTACTACGACTTCACGCTCGGCAAGTGGCTCGTGATCGTCATCAACACGGGGACCGAGCACATCGCCGACTACGCCGTCGGCTCACCGCAAGAGGTCTGGCTCAAGAGCGAGCTGGCCTCACACACCGAGCCGTGCATCGTCGCCATGTGGCATCACCCCCGCTTCACGACGATCACCGGCCGGCCGCCGATCCGGCCCGAAGTCCAACCGCTGTGGGATGATCTCTATCAGGCCGGCGCGACACTCGTCTTGAACGGGCACGATCACGTCTACCAGCGCTTCGCGCCGCAGAAGCCCGATGGCACTGCCGATCCCGCCTTCGGAATCCGGCAGCTCACCGTCGGGACGGGCGGCGGCGAAGGGCTCTACTCGTTCGACTCGATCCCCGCGGGATCGAATCTGCAGGTGCGCGACAATCGCACGTTCGGCGTACTGCAGCTCACGCTGCGCGACGGCGGCTACGACTGGAACTTCATCCCTGCTCACGGCTTCGGAACCTTCACCGATTCAGGCTCTGGATCTTGCCACGGAAAACCCTAATGCCTGCGCGTCTCAAACTCTTGCCCGCATTTATCGTCCTCGGAGCGGGCTGCAAGCCGTCGACCGGTGTCGTCTCACCAACGGCGCCACCGCCCCCGCCGCCGGCCAATCAGCCTCCGACGGCGGTCGCCGGCGGCCCGTACACGGCGACGAACGGGATCATCAACGTCGACGGGTCGAAGTCGTCGGACCCCGAGGGCGATTCGCTCACGTACAAGTGGGACTTCGGCGACGGCACGAGCGGTGACAGCGTGAAGATGGCGCACACCTACCCGAACGACGGGACGTACAACGTCTCGCTGGTCGTGACCGACAGCAAGAACGCGAAGAGCGCGCCCTCCAATACGACCGCCACCGTCGCACGCGCGAAGGGCTTCGTGCTCGTGGGCGCCGGCAACATCGCTTCGGGAGACCGTGTCAGCGCGCAAACGGCCGCGTTGATCGACTCGATCGACGGTACGGTGTTCACCACCGGCGACAACGCCTTCCCGGACGGCAGCGACACCGCCTACGCGAATCACTACGCGAACACGTGGGGCCACTTTCTCGCGCGCACGCGACCGACGCTCGGCAATCACGATTACATCGATCCGAACGCCAAAGGCTCATTCGACTTTTTCGGAGACAAGCTGGGCACGAGCGGTCTCGGCTACTACAGCTACGACCTCGGCACTTGGCACATCATCGTGCTCAATGACAAGGGCGGGATGGATCCGAACTACCCGGCGCTGGATCCGACCCAGATGCAATGGCTGCAGGCGGACCTGGATGCTCACAAGAATGTGAAGTGCACGATCGCCATGTGGCACATCCCGTTGTTCAACTCATCCAACGATCCCAACTGGACGTCGAGTCAGAGCCACAAGCCGATCTGGGACGTCCTGTACGCCGCCGGCGTCGACATCGTGCTCAACGGCCAGCAGCACAACTATGAGCGCTTCGCGCCGATGAATCCGAGCGGCGTCCTCGATACGGCGACCGGCATTCGCGAATTCAACGTCGGCACCGGCGGCGAAAGCGTGGAGACCGTCAGCGTCATCGCGCCCAACAGCGAAGCGCACGCCGCCGTCTTTGGCGTGCTCAAGCTCACGCTGCTGACCGACGGCTACAACTGGGAATTCGTGCCCGTCGCCGGTTCCACATTCACCGACGTGGGGTCGGGAACGTGTCATTGAGCTTGCTGCCAACGGCCGCCCCGCCCCCGCACCGCCCCGGCTCGAGTGCACCGGCCGGGCTGGTCGCGCGCCTCGGCGCGGCGCTGGCGCATCGCGGTGTCAGCTACTGCCAGTGGAAAGGGCACGGCAGGCGCGAGCGCTGGGAGACTGGACGCGGCGACATCGACTTCCTCGTCGACAGCCGGTCGTGGTCCGACTTCGCCGACATCGTACAAGATCTGGGTTTCAAGCTCGCGTTGCCGCCGGCGGGGCGAGAAGCGGCGGGGATCGTGCATTACTTCGGCCTCGATCAGCGCACCGGAAACCTGATTCACCTGCACGTCTATCAGCGACTCAGTATCGGGCTGCCGTGGCGCGCGCACTACCGTCTGCCGCTCGAGCGTCCGCTACTCGATTCAGCAAAGGACCGCGACGTGGCCGACGGCGTCTTCAAGACCGCGGCGCCAGAGCTCGAGCTGATCGTCGCGATCCTGCGCCTCACCCTGCGTCACGAGTGGCGCGACCTGCTACGCCGCACGCCGGCTCGCTGGCTGGACGGCGCGGTGAGCGAAGTGGATCGGCTGGAGGATCAGGCTGCGCCGGAGATCGTCTTCGCGGCGTTGCGCAAACATCTGCCCACGGTGACCAGCTCGCTCTTCACGCGGTGCCGAGCGTCGCTGCAACCCGGCGCGCGGCCGTGGCAGCGCATCCGCACACACTTTGCACTCACACGCGCACTCGCGGCACATCGCACGCGGCCCAGGCCGTTCGGCCTCGGCGAGCGCCTGTGGAATCGTGTTCACGCTCTCGGCCAGACATTCGCCGGTGGCGGAATGGTGGTCGCGCTCATCGGCGGTGATGGCTCCGGCAAGTCGACGTGTGCCGATGCGTTGGACAATTGGCTTTCCGACTCCGTCGCGACGATCCACGTACACCTCGGCCGACCCGTGCGGAGCCTCGCCACAGTCATCGTGGGCGGTCTCTTGAAACTGCTGCGCCGTTCCCGCGCCGTTCCGCGCCTCACCGCGCATTTAGAGCTTCTCCGGTACGCCTGCACGGCACGGGATCGCTACGCCCTCTACACCCGCGCGCACCGCTTCGCCGCGGCCGGCGGTATCGCGATCTGCGAACGCTACCCGCTGCCGGAAAGCTGGGCGCTATCGGGCCCGAGCGAGGCACAGGGCCAGGCGCTCGGCGTTCAGTCGCGGTTCGCAACCGCGCTGCGCAAATGGGAACGACGCCGCTACGAGCGCATGGCCCCCCCCGACCTCGCGTTCTTGCTCCAACTCGATGCCGAGACCGCCGTCAGCCGCAAACCGACCGAGCCGGCGGAATACGTGCGTGCGCGCGCGCGCCAGACCGCCCAAACCGATTGGAGCCAGAGCGGCGCGGTGCTGGTGGACGCGGCCCAACCTTTGCCCCAGGTCCTCGCGACTCTCAAAGCAGAGCTCTGGAGCAGGCTATGAGCCGGCAGCGTGCAGTGGTTGTCGAACTGGTCGGACCGGCCGGTGCGGGAAAGACCACCCTGGCCAAAGGGGTTACCGCCGTCGACGCGACGGTGCGATCGGGGTTGAGCCTCTGGGGATTGCCGCGCCGCCAGCTGATGCGCAGTGCGATCGCGCTCGCGCCCACCATCCTCGGGGCCGGCATCAACCGCACGCCGCTCCGCGCCGGCGAACTGGCGCAGATGATCCGGCTCGGCGCGCTCCAGCGTGTCGTGGAAGAGGAGGCAACGCGCCACCGCGTGATCATTCTCGACGAGGGGCCCGTGTTCGCGCTGAGCTGGCTCGATGTCTTCTTCCATCGCAACGGCGAGCGCGTGCCGGCGTCGTGGCGGCGTCGCGTCGTGGCAGAGTGGTCCGATTTGCTCGACGTCGTGGTGTTCATCGATGCATCGGACATCACGCTCGCGAATCGCATTCGCACGCGGGAAAAAGACCATATGGTGAAAGGCATGCCGGACGAAGAGATCTTCGGCTTCTCCGCCGGTTTCCGCCGCGCGTTCGAGCGCGCCGTCGGCGAGTTCGCGGATGCCGGACACATCCTTGTCGACAGCCTGAAAACCGACGCCGGACCCGTGGATGAAAGCACGGCGCGCCTCATGACCAAGCTGCAGCTCCGCCGCAATGGCCACTGACGCCGGTTTCGCGGCTCCCTTGCCCGGCACGGCTCCACCCGCGCCCGCTCCGGTCAGCGCCGCCCAACCCGCGGCACCCACCCGCAAGGAGAACCTCACGCGACGCGCGTCCCTGACCGCGATCGCGTCGCTGCTGGACTACGTCGCCAAAGCGGGGGTGCAGCTGGTCATCACGCCGATTCTGGTGGGCGTGCTGGGTCGTTCGCTCTACGGCATGTGGGAGATGCTGGGTCGCCTGGTGGGCTACATGGCGGCTACCGACGGCCGCCCGACCGAAGCGCTGCGCCTGGTGATTTCGCAACAGCAAGCGGCAGATCCGCAGGCGAACCGGCGCGCGATCGGCGCCGCGCTGGCGGTATGGGTCATCATGCTGCCGCTCGTCGCGGTTGCCGGCGGCGCGATCGTGTGGCTCGCCCCGTCGATCACGCATGCCCCAGCGGACCACGTCACGGCGGTCCGTATCACCTGCGCGCTGTTGGTGGGCAGCTTCATCTTCACCGGCCTTTCGGCGATCCCGGAAGAGACGCTCCGCGGCATGAACCTCGGCTACAAGCGGATGGGCCTCCAGGCGAGCGTCAGCATCGTCGTGGGAGCCCTGCTCGTTTGGGCTGTGAAGGCCGGATACGGGCTTCCCGGCATGGGCGCGGCGCAGGTCGCTCGAACGGTGATTCTGGGCGTCTTGTTCTGGGTCCTGGTCCGCAAGTACGTGCCGTGGTTCCACGTCGCCAAACCCAGTCGGCAAGCCGTCAAGTCGCTGTTCAGCATGAGCGTCTGGCTTTCGGTCGGCGACCTGGTCTCCAAGCTGTTGCTCGCAAGCGACGTGCTGATCCTCGGCTGGATCATCTCTCCTGCCACCGTCACGACGTATGTGTTGACCAGCTACGCCGCCAAAACCGGCACCGGCATCTTCGTCTTTATGGCCGGCGCGGCGATGCCGGGGCTCGGCGGCGTGCTGGGAAAGAAGCAATACGCCAATGCGGTGAAGATTCGGCACGAGCTGCGCGTACTCACGTGGCTCTTCACGACGGTCGTTGGCGCGACGATCCTCGCATGGAATCACTCGTTCCTGCAGCTGTGGGTCGGGTCGAAGAACTACGCCGGTCCGTGGGTGGATCTCCTCATCGTCACGATCGCGCTGCAGACCGCGTTGATCCGCACCGACTCGTACATCATCGATGCCGCGCTCCGGCCACGCGCCCGCGTCATCTTCGGGGCGATCACGGTTATCGCGACACTGGGCCTCGGCATCGTGCTCACCCGTGCATTCGGCATCGTGGGCTTGTGCATCGGCATGCTGGCGGGCCGCGCGATTCAATCGGTGGCCTATCCAATCATCGTCCACGCGTGCCTCGAGAAGCCCGGCCGGAAGCGCGCCGAACAACTGGCGGCCATACGGATGACAATCGCGACAATCGTGTTGTTTGCAGGCGCGAGCGTTGCGGGGCGGTTGATGCTGGCGCACAGCTGGGCCGTCTGGCTGGCCGGCGTCATCGTCACACTCGCGTTCGTGGCTGCCTTTACGCTGTTCGTCGGTCCCACCCAGCAGGACCGTCGCGCGATCATTCGACGGATCCGGGCCATGGTCACCGGACTCAAGCGAGAAGACTGATGTGCGGTATTGCCGGACGGTTTCATCCAGGTCGTGAGCGGCTCCCCGCCGCTCCGGGCTGGCACCAGGCCGCCGACCAGATCCTGGCGCATCGCGGACCCGATGGCAGCGGTCACTGGGCCGACGCGTACTGCGAGCTGGTGCACCGGCGCCTGGCGCTGATCGATCTATCGCCCGCCGGCGCACAGCCGCTCACAAACGAAACGGGTGACATCTGGATCACCTTCAACGGCGAGATCTACAATCACGACGTCTTGCGCGCGCTGCTGCAGGCGCGCGGCCACATCTTCCGCTCGCGTACCGATACCGAGACGATCGTCCATCTCTACGAAGAACGCGGCGAAGGTCTGGTCGATTTTCTCCGCGGGATCTTTGCCTTCGCGCTATACGACGCGCGCCGCCACCGCCTGCTGCTCGCGCGCGACCGCTTCGGGGTCAAGCCGCTGTTCTTCACGAATCGCGGCGACCAGCTCGTGTTCGCAAGCGAGATCAAGGCGATCACCGCACTGCCGGGGTTCCGGCCCACGCTCGACCGGCAGGCCTGCTCCGACTACCTCGGCCTGTCCTATGTCCCGGAGCCTGCGACCGGGTTCAACGAGATCCTGGCGCTACCTCCCGGCTCGTTTCTGGTTGCGGAAGACGGTCGCATTCGGACCCAGTCCTATTACACGGTGGACGCGCAGCCCAACCAGAAATGGCGCCTGGAGGATGCGGCGGAGCGCACCGCCCAGCGGATGGTGCGTGCCGTGCAGCGACAGTCGGTCGCCGACGTGCCGGTCGCCGCGCTCTTGTCGGGCGGGATCGATTCGTCGCTCGTCGTCGCGGCTCGCGCGCGCTCGAGCGAAGCGACGTCCACGTTCAACGTGCGGTTCCCCGTTCCGGGCGCCGACGAATCGCCGCTCGCGCGCGCGGTCGCCGAGCATTACCGGACGCAGCACCTCGTGATCGAGCCCCATGACTGGTCTCTCGCGCCGGACGCGTTACTCGGGCTCATGCGGCACTTCGGCCAGCCATTCGCGGACACGAGCCTCATTCCCATGTACTGGGTCTCGCGGGCGATCCGCGAGCAAGGCATCATCTGCGCGCTATCGGGCGACGGCGGTGACGAGGGTTTCGGCGGATACAACAGCTTCTGGTGGGCGAACCGGCTGGCGCATCTGATGCGCCTGCCCGGCTGGGCCCGAACAGCGGTCCGTCGCGCCGGTGCCGCGCTGGCGCCCGTCACGCGCGACTTGGGGCGACAGCTGGCCAAGGCCACGGCGCTCGCCAGTGCCGGATGCTCCGACAGTGCCGTGCTCCTCGCTGGCCTCGCCAACTACCTCGGCGAAGACCAGAAGGCCGCGCTGATGCTGCCGGACGCGGCCGACGAGCTGGAGCCCGTCTACCGCCATTACGACGGCTTCGCTCCCGCCCGCGCGCGCGATCTCGAGGAGCTCTCGCGCCGCATGACGAACAAGATGTTCGCCGTCGGCTTGCCGTCCCAGATGCTCCGCAAAGTGGACATGATGAGTATGCGCGCGAGCATCGAAGTCCGCGTGCCGCTACTCGATGAAGAAGTCGTCGCCGTGGGATTGTCGCTGCCGCACCGGCTCAAGACGGACGGGCACGAGGGCAAGCTCGTCCTGCGCACGATCGCCGAGTCCTGGCTGCCGCGCAGCGTCGCGCGGTTCCCGAAGCACGGCTTCGCGCTTCCGCCTGCACTGCTTGCGAGCGGGGCGCTCGCCGCGGTTTGCGACGACCTGCTCCTCGGCAGTGAGGCACGGGTGGGCTGGTTCTTGAATCGCGCCCTGATCCGCGACTGGGTGCGCCGTTTCCGCGGCGCGAGCGGGGATGGCGGCGGGGAGATCAGCCACGCCGGCCTGCACCAGCGCGTGTTCATGCTGCTGTCGCTGGAGCTGTGGATGCGCGACTACGGGCTGGCCTGGTAGCGCACCGTTTTTCTCATCCCAACGAATTAGACCAACCCGTGACCCGCGACGCTGGCTGGAATAACGGCGCGAATCGTGCAAGTAAGCGGGCACACCTCACAACGCAGTGGGTCATGCACGAAGCAACACGTCCAGTCGCTCGGCAGGGGAATGGCTACTAACGCGGGTGTCGTGACGTTCCCGTCCTACACCGCGAGCGCGGCGCGCGCGCGGCCGCTGGACCACGCCCGCACGACCGTCAACCCGGTCATCCGGGCGGCGCTGTATCTGTTCGTGCTGTCGATCCCGTTTGAGATCCCGAACCGGACGCTCCCGGTCGAAATCCCGACGATCACCGGCTGCATTTTCCTGCTTGCGACCTTGCTGCGGCCCGGGCTGAGCTACCGCGCCATTCCCGGCGCGGCGCTGTGGTTCTGCGTCTACCTCTGGATGTTCGGGCTCAGCACGCTGTTCAATCAGTCGACCGAGACGGTGCTGGTTCTCAATCTCTTCCTTGAGATGCTGCAGCTCCTGCTGATCTTCTGGGCCGCATCCAACCTGTTGCGGGACCGTCGCGTGCTCCGCGGCACGCTCATTACGCTCGCCATCGCTGTCGCGCTCCGTGGCGCGCTGCAGGTCCTCGGCATCGGTGCGACGGCGCACGAGGTGTGGACCGGCGGGGAGCGGATTACCGCGTTCGGCCAGAACGCCAATCTCAGCGCGATCATTCTGTCGGTCGGCACCCTCATCCTGCTCAATCTGCGGCCCAAGCTCGTGACCTGGCCGATCGCCGGCGTGGCGACGCTCGCCATCATCCAAACCGGATCGCGCGGCGGCCTGTTTTGCCTCGCCGCGGGCATCCTGGTCTGGGCGATCACCTCTGGCCGGACCATCGGCGCCCGCATTCGCGGCGTGTTTGTCGGGCTGTTCGTCCTCGGCGCGATCGCCTTCGGCGTACTGCGCGAC
Organism: Gemmatimonadales bacterium; assembly: GCA_035309945.1. Classification (GTDB taxonomy): domain Bacteria; phylum Gemmatimonadota; class Gemmatimonadetes; order Gemmatimonadales; family GWC2-71-9; genus 20CM-2-65-7. The sequence goes on along the minus strand of DATGEQ010000080.1, from coordinate 42,564 downwards.
GACATGTTGCGCGAACGGCTGCTGGCCGCAGAGGGAGGGTCGCTCGCAGGGCGGGAAAACATTTATCCCGCCACGCTCAGCATGATCAGTGAAAAACCGATCCTCGGCTGGGGACCGATCGAAAACCAGTTCGAAATCGGAGCGCGCATCGGCGAAGAGAAGAAGGACAAGCGCGATGCCCACAACATCGTGCTCGACCTGATGTCGTCCACCGGCATCCTCGGCACGATTCCGTTTCTCATCGGATGGGCGCTCTGCGTTGGCAGCGCGTGGCGGGCGCGCCGCGGCTCCTGCGGCGCTCTCCCGCTCGCGCTGTTGGTCGTGACGTTCGTGGGCTGCATGAGCGGCACGTGGATCGCGTCGAAGATCCTGTGGCTGACGTTTTCGATCGCAGCGGCCACCGGCGCGACGGCACCGCCCAAGGAGGCGCTGTCGTGAGGTTGGCCGTCTTCACCAGCCGCTATCCGGCCCAAGTGGCGACGTTCTTCGAGCGCGACATGCGCGCGCTGCTCGAGGCGGGCGTCGCGATCGACGTCTTTTCCATCGCGCCACTCAACGCCGAGCTCTGGAAGCACTCGCTCGACCTGCTGGGGCCCGACCGGCTGCCGCGGCATCGCGTCCATCATTTGACCGTCGCCGACAGCGCGCGCGGCCTATCGGACGTCGCGGCGAAATCCGCGACGGCGCGCCGCGACGCGCGCGCCATTCTTGCGAGCGCGCTGCCGGCCGGACCGGTGCCCTTCGCGAAAACGGCCTACGTCCTGCCGAAGGCCTGGACCTGGGCGGCACAGTACCGGGATTACGATCACGTGTTGGCCTACTGGGGCAACTATGCCGGCACGTGCGCCTACGCGTATCACCGCCTCGCCACGCCGAATGTGCCCTTCTCGATCTGGCTGCACGCCGGCACCGATCTCTACCGCCGGCCGGTGTTTCTGCGCGAGAAGCTGCTCTACGCCGACAACATCATCACGTGCTGCGAGTTCAACGTGGGATACCTGGCGCGCGCGTTTGCCGACATTGCCGCCCGGATCTCCCACAAGGTCTTCGTGTGTCACCACGGACTCGACCTGGCGACCTTCGTCTATCGCCCCGACGGCCGTCCCGCCGACCGGATCATCGCGGTCGGCAGGTTGAGCAGGGAGAAAGGCTACGACTACCTGGTGCGCGCCGTCCAGCAGCTCGCGGCACGCGGCATTCCGGCGGTCGTGGAATTCGTCGGCGACGGTCCGGAAAAGGCCGACCTCGCCGCATTGGCGCGCGAACTGGGAGTGGCCGACCGCATCCACTTCCGCGGTTGGCTGCCGTTCGCGGACGTCCGGCGCGCGATGAGTGAGGCCACCGTTCTCGTCCATCCTTCGAACGGTCTGGGCGACGGCTTGCCGAACGTGTTGCGCGAAGCCATGGCGGTCGGCACACCGGTGATTGCGTCCGACGTCGCCGGCATTCCTGACGCGCTCCGTGACGACTGCGGTGTGCTGGTCCCACCCCGCAATGTGGACGCTCTGGCGACCGCGATTGCGCGCTTGCTGGGCGATCGGGCGGAGCGACTGGTCATTGCGTCGAACGCGCGCCGCCGCGTGGAAGCGCACTACGATCTCTGGCGCAACGGCGCCCGCCTCGCAGTGCAGCTCGAGTCCACGCGACGGTCGCCTACGGCACCGCCAGCGAGCGCGCGCACCACCGTGCAGTCCAACAATTCCCACGATCTCATCGCGCTGCGGCTGCTGGCCGGTACGACGCTCGATCCCGACGAGCTCGACTTGAGCGAGTTACGAAAGGCGGCGGAACGCGGCGGCGCGATCGTGCGCATCGCCGACGCCCTGCGACAGCGCGGCGACCCGTTCCCCCCACGCCTCGGCAAGGCCGCCGCGCGCGGCTGCCAGCGCGCGCAGCAAACGACCGAGCTGGTGGATCATCTGAGCGACACCTGCACTCGGCTCGGGGTGGCGCACGCATTCGTGCGGACGGCGGAGTGCTATCCCGACGCGCCGCTCTCGATCGATCTGCTCATCGGCGATCCATCTACGGACGTGGATCGCGGGATCACGCGTGAGCTTCACGCCACGCGCCAGCCCGGGTCCCTCCATCACCGGCTGGGCGGCGTGTCGACCTATCGGCTCGCGGCGGGATATCGGTTGCTGATCCGGCACGGGCGCCTGGGACGACTTGGCGAGCACGCGCGCTTGGCGCGACTGGTGCTGGCGCGCGCACGGCCGACGTCCATGGGGACCGCGGCGCCGCTGGCGCCGACGCCCGAGGATCACGTCCTGCTGCTTGCGATGCATCAGCTGTACACGCGGCCCGAGTTCCGGCTGTCCGATATCTACACCACGATCGTCGCGCTGCGTGGTCCCGTGAACTGGGACTACCTCTTTGCGACGGCGTTGGCGAGCGCCGCGATACCGACCGTCGCGTGCTATCTGCAGTACATCGATCGCATCCATCGAGCGGTCAGCGATCGACCGCTCTTTTCCGACGACGTCCAGCAGCGATTCGCGACGACACAGACGGCAACGGACGCGTCTGCCCGCTTTCCGCGGACCTGGTCCGCGGCACGGCTCTACTTCCAAAACCTGCGCGCCACCCTCGAGTCCGGACGCTGGCACAGTGCCGCCCGGTTGTCGCTGGTACCGCTGATGGCCGCGCTCACTGCTGGACACCGGAGATCGGCATGAATACGCGACTGCTGCACTTATATCATCGACTTCCCCCGCGCACGCGCTCCGTGGCCGCCACGTTGCGCGGCTGGTACCTCAAGCGCTGGCGCTACGGGGAGGGGAGCGAGCAGCTGGTCGAGGAGGCGCTGGCGCGCGACGCCTGGAGCGCGGCGCAATGGGCGACCTGGCGGGAGGAGCGGATCGCGTACGTGCTGCATCGCGCCGCGACGCATGTGCCGTACTACCGTAACCATTGGGAAGCCCGCCGGCGCCGCGGCGACCGGTCGTCCTGGGAAATCTTGGCGAATTGGCCGATCCTCGAGAAAGATGAAGTGCGCGCCCACTCGCGTGCGTTCGTCGCCGACGACTGCGATCCGAATGATCTGTTCCACGAGCAGACGAGCGGCACCACCGGCAAGCCCATCGATATCTGGCGGTCCCGGACGACCATCGCGACGCTGCACGCCATCGCCGATGCCCGGACCTGCCGCTGGGACGGCATCCCGACGGATGCGCGCTGGGCCCGTCTTGGCGGCCAGCTGGTCACACCGGTCCGGCAGCGCCGGCCGCCGTTTTGGGTCTGGAATGCGGCGATGCGCCAGCTCTACCTGTCGTCGTTTCACCTGGCGCCCGATCTCATCCCGTACTACCTCGGCGCGCTCGCGCGCTATCGGATCACGTATCTGGCGACCTATCCCTCATCGGCCTACGCGCTTGCGCACGAAATTCTGCAGCTGGGGCGCACGGACCTGCAGCTACGCGCCGTTTACACGAATGCCGAGCCGCTGCTGCCCGAGCAGCGCGCCACGATCGGCAAGGCCTTCAACTGCCCCGTGCGCGAGACATACGGCTTGTGCGAGGCGGTTGCCGCCGCCAGCGAGTGCTCCGCGGGCCAGTTGCATCAATGGCCCGAGTTCGGGCACGTCGAGCTGCACGAGCACGGCGAGATCGTCGCAACCGGACTGCTGAACATCGACATGCCGCTGATTCGGTATCGCGCCGGAGACCGCGCTCAAGCGCCGAAGGCGAATTCCGGCGCCGGCCCCTGCCGCTGCGGCCGAAGCCTGCCGCTCTTGGGACGCATCGAGGGGCGCATGAACGATCTGCTGGTGACCCGAGACGGCCGGCTCGTGTTCTGGCTGAATCCGGTGTTTTATGGCCTCCCGGTCCGGCAGTCGCAGATTATCCAAGAGCACCTCGACGAGCTGAGGGTCCGCGTCAGTCCGGCGCCCGGCTACAGCGCGATCACGGAGCGCACGATCACGGGCCGCCTTCAAGAGCGCATGGGTGACGTGCGCGTGATCGTGGATCGCGTGATGGAGGTGCCGCGTACCACCAACGGGAAGCTGCGCGCCGTCGTGTGTAATCTCCCGCGCGAGCAGCGCGAGGCAGCGCTGCGATCCGCCACGGTTACTCCCGCGGCCACCGTATGACGGAGCGCGTCGCGAGCAGACCTCTCGGCGGCGGCCGCCGCAGGGTGGTTCGTTCCTCGGCGTCGCGGCGGAATCCGGGGCGTTCCGGGGCGCTGCGCGTGCTCATGATCACGAGTGAGTGGCCCGAGCCGGGCTCCGCACGCCCCACGCAGTTCATCCGCCGCCAGGCCGAGTTTCTCAAGGCCGCTGGTGTCGAACTCGATGTGTTCGCCTTTCGGGGCGGGAAAAAACCGTGGAACTACCTGAAGGCTTGGTCGCGCGTACGGCCGCGCCTGCGCTCCGGTCAATACGACTTGGTTCATGCGCAGTTCGGCCAAAGTGGACTCCTGGCGTTTCCGCGGCAGTTGCCGTTGGTGGTGACGTTCCGTGGATGCGATCTGCTCGGCACATTCGGCGATCGCCTCGGCCGGCCTACGGCGCGTGGACGGCTGCTTCAGACCTTCTCCCGTTTCGTCGCGCGGCGCGCCGATGCGGTCATCATCGTCTCCGAGCACATGCGACGCCAGTTCAAGACGCGCGCGCCGGTTCACGTGATTCCGTCGGGGCTCGATCTCAAGCTGTTCCGCCCGTATCCCCAGCGCGAAGCGCGGCAGGAACTTGGCCTGGATCAGGAGGCGCGACTCGTACTGTTTGTGGCGTCGCCACGAGACACCCGCAAACGCTACGGCCTCGCCAAGCGGGCAGTCGAACTGCTGAACGAGCGGTTGCCCGCGAAGCTCATTGTCGGCTGGGGCATACCGCACGAGAAGATTCCGCTGTACATGAGCGCGGCGAACGTGCTCGTCGTAACGTCGATTGAGGAAGGGTCACCCAACGTCGTCAAAGAGGCGCTCGCCTGCAATCTCCCCGTGGTGTCGGTCGCGGTCGGCGACGTCCCCGAGCGGCTCAAGGGCGTCGCCGGCACCGAAGTATGCGCCGACGACCGCCCCCAGACGATCGCGTCCGCGCTCGAGCGGGTGCTCCGCCGGCGTGAGCGAGTCGACGGCCGATCCGCCGTGCGCAGCCTCGACGAGCACCTGCTCACGCGCCGCGTCATCGACATCTATCGCTCGGTTATCAGGCGGAGCAAGGGCAGCTGCGCATGAAAATCGCCTTCCTGACGCAATACTATCCGCCCGAAATCGGCGCGCCGCAGGGGCGACTGTCCGGACTCGCGGCTGCGTTCCGGCGCGAAGGACACACCGTCAGTGTGATGACGGCCATGCCCAATTATCCGAGCGGCCGGATCCACGCGGGCTACGGCGGCGTGCTGCGGCGCGAGACGCGGGACGGTGTGGAAATCACGCGCACGTTCATCTATCCCACGAAGCGTGCCGACCTCCTTCATCGCATGACGAGCTACTTCTCGTTCGTGATCTCGTCGGCCGTGTTCGGCAGTCTCTATCTCGACGCACCCGACTACCTGCTGGTCGAAAGCCCGCCACTGTTCCTTGGTCTCGCCGGGATGTGGCTCAGCGCACTCAAGGGCTGCCCGATGATCTTCAACGTCTCCGATCTGTGGCCCGAAAGCGCGGTGCGCATCGGTGTCCTCCGGCAGGGCGGCTTCCCGCACCGGATCGGCAGCTCGCTGGAGCGTTGGTGTTACCGGCGTGCCACCCTGATCACCGGTCAGTCGCGCGCGATTGTCGCCGACATCCAGTCACGTTTCCCCGGCGTCCGGACGTATCACCTGTCCAACGGCGTCGACGGCCGCACGTTCAACCCCGGCCGGCGCACCCAGGAGGCGCGCGCGCTGCTCGGGCCGCCGGAGAAGTGCATCGCGTTCTATGCGGGCTTGCACGGGCTCGCGCAGGGACTCGATCGCGTGCTCGCGGCCGCTGCCCTCGTCAGCGATACGCCACTCCAGTTCGTGCTCATGGGCGATGGCCCCACCAAGGCCGGGCTGCTCCGTCAGGCCGACGTCGACGGGTTGACGAACGTGACGTTCTTCGATCCGCGCCCCGTGACCGAGGTTCCACCCCTCCTCGCGGCCGCGGACATCGTGATCGTTCCACTCGTGACCCACATCCCCGGCGCAACACCGTCGAAGTTGTACGAGGCGATGGCGAGCGGGCGCCCCGTCGTGATCGTCGCCGAGGGAGAACCGGCGGGAATCGTACGGGATGCGGAAGCAGGTCTCGTGGTCGAGCCTGGGGATACGGCGGGCCTCGCGGGAGCGTTGCGGACGCTCGCGCGCGACCCGGCGCTCCGGCAGAAACTCGGCGCCAATGGCCGTCGTGCCGCGGAACGGCTCTTCAATCAGCCGGAAATCAATTCCCGCTTCGTCGCGTTCTTGCAGGAACAACACGCCGTGGCGGGTGCGTTGCCGGCACCCGGAACCGCGCCCGGTGCCGCGCGCTGAGTGCCATGACTGAACCAGCCCTGCTCCAGCGCGTCACGGTGATCCTGCCGGTGCGGAACGAGGTCGCACACATCTCCGCCTGCCTGGATTCGATCCTTGCGTCGGCGCACCCGGCCGAGCGGCTCGAAATCCTGGTCGTGGATGGGATGAGCGAGGACGGCACGCGCGAGCTGCTCGAGCGGTACGTCGCCCAGTATCCACGGGTGCGGCTGCTCGACAATCCGCGGCGTGTGGTCCCGGCGGCACTCAATATCGGCGTGCGCGCCGCGACGGGGGACATCGTCGTCCGGATGGACGGTCACGTCGTGTACCCACCCGAGTACATCCCGCGCCTCGTCGCCGCCCTGCTCGAGGGCAACGCGGACAATGTGGGCCCCTGCCTCATCACGTTACCGGCGGACGGCTCCTCACGCGCCCAGGCGATTGCGATCGCCATGAGCCACCCCTTCGGTGTCGGGATGTCCCGGTTTCGGATCGGCGCGCGCGAACCGTGCGAGGTCGACACCGTGCCGTTCGGCTGTTTTCGCCGGGAGATCTTCAAGCGTGTCGGCATGTTCGACGAGGAGCTGATCCGCAATCAGGACGACGAATTCAATCACCGCATCATCACGCGGGGCGGCCACGTCTGGCTGATCCCGGACGTCGTCTGCTATTACTACGCCCGCCGCTCGCTCCGCAAGCTCGCCCGGATGTTCTATCAGTATGGCGTGTTCAAGCCGCTCGTCGCCCGCAAGGTGGGACGTATCATGACGACCCGTCAACTCGTTCCCGGCATGTTCGTCGCATCGGTCCTGGCGAGCGCCGCGGGTTCGCTGGTGTGGCCGCCGTTCGGTGCCCTCGGGCTGGGAATCGCGAGCGTGTATGCCATCGGCATCGGCGCGTGCGCGGCGCCGGTCGCGCGGTCGCACGGCATTCGGACAGCGCTCTGGCTCGCGGTCGCGTTGCCGGTCATTCACGTGAGCTATGGGTTCGGATTCTTGCGTGGGCTGCGCGACGGGCTGTTCGGCCGGAGCCGCTGGCGCGATGCGGCCGCGGTCCCTCTGTCTCGCTGAAGGAGCGTGTATGAGTGACTCACCCGAAATCGCCGGTCTGATGTATCACGAAGTCACCGATGATCCGAAGACATCGGGATTCCAGCGGCCGGGCGCCGTGCCATACACACTGAGTCGCGCGGCGTTCACATCGCACTTGAACGCCATCGCCGGCGGACAGCTGCAACCGGAGCTGGTCTCCGAGCTCGACCTGACCAGCAGCAACGGCAATGGCAAGCATCGCCATCTGTTGCTCACATTCGACGACGGCGGCGCGAGCGCGATGTACGTCGCCGAAGAGCTCGCGCGGCGCGGGTGGAAGGCGCATTTCTTCATCATCACCGGTCGAATCGGCGAGCGCACGTTCCTCAAGCCGGCGGACGTCCGCGAGCTCCGCGGCGCCGGTCATCTTGTCGGGACCCACTCGCACACGCATCCCGACATCTTCCGCAGTCTCCCCCGCGAGCTGATGACGACCGAGTGGCGCGTCAGCCGCGCGATCCTCGAGGCGCTGCTTGGCGAGTCGTGCGTCGCGGCGTCCGTGCCCGGCGGCGACATCTCGCGGACCGTGCTCGAATCGGCCGCCGACGCCGGACTCCGCTACTTGTTCACGTCGGAGCCGCTGGTGCGTCCCGAGCGGATCGCCGACACCTGGATCCTGGGGCGCGTCATTCTCAAGGCCGGCGTCTCGCCGGCCACGATCCGCCATCTCGTCGCGTTCCGCGGCTGGCAGCGGGCGCAGTTGATTCGCCGTCTCGGTGGAATCGCGCGGGCATTATTTCCACCGCTGTATGCCCGCTACGTTCGGCACCGCACGCGCGAGCGGTCGTCGTAACGCGCCCCCCCCGGCTCCGCGTTCTCCTCGTCACGAACGACTGGCCGCCGCCCGGCCCGGTCGTGCGACGCAGCGCGGAATCACTCGAAGCGGCGGGCCTGAACGTCGAAGTCTTCGCGTTCCGTGGCCAAGGCCTCTACAGCTACGCCGCGGCCTGGATGCGACTGCGGCCGCGCCTGCATCCCGGCCGCTACGACCTCGTGCACACGCAGGACGCCGGCGCGTTGCTGACGCTGCCGCACCGCGTGCCGCTCGTGGAGACGATCACCAGGATCCAACCCGGTGCGCGCTTCCTGTCGCGTCGCGCGAATGCGATCATCGTGCCGTCGGAGGAGCTGGGGCGGCGATTGCGCACCCGCGCCGCGATCCACGTGCTTCCTCCCTCCCTCGATGAGCGGTCGCGCGTCGCGTTGCTCGTCGACCTGTACCGGACGGTCATCAACGCGTAACGCGCGTCACGACGAATGCGTCGAATTCGGGTCCCGTCCTGGGAGCCGGCGACGTGGACAGCCCGACCGGCGTCGGCGGTCGCACGCCGCCAAGCGGGATCGTAATCGTCGTGCTGCCGGCCGGCAGAGTGCCGGTGGAGACGGCAGCGCCGAAGAGATCCTGGACGTTGTGCACCTCGTAGCGGTCGCCGGCCGCCAAGACACCCTTGACGTCCACCTCCACGCGCGCCTGTCGCCCCCAGTTGAACACGACGACGTGCGCTCGTCCCGGCTCGTAGGGGTTCGGACGCACGAATACGCGCGTGGTGGCTGGCGGCTGTTCTCGCTCGATGTTGTCACGCCAGATTTGAGACGCGGCGGCGGCAGGATCGCGCCGCTCGGTCAGGCGCGAGCCCGACCCGATGAGGGTGTTGCCCGAGACGCGCGCGGCACCCCAAAACCCGAACTCGAGGACGGGTGCGCCGCCGGCCACGTAATTGCGCTCGACGATCACGTCGCCATTCCGCAACGTTTTCCATCCAATGACGACGTTGGGCTGCGTGCGCTGCAGCGCGGGCGAGTAATACGTGATGTTGTCGCGAACGAGATCGCCCGCGGCATAGCCGTCGCCTCCGAGCAGGATGTTCGCGGCAACGGACGCCCGATCGGCAAGCGCGCCGTTGTTGAACGCGACATTTCCCTCGAGCGTGATGTTGATGAGCTTGCCGCTGTTCGCATTGGTGAACGCGTGAATGCCATAGCCGAACTGGTTGAATATCACGTTGTCGCGCGCGACCACCGGTCCCGTGTAGTTCTTGAGATAGAGCGCGTGACCGTGACCCCGATCGGGCTGCTGCCAGCCGTTGTCGTAGAAGATGCATCCGGCGATTTCGACGTCCGGATACCTGGCGTCGGTGTACAGTGCGACACCGCCGTCATGTACCACCAGGTTGATGAACTTGGTGTGTGCCGCGTAGTTCGCGATGACGTCCGGCCGAATCGGGGCCGTCATGGAGGTGAGCGCCCGTGCCGGATCGGAATTGGTGAGCTCGAAACCCCAGAACGCGCTGTACTCCCCCGCGACGGTCCAGGTGTCGCGCTGCGAGCTGGCGCCGTCAATCACGGCGCGCTCGCCGGGATACTGTCGCACGACGACGAGCGCGCCGGGACGACCGGCCACGGTGCTTCGGAACGAGCCCCGGTACGTGCCACCGCGAAGCCAGATCGTATCGCCGGGCTGCACACGACTATGGCCGCCGCTCAGGGCTGTCGTGAGGTCCCAGGGGTCCGTGACGCTGCCGTCGCCAGCGCTCGAACCGTTCGGGGCGGGAGCGGCATAAAATCCGTGCGGCAGCGCGGGCGCATTCGGTGCAATTCCCCGCGTAGCAAGCGCCGCAATCATCATCCAGGATACATGGCGAAACGAATAACTCATCGCGCTTCCATCTCGAATCGCTGTGCGTTAGCCCCGACCCACCCCAGGGGTCAGTCGCAGGCGGTCGATGACCCACGTCGCAGGTCACATTCGCAGGCGGCCTGCTTTTTGCCCCGTTGGTCGCTGACACTCACGAGGGTATCGGCATCAGTAAGCGACAGAACGTGCGCCGGGTCAATATGCCGGCCGTGACGCGGCGCTCCACTCGGCAGGCGCAAATCTCGGACCCGGAGGCTCAAGCCCAGGCGCCGCTGCGCGTGTTGATGGTAACGAGCGATTGGCCCGATCCCGCGGTGCCCCGCACAACTGCGTTCATTCGCCGCCAGGCGGAATTTGTCCAGCGCGCCGGCGTCGACCTCGAGGTCTTCGCGTTTCGGGGCGAGAAGAATCCCTGGAAATACGTCCGCGCCTGGGCCCGGCTCCGGCGCCGCTTGCGGACAGAGCGTTACGATCTCATTCACGCGCAGTTCGGTCAGAGCGGGCTCCTCGCGTTGCCCAAGCGCTTGCCGCTGGTCGTCACGATGCGCGGCAGCGACCTCCTCGGCATCGTGCGTGATAGCGACGGCCGGCATTCGATGGTGGGGTGGTGGCTGCAGCGCGCGTCGCGGCTCGTGGCCCGCTACGCCGACGCCGTGATCCTCGTGTCCAAACATCTCGGCGACCACCTGAAGACTCGTGCTCCCGTGTACGTCATTCCGTCGGGCATCGACTTCAGCCTGTTCCGGCCGATGCCGGTGCAGGAAGCGCGGCAAAAACTTGGTCTTGACCCCCACGAGCGCTTGATCCTGTTCGTCGGGCGGCCGAACCAGGCGCGCAAGCGCTTCATCCTCGCACAGCAGGCGGTCGAGCTGCTCAATGAACGCATGCCCGCGCGCCTCGTCGTCGCCTGGAACGTGCATCACCAGCAGATCCCGATCTACATGAACGCTAGCGACGTCCTCGTGTTTACGTCGATGCAGGAGGGCTCGCCGAACGTCGTCAAAGAAGCGTTGGCGTGTAACCTTCCCGTTGTGTCGGTGAGAGTCGGAGATGTGGCCGAGCGGTTGCGTCCGGTCGCAGGCTGCGAGCTGTGTATCGACGATAAACCAGGCACGATCGCCGCCGCGCTGGAGCGGGTACTCACGCGCGGGGGGCGCGTCGACGGTCGCGCGGCTGTGCAGCATCTCGACGAGAACGCGCTGACGGCAAAGGTTCTCAACGTCTATCGCTCCGTGCTGGCGCCACGGCCCGAGCGCGCGGCCGCGCCGCGGCCCCGGCCTCGGCCGAGTCTCGCGGCGTCGCCGCGCCACCCGTCAACACGAAAACATCGAACGCCGGCCGAGTGAGCGGCGGCGCCGCCGTCGACCGGCCGATGGGCCGCACCGGTACGAACGCGGTAGGCTGCATGGGTAGCGATATCGAATCACCGGTATACGTCCCTCGCGCGAGCGGCGCGCCGAGCACGTCCTGCACGCTGCGCAGCTCATAGGTGGCGCCGGGGCTCAACACGCTCGACACGTCGGCTTTCACGATCGGCCGCCGTGAGAAGTTGTACACGACGATGAAGGCGCGGCCCGCCTCGTACTTGTTCGGTCGCACAAACACCGCGGGAGCAGGTGGCACCCGCGTCCCTTCGTAAAACTCGTTCCCTGGGGTCTTGGGCGGCATGCTAGCGGCTCCGACGGCGACGAATACGTCGCGGGCGCCGCCGAACGTGTTGTTCAAAAGCTCGAGCTTTTCCCAGGCACCCGTGCCGATCTTGAGGGCGGCTTCGCCGCCCCAGATAAAGTTGCCGCTCGCCACGACATCCTCATTCATCACCGCGCCGTAGCCCAGCCGCAGATTTTCTCCCAACCCCGGCGGAAAGAAGAGCAGGTTGTCCGAGACCTGCATCCCGCTCATCGGCACGTCGCTCCCGACGATGATGTTGCCTTTGGCCCGGTAGCGCTGCGAGATCATCCCGTTGTCGAATGCGATGTTGCCGATGATGTGGATGTTCTGTTGCGGCGGATTGTGCGACGTCGCGTACGCGTGGATGCCGTACGCCAGATTCTCGAAAAAGACGTTGTCCGCGATCAGCTTCGTGCCGCGCTCGTTGTGCACGTACACACCGTGATCCTGATTCTCGTGCGTGCCGTTGTGGTAGACGATGCAGCCGTACAACTCGGCATCCTCGCCCGGCGTCCAGAAGCTGACTCCCATCGAGCCGGCATCGTGAATGATCAGGTTGATGAACCGGCCGTTGTTCGTCTGCGCCTGCAGGCCGTAGGTCCCGGCGAGCGGGTTGGACTGCATGATCTCGAAACCCCAGAACGTGAGGTCGGCGCCCTGGGCAAACAGCGTACCATCGATCGTCGCGCGCGCGCCGCGTGCCTGCCGAAACACGATGGGTCGGCCGGGCGCACCGCGCAGCTGCGTGCGGAATGAGCCGACGTAGCGACCAGCCGTGAGCCAGATCGTGTCCCCGGCCTGAATGCGCCCGCCGCCGCCCGCCAGAGCGGTCGCGAGATCCCATGGCCGCGCGTGACTGCCGTTCCCGGTTGGAGCGCCGGCGGGCGCAGGTGCGACGTAGTAGGTATGGGCCGGCGGACTGGCGAACAACGCGCTGAGCAGCGCGAAAAAGGTCGACAAAAGCATGTCGATACTACACCACCCCGGGGGTTTTTCCCCCGGGGCGGCTCCAACGTGACGCCCGCTGCTGCATTACTTCGGCAGCACCTCAAAGGCATCGAAATACGGCCCAGTCTTCGGAGGCATCGGTGTGCTACGACCAATCGGCGTCGGCGGCTTCACGCCCGACGTCGGCAGCGAGATGGTGCTGCCGCTGAACGTGCCGCTCGACACAGGGCTGCCGAACATGTCCTGCACGTTGCGCACCTCGTACTGCTGTCCGGCGCGCAGCACGCCGGACAGGTTCACGCTAACGCTGCCCTGCGAACCCCAGTTGTAGATCACGACCAGCGCGCGTCCCGGCTCGTACTTGTTTGGCCGGACGAACACTTTCGTCTCACCCGGCGTCGTAGCCGGCGCCTGGTCGCTCGAGCCGAGCCCCGTGGCCGACTTCCAGTCGGCGAGCGCCAGCGCCGATCCCGCTTGTGTCAACCAGGCCTGCGCGGCCGGGTTACGGTAGTAATTGTTCGTGCTCCACGCAAAGCTGCCGGGCGCATTGAGCAGGCTCACCATGTTGGCGGAGCCGCCGAACAGGTTGTTGAGCACCGTTGCGCTCTGCCACTGGCCGACCACGAATGCCGTGAGGCCGCCCCACACCGTGTTCCCGCGGACTAGCACGTCGTTGTTGGCCGCCTGATAGCCCACGCGCAGGTTCTCACCGGCATTGCCGGAGAGATACAGCATGTTGTCGATCGCCTGCATGCCTTCATCCGGCGAGTCGGCCCCGATGATGATGTTGCCCTTGGCCGTGTAGACGTTCGAGATCGTGCCGTTATTGAACGCCACGTTCCCGATCACGTGCACATTCCGCTGCGTGCCATCGGTCGGGCCGGCATAGACGTGAATGCCGTAGGCCAGGTTGTCGAAGAACACATTGTCCATGATGAGCTTGGTGCCGCTCATGTTGTGGACGTAGGTCCCGTGGTCGAGGTTCTCGTGGGTGCCGTTGTTGTACACGATGTTGCCGTACAACTCGGCGTCCACGGCCTCGTCCCAGAACGTGATCCCCTGCTGCGCCGCGTCGTGCACGATCATGTTGATGTACTTCTGGCGCGCGCCGCGTGACTCGAGCCCCGGGAGCCGGTCGTTCGGCACCGAGCGCATCACCTCGAAGCCCCAAAACCAGATGTCAGCACCATCCGCGCGGAGCGTGCCGTCGATCGTGGCGCGCTCGTTCGGATATCCGCGGAAGACGATCGGCTTGCCCTGCGCGCCCGACAGCTCAGTGCGGAAGTTGCCGCTGTACGTGCCGGCGCGGAGCCAGACGGTGTCGCCCGCCTGGATCTTCCCGTTGCCGCCATTCATCGCGGTCGTGAGATCCCACGGCTGATCGACGTTGCCGTTGCCCGCGCTCGAGCCTGAAGGCGAGACGTAGTAGCCGACACGGGTGGTCGCCGGCGTAGGGGGCTGCTTCGAAGTCGAGGAAGTATCGGACGGGGTGGAGGGATTGGTAACGGCTTCCGTCGTGCAACCAGCAAGCGCGGCGGCGGCTCCCAGCACCCAGAAGTTTCTGGCCAACCTATGAGCCAGCTTGAATGTGAACGTCATCGAGCTACTCCTTTCGGCGGTGAATAACTAACGCCCCACCTTAGTGAGTTAGCTCGTTTCCCGAAAGAGGTTTAATCCAAGTTGGCGCGAAGGGTTAAGCGATCGGACTCATGACGGTCATTGGCGCGCTTCGTGCAAAGCGAGGCCGGTGCGGGAGTAGCTCAGGAAGAGCGCTGGGGAAACCACCTCAGAGGTCGCGGCTCGATACCGCCTCCCGCTCTTCACACTTGTCGGAAAGGACAGATCGTTCTGAAGCCCGATTCACGACGGATTGCCGCGTACGTCGCGCGCGCCCTGGGCGTCGCCGCAATCATCACGATCGGCGCGTGCCCCCGGATGATCACCGATTCGGGGGACGTGCTGAGCGTGACGCCAACGGCGGCGAATCTGTTCGTGTCCGACAGCATGCGGTTCACCGCCACATTGGTCGACAAGAGCGGCGCGCACGTATCGGCGCCTCTCACGTGGAGCATCGACAATGCGTCGGTGGCCAGCGTCGACGGCGCCGGCATGGTGCGCGCGCTCGCCGCCGGCTCCGCGACTGTGCGCGTCACGGCACAGGGTGACGTTGCGAGCGCGCCCATCGTCGTCGCGGTAGACAGCGGGCAGACGTTGAGCGTTGCGCCCACCGCGGTCTCGCTGACGGTGAGTGGCACGCAGCAACTCACGGCCACACTCCGGGATCGAAATGGCAAAGCGATGGCTGCGACGCCGCAGTGGTCCAGCAACAACACGGCCGTGGCAACCGTCGACGCGAACGGCATGGTCAAGGCGGTCACCGCGGGTTCAGCGACGATTCAGGCAAAGGTGCGGAATCTCGTGGCGAGCGCGTCGATCCGGGTCTCAACGGCATCGGCCGGTGCGGTCCTCGTCGGCGCCGGGGACATTGCGACCTGCACGAACCAGAACGACTCCCTCACCGCGAAAATCGTCGACGGCATTCCGGGAGCGGTATTCGTGGCGGGAGACAACGCCTATCCGAACGGGTCGCCGGCCGACTATGCGAACTGTTACGGGCCCACGTGGGGACGGTTCAAGTCGCGGACGCACCCGGCGCCGGGCAATCACGACTACAACTGCGGCCCCAGTGCATCGCCGGCGATTGCCGGATGCACGACCCCGGCGGCGGGGTATTTCGGCTACTTCGGCGCTGCCGCGGGCGATCCGAGCAAGGGCTATTACAGCTACGAGCTGGGCGCCTGGCACATCGTCGTCATCAACAGCATGATGACGCGCACCACGGGATCCGCGATGGAACAATGGCTACGCGCCGATCTCGCTGCTCACCCCACGAAGTGCGCGCTCGCCTACTGGCACTATCCGCGCTTCAGCTCCGGATCAACGCACGGCAGCGACGCTTCCATGCAGCCCATCTGGCAGGCGCTGTACGACTACGGCGCCGATGTCGTGGTCTCCGGGCATGAGCACAATTACGAGCGCTTCGCGCCGCAGACACCGACGGGACAGGCCGACCCGGCACACGGGATTCGCGAGTTTGTCGTAGGCACGGGGGGCGCGGGGAATTACACGTTCGAGACACCGCAGCCCAACAGTGAGGTCCGCTACAGCGCGACGCCGGGCGTGATCAAGTTCACGCTATACGCCGATCATTACGATTGGCTCTACATCCCGACGTCGGGATCGTTTACCGATTCAGGCAGCGGCGCCTGTCATTGAGTCGGCGCTCCATCCGTCACTACCCAGACATCCAGCTGCCGTAGATCCTGCTCGATGCGTTCGCGCGCCACGTCGTCGCCGAACGGCTCGAGTAGCTCGCGCGCGCGCTCCAGATACGCGCGAGCTTCGTGGCGATCGCCCATCGTCCACCGAAACCGCGCGTACTCGCGATACACGTCGGCTTCGAGGCGCCGGGCCGGTTCGCCGCTGCGGCACAATTCGATCGCCTGCTCGAAGAAGACAAACCCATTGTCGTCCTGCTGTTGGCCGCGCAGCCTTCCCATCAGGACGTACACGCGCGCGAGCCAGCGCGTCTGCTGGTACGTGATCGCGAGGTCTTCGCCACGGCGCAGCTCGTCCTCCGCGTCGGGGAGCCGGCCCAGCTCGAGATACAGCTCCGCCAACCGCAGGCGCACCGAGAGCTCGAGCACCGAATCGGGTTCGACGACGGGCACACGGCCAAGCGCCTCTCGATACGTCGCGAGGGCCTCCGCGGTGCGGCCCTGGGCGGCCTCAGCCTGGCCGCGCGCGAGCAGCGTGCGAATCACCCCTGCGCGGTCGCCGATCGCGTCAAAGCTCTCGCGAGCGCGGGCGAGCAGCTCCGCAGCGGTCGTGTTGTCCCCGCGCCGCTGCGCGGTCTGGCCGAGACCCAGGGCGAGCGCACCGCTGAGCGAGCGGTTGCTCTGGGCGTGTTGGAGGCCGCGCGTGAACCACGCTTCCGCACCGGACCATTGTGACTGGGCAAACAGAACGTTCCCCAAGCCGTGACACGCGCCCGCCGCGTGCTCATGGTCCGACTCTGCCTCAGCGAGCGCCAGGCTGCGCTGGAATGCGCGCGCGCCTTCATCGAGATATCCGCGCGCAGCTTCGAGACGGCCCAGGTGACAGAGGGCTTCCATTTCCGGCTGGCGGTCGCGCAACTGTTCCGCGATCCCGAGCGCCTGTCGATACCACGCATGCGCCTGCGCATAGCGAGCGGCGTCTTCTTCGTATTCTCCGGCGCGCACCAACGCGCGCACGGCCTGCGAGAGATCGCCCGCCTGCTCGGATTCGAGCGCATCTACCGCGGCGCCGTACAGCACGGCGACGCGGGCCGCAACATGGCTCAGGACCTGCGGCACCTTCGCGCGCAATACGGCGGGATCCAGGGTGCGTTTGCCGACCGTGCGATTGGGCTCCGACGCCGTCCATGCTGCCCGCGCCGGCGAGCGATTCGACGCGAGCGAAACGGCGAAACCGCGCAACGGCGCGAGGTCGTCGACGTCAGGCAGCAAGCGCAGCGCTTGTTCGATCCGCAACGGCGGTGGGGACCCTATCGCGGCGCTGTGGAGGGGTTGGGGCGTGAGGCTCACGGTCCTCTCTTCTGCTGGATGGTTGGCATGAACGGCCCGTGCAACGCTTCGCACGAAGCGCGCCACAGCACAGACTTTTGGGTCAGACAACGTTTCCGCTGTTAGTTACGCGTCTCCAAAGGGTTAGTCGGAAGACACCGAAAGGACTAGATCGTAAGAGGCCCCGCCCTAGGGCGGGGCCTCGACAACGCGTGCTCGAAAGTGGTGCGTGGTGCCTAGAGCCGGTACTCTTTGATCTTGCGGGCCAGCGTATTGCGGTGCACGCCGAGGATTTGGGCCGCCTCGCCGATCTGTCCATGGGTGTGACTCAGCACCTGCGCGATATGGCGTGCCTCGGCTTCCTGGAGCGTCGCCAGCGGACCGACCGTCGCTGTTTCTTGCCGCACCGTCCCGGCCAGCCAGTCTTCGGGGAGGTCGACCGACCGCAAGACGTCGCCATCGCAGACCAGGACCGCGCGTTCGACGACGTTGCGAAGCTCGCGGACGTTGCCGATCCAGCTGTGCGCGCGCAGCATGCTCGCCGCGCGATCCGAGATCGCGCCGACGTTCTTGCCGTACTGTTTGCCGAATTCCTGCAGAAAATGCGACGTCAGCAACATGAGGTCATCGCCGCGGGCCACGAGCTTGGGCAGCCGGATCGTGACGACCGCGAGACGATAATACAGATCCTCGCGGAACTTGCCGTCGGCGATCATCTGCTTCAGGTCCTGGTTGGTCGCTGCAATCAAGCGCACATCCACCGGAATGGCTTCACCACCACCGACGCGCTCGACTTCACGCTCTTGAATGGCGCGAAGAATCTTGCTCTGCAGGACGAGGCTCATGTCGCCGATCTCGTCAAGGAACAGCGTCCCGCAGCTCGCCCGCTCGAACCGGCCGATCTTGCGGGCCACGGCGCCCGTGAACGCGCCCTTCTCGTGACCGAACAGCTCGCTCTCGAGGAGGTTTTCGGGAATCGCGGCACAGTTCACCGCCACAAAGGGGCGCGTGCTGCGCGGACCGTGCGCGTGGATGGCGCGCGCGACCAGCTCCTTCCCCGTGCCTGACTCACCCTGTATGAGCACCGTGGCCGTGCTCGGCGCGACGTGCGCGATCGTGCGGTACACATCCACCATCGCCGCGCTCTGTGAAACGATCTGATAGGGACCAACCGCGGCGGGCGTCACGGGGAGAATCGGCAACGGCGTCTCGGCGGCAGCCGCGAGCACCCGATTGAGGGCGGCGCGCAGCTGGTCCCGCTCGAGCGGGAGGGGGAGCACCGCGCTCACGCCCAGCTCCGTCGCGCGCAGCGCGAGACTCATCGACGGTGACGGCGCCACCGCGATCATGCGCGGCCGCACCGGCAGGCGGGGCAAGACTTCTTCCCACCATTCGAGCTGGACATCGGCATCGCGGTCGAGCACGGTCAGCACGGCGTCCCAGCCGCCGTGCGCTAACGCCTGGAGTGTCGTCGCTTCGTCGCTGGAACGCTCGAGCGTCGCGCCCGATTGCTCGACGTAGCGCGCCAGCTCCCGGAATAACGACTGATCGCCACCGACGCCGAGCAGGCGTGCCGTTGGATTGACCGCGGGTTTCGCTTGACTGGGCTGCGCGAGATCGGGCTGCGCGAGACAATCGGCGACGGTTTGGGGGACAGTCTGCAGCGGCATCGAGATCATCTCGCTTCCCGCTGTCCGGCGTGGCCGGTGCGCCGCGCGCCAGCACGTTCCACCTGCCGGCAGCGGGTCCACTTCCGCATGGTCACGGTGGTGCCGCGCCCCGGTTCCGACCGGACGCGAAACTCGTCCATCAAGCGCCGGACAGTGGCGAGGCCTAATCCCGTCCCGTCGCGGAGCGCCCGCGTAATGTCCGGGATGCCGGGGCCCCGATCGCGCGCCACCACGGCGAGGCCGAGCCGGCCGCGCCGTTGAATCAGGTGCAGCATGAGGTCGCCGCGGCGCGCGTACTGCAACACGTTGCGGGCGACTTCCATGATGGCAGTGGCGATGACGGTGACGTCGGTCGGCGAGAAATCCAGTCGTGAGGCTAACCGCCGGCCCTGCTCTCCGGCGACGGCGACGTCGGTTTCACTGCCGATCGGAATGCGCACCCGCACGCTCGAGGATGGAAACCGTGCGGTGCGGACGGGAGCCTCGGGAGCATCGACTACCACTTGCAACGACATATTGTCCCTCAACGAGTCAAAAGCGGAGGTAAGTGGCTGCGAGACGGATTCTAGGGTGAGGTGAGAAGTGGGAACATCGCTCAGCCGGTGGAAAACAGGTGTAGATAAGGCGGGTGAATTTTGGATTAACGCCGACCCAGCGATCTAGTCCATCGGATGCATCAATTTGTAGCACGCTGGTCGCGAATCGTCACGCTCAACTGCTCGAATTTGCCTCCTCCGGGCCAACCAGATCGTCCAGTTCCTCCAATCCAACCAAGACATCGCGCGGTTTCGACCCGTTCGCAGGACCAAGCACTCCCGCGAGTTCCAGCTGATCGATGATCCGCGCCGCCCGGCCGTAGCCAATACTCATGCGACGCTGCAGCAGCGACGTCGATCCCAGCTGATTCTGAATGCAGACTTCCGCCGCCTGACGAAAGAGGGGGTCGCGCTCCCCGGTTCCAGACTCCTGGCCCCCGGATCCTTCCTCCTCCTTCTCCGCTTTCTCGAGCGCCGTGACCTGCTCATCGATGGACGTGCCGGGCGCGGTCGCCGCGCTCGGCGCGTGCTGCTTGTACCACTCCATCAGGCGCTCGGTCTCATCCGTCGAGATGAACGCCCCTTGCACGCGCAACGGCTCGCTCTTGCCCGGCGGCAGGAACAGCATGTCACCATTGCCCAGCAATGTTTCGGCGCCGTTCTGATCGAGAATCGTACGGCTGTCCACCTTTGCCGAAACACGAAACGCGATCCGGCACGGAAAATTTGCCTTGATCAAGCCGGTGATCACGTTCACCGACGGCCGCTGCGTCGCGAGGATCAGGTGAATGCCGATCGCCCGCGCCTTCTGCGCGAGCACCGCGAGCGGCGTCTCGATCTCCCCCTGCACCGTCAACATCAAATCGGCGAGCTCGTCGACGACGAGCACGATGTACGGCAGGATCCCGCCCGCGTAGACCGCGTCGAACGGCAGCTCCTTTTGAATGCCGGCCTGTGTCGCCAACGTCTCGCGCGGACCCTTCAGGGGCGCCTTGGCTTCGACTTTCTTGTTGAAGTCGGTGATGTTGCGCGCGTGATTCGCGTGCAATAGCCGGTAACGGCGCTCCATCTCCCACACCGCCCACTTCAGCACGTTCGCCGCTTTGTGGTGACTCGTCACCACGGGGAGGCCGAGATGCGGCAGCGCACTGTACATCGACAGCTCGACCATCTTCGGGTCGATCATCAGCAGCTTCAGGTTGTCGGGTCCGTGCGCGTAGACGAGGCTCGTGATGATCGCGTTGATGCAGACGGACTTTCCCGACCCGGTGGCGCCGGCGATCAGCAGATGCGGCATCTTCGTGAGGTCGTCGACGACTTCTTCGCCCTCGAGGTTGCGGCCCAGCACAACCGGCAGCACGCGCGTCGCCCGGCGAAACTCCGCGCTGTCGATGAGATCGCGCACGTGGACGAGCCGCGGCGTCGGATTCGGGACCTCGATGCCGATCGCGGCCTTGCCCGGGATCGGCGCCACGATCCGGAGCGACTGCGCGCGCATCGCGAGCGCGAGATCGTCCGCGAGCGAAGACACGCGACCGACTTTCACACCGCGTCCCGGCTCCAGCTCGAACCGGGTGACGACCGGCCCGACGGTCTTGTTCGTGATTTGCGCGCCGACGCGGAAGGTCTCAAGCGTTGTGACGAGCCGGCGACCCATGTCTTCGATTTGCGCCGCATCCGCATCCTCCACCGCGCCTGGTCCCTCCGTTAACAACTCGATGGGCGGGATGAGCGAGCCGGGAGGCGGAGGCGGAGCTGGCTTGGGCGGTGGCGTGGGCTTGGGCTTGCGCTCCTTGGGACTGCGGGAGATGGAAGGAGGGAGAGGTTCGTCCTGGTCCTCAGCCGGCGCGCGGATCCTTTTCCCAGGCACCGGCATGTCCTTCTCCCGTCTCCCCTCTCCCGTCTCCTGCTGTCGCAACAGCGTCAACGGATGCCACCCAACCGTCAGGATTCCCAGGGCCGACAGTCCAAAGAGGCCGACGAGCACCGCCCCCGCAGTTCCGATCACGCCTTCGATGGAGCCGGCGAGAAAGCCGGGAAAAAGCCCGACGAGCCGCTCGGGGCGCGTCCAACTGCCGTAATCGGCGGGGAATGTCGGACCGATGGCGACCGCGATGCCATAGGGAATGAGAACGATGAGACCGGCACCCAGCGCGGCCGCGCGCCCCCATGAGAGTGCGCCAAGCCGCTCGAACGCCGCGAGCGCCCAGACGACGCCCAGGACCGGTACGACGACGGCGCCCAGGCCGAAGAGCTTCCACAGGGCCGTGCCGATCGTGTGCCCCCAGCTGCCGGTCAAGGACACCGGCAGGAGCGTCAGGCCCAGGAAGAATCCCACGAGGAGGGCCGCGATGCCGATGAGCTCTTGCCGAGCTTTAGGATTCATGCCGCGATGCGTCGGTCCGCGTAGACGGGAACGATGGCCACCCGATCGGGATTGGCGCAGAACTTCACGTCGTCGCCGAAGCCCGCCTCGCCCAGTTGGCGCGCGGCGTCACTGGCGCCGAGCGCGTCCTGCCAGCCGCCCTGCTGCGCGGCGAGGTCGAGCGACACCTGAGCGGCGTCGTTCAACGTGAGCTTCTTGGGCGGAATGCCTTTCTTGACCGCTTTGATCAGCCGTCCCGCGGTGTAGGCGTCCTCGAGCGCGAACTGCTTCTCGCGGCCCGCGCAGATGATCACCAGGTCGCCGCGCTCGTTGAACAGATTGCGGGCGCGCTCGGCGACGGCGCTGAAATTCAGCGCGGCGGCGACGAGCACGGGATCGCCACCCTGGGCGGCGAGCAGCGCCGGCGTCCCGTTCGTCGTCGCCAGAAACAGCGTCTTGCCGCCGACCGCTTCCTTCGTCATCTCGCGCGGCGAGTTGCCGAGGTTGAAGCCTTCGATCCTCTGCAACCGGCGCTCTCCGGCCAGTACGATGGCATTTTTCTCGAGATTGGACGTCAGGCGCACCACTTCTTCCGAGCTCGCGGCGGGCACGATGGCCTTGGCGCCCGCGGCGAGCGCGGTCACGATCGTGCTCGTCGCCCGCAGTACGTCAATGACGACAACCGCTCGGCCGCTGAGATCCCCCGCGTTGAGGCCGAGTGGCGTATGGTAGACGTCGATCTTCATGTCTGATCTTTGAGGAGTTGCGGCTCGCGCTCGAGGAATTTCGTATCGATCTTGCCCGCGACAAAGTCCGGGTGGCGCATGACCCGGGCCAGGAACGGAATCGTCGTCGTCACGCCCTCAATGATAAACGAGTCCAGTGCCTGGCGCATACGGGCGAGCGCTTCGGTGCGCGAGTTCCCGTGCACGATCACCTTGGCGAGCAGCGAGTCGTAGTAGGGCGGCACGGTATACCCGGCATAGATGTGGGTATCTACCCGCACCCCCGGGCCACCGGGCGGATGATATGCCGTGATCAGGCCCGGCGAGGGCTGGAAGTTGCGGCTCGGATCCTCGGCGTTGACACGGCACTCGATGGCGTGTCCCCGCAGGCGGTGTCCATTCATGACGAGTGACAGGGGCGCTCCCGCCGCGACCGAGATCTGCTCTTTGACGAGATCAAAGTTGGTGCACATCTCGGTCACGGGGTGCTCGACCTGAATCCGCGTATTCATCTCCATGAAGTAGAAGGAGCCGTCGGCATCGAGCAGGAACTCGATCGTCCCCGCCCCGACGTAGCCGATCGCCTCCGCGAGTTTCACCGCCGCGTCGCCGATATCCTGACGCAGTGTCTGATCGACCACCGGGGACGGCGCTTCTTCGACCAGCTTTTGGTGGCGCCGCTGCACCGAGCAGTCGCGCTCGCAGAGGTGCATCACTTTCCCGTACGTGTCGCCCATGATCTGGATCTCGATGTGCCGCGGGCGCGCCAGATACTTCTCGATGTACACCTCGTCGGAGTTGAACGCCGCCAGCGCCTCCTGCTTGGCGAGCGTGAAAGACTGCGCGAATTGATCGTTATCGTTCGCCACGCGCATGCCCTTCCCGCCGCCGCCCGCCGCCGCCTTGATGATCACCGGGAAGCCGATCTTGGCGGCGATCTCCTGCCCCTCTTCGAGCGACTCGACCGGGCCGGGCGAACCGGGAACCGTTGCCACGCCCTGCTCCTTGGCGAGCTTGCGCGCCGCCGCCTTGTCGCCCATCTGCCGAATTTGATCGGGCGAAGGTCCGATGAATACGATGTTGGACGCCGAGACCTTCTCGGCGAACTCGGCGTTCTCGGCGAGGAAACCGTAGCCGGGATGGATGGCGTCCGCGCCCGTGATCTCGGCGGCGGCGATGAGGCGAGGGATGTTGAGGTAGCTGTCGCGACTGGGCGCGCGGCCGATGCAGACGTCGTCGTCGGCAAAGCGGACGTGGAGCGACTCCCGGTCGGCCTCCGAGTACACCGCCACCGTCTCGACGCCCAGCTCTTTACATGCGCGGATCACCCGCAGGGCGATCTCCCCGCGGTTGGCGATCAGCACTTTCTTGAACATCAGGGCGTCAGCTCGATCCCGGTCCTGTCGGACCCGCCGAGCCGGTTCCCGGACGAATCGACACCCGAGACCTTTAGCGCGAATTCGCTCGGGTTCGTGGCGTAGAAGATCGCGCTCTCGTAGCTGATCACACCCTGCTGGTACCAGTGGAACAGCGATTGGTCGAAGCTCTGCATCCCGTACTGGACCGAGCCTTGCGCGATCAGGTCGGGAATGTTGAGCTGCTTGGAGAGATCGCGGACGTTGTCGGCGACCGCCGCCGTGTTGATCAGCACCTCGGCCGCAGGAACGCGGCCGCGGCCGTCCTTGCGCGGCACGAGACGCAACGAGACGATCGCCTGCAGCGCGGTGGAGAGAAGATGCCGGATCTCGTCGTGCTGATGCGGCGGGAAGAACGAGATCACGCGGTTGATCGTCTGCGTCGCGTCGGTCGTGTGCAGGGTCGAAAACACCATGTGCCCGGTGTCCGCGGCCTTGAGCGCCGTATCGAGCGTCTCCATGTCGCGGATTTCGCCGATCAGAATGAGATCGGGATCCTGCCGCAGCACGTGCCGCAGCGCGGAGTTGAAGGAGAGGGTGTCGTTGCCCACCTCGCGCTGCGAGATGTTGGCCATCTGATCGCGGTGCAGGAACTCGATCGGGTCCTCGATCGTGATGATGTTGACCCGCCGATTCGTATTCACGTGATTGATCATTGCCGCGATCGCCGTGGATTTTCCCGATCCCGTCACGCCCGTCACCAGCACGAGGCCGCGCGGTTTGAGCGCGATTTCCTCGAGCACGGTCGGCAGGTTCAGCTCGCGGATTTGCTTGACCTCGTACGGAATCGCGCGGAATGCGAACGCCACGGTGCCGCGCTGCTGATAGACGTTGGTGCGGAATCGGCCGACGCCGGGGACGCCGATCGCGAAGTCCGCCTCCTTGTGTTCGGCGAACTCCTTGACCTGCCGCGGCGTCATGATCTGCTCGGCCAGCGATTTCAGCTCTTCCGGCTTGAGGGGCGCCGTATCGAGCGCCACCAACTCGCCGTTCACGCGGATCGTCGCCGGCCGGCCCACCTTGAGCAGCAGGTCGGAGCCGTTGCGTTGTACCATCTGCGTGATTGCTTGTTTGAAATTGAACGCCGGCAGATTGCCTGTCGCTTCACCCATGCGGATCCACCCGGAAAAGGGCCTGACCGAACTCCACCGGCTGCGCGTTTTGTGCCACGACCTCCCGCACCACACCCGCGACCTCGGATTCGATCTCGTTCATGATCTTCATCGCTTCGATGATGCAGACGACCTGCCCCACGGTGACGCGGCTCCCCACCTTCACGTACGGCTGCGCCGCGGGCTCCGGCGACTGATAGAACGTGCCGACCATCGGCGACTTGATTTCGAGCAGCTGCGGTCCGGCAGCGGGTACCGGTTGAGTGGGAGACATCGAGGAAGCCGAGGGCGTCGATGGGGTGGATGCGGCAGGCGATTGCGAGACAATGACATGCCCCGCCCCCATGGTATTGCCCCCGTGTCCGGCCTTGGAAACCCGTACCGAGGACCATGCGCCGAACAGCCCGCGACGGATCTCGATCGCACCCACCTCCGGCGCGTCTTTCAAGATCTGCACGATCTGGGCGATGATGTCGAGCTTCATGACCCTCCAATAGACCGGGCGGTGCTCTGAACGTCAACGGTCACACGAGCTCCAGCAATTCCGTACAGCCGTCCGTGAGTAAGACAGGACCATCCGCCGACAAATAAACGTCGTCCTCGATGCGCACGCCGCCGCGTCCCGCGACGTATACGCCGGGCTCGATCGTCACCACCGCATTCTCCGGCAGCGGATCCACCGCGGTACGCGCGAGCCGCGGCGCCTCGTGCACTTCGAGACCTACGCCGTGCCCCGTGGAATGCCCGAACGCCGCGCCGAAGCCGCGCGCCTCGATAGGATCGCGCGCCAGCGCGTCGGCGTCGCGGCCGCTCATGCCGGCGCGCACACCATCGCGCGCGCGCCGCTGCGCCTCCTGCACCAATCCGTACAACGCGCGCTGTGATTCGTCGGCGCGCGCCCCCACGACGACCGTACGAGTGACGTCCGCGCAGTAGCCGTCGACGACGGCGCCGAAGTCTAACAGCAGCCACTCACCCGCACCGATGGTACGAGCGCTGGTCTGTGCATGCGGCAGCGCGCTGCGCGGTCCGCTCGCCACGATCGTCGGGAACGGATGCCCCTCACTGCCGTGGCGGCGCAGCGCCCCCTCGAGGATCCCGGCGATCTCCAGCTCCGTTTGACCGACGCGAATTTCGCCGAGGGTGTCGCGCAACGCAGTTCCGGCGAGTGTCGCCGCCGCGCGGATGGCCGAGACCTCGCCCGCATCCTTGCGCACGCGCAGCCGCTCGACCAGCTCACCCGCGGGCCGCCAGCGCCACGCGCTCCCCGCCGTCGCCAATCGCTCCGCGTCCTTCACGGTGATCGCGTGAGCCTCATAGCCGATCGCGCCGAGCGTGGCTCCCGGTGTCACGCTCGGAAGCTCCTTGAACAGACGCTCCCACACGCTGGTCCCTTCGATCTCCACGCGGGCGACCGCAGCCGCCTCCTGATGCGCTTGCTCGTCGTACCGGAAATCGGTGACGAGGAGTAGCGTGTCCCGCGTCGCCACCGCCACTCCCGCCGATCCGCTGAAGCCCGTCAGATACCGGATGTTGGGGCGCGACGTGACGAGCAGCGCCTCCAGCCCTTCCGTTTCGAGCAGCGCGACGAGCGCCGCATGCCGGTCCGGGCGCCTATCGCGACTTGAGCCGCCCGACAAGGCCTTCGAGTCCCAGGCGATAGCTGTCGGCGCCGAATCCCGTCACGACACCTACGGCGAGATCCGCAAGTAACGACCGGCGGCGCTCCGGCTCGCGTGCGAAGATGTTCGAGAGATGAACTTCCACGAACGGCACCCGCACCGCGAGCAGCGCATCGCGCACGGCGAGGCTGGTGTGCGTGAACGCCGCCGCATTGATAACCGCGCCATCAGCGCGGCCCCTAAGTCCCTGAATCGCTTCGATCAGCTCGCCTTCGTGATTCGTCTGAATCCAGGTGCAGTCGACCCCGAGTTCTCGCGCGCTCGCCTTCGTCGCGCGTTCGATTTCGGCGAGGCTCTGGCGGCCGTAGATCTCAGGTTCGCGTTCACCCAACAGATTCAAATTGGGGCCATTCAGCACGGCAATATGGAAAGGCACTAGGACTTGAGCTTTTTCAACCACTGCTGGAACTGATCGGCGTCTGCCTCGTCCTCGGGAGGACGCTGCGTCCGGCCCGACGTGCGGCTCGCGCCCGGTGTCCGAGGCGAAGCCGTTTCGCCCGGGGCACCGGCTCCCCCGCCCTGACCGCCCGCCCCCGCTCTCCCGCCTGCGAAGAACTCGTCGAAGGAGAAGCCGCCGGTCTTGGATCCTTCGTCGGCAGCTGCGGGCTCTGGAGGAGCCGCCGGCGCCGCAGCCGTCGTATGGCGCGCCACATCCTCGCCGAACACCGAGTCGAGCGAGATATGATCCTCCGCGGGATGTGAAGGCTCCCCCAACGATGTCCCGTCGGATGGTTCCGCGACATCGAACGCCGCCGCCAGAGTCCCCTGGACGTCGGCGGGCGCAGGCTTGGCAGCCGGCTTTCCAGCCCAGATGCCCTTGAGGAAAGCCTGCGCCGAGATGCCCGATCCTTTTCGCGTCCCACCGGAGGACAGCTGCTCCACCTTGCTGCGCAGGCTGGCATCGCCGGGCCGCTGGGCAAGGAGCGCCTGATAGACACGCAGCGCATCCTGCTGGTGACCCTGCTTCAGGTAGAGCTCGGCCATCGTCTCTGTCAGCACCGGCTCGGCTTGCGACAACGTCGCGGTATCGGCGGCGCCGTCATCATC
Organism: Gemmatimonadales bacterium; assembly: GCA_035309945.1. Classification (GTDB taxonomy): domain Bacteria; phylum Gemmatimonadota; class Gemmatimonadetes; order Gemmatimonadales; family GWC2-71-9; genus 20CM-2-65-7. The sequence continues at coordinate 14,644 of DATGEQ010000080.1, read as the reverse complement.
GGACAGCGTGACGGCGGCGGGAATCGACGACCGCGGTGCAGGAGCGGGAGGAGGAGGCGGCGGCGACGGCGGCGGCGCGGCCTTGTGCGGAGCCGCCGCTCGCGGCTCTTCGTCGGGCATGATCAGCGGTAGGTCCACCTGCGGCAACGGCTCGTCGAGGTCGGGACCAGCCGACGCAGCCGCCTCGGGTGTCGGCGCGTCCAGCTTGAACATGCCGCTCCCCTCGTACTGCGTCCGCGCGAGCCCTTCGATCTCGACTTGCTCGATCTGCTGCGGGTTTAGCTCGACGTCTTCCTGAACCTCGAGACCCTCGGCTTTCGCCGCGGCGTGCGCGTTTGGATTGAAGCTGATCGGGTTCTCGAAGTTTTCAACTTGCCCGCTCGGCGCCGCCGCCAACTTCGTTTCCGCCGGCTGTTCATGTTCCACCGCGAAATCGGGCTTCGTCATCGGCGTCGTCGTCGCATCGGGCGAGCTCGCTGCCGTGGGCGCTGCTTCCGCCGGCTTCGCCGCGGCTTTGCCCTTGGCGCGCGCGAGCGCCTCGGCCGCATCGCCGTTCATCGGATCGGCATTGAGCAGCCGCGTCAGCCACTCCACCTCCTCGTCGAACTTCCCGTTACGCTCGGCGAGCTCGGCGAGGGCCCGGAGGGCGATGATGTTCTCACCGTCCAGCTCGAGGACTTTCTTGAAGACGCCCAGCGCGGCCGTGTCGTCTTTCTTGTCGACGAGACAGCGGGCGTAAACGATGTGGGCACTGACGTAATCGGGATGGAGCTGCAGGCCGTTCTGACACAGCACGATTGCGTTATCTATAAGCCCCGCTTTACGATAGGCGTCTGCCAAGGGTGCAAAATTGCGACCCTTGGGGTTATCATTAAAGCGCGCTTCGAGCTTTTCGATCTCGCTGGTGTAGGCCACGCCCTAAGTCGTTGTGGGAATTGGTCGAAGATACTGTTCGGCCGCTCCTGCTGTCAAATGACCCGCGCGAGTGTGCGCTTGAGTTTGTTCGTTGTCATTTTTAGACTTATGCCCCTTCAGCTCTCCTCTTATCGGAGTTTGATGTAGCCATGCTGCGCACGATGCGCGCGAACGCCAAGTGGGTCTTCTACATCCTCGCCATCGCCTTCGTGGCATGGCTCGCCATTGGACAAGTCATGAGCATCCTGGGCCCCAGCGGCAACGTGGTGCTCAAAGTCAACGGCACGGAGTATCAGGTCGCCGATTTTCAGCAGCGCGTGCAGACCGCGACGGAGCAATATCGCCAACAACGTGGCCCCGAGCCGACGTCGCGCGAAGAAGACCAGCAGATCCAGGATCGCGTGATCAATCAGATGGTCGAGGACGCGCTGCTGGAACAGCAGTACAAGCGGCTCGGCATCCGGGTGAGCGATGAGGAAGTCATCGACATGGCGCGCAATTCGCCGCCGCCCGAGGTGACGCGCGACCCGCAGTTCCAGACCGACAGCCAGTTCGACATCCGGAAGTGGCAGCAGTTCATCGCGACGACGAGCGATCGCAACTTCCTCGCGCAGCTCGAGGGCCTCTATCGCACGCAGATCCCGCTGATCAAGCTGCAGCAGTATCTGACGAGCGACATCTATTACTCCGACACCAAGCTCTGGCGCATCTATCGCGACCAGCACGATTCCGTACGGATCGCCTCCCTCGCGATCTGGCCGTACACCATCCCCGACTCGTCCGCCGTCAGCGACGCCGAAGCCGCCGCGTATCTCAAGCAGCATGCGGACGACTTCAAGCGCCCCGGCGTGGCGTACGTGCGCTTCATCTCGGAGCCGCGGCTTCCGAGCGCCGCCGACAGCGCCGTCGCCCGGACGCGCGTGAACCGTGTACGGAACGAGCTGCTGCACGGCGCGAAGTTCGATGACGTGGCCAAGAAGGAGTCGGCCGACACCAACACTGGGCAGCGGGGCGGCGAGATCGGCTGGATCAAAAAGAACGAAACCGGGTTCGACGCGGACTTCATGAGGGGCCTGCGCGACCTCAAGCCCGGACAGATTTCCCCGCCGGTGGCGTCGCAGTTCGGCTATCACATCATCAGGATCGACCAAGCGAAGGGCGACTCACTCAAGGTCCGGCACATCCTCATCCCCGTCGCGCTCCAGGGCGCGCATCTGGATGAGGTGGAAGCGCGGGCCGACACGCTCGAGCGGCTGGCGGCCGATCATACCGACCCGACCGCGCTGGACACCGCCGCGCGGCGCCTGAAGATGCAGGTTTCGCCGGAGTATCCCGTGACCGAGGGTGAGCGGTTCACGCTCGGTCCCTATCCGATTCCCGACGTAAGTGTGTGGGCGTTCGAAGCGCATCCCGGCGAGACGAGTCCGATAATCGAGGCGCCCGCGGGTTATTACGTCTTCCGACTGGACTCGGTGATTCCGGCCGGTGTGCCCGCACTCAACAAGATTCGCCCGCAGGTGGCGTCGCTCGTCCGGCTGGAACGGCAAAAGACGCGGGCGCGCCAGCGCGCCGATTCGCTGGAGAAGCTGCTGCGCGGCACGCCGGACCTGGCCGCCGCGGCGAGTGCGCACGGCCTGCAGGTGGAACGCTTCGGTCCGTTTACACGGCTGCGGCCGCCAAGCTACATCGCGCGCGAACCGGTCGTCGTGGGCGCCGCCTTCGGACTGAAGGTGGGCGAGCGCAGCGGCGTGCTGCAGGGTGAGAACGGCTCCTTCATCATCCAGTCGCTGGAGCTCAAGCGCGCCGACTCGACCGCGTGGCTCAAGCAGCGCGATACGCAACGCGCGCAACTGCGCCAGGCGGCGCAGCAGGCACGGCTGCAGCAGTACATGGAGGATGTGCGGGCGCGGGCCAAGATCGTGGACCGCCGCAAGGACATCTTCAAGTCTCAGGCTGCGGCGGACGCAGCTGCCTCGCAGTAGCCCTACTCGACGAGACGCTTCGGCTTCGCACTCTGCGGCTGGCTCTCCTCGCCGTGCGGCGCGGCGGGCAGCCGCTGGATGCTGCTTTCCGCTTCGGATAGAGCCCGCTTGAACTCGCGTAAGCCTTTGCCGACCGCCTTGCCCGCCTCCGGCAGCCGGTTGGCGCCGAACACGAGCAGGATGATCACCATCAGAATCAAGATTTCGCCGCCACTCAGACTTCCCAAACCCATTGCATCCTCGTCAGGCCGCGGCTCTCCTTAAAAGAGGGACCGGGCCACCAGATACGCGATCACCACGCCGATCACGGCCAGCAGCGAGACATCCAGGCCGATCGGTCCAAGCGTAATCGACATCACCAGCAAATCCAAGTGCAACGGACCGATGGTGGGCGTCACCGACCAGGTGAAGACTTCTTTCGCGGGACCCTGCGGCAGGAAGCGTCGCAGGAACGCCTGCAACAATCCGCCGACCACGAACCCGACTGCCAGGATCCCGATATAGAAGCCGGGGCGACGGGGACCGTAGGCCAACGCGTCTCCTAGCTGCGCCGTTCCACGGCGTAGGCGATGCTGCCCTGCAGCGCGTCCCGCGCGGGCGATGGTGGCAGGACGTCGAGCTCGGCCTCGGCCTGTTGCGCGAGATCCAGCGCGCGCTGCCGCGCGATCTCGAGCCCACCCGTGACCTCGACCAGGCGCATCACTTCGACGACGAGATCGTCCGCGGGTTCGGCCGTCTCCATCAATTCGGCGACGATGCGGCGGCCCGGGCCGTCGGCTGGGAGGCGCGCCAGCGCCGTGATGAGCGGCAGCGTCACTTTGTGCTCGCGCAAGTCGAGCCCGGAAGGCTTGCCCGTCACCGCTTCCGGCTGTGTGTAGTCCAGCAAATCGTCGGTGATCTGAAATGCCATGCCGAGCAGCATGCCGAAGCGCGCGAGCGCCTGCCGATAGGCGGGGGGAGCCGTTAACGCACCCACCTCACAGGCGCCCGACAGGAGCGACGCCGTCTTGGCGCGAATGAGCTCATGGTAGGCTTCCTCACCATACGCGAGCTTGTCGTGCGCCTCGAGCTGGCGCATCTCGCCGACCGTCATCTCGTTCGTCACGCGGGCGAGCACGCGAAGCGCCTCGCGATCATCCAGGCGCACCAGCTCGATGATCGCGCGCGAGTAGAGGTAATCGCCCATGATGACGGCGATCTGGTGCGAGAACAGCGCATTGATCGTGGGCAGGCCGCGCCGCAGCACCGAATGATCGACCGAGTCGTCGTGCACGAGCGTGGCGAGGTGGATGAGCTCGACAACGGCGGCGAGCGTTACCGCGCGCGGATCATTCGAGCCGGACGCCTTGTGACTGAGCAGCAGCAGCGTCGGTCGAAACAGCTTGCCCTTCATGTGCAGCAGATGCTCGTTCACTTCACTGACGATCGGAAAATCGGCCGCGATCACGCGCCGCAACTCGCCGAACACCTGCTCCAGCTCTGCCGCTACGGGCCGCTGCACGTCGCGCAGGCTGACGCCGGCAACTTGTTGGCTCACGCTATTTCGCCTTGGCGAGGGCTTTCACGCGTTGTTCGGCATCGAGGAAGCGGATGTCGACGGCAAAGACTCTTCCGTACAGGTCCCGCGCGTCCGCCTTCTTGCCTTGCTGCTCCAGCGCGCGACCCAGCCAATACAGGATGCCGAGCCGTTCCTGATCGCCCGAGGCGGGAAGATCGAGCCCGCGGCGCAAAATCGACTCCGCCACGCCGAACGCGCCCTTCTCGAAGAAACAGATGCCCAGCATCTCCGACGTGCGCAGCTTGCCCTCGGGCGCGCGCAGCGCCTTCTGCAGCTCGGCGATCGCCTCATCGAGCAGGCCCATCTCCTTGAACGCGACGCCCAGATCGTAATGCGACTGGAAGTCGGTCTCGTCGATGTTCTCGTCGATGCCTTGCTTGAAGCGCGCCAGCATATCCTGGAAGTCCTGCTCCTCGTCGCCGGTCGGCTCTTCATCGGCGACCGTCATGCGCGTGTCCTTCTTCGGCCCTTCCTCGTCTTCCTCGTCGGTGAGCATGGAGCCGAGGTCGATGAAGTCGCCGCCGGCGGCCGCCTCGTCGCGGACTTTCAGCTTCGCGTCCTTCGCCTTGACCTTCCCCTCCGGCTTGTCCGCCGGCGGTGCGGCGACGGCCGGCGCGAGCATCGAGAGCGCCGCCTTGGCCCGCTCGTTCCTGGGGTCGTGCTCCGCGACGCGCGCGTACACCGCGCGCGCCTTGTCCGGCAGGTCCGAACGCAGCAGCGCATCGGCCAGCTCGAGGTAGGCATCCACCAGCTTGATCTTGTCGCCGGCCTTGAACGCGAACTCCACCGCTTTCTGACGATGGCGGACGCTGTTGGGATCGAGCCGGAGCACTTCGTCCACCAGATCGCGGGCCCGGGTGAGATTGCCGGCGTTCTCGAACCCGCCGGTGGCCAAATCGAGCTCCTCGATGCCGCGCTCCCGGTCCCCCTGCTCGATCAACGCCTCACCTAGCGCCTGATGCGCCTCCGGATCATCGGGATTGTCGGCGACGCGCGATTCCAGCTCTTGGATGCCGGCCGCCGCAGGTGTCTCCTCGATGTTGGAGAACACGAGCGAACCAGCCTGATCAGTCCCGCTGTTGATCTCGTCGATCCCGAGATCGATGAACCCGGAGCGACGACCGCCGGCGGAAATCGACGTGTCGTCCTCCGTTTGAATGAAGCTCGGATGGCGCGGCGCCTCATCAATTGACAACGGCTCGTCGTCGACCTCGTGCCCGGAATCGGTGGTCGCGGTTTCGAAATCCGTCTCGAGCTCGAGCGGCGGCACTTCGACGACGGTCTTCCGCGTTCCCGGCCCCGCTGGCGCCTTGCCACTCGGAGAGGCCGCTGGACGTTTCGGCACGACTGGCTTCACACGCGGCGGCTCCGGCGCGGCCGCGGCCGGCTTCTTGAGCGTCACCTTCGGCGGCGTCTTCGCTGGCGGCTTCGCGGGCGTCTTCGCCGGGGGCGGAGTATCGACGACGTTGCCCTCGAGCACGAGATCGGCGCCTTCCAGCTCGATCCCCTCGTCGGGCGCGGGAGCAACCTCCGGAACCGTCGGCTCGAGCTCGGGAACGCGTTCGAGATGCAGATCCGCCGGATTCAATTCCTCGCGAATCGACCGCGGCTTGGGCGTCGTCTCGCGGACCTGCCCGAAGTCAGCGACCGTCGTTTCGAACCCTTCGAGCATTCCTTCGGTACCGGCTCCCGCGGGCTCCTCGTCGACCAGGCTCGTCGACTCGATTTCCAGCGATTCGTCCGGCTCCGGTTTGACTTCCTCAATGAGCCGCTCCGCAACCGGAGGCGCGGGCGGGGCCGCCGGCGGCGGGGCAGGAGCCTTCGGAGGCGGCGCGGCCCCTTTGCGCGAGCTCGGCGCATCGAGATCGAGAAACACCAGGCTCGAAGTCTTCCGTTTTCCGGACTTCGTTAGATCTTCGTCGCCACCCGGCGGCGGTGGCGGCTTCGGTGCCGCCGTACTCGGCCGACCGGCCAATGACGGACGCTTCCCGGGATCCGCGCCGTACATCTTCAGATGCTCGGACAGCATCTCGCGCAACGAGGCGCTCTCCGGCGAGATGTCCGTGAATTCCTTCAGCGCCGCGAAGGCATGCTCGATCTTGCCCGCTTTCTGCATGCGCTCGGCGTATTCGACGAAGTTTTGCTTTGCCTCCGCCAAGAATCCTTTCGCCGCATAAAGCTTGGCCAGCTTCAGATAGGTCGCTTGCCGCGCGGGCGCGTTGCGAAGCACCTTGTTACACATCGCGATGGCGTTGTTGTGGAAGCCGAGCTCGGCGTACTTGTCGACGGCCTGATCGTAGTAGTCCGCGGCCTGACCAGGATCTTTCAACTTGATGTAGAGATCGCCGATACGATTGTAGACGGAGAGGTCAGGATTCGTCTCATCCTGATTGTTCAAAGCTTCAAGCCAGACCTCTACGGCCTTCTTGGGATCTTTGGCCTCGAGACCTTTTGCCTTCTCTTTGAGCTGTTCAAGCTTAGACATGGAAGGACTAAGATATTGGGACCGTCTAGGCGGGACAAGCCGAACCCGCTGTCCAGACGGCGCTTACAACGTTTGTGCCCATCCAGTACGCGACCTCCCGCCAGTCGTCTACAGGCGCAATCACGAGGTCCGCAACGCATCCGGGCGCGATCTGACCCCGATCTCCCGCGAGGCCGAGCGCGGCCGCGGCATTGATCGTCACGGCCGTCACAACTTCTGCGTGACGCAGCCCGAGTTGTGACACGCCGAGTGCCATGATGAGCGGCAGGCTCATGGTGGGCGACGTGCCCGGATTGAAGTCAGTCGCCAGGGCGACCGCGGCTCCAGCCTCGATCAAGCGGCGCGCCGGTGCCTGCGATCGTTTGCCGAGGAAAATCATGGTTGCCGGCAGCAGCACTGCGACCGTCGAGCTGTTTGCCAGCGCCTGGATGCCGGCGTCGGAGACTCCCGCAAGGTGATCAGCTGACAGCGCACCCAATTCGGCCGCGAGCTCGGCGCCGCCCGAGCCCTCGAGCTCGTCGGCATGCAGCTTTACGGTCAGTCCATGTGCGCGCGCCGCCGTGAGAATCTGCCGGCTTTCGGCGATGGTGTAGACTCCCGGCTCACAAAACACGTCGCAGGCGCGCGCCAGCTTCTCGCGCGCCACGACTGGAATCATCTCGTCGCAAATCAGTCGCACGTAAGCGGCGCGATTGCCGCGGTACTCGGGCGGAATTTCGTGCGCACCCAGAAATGTCGGAACCAGTGTCGCGGGTAATGAATTCCCGACCAGGCGGATCACGCGGAGTTGCTTCAACTCCGCTTCCAGCTCCAATCCGTAACCCGATTTCACTTCGATCGTCGTCGCGCCGTGCGCCAACAACGTTGCCAATCGGTCGCGGGTGAGCGCCACCAGCTCCTCCTCGGGACGGCTCCGCACATCGCGCACCGATTGCAGAATACCACCGCCCGCCGCGGCGATCGCCTTGTAGTCCACGCCCAGCGCGCGCCGCTCATGGTCATCGAGGCGCGGCGCGCCAAAGACTCCGTGTGTATGGCAATCGATGAGGCCCGGAAAGATGACACCATCGATTTCGACGACTTGGAGAGGCGCACCATGCTGCCCCTCTACAGGCGCCTCGTGGCGCGGTCCCACCCACGCGATTCGCTCGCCGTCGATGAGCACGGCGGCGTCGCGCAGTACTGCGACGTCGGCCATCTCACGCCCACGCCGGGCACGCGCAGGTCCGCGACATGTCACGACCTGCCGAGCGCCGACGAGCAAGGTCTTCAGTCGAGGTCCTCGTTCATCGGCAAGCGAATGTGATGGCGCCGCGCTGTCGCGAGCGCCTCGGGATAACCGGCGTCCGCGTGACGCGCCACGCCGATCCCCGGATCGTTGGTGAGCACCCGCTCCAGGCGCTTGGCCGCGGCAGGAGTGCCGTCGGCCACGATCACCTGGCCTGCGTGCAGCGAGTTGCCGATACCGACCCCACCGCCGTTGTGAAACGACACCCATGAGGCGCCGGACGCGGTATTCAGGAGCGCGTTGAGGATCGCCCAATCGGCGATAGCGTCGGAGCCGTCGCGCATCGCTTCGGTTTCTCGAAACGGCGACGCGACCGAGCCGGTATCAAGGTGATCTCGGCCGATGACAATTGGGGCGGACACCTCACCGCGGCGGACGAGGTCGTTCAAGGCGACGCCGAACCGGGCGCGCTCACCCTGCCCCAGCCAGCAGATGCGCGCCGGGAGTCCCTGGAATGCCACGCGCTCGGCTGCCAACGTGATCCAGCGCTTCAGGTGCGGGTCGTTCGGAAACAGCTCCAACACCAGCGCGTCCGTGCGATGAAGATCCTTGGCTTCGCCCGAAAGTGCGACCCAACGAAATGGACCCTTACCCTCGCAAAACAGCGGGCGAATGTATTCGGGTACGAACCCCGGAATGTTGAAGGCGTCCGTCACACCCGCGTCCCGGGCCTCGGTACGAATATTGTTGCCGTAATCGAACGTGACGGCGCCGCGCTTCTGAAAATCCAACATCGCCCGTACATGCTGCGCGATGCTTGCCCGCGCGCGCTGGACGTACTCGTTCGGAGACGTGCGCCGCAGGTTGGCCGCATCCGCCAGACTGAGACCTGCCGGGACATAGCCGTTGAGCGGATCGTGCGCCGAGGTCTGATCGGTCACGACGTCGGGCGTGAACCCTCGTTGGAGCAGCGCCGGTAAGACGTCGGCGCAATTTCCGACAAGTCCAACCGAAAGCGGTCGGCCATGGCGTTTCGCGTCCGCGCACCATGCGAGCGCTTCTTCGATCGCCGTCGTCGCACGATCGAGATAGCGAGTCTCGAGCCGGCGCTGGACGCGGTGCGGGTCCACCTCGACCGCCAAGCAGATGCCTTCACTCATTGTTGCGGCGAGCGGTTGCGCACCACCCATGCCGCCGAGCCCGCCGGTGAGCACGATGCGGCCGCGGAGCGATCCGTGAAACTTGGAGTTCGCAACTGCGGCAAACGTCTCGTAGGTGCCCTGCAGAATGCCCTGCGTCCCGATGTAGATCCACGAGCCCGCAGTCATCTGGCCGTACATGATCAGCCCGCGGCGCTCGAGATCGCGGAACACGTCCCAATTCGCGAATCGCCCCACGAGGTTTGCGTTCGCGATCAGGACGCGTGGCGCATCCGCGTGGGTCGTAAACACGCCGACCGGCTTTCCCGACTGGACCAGGAGAGTCTCGTCGTCCTCCAATACACGCAATGTTCGACAGATCGCGTCGAACGCCGCCCAACTCCGTGCCGCCTTACCGGTGCCGCCATAGACGACGAGGTCGTCCGGCCGCTCCGCGACATCCGGATCGAGATTGTTCATCAGCATCCGCAGCGCGGCTTCTTGAATCCAGCCTTTGCACGTCTTCGTGCTGCCGCGAGGAGCGCGGATGACCGTCACAAGACGAACCGGCCTTCACGGATGTGTGCCGCGACCGTCTCGATGTCGGCGGTGAGCGGTCGATCGGCGGTCAGCGCGGCGGAATCCTGACGGACTGCCGCGTACAGCCGCGCGACCGCGCGCGACGGGCGGAGCGGCTTCAGGAACTCGAGTCCTTGCGCCCCGGCGAGCAGCTCGATCGCCACGATGCGCTCGGCGTTCGCCAGGATGCGGCCCGCCTTCCAGGCGGCGCTCATACCCATCGGCACGACGTCCTCCTGATTGCCTTCCGTCGGCACCGACTGCACGCTCGCCGGCGTGGCCAGCACGCGGCAATCGGCCGTGAGTGCCGCCGCGGCAATCTGCGCCGTCATGAAGCCGGACTCGAGGCCGGGCTCGCGCGCCAGGAACGCGGGTAGCCCGGACGACAGATCAGGATTCACCACGCGTTCGAGCCGGCGCTCCGCCAGGCCCCCGAGCGTCGTCAGTGCGATCCCGATCACATCGAGCGCCAGCGCGATCGGCTGGCCGTGGAAGTTGCCGCCGGAGAGAACGTCGTCGCCGAAGACGAGCGGGTTGTCGGTCGCCGCGTTCAGCTCCGTCGTCACGAGCCGCTCGGCGAACGCGAGCCCCTCTCCCACCGCGCCGAGCACCTGCGGCGTACACCGGAGCGAGTAGGCGTCTTGCACGCGCGGGTCGTTCTCGCGATGGGACTCGCGGATTTCGCTGTCCGCCAGGAGCTCGCGGAGCAAGGCGGCGGAGCGTTGCTGCCACTCATGCGGGCGCGCTTCGTGAATGCGGGCGTCGAAGGGATCGGGTGAGCCGCGCACGGCCTCCAGGCTCATCGCGGCGGCGGCGTGCGCCGTCCGCCACAATGTCCAGGCATCGGTCACGAGCAACGCGGCCAGCCCGGTTTGCGCCTGCGTGCCGTTGACGAACGCCAGCCCCTCTTTGGCCTCGAGCGTGATGGGCTGCGGCACGCGGACGTCGCCTTCGCCGATCATCGCGAGCGCGAGGTGGGACAGCGGAGCGAGATCGCCGGAGGCGCCGACGCTGCCCTGCGACGGCACGTTCGGATGAATGCGCCGGTTCAACATCTCGACGAGCAGCTCGGGCACCACGGCGCGGACGCCGCTGGTCCCGCGCACCAGGACGTTAGCCCGCAGCAGCATCATCGCGCGTACGGCGTCCTCGGCCAATGGCTCGCCGACTCCCGATGCATGACTGCGGATCAGATTGAGCTGCAGTTGCCTGCCCTGGTGCGCCGGAATGCGGACGTGCGCGAGTTTGCCGAAGCCGGTGTTGACGCCGTACATGGTCTGGCCGCGTTCAATGGCGGCTTCGACCGCCTGCCGCGATCGCGTCACCGTAGCGAGCGCCTGAGGATCGATGGCGACGCGCACGTGCCGTCGCGCAACCGCAACGACGTCGGCAATGGACAGCGACTTCCCGTCGAGGGTGATAGCCATGGCAACAAGAAGCTAAAGCGCCGGAGCGGCAGTTGACCACTCCGGCGCTTTCGTCATCATGTTTCCGAGCTTATTTCGAGCCCGGCACGACCGTTGCTGTGGACAGCGCGGTGGATAGGCCGCCGCGCACCACGAGCTCGGGATTGCCGACATCGGTCTGGAAACTCCAGTCGAAGATCACGTAGTCCCGGCTCACATCAGTCACGCGCAGCGCCGCGTAGCGGATCGTCGAGCCTTCGACGATCTGGAAGACGTACCCGTACCCCGGCACCGCCTGGATCATGTTCCGCGAATACCCGGATGCCGGCGCGAAATCGATGGACGTCAAGTCAGCGATTGGCGAATTGCTGTAGAGCTGGATCTGGGTTCCCGAGAACTCGGGCACCAGCCAGAGCGTGGAGTCCGTCGGATCGCGGTAGATCCAGAAATCGATGCTCGTCAGGTTGCCGTTCTGCACCAGTCCAAGCTCCGACGCCTGGGCGATACCGTCGTTGTTCGCATCCTGCCAGAAGCGAAAGCCGGACTGTGCCTGGTTCTGATCGTAAGCAAAGACGAGCGTGTTTCGCGCGTCGGGGCGCGGCGTATCCTGACGCAGCGGCGACCACAGGCTCTCGTAGCCCTCCTGACTGACGGCCGTAACGCCGAAGCAGCGCGGCACGCCGTTCGTCATGGCACTCGCGAGGAACTCGGGCGCGATCGTCGTGCCTTCGAGCGACCAGCTCGTACCGCAGAACCCGGTATCGAGGCTGTAATCGGTGCTGTAGATCCGGTACCACTTGAAGCGGCTCGGGTCCGACGCGTAGGACGTGTCATCCCACTGGAGATGAATCGCGCCGTTCAACGAGATCGAAGTCAGCCAGGTGGGCGCAACGAGCTGCAGCCGCTGGTCGACTGTGATCACGTTGCTGCCGCCGCTCTCGTTGCCGTTCACATCGACCGCCGTGACGTAGTACTGCAAATGCGGCACGCCGTTGTCGTGGAACGTGTTGGAGGTGGTCTGCCCGCGTAGACCGTACGCGTCGCCGGTCGACGCGCGCGAATACACGCGATAGCTCGCGAGATTCGCGTCCGTCACGTCGTCCCAGATGAGCAGAATGCCGAGCGGGCGGCTGGGATCGCCGCTGGGCTCGAGTTGATAGGACAGATTGGCCGGCGTAGACGGACCGCTGCCGCCGTCGGGACCGACGGCGACCGGCTGACACCCGACGACTGCCACCAGGGCCACAAGGGCCAGCGACGCAAGCACACGCATATGCACCTCGGAACGGGGATCGCCCCGTGTGTAAGCACGGCCCGTGCCGCAAGCGAAGTGCCTGATTTTGCGGAACTTACCGCGACGGAGGAAACGAAGTGTCCTCTTTAGAGGACACTGGTTTTCTAATGCACGTACGTGTTCTGGTCGTAATCGAACTTGATGTCCGGCTGATCGACCAGCGTGATGTTGAAGGTGAACGAGAAACTGCCGGTCGCGGTCTTGTGAAAACCGAACGCCGCGCGCCAGCGCCGGAGATCGCGCTGGAAAGTCAACGCGTGATCGGCGAACTGGCGCGTGCCGAAGTCGTACGATGTGTACCAGTTCGCCGACCAATTGCGCGTGGGGCTGAACGAGAGGTTGAGCGTCGTGGTCTGCCGGCCCGGAACGTTATGTGTCGTGTCGTTCCGAATACGCGTGCTCGAGAACGCCACGCTCAGTGTAAAACCCCTGCCCCCGCCGTACCCTCCCCCACCCATGCCCATGCCGCCAACCGGAGCGTAGGGCGACCGCGTGGCCCCCTCGTAGTTACGAACGTCGCCCGTCCGGCCGCCGGGGAGCGGCTGAGCGCCCGTCGTGTCGGGCGCGTTGGCCGCGGCCGTCTTGGGGCGCAGCCCCAGCAAGCGGCCCAGGCCCTGTAACGTCGCCGGGGTGACGGTAAACGAGGCGGAGAGCCCCGAGAGGAACGGCTTGAACTTCGCGGTGTCGGTGCCGACCTGACCTTGCCAGAGATCGTGCGTGGTCTGGAGCTGAAAGCCCGGCAGCAGATCGGACAAGAACGTGTTTGTCAGCGTCTGTGTCTGCCACCCGGTGTGGTGCGGCTGTTTCGCCTGCTCGAAGTTGTATCCGATGCCGCTCGTGTTGACGCTGAGCAGACGAACCTTCCGCGCCTCTTGCTGGCTCGACGTGTCGCCCGGAGCCGGCTTCAGTTTCGCCTCAAAGTTCTGGGACAGGCCGAAACTGATCGTCTGTTGCGGATCGGTGCGCGAGCCGAACTGGCGGCCGGTTGGATCGATCGCCTGGGCAAAGAGCGAGTCCACTTTCACGCCCGGCGCATACTGGTAACTAATGATCGGCGAAATCGCGTGCCGGATACGGGAAAAGGGACCTATCCCCGGGAGAAATCCGAAGAATGTGGGCGAGATACCCGCACTGAACGCGAGCCGCTTGCCCTGATGCAAAAACTCGCCGTGCGTGAACTGATTCCGCACCATGTAGGGGCCGAGCGACGTCGTGTTCAAGACTTGAATCGCGGGCTGCAGCTTCCAGGTGCTCGGGAAGAACGACGGCAGGTTGATGCTCGTCTGCCAATCGACCTGCGTTTGGAACGTTTGCCCGAACAGCACGCGGCGCACGCCGCCGAGCGTGTCGCCGGGCAGCGTGAACTCCTGGCGCCCGTTCGTCCGAACGTCGCTGACCAGGATCGTGTTCGCCCAGTTCCAGCGCCCGATACGAAGCGGGGTGCTGATGTTCATCGTGGTTTGACGATTGTCGTTGAACAGCTGCAGCGTGTCGAGCGGAACCGCACTGCTGGTGCCGGGGACGAGCAACGTCCCCGCCGTCAGGTGAAACTGCTGCTGATTTTGGAAACTGAATCCGGGCGACCACGTCATCCACGGCGTGATGTCGATCGAGGACGGCGTCAGGTTGATGGTCGGAAAGGTTTGCGAAATGTTGTTGTCCGACAGGTCCTGCGTTCGCGACCCGCCGATGTTGAACGTGCCCCACGAGAACCGCTTATCGAAATTCAGCGAGGACGCGATGGTCGACTTCACTTCCCACGGGTTCAGCGAGTTGCGCTGGATCAAAAAGCCGTTCGTCGAATAGTCGATGTGGGCGCTGAGGGACGTGGCGGAGTTGAAGCGCTGCTGGTGATTCCACCCGATGCGCGAGTTTACGCCGGGATTGTCCAGCTCGATCATACGGGAATACGTGAGCTGGCCGCTCATGAAGCGATCGATCCACTGATACTGCGCCTGGCCGTGAAACTGCAGATAACGGCCGGAAAACCAGTCGCCCGCGAACAGCACGTCGACGTAATCGTTCAGCGCAAAGTAGTAACCGAAATCCGACACGTGC
>DATGEQ010000079.1:0-23542 GCA_035309945.1 Gemmatimonadales bacterium | reverse complement strand
CATCACCCGTGGCGCGCGATTCTCGGCGGCGGTTTCGTCGCCGCGCTGCTCACCTTCCCGCTCACGCAAATCAAGATCGGGCTGCCCGCGCGCAACTGGTTTCCCCCGGACGCCGAGTCGGCCGAGGGGCTCGCCGCGCTGCGCGAGATGGGCGCGAGCGGCGTGATCCAGCCGCTCCGCGTCGTCGTGCAGCTGCCGGCCGGCGAGTCCGCGTTATCGGGGCGACGGCTGCCGGGGCTGAAAGCGTTGAGTGACTCGATCGCGAAGGATCCGCGCGTGCGCGAAGTGCGCGGCGTCGCGACGCTGCGGCCTGGGCTCTCGATCCTGCAGCTGGCCATGTTCTACAGTGACCCCGACTCGGTGCGCGATCGCTACCCGGAATTCTTCAACGCCTATCTCAGCGCCGATCAGCGCACCACGCTCATGGACGTCATCGCGGTGGACAGCGTATCGCTGACCGGGATGATGGATCTCGCGCGTCACGTGCGGCGCACGATCGCGCGCAGCACTCGGCTGCGGGGCAACGAGGTCGTGGTCGGCGGCTTCGCGGCTTCGAGTCTGGACCTCCAGGAAAAACTGCTCGCCCGCTTCCCCGGAATCGTCGCCATGATTCTCGGCGTGACCGCGATCATGCTGCTGATCGCGTTCCGGTCCGTGCTGGTGCCGCTCAAAGCGGTCGTGCTGAACTGCGTGTCGGTCTCCGCCGCGTTCGGGATCACGGTGCTCGTCTTTCAGCACGGCTACGGCGCGAGCCTGTTCGGCCTCGAAGGCCCGACCGAGGCGATCTTCGTCGTCGTGCCGGTGCTGGTGTTCGCGACGGTGTTCGGCCTGTCGATGGACTACGAAGTGTTTCTGCTGACGCGCGTGAAGGAAGTATTCGACAAGACGGGCCGCAACGATCACGCGACGATGGAAGGGCTGTCCACGACGGCGTCGACGATCACCTTCGCGGCGCTGATCATGATCATCGTGTTCGGCAACTTCGCGTTCACGCGGGTGCTGGCGGTGCAGTTCATCGGTTTCGGGCTCGCGCTGGCCGTGCTGCTCGACGCCACGTTGATCCGTATGGTGCTCGTCCCGGCGATCATGCACATCGCCGGACGATGGAACTGGTGGCCTGGTGTGCGCGCGCCGCGGCGGGACGTCGAAGAGGTGTCTTAGGAATCCAGCAGGCGCAGTTTTTCTCCCCACACATCCCAGTGCCAGGCCGGCACGCGCACGCCGGTGTCGGGATCCTTCAAGGGTTTGTACTGTAGCCAGCGGGCGTGGAACCCGAACGCGCGGCCGAGCTCGAGCAGGCGTTCCTTGTCTGAGCTGACGAGATGGACCATCGGCTCATCGTTGATCTTGTGCCGGTGAAGCCAAACGCCGCCGTGAAGGGCGAAGCGCATCCCCTCACGGCGGCGTTGGAATTCGCGGTACGGAGGCTCTACGTGCAGGTGATCCGGCCCTCGACGGTCGCCGGAGCAAGGGCGGACGCAGTGCCCTCGAACACGACGCACTGGCGCGGCGTCTGCGCGTGCGTCGCGCGGGCAGACCACCCGCCCGGCGTCGCCTGCACGACCGTAAGTGTCACGCCCGACGACGAACTGAAGTTATTGAGCGCCACCAAGCTGCTCGTATAGAACGCGCTGTCGTAGAAAAAGCCCTCTTCCGCCGTCGCCAGATTCCGGAGATCGGACTTCATCTGGCCGACGTAGGCCTTCTCTTTTGTGTTTACGAACTTCGGGATCGCGATCACCGCGAGAATCCCGATGATCACGACCACGATCAGCAGCTCTATCAGGGTGAAGCCACGTGCTTTCACCGCTTACCCTCCGGGCGCAAAAGGGCGTCGACGTCGGGGAAACCCGCGAATCGACGCCCCTATTGTGGGCAGTCCCCCGGGTTCCTGCAAGAGGCGTGCTTAACCCTTCGCGTCTATCCAATTCCTTCCAGCACCGACAGTTACGAGAAGAGGCACGCGCAAACTGGCGACCCCTTCCATCTCGCGTTTTACAAGGGCTCCGGCAACGGTCCGCTCCGCGTCGGGGATTTCGAACACGAGCTCGTCGTGAACCTGGAGCACCATCTTTGCGCGCAAATCAGCCTGCTCGAGCGCCGCGTGAATACGGATCATCGCGATCTTGATGAGGTCCGCGGCCGATCCCTGGAGCGGAGAATTGGTGGCGGTGCGTTCACCGAAGGCGCGAATGCTGAAGTTCCGGTCTCTGAGCTCGGGGATATAGCGCCGTCTGCCAAAGAGGGTTTCGACGAACCCTTTTTGACGTGCTTCCTCAATAGTCCGATCGAGCCAGGCACGGACGCCCGCGAAGCGCTCGAAGTAGTGTTTGATGAACGCTTTCGCCTCCTCGAGCGTGATACCCAGCTGTCGCGAGAGCGCGAGGGCGCCCTGCCCGTAAATCGTCGCGAAGTTGATTGTTTTTGCGCGCGCCCGCATCTCCCCGGTCACGCTCGCCTCCGGGACGCCGAAGATCACCGCCGCCGTTTGGCGGTGAATGTCGCCGCCGCGCTGGAAGGCGGCGACGAACGACGGATCTTCCGAGAGATGGGCGAGCAGGCGCAGCTCGATTTGCGAGTAATCGGCGGTGAGAAGCAGATGCCCGGGCGGCGCCGTGAAGGCGCGTCGAATCTCGCCGCCGCGCTTGGTGCGAATCGGAATGTTCTGAAGATTCGGGTCGGAGGACGACAAACGCCCGGTCGCCGCGCCGGTCTGATTGAAGCTGGTGTGCACGCGTCCGTCAGATCCGATGTAGCCGGGCAGGGCATCCACGTAGGTCGACTTCAGTTTGGTCAGCTCCCGATACTCGATCAGCAGGCGTGGGACCTCGTGGCCCAGGGTGGCGAGCTGCTCGAGCACTTCGACGTCGGTCGATGCGCCGGTCTTCGTGCGTTTTTGCACGGGCAGCTTGAGCCGCTCGAACAGGACGGTGCGCAGCTGTGGGGTTGAATTGATATTGAACTCACCGCCCGCCGCGCGATAAATGTCGAGCTCCAACTGCTGCAGCTCCTTGTTGAAGCCGCGGGACATTTCGCCCAGCAACACACGGTCCACCAGCACGCCGGTCGACTCCATGTCCACCAGCACCGGAATGAGCGGGATTTCGATCTCGTCGAGCAGCTTGGTGAGATGATGCTCTTCGATGACCGACCGGAACGTCGCCTCGAGCCGCAGGACCATCTCGGCCTGCGCCGCCGACACGCGCCTCGCTTCGGCCGGAGGGACCTGGGCGAATGTGCGCTCAGTTCCCCCGCCCTTCGCCTTGCCGAGCAGCTGCGCGGTGGTCGGGAGCTCGACGGACAGATGTTCGCGCGCCAGGTCGTTGATCGCGTGCGAGCGATTGCCCGGATCGAGCACGAAGCTCGCGACCATGGAGTCGTAGGTGACGCCCGCCAGCGCGATGCCCGCGCGCGCGAGCGCTACCCACGTCGCCTTGATGTCGTGTCCCGCTTTGCGGACCGTCGGGTCGGCGAGCAGCGCGCGAAGCGGAGCGAGCGCAGCGCTGTCGAGTGAAGGCAGGTTCCGCGGCCGCGTGTCCTCGAGCTCGTCCAGGGCCGCCTCGTGGCCGAACGGCAGATACCACGATCGCCCGGGCGCGACGGCGAACGCGACGCCCGCCAGACCGGGCTCCGTCCGCACCGCGACCAGCGGTGCCGCGCGCAGCTCCGCGATCATGGCGGGCAGCGCCGACACATCGTCGACGATCGTGGCGTCGGCAAGCTGCGGCACGCGCGGAGCGGGAGCTGCCGCGGGAGTCGCTCCGCCGCCCCCGTCCACCGGCGCCGACAATCCGACGGCAGCGAGATCGTCGAGCTTGGGAATGAGCGTGCGAAACTCGAGCTCGGTAAACAGCGCTGCCAGGGTGTCCGTGTCGGGTGTGCGGACGCGCAGTTGCTCGAGGTCGAGCTCGACGGGCACGTCGCGGCGCAGCGTGACGAGCTGGCGCGAGAGCCGGGCGTTGTCGGCCTGCTGCAGCAACGCCTCGCGCGGCCGCTTGCCCGTGATGTCGGCGGCGTGCGCAAGAATCGTATCGAGATCTCCGTAGGTCTCGAGGAGCTGGACCGCGGTCTTGTCGCCGATGCCCTTCACGCCGGGAATGTTGTCGGAGCTGTCGCCCACGAGCGCGAGATAATCGACGACGCGCTGCGGTTCCACGCCGAGCCGTTCGTTCGCGTTCGACTGATCGACCCACTGCTCCTCGACGGCGGCCTGGCCGCCGCGGCCGGGATTCAGGAGCGCAATCCCGGGGCCGATCAGCTGATAAAAGTCCTTGTCACCCGAGACGATCACCGCCTGCATGCCATGCTGCGCCGCGCGATCGGCGAGCGTCGCGACGACGTCGTCGGCCTCGTATCCGTCGAGCGCGATCACGGGAATATGGAACGCGTCGAGGATCTGGCAGACGCGCTCGAGCGACCGATCGAAGTCCTGCTGCAGCTCCTCGCCCAGCTTCTCGCGCGTTGCCTTGTACTCCGGGTACTGCGCCTGCCGGAACGACACGCCGCGGTCGTGCACCCAACCGATGTAGGCGGGGTGATAGTTCTCGTAGAGCCGGAGCAGAAAGTTCGTGATGCCCCAGACCGCCGAGGTGTTCTCCCCGCTCTTGGTGGTGAGCGGCCGCGCGATCATCGCGAAGAACGCGCGGTAGATCAACGCGTAGCCGTCCACCAGGAAGACGTTGGTCTTCCCCGCCGAGGTCGCGGGAATCTTGGGAGCTGGGCGCGGCGGCATAGGCGAGAAAACTAAACCCCGGGGCCAGAGCCCCGGGGCGGGAAAAGCCCAGGTGAAGTGCGAGAGGCGTTAGACGCGCACGACGTTGGTCGCGTGAAGTCCCTTGTCTCCCTGCTTCACTTCGAACTCCACCACTTGACCTTCGGCGAGCGTCTTGAAGCCGTCCATTTGAATTGCCGAGAAATGCACGAAGACGTCTTCGCCGCCTTCCTGCTCAATGAAGCCGTAGCCTTTGGCATCATTGAACCACTTCACCTTTCCCTTGATCACGATCCGCCTCCTGCAGAGTCTGTTCCTTGGTCCAGCGTGGACGCTAGAAAAGACCGGTGCTCTGGAAGGCTGTCAAGCGGGTTTTCTACGGTCCGTATAAAGCCCGGTACAACTCGCGATTGCGCAATAGACTCCGGACGTAGCCGCGCGTTTCGGCGTACGGAATCAGTTCGATAAAGCGGTCGGAGTCCGCGGCGGTCGCGCCGTCGCGCTCGAGCCAGCGGCGCACGGGAATCGGGCCCGCATTGTAGGCCGCGATCGCCGCGTCGACGCGACCAAATCGCTTTAACAACTCCGCGAGATGCGCCGCGCCGAGGTGGAGGTTGAGGTCCGGGACCGTGATCCACTCCGGATAAAACGTGACGTCGAGACCGCGGGCCATCAGCGACGCCGTACTGGGCAAGAGCTGCGCGAGGCCCCGCGCGCCGGCAGGCGACAGCGCTTCGACATCGAAGACGCTCTCCTGTCTCACGAGCGCCGCGAGCAACAGCGCGTCGACACCGAACTCCTGCGCCTCGGCTTCCACCGCCGCGCGATTGGGCCAGGGGAAGATCGCGCGTAGCACGCGGACGTCTCCAGGCGCCAGCAGTGCCGCTTGCCAGCCGAGCCGCACTCCGGCAGACCCATAGCCGCGCTGTGTCAGACCTTCGCTCCACCCCAGCAGCGACTCCAGATCGGTCGGAGGTTTCGCGAGCACCAGTCGAACCTCGGCCTGCGCTTCGCTGTCGAGGCCGGCGAGGAGCAGCGTGTCGATGCGCGCCAGCCCGGCGAGTACCGCCGCGGGCGGCGGCGGTGCCGCCGGCGCTGCCGCGAATGCGAGCGGCGGCAGACCCGTCTCCCGCCGCGCGCGCATGCCGTAATATCCCAGCGAATCCTCGTGCGCGAGCGAGATCCAGATGGCCTTGGCCTTGGCGGTATCGCCGCGCGCCTGTGCGATTCTGCCGAGCCAGAACCGCGCGGCCGTGCGCTGTGGACCGCCGGCGTCGATTTCCGACTGATACAGCACGGCGGCGCTGTCCGGTCGAGCAACGCTCTCCGCGTGTGTCGCGAGCCGGAAGCGGGCCAGCGATGCGCGTGGATCGGCGGGATAGCGTTTGATCAACTCACCATACCACCGCCCGGCCTGCGGCCAATCGTCGCGACCTTCATCCAAGTCGCCGATGATGTACAGCGCCGCCGGGGCGGCGCTGTCGGCCGGATAATTGTCCACGAAGCCTCGGAGCGCGGGCACGCCGCTCGAGTCGCCCAAGCGCACGAGTACGCGGCCGCGGCGATATAGGGCGGTTGGTCGAGCGGCAGAATCGCGCGCGGCTGCGGCATAGGCCCGGGAGGCGTCCCGCAACCGGCCGGAGTTGGCGAGTAGATCGCCGTAGAGGAGCAGTGTCGCGGACGTGGAGTCCCCGGCGTGAATCGCCCGCTCGACGTGAATGCGGGCATCGCGCGTCGATGTGCGGCGATTGAGCGCCCGCGCCAGCGCGACGTGCTCCTCCGCCGTGCGCGGCGCCAATGGCCCGAGCGCCAGGCTCACGGCGGCGGCGGCCTCGTCACTCAGCGGCTCGCGAGCGAGTAGTCCGTAGAGCGCGGTGCGGGCGCGCGTCGAATCGCCCGTCGCAAGAGCGAGTCGCGCCGCGTCCAGTCCCTTCCCTGCCGTCGCGAATGCGTCCAACGCCCGCGTCGTATCGCCGGCGAGCAGCAAGGCGCGGGCGCGCGCCGCCGCCACGGCGCGTGCCGCGGGCATCGGCACATCGGAGAGCAACTGTGTCGCGACTGCCGTATCACGCGTCACGCGCGCCTGCAGCACCCTGAGCCAGGTGTCGATGCTGGCCAGCTTCCCTCCGGCCCGGGCCGCGGCAAAAGCGGTCGCCGCGCTGTCCGCCTGCCCCGCCGCCTCGAACGACAACCCCGCCCGGACCGCGAGCAGCGGCGCGTAGGCCGGCTGCGCGCGCGCCCGCGCGAGTTGAAAATGCGTGGCCGCTTCGGGAAACCGGCCGACGCCGTATTCCGCCTGCCCGAGGACGGCGAGCGCTTCACCGTTCTCATAGTCGGAGAGCCAAGGTTCGCCGACGAGCAGCTGCCGCGCGTGCTCGTAGCGCCGCGCCAGGACTTCCGCCTTGGCACCCTCGACGATCAGAAACGCGTTGGGATTGGGTTCCCGTCGCGCCGCGGCAAGCAGCGTCTCCGCCGCGTGCCACGGACGGCCGGCAAGCCGCAGCGAATCAGCCCGATACGCCGCGGTATGTTCCGCCGGCGGCGGTGGCGCGAACTGCACAGCGGCCGGAGGCGGCGGTGGCGGCGCCGGCACGACGGCCTGCCCCCATCCCAGCGATGCCGGCAACAGGTTCACGGCCAGCGCCATGATTCTCATGCCCCGGTGGCGTCTCATCGATCGGCTTGCCTCACGCGCGCCAAGGCGCGCTGATAATCGGCGCGCGACGCGGGCGTCAGACGATAGCGACTGAACCCCGTCTGATCTTCGAAGTACAGAACGAGCCGTTGCGACGCGTACGTCCACCGCAGCATGCGCACGGTGCTGCGATCAATGCCGTTGGACATATCCACGACGTCGTCGGGCTCGCCCAGCGTGATGAAGACTTCGCCCCGCTCGGTCAACCAGCCCTGCTCTCCCTCCTCCGGGAAGCGAATGTTGGCCTGCTGCACGCGCCGGAAGTAGTCGTCGATCGCCTCGTTCTCCGGAGTCAGTGGCACCGGGTCGGTTGCCTTCCAGAACTCGCGCCAAACCTCGGGCCGGCGGTCGGGCGGCGCCCGTCGCAGCGAGTCCACCCAATCCTGGCGGTCGAAATAGCGCAGCAGACTCATCATCTCATCAAAATTGGTGATCACCCACTGGCTCGAGAAACTCACGAGAAAACGCGTTCGGGTCGTGTCGCTGCCGCCAGCGGCCAGCGTCTGAAGCTCGGCCTGGCCGACTGGAAGCTTGGACGGCACGATCACGATTGTGGCCGACGACACGTCCACGCCGGTCGAGATTGCCACCGAATCGCGCCACAGCTCGTGATTGGCAGCATCCACGACGCGCGCGACCATACGCGTCGCGGGCGCGTTGCCGTATCGTTCGACGTAGAAGCGCATCGAATCGGGACCGTACGGCAATGTCGCGCGTGGATTGGCGACGAGCGTCGGGAAATCGATGCGTCGCCGTCTTCCGTCGGCCGTGTATACTGTGATCGGCTTGCTCATCCCCACGTCACTGAAACGTGGTACCGTATCGACTCGCGCCGCACGGGCAAACGCCGGCCCGTTCTGATCCCGCACCATCGCCGTCACGTAGTAGACGCCCGGCGGGACCTTCACGAAGCGCTGGAAGATCACGCTTTCATCGGTCCGCAGCGTCTCCTGGAACGTGCGCACGCGTACCTCCTCGTCGCTGTCGATCTGGCGGACTGCGGCGAGGCTCGTGCTGTCGGCGCGGAATGTGGCCTCGACGTGGTATTGGGCCACGAACTCCGATCCGTGGCGTTGAAACGTCAGTGTCTGATTGGTGAGCGAGACCGAAAACAGCGCGAGCGTCGAGTCGGCGGTCGGGCCGGCCAGATAGCGTACCGACGCCACGAACGGCAACTCGCCGCTGCCCACCAAGGCGCCCATCGCGCGGTAGACCGATGAGGCATCGAACAGTCGTGGCCCGGCGGTATTGCGCCGCGGCAGGGCGGCAGGATTTCCGGCGGGCTGGAGCGTTCCGCACGCCGCGATCAACGCGCAGAGCGCAACCGTGCTTAAACCTCGCTTCACTTGCCGAGCGTCAAATCCGGACGTTAGTTTCGCGCTCAATCCCCATGGCCCTCGAAAACCTGGCCGGCAGGTCGATCGCCGGCTACCGTCTCCTCGAGCGCATCGGCGAAGGAGGAACGGCGGAGGTGTACCGCGCCGAGCATCCCGAGCGCGGCGCTTGTGCGTTCAAAGTATTGCGTGAGCGCTTGAGGGTCGACCCCATCGCGGTCAAACGCTTCCTGCGCGAAGCGGGATATGGCTCTCGCGTGGTGCATCCGGGTGTGGTCCGCACCTACGATTTCGGTGAAGCGGACGGTCTTTATTATCTGGCGCTCGAGTGGGCGACGGGTGAGTCCCTCGCGGATTTCTTACACCGGGACGGTCCGCTCGCTCCGGCGGACGCCGTGCCGCTGGTGCGGCAGCTCGCCGACGCGCTCGAGGCGGCTCACGCGGCCGGCATCATCCATCGCGATCTGAAGCCCGAAAACATCATGTATGACGAGGCAACCCGGACCGTAAAGCTGCTGGACTTCGGGATCGCGCGTGACGCGGAGGAGCCTCCCGAGGAGCGCCTGACACGCACCGGCTTTTTCGTCGGCACGCTGCAGTACGTCGCGCCGGAAGCCTTGTCGGGCGAGCTGGTCGACGGCCGTGCAGACATCTACAGTCTCGCCAAGATCACGTACTACATGCTGACCGGCCGCCATCCCCACGATGGCCGCAGTCCGCGCGAGCTGTTTCAGCAGCTCCTGAGCGGCAAGGCCAAGCCGCTCTCCCAGCCGGGCGAGCGCAAGTTTCCTCGTGCGTTGGAAGCGGCGGTCATGAAGGGCCTCGCCCGGCACCCCGGCGACCGGCAGCCGACGGTCGTGGCCTTCGCCAACGAGCTCGAGGCGGCGCTCGCGCCGGATACGGACGCGCCGAAATCGCGGGGGCTGTTCGGTGTCCTCAAGAACATTGTAAGCAAGCGGGAAAGTGAACAGTAGTAGCGACTACTACTACCTAAGAAATACGCTCAAGGACCTGCTCCTCGCGCGCTCCGTTCGCCGCGGCGACTTCGTCCTCGCATCCGGTCGCCGCTCCTCCTTTTATGTCGATGCGCGACGCACCACCATGTCGGGCGATGGACTGGCCGTCGTCGGTGGTTTGGGCCTCGACCGGCTGGCCGTCCGCGGCTGGACGCCTCGCGCCGTCGGCGGCATGACCCTCGGCGCCGACCCGATCGCCTACGCGCTCGCGCTGACTGCCCGGCGCCGTGGACAACTGCTGGACGCGTTTACCGTGCGGAAACAGTCAAAGGACCACGGCACCGCACAGCGCATCGAAGGATGCTTTGCGGCGGGATATCCGGTGGTCATCGTGGAGGATGTCCTCACGACAGGCCGCTCCGCCCGCGACGCGATCGCGGCTGTCCAAGCCGAAGGCGGCCACATCCTCGGCGTCATGGCGGTGCTGGATCGCGAGGAGGGCGGCCGCGAAGCCATCGAGCGCGAGGGTTTTCTGGTCGAGACGTTCCTGACCGCATCGGATCTCGGCCTGGGGCAGGGCAAGTGACCGAACCGCGACGCCTCTCGTTCGCGGCGCGCGCGCGCGGCTGGCACGACGATGCCACCGCGCTCGAGCAGCGCTTCAAGGATCTGGAGACGTTCGACCGCAGCCACCGCCGGCGGTGGTGGATGGCGGCGGCGCTACTACTGCTCGGCGTCCTCGGCAAACTGGGCGGCATCACCGACGTTCGTTTCGGGACCATCGTGCTGTTCTCGGGCGGCGCGGCGATCGTCAACGCGATCGTCGGACTGATCAACGAGCGCGGCTGGTATCGCTGGTGGTTCATTTATATGCTGCCGCTGCTCGACGTGGTCCTGGTCAACGTGCTGGTGGCCTGGTTCGGGCACGGCGGGGTCGTGGCCGCGCTGTTCATTGCGGTCCTGCCATACGCCTTCGACCAGGGCCAGGCAGTCGGGGACTTCCTCGTCCTCGTCGCGTCAATCGCCTACCTGCTCGCGAGCTGGATGCATGGCCAGCTGTTCCCCGGCGGCTCGGGCCTCGACACGACCGCGTATCTCGAGACCGGAGTTTTCATCGTCGTCGCGATGGCGTTGAAGCGCATTCCCGCCACGCTGATTCAACGAATCCGGCACGCGCGCAGCGTGATGGGCGAGGCGGAGCAGGGCTTTCTCGCGGTGCGGGCGAGCGCCGCGGAAGCCGACGAGCTCGGTTTCCTGGAGAAAAGCTTCAATCGAATGCTCGAAGAGATCGGCGCCACGATTTCGTCCGTGCAGCGCGAGGCCGACGAAGTCGCCGCCTTCGCCGAGGAGCTGGCCGCCGCGGCGCAGGAGCTCCACGCCACCACCGAAAGCCTGACCAAGACGTCGCAGCGCCTCGCCGGCGATCTCGGACATCAACGCGGCCTGGCGGACTCGGCGCGCGGCGAGAGCGCCAAGGCGGCCGATCAGGCGGAATCGCTCCGCGTACGCGCGGAGTTGATGCAGGTCGATGCGTCGCGCCTTGTCGCCACAGCGGAACGGGGCCGCGAACGCGTCGCGCGCGCGAGCGCGACGTTGCGCGCGGTCGGCGAAGAAGTCCGCGCGACGGCTTCGACGGTTGCAGGCCTGTCCGGGATGTCGGAGCGGATCGGCGTGTTCGCGCAGACGATCTCGCGGATCGCACGTCAAACGCATCTGCTCGCGCTCAACGCGGCGATCGAGGCCGCCCGGGCCGAGGAGCACGGCGAGGGATTCGCGGTCGTCGCCGATGAGGTGCGCACGCTGGCCGCCGAGGCAGGGAAGTCGGCCCGCGAAGTCGCCGAGCTGGTGAGTGACCTGCGTACCGGCATCGAGGCCGCGGCGCGCGCGATGCAGTCCGGCGAGGCCAAAGTGCGCGACATCGGCGCGGTGGCCGCGGAAGCCGACGGTGCGCTTCAAGAGCTCCATCAGGGTGTGCAGCTCATGGGCGACCTGGTCAACGCAACCGCGGAGGTCTCCCGCAGCCAGGCGCATCGGCTCGCCGAGCTTGCACAATCATTACAGCAAGTCGCCAGTATCTCGACAGCCTCGTCGGAGAGCGCCAACAATACCGCCGCAGCTACGGAAACGCAGATCACGTCGATGGGTGAATTGACTGCCACGTCGCAACAACTCGCGCAGCTGGCCGAGCGATTGCGCGGCGGGATCGCACGCTTCTCCGTGCTGCGACGCGATCCGTCGACAGCCGACCACCAGGTCCGACCAGCGGCGGACTGACTGCTGGTCACCCCGCGCGGGAGACCACTGCGGCGCTCGGGCCTTGGTCCCACGACCCCGCGTTGAAGGGGTGAAACGCACGCAGGGCCTCCCGGTACGGGGTGACGAGCAGATCGATGTAGCGGGCGAGTGCCACATCAAAAGGAAAGCGGCGGCGAAATTCGCCGGCGGTTACGCCGAGCGCCGCGCGCAGGTGCCGCCCAAAGCTCTGTGGTGAGGAGTAGTCCATCCGGTATGCCACGTCGGAAACCGACAGACCGGGATTCTGAAACAGAAATGCGGCATGCAGCAATCGCATACCGGCGAGATAGGTCTTGGGTGAAGGGATGCCCGCGCGATGAAAGCGCGACATGAGCGTGCTGGGCCGCACGCGGAGATGGCGAGCCAACGCGCGAACCGTGCTGAGCGCCGGCGCCAGCCTCGCGATCGCCTCGAAGAAGAGCCGGATTTCCTCCGGTGGCGGCGGCTCTCCCAGCGACGGGATCAGGCGCCCGAGAACGCGCGCCGCGACCGGTGACGCCGGATGGCCCACGATCTCGCGCAGCCGTCGCCAGCCGTCCGGCTCGGTGCAATCGACGGCGCTGCGTACGCCGGTCGCCCCGAGTCTGAGCAGCGTCTCCGTCGCCTGGCGATCGTGCCGCGACACGAGCGCGACGGCGGGAATCGCGGGAAACTCGCGAACGAACCGCGCGATGCTTGGCAATGCTTCGCCATGACAGCGATGCACGGAAATGATCATGGCGTCGACGCGATGGTGCCGCGCGACGTACAGGGCTTCGCGCAGGGAATCCGCGTGCAGCGTGTCGAAGCAGCCATCGCCGGCTGCGTCGATGCGTGGACGTTCGGGGGCGGGGAGCACCGTACACACCGTTACCATGCGGCACGATGATAGCCGGCGGGCATCAACCCTCGGTCATCGCATGCGCATTGCGCCGGACCGTACCGCGGACAAATTTCGCGAGCGGAGTACCGAAGAAATGCCTTCCAAGCGTCTGCTCATCGCGTTGTCGGCGCTCGTCGTGATGCTGATGATCGCGGGCGCCGTGAGTTTCGTGCGGTACGCGCGCCGCCACGCGCCGAATCCTCAGCTCGCGGCGGTCGCCCCCTTCGACATCTTCGTGCCGGGACTCGAATCGTGGCGGGTCGATCTTGCCGTGGGCCTCACGCGAGAGTTGGACAGCCTTGCGCCGCCGGGCGCCGTGTCGCAGGAGGTCGTCCGCGAGCGGTGGCGCGGGCAATCACGCCCCGAACTCGCCGCGGTAGAACTGGCCCGAAGCACGTCTGCGGGCCTCGCGATCTACGGACGCCTCGATCCAATCGCGAACACACCCGATTCGGTGCGCGTGCAGATGATCGTGGTCGACGCCGTACGCGGCCGCCTGCTCGTGCAAACCGATCGGCCGTGGCCGGTCGCCGCTCTGCCCGCCCTCCCGCGGGCGCTCGCTGAGCAAGTCCGCCAGGACTATCGTTATCCGCGTGACTGATCCGTTTGCCGAGCTGAACGCGGCACTCCCGAGCCACTACGTCATCGACCGCGAGCTGGGGCGGGGCGGCATGGCGCTCGTGTACCTGGCGCGCGACACGCGGCACGAGCGCTTCGTCGCCCTCAAGACGCTCCGCCCTGAGATCGCCATCTCGCTTGGCCGCGAGCGCTTCCTCCGCGAGATCAAGCTCGCCGCGCGACTCCAGCATCCCAACATCTTGCCCGTGTACGACTCCGGCGACGCCGGCGGGACGCTCTTCTACGTGATGCCGTTCGTGGAAGGCGAATCGCTGCGCGACCGGCTCGACCGCGAGCCGCAGCTCCCGGTGGATGACGCGCTACAGATCGCCCGCGAAGTGGCCGAGGCGCTCGCGTACGCGCACAACCACGACGTGGTGCATCGCGACATCAAACCCGAAAACATCATGCTGTCGGGCGGTCACGCGATCGTCACCGACTTCGGGATCGCGCGCGCGGTGAGCGCGGCCGGCGGCGACAAGCTGACGCAGACGGGTCTCGCGATCGGCACGCCCGCCTACATGCCGCCGGAGCAGGCGTCGGGCTCGGGGCAGGTCGACCGGCGCAGCGATATCTACAGCCTGGCCTGCGTGCTTTACGAGACGCTCGCCGGCCAGCCGCCGTTTACCGGACCGACCGCGCAGGCGATCATGGCCCGCCATTCACTCGACGCGGTGCCGCGGCTCAAGGTCGTGCGCGACGCGATTCCCGACGAACTCGAGACCGTGATCGAGCGCGCGCTCGAGAAGGTGCCCGCGGACCGCTATCAGACGGCCGAGCAATTCGCCAAGGCGATCACGACCGCGAGCACGGGGCAGGTCTCGCGCGTCACCGCAGCGCGGCGGCCGAGTCGCGGTGGGGGCTGGCGCAGGCATCCGGTAGCCGTCGGCGTGGGAATCGGCGGGATCGCGATAATCGCGGGCGCCTGGTTGTTGTTCGGGCGTCACGGCCGCAATGCGCGCGGCGCTGGTGCGGACCTGCAAACCAATCGGGTCGCCGTCCTCTACTTCAGCGACCAAAGCCGCGATAGCTCGCTGCGCTATCTCGCCGACGGACTCACGGAATCCTTGATCGAGCAGCTCACACCGATTCGCGCGCTCGACGTCGTCTCGCGCAACGGCGTCGCGCCGTTTCGTGGACGCGACGTCGCGCGGGATTCGATTGCGCGCGCGCTCGGCGCCGGAACGCTCGTCGAGGGGGAAGTGGAGCCGGTCGGTGCCCGCGCGCGCGTGACGGTCCGTCTCGTGGACGGCGCGAGCGGTGTCGATGTGCGGCGCCAGAGCTTCGAGCTGCCGCTCACCGCGCCGCTCGCGATGCGCGATTCCGTTGCGGCGCAAGCGGCGCAGTTTCTCCGCGAACGCATCGGCGACGAGGTACGGCTGCGCGAAGAGCGCGCCAGCACGAAGAGCGTCGACGCGTGGACGCTCGTGCAACAGGCGTCGAAATCGCAGAAGGATGCCTTGGCGGCGGCAGTCAAGGACGCGGCGAGCGCCGCCGCGTTGTACGCGCACGCGGATTCGCTGCTCGACCGAGCGGAGCAGGCCGATCCCAGTTGGGTGCAGCCTACCATTCAACGCGCGCGCGTGGCGTACTTGCGCTCCCGGCTCGAGACGGTACCGCGTCAAATCGACAAGTGGGTCTCGATCGGTCTCGGGCATGCCGACCGAGCGCTGCATGCCGAGCCGGAGAACCCTGATGCCCTGGAGATTCGCGGTACCCTGAGGTTCTGGCGTTACTCGAAAGGCCTGGAGCCCGATCCCGCAGCCAGTGAGAAGTTGCTCTCAGATGCCCAGTCCGACCTCGAGACCGCCACCCGGATCAACCCGCAGCAGGTGAACGCCTGGAATATTCTCTCCGTCCTCTATTATCAGAGACGCAATCTGGCGGAGGCGAACCGCGCTGCGCGCAACGCCTATGAGGCGGACGCGTTCCTGGGGTCGGCTGACGCGACCCTCTATCGTTTATTCGTGACCTCGTACGATCTGGAGCTGTTCGTGCCGGCGATGGACTGGTGCCAAAAGGGGAGTCGCCGCTTTCCGAACAATCCGCTGTTCGCGCACTGCCAGTTGATGCTCCTCAGCACCAATGCCGCCGATCCCGATGTGGGTCGCGCGTGGCAGCTGGCGGGCGAGGCCGAGCGGCTCACGCCGGAGCCGCGCCGGCCGTACGCGCAACTTTACGAGCAGATCTTCGTCGCTGCGGTCCTCGCGCGCGCCAACCTCGCCGACAGCGCGCGGCACGTGCTCGAGCGCTCCAAGGGAAATGCCCAGATCGACCCCCAGAAAGAGCTGCTCGGCTACGAGGCATTTGTGCGCGTCATGCTCGGGGATAACAATGAGGCCATGCGCCTGCTCGATGAGTACTTCACCGCTAACCCCACGCACCGTGAGGGCTTCCGTAAGAACGTTCACTGGTGGTGGCGGCCGATTCAGAACGATCCACGTTTCAAACAGCTCATCGGAGCATAAAAATCATCCCTGTGATCTAGATCACATGCGAGAAGGTTAGTGATCTAGCGCTAGGGTTAATCCTGGGAGATTTTTTAGGGCGTTCGCGCAGGTCCGTCGCCCGTCGTCGTCGTTGGCGCGCCCCTAGACGTGCCACACAATGCGGGTCCATGTGTCGCACAGGAGCGCCCATGAGCCACGTCACGCGCTGTCTCGCCGTCGGTATCATCGTCTTGTTCGCAGCATGTAGGGAAAACACACCAGTCCAACCGCAGCAACCCGGCAGCATCCAGGCGCTCATTGTCGATGGCGCGCATTCCGGCAACCCACACTTCTTTTTCTTGCCGCCGCTCGTTCCCGATCCGTCGTCGTTCTTCACCGCGGGACAGTTCAATGCGCATCTGGCGCCAACCGTCGAGGTCTGCCAGTTGGACGGCGATCCGTCGCTCGGGACAGCGAACTGCACTGGCACGCTGGTCTTCGGCCCGGCAATCATGGCGCTCGACCTCACTGACCAGCAGTACCAACTCAACTGGGACACGCAAGCCTCCGCGCTGGATCCAACCGCCTTCTATCGCATCGTCGTGCGCGGAGCTGCTCAGGGCACGTCGCTCGGCTCCCTCGATGTCGATCCGGTACTTGGCGGGATGAAGAATCTGAAAACGGGCGACGTCGTCGTCTTTCAAGACGGTCGGACCTTGCCGATCAAAGTGCGGATCGAAAACGGCGCGTTCGGGTCGACCAATTCGAACGATTTCGTCGAGCAGGTGGTGCCCGGCACCATCGCGAGCGGCTTCCTCGACGTCACGACGAACACCGGCTTTGCCGGCGCGCGGTTCCCGAGCGGCTGGCTGCCGGCCGGGATCGATCAGGTCGTCGTGATCATCGAACGGATCCCGGTCGACGAGTCGACCGGCGCCACATGTCTAAGCAGTGGCCTGCTGGAGAAGGAAGGCTGTTACCGCTTCCGTACCGATCCCGATTTGCACACGCTCGAGCTGTCCTTTGCCAAGAACGTCACCGTCGGCGTTTGCTTTGAAGTCGTGAGCGCTGTCGGCAACCCCAATGACCTGCCGTTCGTGATTCATCGTCGCGAGGAGTTCAGCGGCGAATTGGTCGGGGCGGCGGTACCGCTGGTCGAGCAGCAGGCGCCATTCCTGCGCTGCGACAGCTTC
Organism: Gemmatimonadales bacterium; assembly: GCA_035309945.1. GTDB lineage: Bacteria > Gemmatimonadota > Gemmatimonadetes > Gemmatimonadales > GWC2-71-9 > 20CM-2-65-7. Next base: position 6,449 of record DATGEQ010000079.1, on the reverse strand, counting down.
ACGCCCACCGGCACGACAATCGGCGCCGCACTCCGGTCGGGTCACCTCGGTGACGCGGCTAGGGCCGGGCTCGCAATGCTGTCGCGTGGTGTCGGGAGCCTGATCGAGCCGCGCGCGGCGCATGCCGTCGATCTTGGCGCGGGCGGCAGCACCGATGGATTCAGCCGGTTCGGATGGGCTGAGCGCGACACGATGTTCGTTGGACCGAACGTCCCCACGAGCGCGCCCGCCGGCTCGATCATCCAGGCCACCGTACAGATCCTGGCGTTCCATAATCCGCCACCGCCCGTCGTGGGACGGCTGGTGACGTTCACGGTCACCGGCGCGAATGGGACGCTGGTCGACGGCAACGGGAACGCGACCAACAGCTTGCAGGTCGCGACCGACGCCAACGGCAATGCTACAGTCTCCTGGCGGCTCGGACCGGGACCGAACGCATTGCAGGCATCCGCCGGCCAGGTCGTGGACAGCCCCGTGCTGCTCGCAGACACAGGCACCGTCGGGCTGTTAGTCAGGCCTGTGACAACGGCCTTCACCGCCGGATTCGGCGTGACCTTGCCACTCACGCAAGCCAACGGGATCAGCATGCAGAGCGGTACCGGCGTGCAGCTCGAAGTTTCGCCAACCGCAACCGTATCCTGGTCGAGCTCGGATCCGCTCGGCACCAACGGTAGCGTCAATACGACGGGCCTCGTTGCGATCGTCCAAGGCAACGCTGATCCAGCGGTCAGCCACGAACTCGATGTCGCCGCGACTGGGTCCGCGGTGGGCGGCATCATCAAGATCAATTCCTACGCGTTCGATAACTTCCCGCGTTGGACCACGCTCGTGTGGCGCCCCGTGGCTGGTGCCGTCAGCTACGACGTCGATTTTCAATTTGGAAACGGCTGCACGCCCGGAACCGCGGTGTGCACCACCTGGACGGAGCACGGCGGCAGTCCGGCGACGACATCGAACACCGGTTTTGTGTTCGGATTTGTCGGCGCGCAGCCCGGGCGCTGGCAGGTGACGGCGCGCGATGCCGCGGGAGCCCCGATCTCCACCTCGGAGTGGGTCTACTTCGCGTACATCATCTGAGGCGGCCATAGTTCCGCGGAAGGGCGGTCCGTATGGGCCGCCCTTCCTTTTTCCGGCCACCGGCCGCCTATTGAGCCGCGATGGCGCGTGATCTCATCGGCCGGGTGCAGCAGGCGTTGGGCGACCGCTATACCGTCATCACGGCGATCGGGCGGGGCGGTAACGCCACGCTCTACGGCGCCTTCGACCGGGACGGCAAGAAGGTCGCCATCAAAGTCCTTCACCCCGAGCTCACCGTCTCCGTTGCCGCCGATCGCTTCCTGCGCGAGATCCGCTACGCCTCCACGCTCGATCACCCGCACATCGCGCCGCTGCTCGATTCGGGTGAGACCGACTACCTGCTCTGGTTCGTGATGCCCTACGTGGCGGGCGAGACATTGCGTCAGGTCCTGAGGCGCGAGCGGATGCTGCCGGTCGAGCGCGCGGTGCGCGCGGCGTCCGATGTTCTGGATGCGCTCGGCTACGCGCACGATCACGGCCTGGCTCACCGCGACATCAAACCCGACAACATCGTCCTCGCGGCGACCGGCGGCGACGCCGTGCTCGTCGATTTCGGGATCGCGCGCGCCATCGCGAGCTCGGGCGAGGATCGCGTGACGCGCAGCGGCTTCGTCGTCGGCACCGAGGAATACATGAGCCCCGAGCAGGCGGGCGGCTCGCCGGATATCGACGGCCGCACCGATATCTACTCCCTCGGCGTCGTGCTGTTCGAGGCGCTCGCAGGCCGGCCGCCCTTTGCCGCCGCCAGCGCCGCGGCCGTCCTCGACATGCAGCAGCACGCGCCACCGCCCGATCTCCGCAAGCTGCGGCGCGACGTGCCGCGCGCGCTCAGCGAGGCCGTGATGAAGGCGCTCGCCAAAGCGCGGGACGCGCGCTGGCAGACCGCGGCGGACATGCGGCACGCGCTGCTTCCCTTTGCCCTGGTGTCCTAATGCGATTCTTACCCATCTTCCTCATTGTCACTGCCGCGGTCGCGGATGCACAGACGCCGTCCCGGCCGCGCGCGCGCGATCTCGGCGTTCCGTTCGACGGCACGCCCGGCCCCTTGAACGCGATCACCGACGTCGCCGGCGTTGCCGTCGGCCACAGCACGATCATTCAAGGAGAGGGCAAGCTCGTGGTGGGGCAGGGTCCGATTCGCACCGGCGTGACCGCGATCTTCCCGCGCGGCGCGACGAATGGCGACCCGGTCTTCGGCGGCTGGTTCACCCTCAACGGCAACGGCGAGATGACCGGCACCACCTGGCTCGAGGAGTCCGGCTTCCTCGCCGGACCTGTCATGATCACCAACACCCACAGCGTGGGGGTCGTGCGCGACGCGGTGATCGAATGGCTCGTCCGCAAAGGCTTTCAGTTCGACTGGTCGCTGCCCATCGTCGCCGAGACGTGGGACGGCGCGCTCAACGACATCAACGGATTCCATGTGACCAAGCAGCACGCGTTCGCCGCGCTCGACAGCGCGCGCGGCGGGCCGGTCCTCGAAGGGAGCGTCGGCGGCGGCACCGGCATGATCTGCAACCAGTTCAAGGGTGGCATCGGCACGGCCTCGCGGCGGCTCCCCGCGGATCGGGGTGGGTACATCGTCGGCGTGCTCGTGCAATGCAACTACGGCTCGCGCGGCCGATTGTCGATCGCAGGCGTGCCGGTCGGTCAGGAGATTCCCGATCTGCTGCCGTGTTACGACTCGATTCCGGGAACGGCACGGCCCGGCAGCCGGCGCTGCGCGGACAGCGACAAGGGATCCATCATCATCGTGATCGCGACGGATGCGCCTCTGCTCCCGCATCAACTCAAGCGCATCGCGAAACGCGCGGCGCTGGGCGTGGGGCGCTTGGGCGGCACCGGCGGCAATCCCTCCGGCGACATCTTCGTCGCGTTTTCGACCGCCAATCCGGGTGCCGCCAAACCGGACGCAAATGTCACCGTGACGATGCTGCCGAATGAGCGGATCACACCTCTGTTCGAGGCCACGGTCGAGGCGACGGAGGAAGCGATCGTCAACGCCATGGTCGCCGCCGAGACGATGACCGGCGTCAACGGCTTGCGCGTGTATGCGTTGCCCCACGATCGGCTGCGCGCCGCGCTGCGGAAGTACAACCGGCTGGTCGAGTCGCCGCGGTGAGGCACATCTGCCTGCTGCTGTTGGTGCTGAGCGCGGCCTGTCAATCGGAGTCACGCCGGCTGCTGATCGTCGATCTGACACTCGCTGACCCGCTGACGCTCGACGCCACGGCCGCGCCGTGGCATGCGGCAGGCTATCGCGTCGAGTACCGGCGCTTCTACCCCCATTTGACGCGCCTCGACCTGAGGCGCTACCGCACGCTCCTGGTTCTGGGCGGTCGCGAGCCCGACGGCATTTCCGAATCGCTCACGATCGGCGATCTCGCGATCTTGGGCGAATGGATTCGCCGTGACGGCGTCGTGGTGTTGGCGTACAACGATGGCGCTGCCGATCGCTGGGTGATGAATCAGTGGCTCGCACATCAGGGTGCCGGCATCACGATCAGATCGAGCGGTGGTGCAGGCGAGCCGCAATCGATCGACGCCACTCCGCTGCCGCATTCGGCCCTCGACAATGCCGGTTTTGCGCCATTCCCCGCGGGCCGCAATCGCCCGCTCGACGTCCGCGATCGAAGTCAAACCCTGGCGCGCGGATCCACCAACGCGCTCGTGGCGGCGAGCCGAATCGCCGGCGGGGCAGGCGGAGGCCTGATCGTCGTCGCGAGCCGCAGCCTGTTGGGGTCCGGTGATGCCGATCCCGGTACGCGCGATTTCCTCGTTGCACTCGCCCGCTGGACGCGCCGCCCCGCGGAGTGGGCGAGCATCGCTGCCGCCACGCGCCCGGGGCCGCTTCGCCTTGCGAGCGCGCCCCAGCAGGTCCGCGTTCATCCACCACCACTCGCCCCACCCGCCGGGGCGGCAGCCGAAGAACTACCCGAGGCGTTCACGGAAAAGCGCGACACCGCTCCGGTCGTCGTCCCGGCGTGGATCGCGCGCCAGGGGATGCGCGTGCTATGGAGCCGTTTCACGCTTGTCTCGCTGGATTCATTGCTCCGGTTCGTCGACGTCGCCGCGCTGAATGCGCTGGCCACGACGATTCCGGTACCGGCGCTCGTCGATACCGTGAGCACTCGCACACTCTGGAAGCTGACAGGCGACCGACTGCAGGTAACGAGCCTGCGCTGGTTTCCCGCGGTCGCGCTTGCGGACATTCCTGCGCCCGACCGCAGCGCGGACGAAGTCGACCGGCACGGCCAGCTCACGGCGATCCCCTGCGGTCTCGACTCACTCTACTGGCGCGGCGCCGGAAGTGCGGGAGGCGCGCGAGGTGGAAGCGGGGGAACTGCCGGAGGAGGCGTGGGGCTGCGGGTCGTGTTGCGATCCATGATTCGCTTGAACGGCGTGCGACCGGACGTCATCGCGGGTGTCGCATTGGATCTGGACACCGTCATGACGCGATACGCGATCAGCGGGTTCTGCGACGCCGATTACCGGGTCGGTCTCGCCGGCCTCGGCCTGGAACGCGCGGACGTCGAACGTCTCACGGCGCTGCCGCCGACATCGCGCTATGACACGCTGCTCGAGCGTGGCTGGTTGAGCCAGTACTATCAAACTCTCGAAGACGCCGTGGCCGAACGCGCCGTCGTGCTGCGCGGGGAGCTCCGGCGCGTCCATGCCGACTTGCGGTTCGCGATTCACGCGAACGATGTGCCCACCGACTGGTTCTCGATCGGCCTGCTCCGCGGCCTCTCGAGCCGCGATACGCCGGTGCTGCTATGGCTCCAGGAGCGGCGCGGTCACCCGGGCCAGGAGTTGCTGCGCGAGTATCGAGGACGCGGGGTGTATGCGATCGCCGCGTTGCGGCTCTCGCCCGAGCGCTTCGCCCTCGCGCCGCCCAGTGGGGGAGGCAGGGCGACCGCGAGTCCGGGCGGAGGAGGGGGCGCAGCCGCGGCGGTAGCAGCGGAATTGGCACCGTTGCGATACGCTGTGTTCACGGATCACGCCGGGTTCTGGCTCGACCGCACAGCGACCGACAGCTTGGGTCGTATGTTGAGGCGATTCGCAAAGGAAGCCTTGCCGGGAGCCCCGATTGCCCGGTAATTTCTCCAGCCGGAAGTGGTGGGGCCGATGGTCGCGGTGGGTCGTTTCGGATCCATCGAGGAAAGTCCGAGCTCCACAGGGCAGACCGCCAGGTAACGCCTGGGCGCCGCAAGGCGACGGAACAGGGCCACAGAGAACAGACCGCCCTAGTATCCAAAGGGTAAGGGTGAAACGGTGGGGTAAGAGCCCACCGCGCGTCTGGCAACAGGCGCGGCACGGCAACCCCCGGTCGGAGCAAGGCCAAATAAGCAGCGAGACCCGGCCCGGGTCGTTTGAGCTGCGGGTAGGCCGCACGAGGTGGCTGGCGACAGCCATCCCAGAGAGATGACCATCTGCTCGTAACGGGTAAACAGAACTCGGCTTATGGTCTCACCACTTCCACCCCTGTGACCGCGAGGCCACCGGCGCCCGCCGGGCCGCATGCCAATCCCTATCCCCCTCACTGGGAGAACGTCGCCGATTTGCGCGTCTTCCGCACCACTCCCCAGGACTGGGAGAAGCTGATCGGTTGGCGAACCGACATGCGTAAGCGGGGTTGGAAGTTGCTCAAGGTCGCGAGTGAGGAGACCGAGGTCGTGGCCATCTTCGGACGCACCAAGACGAAGGACTAGCAATGCGTCGCTTTCTGTGCGTGGCCCTCGCGGCCGCCATCGTCAATTGCACCCCAAAATCTCCCAGTTCGAATCCAACGCCGGCGACGTCCGGCGCTCGACCGCCGGCAGCCCCACCTCCACCGCCCCCGCCCCCGCCCCCGCCGCCACCGACGCAGGCGATTCGCTTGGGGCCGAGCGCGCTCCGCTACGCCATGCATCAAGTCGTGCGGATCGACCAGGAGTTTCAGGGAACGCATCAGCCGCTCGCGTTCGGGTTGAGCGCGTTCTTCCGGGTCACGATCACGGGACCGTCCGACAGCGCGGGCTATCCGACGCGCGTAACCATCGATTCGGTCATTCCCGATTCCGGTACGACCGTGCCGATGGCGATCAATCTGACGGCCGCCAAGGAGCTGGCATTCACCGGCCATCTGACGTCGCAAGGGGATTTCATCAATCAAACGGCTTCCGATAGCGCCGCCGCGCAATCGCTGTCGCCAATCGTCGGATCATTCCGGAATTTCTTTCCGCGCCTCCCCGCGTCCGGTGTGACGCTCGGCGCGAGCTGGACGGACACGTTGACGCTGAATGATCGCGCCGTCGGCGACGTCACGGTGAAGAGCATCAATCATTCGCATGCGGCGTCCTGGGATGATCGCGCGGGGACACGGTCTCTGC
>DATGEQ010000078.1:0-3619 GCA_035309945.1 Gemmatimonadales bacterium | reverse complement strand
CTTCGGCGCCAACGACTTCGGCTCGCTCATGATGGAAGAGAACGTGGTGTCGGCGGCTGGGACGACCTATCGCACCAACTTGAGCGAGATGCAGCGGCTCATCGCCGACGCCGGCTTTGCGCCCAAGAAGCGCAGGCAGGACTACACGATTCTCGAGGATGCCGCCTAGTGCCCGACGTCTTGATCCTCGTCGGCTCCGAGTCCGACAAACCCCGCATCGAGCCGGCCTTCGAGATTCTCACCAAGGCCGGCTTCTCGTACGAGTTCTACGCGTCGTCCGCGCACCGCCAGCCGGAGCAAACCGGCGACCTCGTGAAGAATGCCCGCAAGAAGGGGTTCAAGGTCGTCATCGCCGGGGCCGGGCTGTCCGCAGCCCTGCCAGGATTCGCGGCGTCCCTGACTGATTTGCCCGTCATCGGCGTACCGTTCGCCGTGGGTCCGCTCAACGGCCTCGACGCCTTACTCGCGACGGTGCAGGTGCCGCCTGGCGTGCCCGTCGCGACCGTGGGCATCGACAACGCGAAGAACGCTGCGCACCTCGCGATTCGTATTCTGAAGGGCGCGCGTTAGATCCGCGTCGCGGCGAGCACCGTCACGTCGTCGTGCGGTTCGGCATGGCGGGTGAACGCGTGCAGTGTGGCGACGACTCCCGCCACGAGTTGGGCGGCGAGCGTGCCGTTCGCACGCAACGCCTCCTTCAGCCGCTTGGTCCCAAACGCTTCACCCGTCGGGCTCCGCGCCTCCACCAACCCATCCGTAAACGCGAAGAGACAGTCGCTGGGCTTGAGCTTGCCGTTGCCGGCGGCGAACCCCTGATCGGGCATCAGCCCGAGCGCGGGGCCGGTCGGCCGTAGCTCGCGCATCGCGCCATCCGGGCTGACGACGATGGCGGGATCGTGGCCGGCGTTGACGTAATCGAACTGTCCCGTGCCCGGAGTAAGCGCCGCCAGGAACACGGTGGCGAACATGTTCGTCCGCCCGTGGAGCCGCGCGATATAGTCGTTCGTAAAGCCGGCCACGCGGGTCAGCAGGTCGGCCGGCGAGGCAGCTTCCAGGGCGTTGCGCACGAGCGTGCGCCGGCCGCCGATCATCTGGATCGCGCCGCCCCCGACGGGATCGGCCGAGGCGCGGATGAGGCTGCGGAACAGGGCCATAAACAATGCGGCGCCGACCCCCTTGTCGCACACGTCGCCGACGACGAGCACGATCGTGCCGGACGGCGCCAGCTCGAACGCGTCGTAGAAGTCCCCCGACACGTCGCGGGCCGGGTGCAGCGCCGCAGCCAGCTCCACGCCGGGCCCGACCGGCAGCGACTCGGGCAGGAAGTCGCGCTGGATGTTGCGCGCCACCTCCATCTCGCGCCGCAGGCTCTCGAGGTCGCTCACGCGGAAACCTGTTCGGTGAGCATGTTGAGCTGCCAGAGGTCCCGCGTGCTGGTATGCAGGAACGGGCGCAGCGCCAGGAGCCCCGTCCTCCCGATACTCTTCTCCAGGTAGCGCAGCTCCGCGAATTTGGCTTTCACCGCCGGGTCCGGCGCGGCAGCGAAACCCGCCTCGCGCATGAGCAGAATCCCCTTGGCGCGAATCGCGAGCTCCCCCCGCAGGCGCAGCAGGCACATCATGTCGACGATCTCCTCGGGCGCGAATCGGCTGCGCACGGTCGTGAGGTACCTGCCAGCCGGAGTCTCGGAAACCGTTCCGGAGCGCACGGCCCTGAGCAGCTCCTGATCCGTGTCGAATCCCGTGCCCAGCCAGGCCGTCGTCTCGCGCTCGCTGCGCTGGAAGACCGCGACGCTGAGCGCGGGGACGACCAGGGCGATGAGTGCCGTCGCCAGGAGCGGGTGCAACAGGAAGTGGTTGTACAGCGAATGCAGGATCACGGCCACGCCGAGGCCAGGGAGCAGCAGCGTCAGTCGGAATGTCTGGTGTCGGGTTTGCAGCGTTTGGGCGACCATCGCGACGATCGCCGTCGCGCCGCCGTGCATGATCGCGGTCCCCAGGCCTCGCACGCACCAGGTCAGCAGAGCGGCGTGGGGATTCAGTTGCAGGTAGTAGAGATTCTCGAGCAACGCGAAGCCGGTGCCGATCGCGAAGCCGTGGATGGCGGCATCCACGACGAATCCCACCCTGTGGCGCTGCAGGAGATAGACGACGAACAGGGCTTTGAGCGTTTCTTCCACCACGGGTGCGACGTATCTCGAGTAGCGGGTGAAATCCAGCCCGAAACCGGGCCGGAAGGCGCCGTTCACCCAGTAGCTGATGGCGGCGGCGAGGACCCCGGCGCCGATCGACAGCAGGATCGCACGCAGCGCGACGAGCTTGTAACTGTCGAGCAGTACCAGTGCCCCGAGGAACACGAACACCGGTACGATTCCGACGGCGACCCCGACGATCGCCGTCACATGATCTTGAACGAGAACATCCAGGAGGAGCTCGCCGGGCGGCCGCGTTCCCACGCCGACGCGAATCCAAACGAGAGCGTGGAATCGAGGTGGGACAGCGTGACCACGCGCACGTCGACCTGCGCGCCGACGTTCACCAGCTTGCGCCGCAAGAGGTCGTCATCGAGGTCGGTCGCGAGCCCCGTGGTGAAGAGGGACAGGTCAGCCCAGCGGAAGTAGAAGCTCGGGATGCCGGCGCGCCGGAATCGTAGCGGCGGCGACGTCCACTCGAGTTGCGCGCGCGCGTAGTTCGTGCCGCCGACATCGTTGATGTCGAGCCCCGCGAAGCTTTCCGCATTTCGGAACTGCCGGATCGCCCGGTGATCCACCCAATTGTTGCCGAACCCGCCGAAGAAAAAGTTCGCCAGGGGATCGGTCCGGCGTCCCGCCAAGGAAGCCCCGCCCGACGCCCGCAGCCACAGCGAGGAGTGATTCAGCGGCAGGAGCAGTCCGCGCGACGCGTCGAGGCTGAGGCGCGCGTAGCTCGTGTTGTTGGCGCGGGTGCCGCGAACGGTCGCGTCCCAGGTCGCTCCCATTTCGTCGTCGAGCGCTCCGAGCGAGCGCCGCAAGTATTCGTATTCGAGCGCGCCCGTGAACGACAGGAGCCGGTCGTACGGCGCCGCCACGTCCTGATACTCCGGCAACGTCTTGAGGCCGCCATATCCCGCGAGCTGCAGCGTGTACCCCAGGCGCTTCGGGGCATCGTAGATGAGACTGTTCGTGTACTGGATACCCAGTCCATAGCCCGCGCGACTGGTCTTCGTCGGTCCGAACAGGTCGTAGAAATCCGCGGGGTTCAGGCCGGCGCTGATGCGCCAGTTCCAATGGCGGAAGACCGCGCGCAGGTGGAGGCGTTCGGACGCGGCCAGATCCTGATCCGGAGAATACGATGACGTCACGTCGAGACTGGTGGTGCCGATACGATCGGAGAAGTTCAGGCGTATGCCGCCGGCCACGGCGTCGGCGCCGGCCGCATTCTGGTAGCCTTCCACGACGGGATACGCGTTGTCGAGCTTGAAATTGCCCAGCGTGCGGTAGTTCCCCGCCCGAGTGGTCAGCGAGTCCAGATTGATGCCCGACGAAGGCGGCGGCATCCACTGCTGCACCTCAGGACGCGTGGCGGCGATCTCGTTTCCGAGGAAGCGGATCGCGCTCACACTGTCCGGCACGACGTTGGCG
>DATGEQ010000077.1:0-3528 GCA_035309945.1 Gemmatimonadales bacterium | reverse complement strand
CTCGATACGGCATCGCGCGATCTCGCGCGCGCGCGCCAGCGCGTCCGCGAAGCCCGCCAACGGGTCATCGACCGCCTCGGCGCCATTCTCGGCGGACTCGATCAGACGGAGCGGGCGCCCGACGCGGCGGTAACGTTGCGCGGCGGCCGCTACGTCATCCCGATCCGAAGCACCGCGCGCGCGCGTGTCGGTGGCATCATCCACGACGAATCAGCGACACGCAACACAGTGTTCGTCGAGCCGCCTGAGATCATCGAGCTCGGCAACGAGCTGCGGGCCGCCGAGTCGGCCGAGCTGCGCGAGGTGCATCGCGTCTTGCTCGAGCTGACGGAGTTGTTGCGGCCTCACGCGGCGACGATCGCGGCCGCGTGGGAGATGTGCATCGCGTTCGACGACCTCTGCGCGCGGGCGCGGTATGCGGTGGAGGTCAACGGCTTCGTCCCGGAAATCGGCGGGCACTTGCAGATTCGGGGTGGCCGGCATCCACTCCTGCTCGCCGACGTTTCAAGAATTCTTGAAATGTCCAAACCCGTCGTGCCGTTCGATTTGGACCTCCTGCCCGACGAGTTCACCGTTCTGATCTCCGGTCCCAACACAGGCGGGAAGACCGTACTTATCAAGGCTGTCGGCTTGCTCGCTCTAATGGTCCAGAGCGGCATCATTCCGCCCCTCGGGCCGCATTCGTCACTGCCCGTCTTCACCACCGTTTTTGCCGACATCGGCGACCGGCAATCGATCGCGGCCAGTCTCTCGACGTTCTCGGCGCACGTCGCGGCTTTGCGGGAGATTCTGGATGGCGCAGGATCGGGGTCGTTGGTGCTGCTCGATGAAATCGGCAGCGGGACCGATCCGGCAGAGGGCGGCGCGCTGGCGTCCGCGACGCTTAAGACCCTGACGCGTCGCCGCGCCATCACCATGGCAACGACGCATCTCGGCGCCCTGAAGCAGCTCGCCGCGGAGACCGTCGGCATCGTGAATGCCTCGCTCCAGTTCGATGCCGAATCGCTCACGCCGACCTATCGGTTGCTCAAGGGGGTGCCCGGGCGCTCCTACGGCCTGGCAATCGCGCGACGGCTGGGAATCGCGAGCGACGTGCTGTCCGAGGCCGAGCGGGCCGTGCCGGACGCAGAGCGGACGCTGGACAAATTGCTGGCGTCGGTTGAAGGCCGCGGCCGTGAAATGGATGTACGGGCGGCGGCGCTCGACACACGCGAAGCGCAGCTTGCGCAGAACCTCGCGCAGCTCGCCAACGTCGAGAGTCTGGCAGAAGAGCTGAGAGCGCGAGAACGGTCCCTCGACAAAGACGCTCGCGAGCGGGCCCGAGCCTACCTGTTGGAAGCCCGCAAGACCGTCGAGGCGGCGCTCGCGCAGGCTCGCGCGGCGGTTACGGAAGCCACCGCCAAGGAAGCACGGCGTCTTGTCGAAGACGCGATCGAGAAGACAGAGGAAGGCGTCGAAGCGAAGCAATCGGGCTGGATGAATCTGGAGGATCTGAGGCGCAAGAAGAATGCGCCGCCAGTGGCGAAGGCAACGGTTCCGACGACGACGGCGGAAACCGAAATCACTCTGCGCGGCCTGAGCGTCGATGAAGCGGAGCCCATCCTCAAGCGCGCTATCGATGATGCCATCCTCGCCGATCTGCCGTATCTGCGGATCATCCACGGCAAGGGGACCGGCGTGTTGCGCGATCTCGTGCAGGGAATGGTGAAGCGCGATACGCGCGTAAAGAGCTTCGGCTTCGCGCTGGCCAACCAGGGCGGCAACGGTGTGACCGTGGTGGAGTTCAAGTGATCCCAGACGATGTGATCGAGCAGGTTCGCGATGCGGCGGATCTGGTCGGGATCATCGGTGAGACCGTCGAGCTCAAGCGCACCGGATCGGATTATCGGGGCCGCTGTCCGTTTCATGGCGGGACGCATCGCAACTTCGCCGTCATTCCCAAGAAGGGGATGTTCTACTGCTTCGTCTGCCATGAAGCGGGCGACGTTTTCACGTTTTTCATGAAGCGGCTGGGCATGGATTATCCCACGGCGGTGCGCGAAGTCGCCCGACGCGTCGGCGTCACGATTCCCGAGCGCCCCGGCCCGACCGGTCCCGATCCGCGCGAGCCCTTATTCGCGGCGGTCGCGACGGCGGCCGACTGGTTCGCGCGGCAGCTGCGCGAGAGTCCCGAAGCTGAAGCCGCGCGCACGTATCTCGAATCCCGTCACGTCACGCTCGAGCAGGCCCAAGTCGCGGGCCTGGGCTTCGCTCCTCGCGGCACCGCCTTCCTCGATGCAATGAAAGGATTGGGGTTGCGCGAAGAAGTGTTGCTCGAGGCGGGATTGACGGTTAAACGAGATGACGGCTCGAAGGTCCCGCGGTTCCGCGGGCGCTTGCTGTTTCCGATTCACGACCTCCGGTCGCGGGTCGTCGCGTTCAGCGGTCGCATCCTGGGCGAGGGTGAGCCGAAATACCTGAACTCGCCGGAAACGCCGATCTTTCACAAGGGGCAGCTGCTCTACAACCTGCACCTCGCCAAGCATGGGATGCGCAAGGCGGAGCGTGCGATTCTGGTGGAGGGGCAGTTCGACGTCCTCCGCGTGACGCTCGCGGGTCTGGAAGAGGTCGTCGCGCCACTCGGTACGGGACTGACGGATGACCAGGCCGCGCTGCTGCAGCGCCATACCGCGCACGTGATTCTGTTGTACGACTCTGACGATCCGGGCTTGCGTGCGACGTTCCGCGCGGGCGACGTGCTGCTGCGCCACAAGCTGCGCGTGAGCGTCGCCACGTTGCCGGAGGGTGAAGATCCGGATACGCTCGTCGAGCACAAGGGCGCCGCGGCGCTGGAGCAGGCGATCAAGGATTCGGTCGATGTGCTCGAGCGCAAGATTCAGATCCTCGAACGCAAGGGATTCTTCGGCACATTACCCGGCAGAAGGAGAGCGTTGGATAGGCTCTTACCAACCATCAGGTCAGCCGCCGATCCGATTACGCGAGATCTGTACATATCGCGGGTGGCGGAAGTGGCGGGAATCAGAACAGACGTCCTGCAGAGGGAAGTGGACCCGAAAGAAGCGCCAATCGCCCCCTATCGCCCGCTACCGCCCTCGACCGCCCTGCCTTCCAATGCCGAGAAGTCTCTGCTGCTCCTGATGCTCGCGGGCGAGCCGTGGCGCTCGCGTGTTACCGAGGCCGTCGACGCGGAGGAGTTCGAGTTCGAGAGTTATCGCGCGGTCTTCGAGGCGCTGGTCGACGACGCCCCCGACCGGCTCGACGAGACCGCGGCCCGCGCGTACGAGTCCCTCCAGGCCGAAGGTCTGGGCAGCGAGGTCCCCGATGTGATTTTCGAGCGCGCGGTGAACGGGTTGGAGGCTCGGCGGCTGGATCGGGAGATCGAGCGGATCAATCGCGCGCTGCCGTTCGCAGGTGAAGCCGAGCAGGCCCAGTTGGCGCACGAGAAGCAGCGTCTTGCCGCCGAGCGCAATGCCAAGCGGCCGACATACGGAATCATTCAGTCTGCAAGGAGGAAGGGTGCACCCGGAT
>DATGEQ010000076.1:0-7707 GCA_035309945.1 Gemmatimonadales bacterium | reverse complement strand
TGGCCGGCGTGCCGGGTTGGTGGTTTGCGGGCCGCGTGCTGCGCCGCGAGATGATTCCCGCGGGATCGCTCAAGCTCTACGATGCGCTGGTACCGCTCTTCAGGCTCGAGCGACTCCTGCCGTGGCGCATCGGGCAGTCGCTCATCGCTATCGGTCAAGCGGCATGACCAGAGACGAGCGCCGCTCCCCCAATCTCCTGCTCTCGGTCATCGTACCGGCCTACAACGAAGCCGCGACGGTCGAGGTGGCGCTGCGCCGCGTGCGCGCGGTCCCGCTGCGGCTGGAAATCATCGTCGTGAACGATGCGTCCACCGACGGCACGCGCGCGATCCTCGAGGCGGCAGCGCAGAAGGGGCTCGTCGATCGAGTCATCCACCACGATCGGAACAGGGGCAAAGGCGCCGCGATTCGGACCGGCATCACGGTCGCGACGGGGGACGTCGTCGTGGTCCAGGACGCCGACCTCGAGTACGATCCCGCCGACCTGCCCAACCTGCTGCTGCCGATTCGCGCGCGCGAGGCGGACGCGGTCTATGGATCGCGTTTCCAGGGCGGCCCGCACCGCGTCTTGTACTTTTGGCACTTCGTCGGCAACCGGCTGCTCACGTTGCTGTCGAACATGTTCACGAATCTGAACCTGACGGACCTCGAGACGTGCTATAAGCTCGTGCGGACCGACCTGCTCAGACGCTTGCCACTGTCGTCGAATCGCTTCGGCTTCGAGGTCGAGATCACGGCCCGGCTCGCGCAGGCGCGCGCCCGCATCTGGGAGATGCCGATTTCGTACAGCGGCCGCACGTACGCCGAGGGCAAGAAGATCACCTGGCGCGATGGCTTCGCGGCGCTGTTCCACATCATCCGGTACAACGTATTCGCCTCTCGTCCGAAGCAAGAGCCGCGCTAGTCACGGCCGCCGCGACGCTGGTCGTCGGGCTGCTCGTCGTAAATCGCGCGCTCGTCGGGGTCTTTTACGATGACGGATTGTACGCTGGTCTCGCCACCGCGCTCTCGAGCGGCCTCGGCTACGTGCATCCGAATCTCCCGTCGCTCCCCGGTGCGGTGCACTATCCGCCCCTGTATCCCCTCGTACTCGCGCCGTTCTTCGGCATTCTCCAGGTCAATGCGGCAGCGATTGCAGGCAAAGTTCTGAACGCGCTGTTGAGCGCCGTTGCCACCGGACTCCTCACCTGGCACGCCATACGAACCGCCTTCCTCGGCCCCACGACGCCGCGTTGGGTCTCCGGCGCCATCGTGTTCGCGGCGGCCGTGGCGATTCCGGTTCTGGCGACGCAGGGCGTCCTGTTTGCCGAGCCGCTGTTCGGCGTGCTGCTGGTGGTCGCGATCATTGCGACGGACGCTGCCGCGTCGTCAGGGCGTGAGGCTTGGATCGCCGGCATCGCGGTCGCCCTCGCTCTTCTGACCCGTTCGATCGCCATCGCGGTACTCGCCGGCGTCTGCTGCTTTCTCTTGCTTCGTCGCGCCCCGCGTCGCGTAATCGTGATTGTCGCGGTGCCCGGCATCGTCGCCGCGCTGTTGTGGAGTCTTTGGGTCGCGATACATGCCCGCCAAATCGATCCCGAGCTGGCGCTCGGCTACGGCACCTATTTCGCGCACATCAGTCAGGCCGGTCTTTCAGCCGTCTCGGGGAACGTGCGCGACATGTCGCGGCCTCTCGAAGCGCTGGTGTTCGGGTGGCTGCCGTGGGCATGGCTTTATGTCGTCCTCGCGACTGTGTCGCTCGGCATCGGACTCTATGGTCTCTGGCTGGCATTACAGCGGTCGCCGATCGGTATTTCATTGGTCTTCTACTTCATCATTCTGGCGATTTGGCCATATCCTCCTGATCGCTTCATCTGGGCAGTCCTGCCGTGGCTCGCGCTGATCTGGGCGGCGGCCATGTTCGACTTCTGGCGCCGCTGGACCGCGCGCCCCGCCCGTATCACGATCGCACTGCTCGGCGCCCTCGTCGCCGGCGGGTATCTCCTCTACCAATACCGCGGATTTCGCGGCCGATGGTGGGACACGGAGGCCCGCTCGATCTCGGCAAACTTTGCCGAGCTGTTGCCGGTCGTGGCGAACCTCCCTGACTCCGCGGTTGTGGCCACCGATGACGAAGCGCTGGTCTGGCTGTACACGCGCCGCCGTGCCGTCCCCCTGTACCTGGAGAGTTACCACGGTCGTGAGCTGATTCGGCCGACTCCGGCCGAGCATCGCGCGTATCTCGAGCGCATGCACGTCACGCACATTCTGCTCGCAAGCGCCACATCGCCCTCCGCCATCGAGCTGCGCGCCTTGCTCGGCGCCTATCCCTCGTCGCTGACCGGGATCTATCGCTGGTCCGACGGACGCTGGCTCTTTTCCGTCAATCGTGGACAGTAAGGACCGCCGGCTCTACCTCGCCGTCATAGCCTGCGCGCTCGTTCCCTATATCCCAGCCTTGTGGAACGGGTTTGCCATGGATGATCTGTACATCATTGCCTGGAATCCGCTGGTCCATGGCGCTGAGGGGATGTGGCGCGCCTTCGCCGGGCCCTACTGGCCGCCGGACCTCGGCGGCCAGATGTATCGCCCGCTGCCGCTGGCGAGCTTTGCGCTCGACTGGACGATCACGCACGGTCACCCGGCGCTGTTTCATGCGATGAATCTCGTGGGGCACGCCGGCGCCGCCGTGATCGTCGCGGCGCTGGCGGGGCGCTGGGCTGACAGGAAAGTGGCCTTCGCCGCGAGTCTCATATTCGCCGTGCATCCAGTGCACGTCGAAGCGGTCGCAAACGTCATCGGGCTCGGCGAGCTGCTGGCTGCTGTCGGCGTCTGCCTGTCGGTGTACATGGCTGTCGCGCGACAGGACGTGCTCTGGAGCGGCGTCTTCCTGCTGCTGGGACTGCTCAGCAAGGAAAACGCGGTCGTGGGACCGGCCCTCATCGTTTGGGCCTGGATCCTCCAGCTCACGCCTCGTCCCGACCGGCGCCGCATCATCGCATTCGCGGTGAGTTGGATCGTACTCGCCGGAGCATACCTCGCGGTTCGCGGCGTCGTGCTGCATCCGTACCAGCGCCTTCACGCGACGGCACCGATCTTTCTCGGCGAAACGGCGCTCACCGGCAGGCTCACCGCCATCGCGGCGCTCGCCGACATCGCCCGGCTGTTGATCCTGCCGGTCACGCTGCGCGTGGATTACTCGCCTGCCGAACGGACCGCCGTTCGATCGCTTCTCGATCCACGATTCGCGCTCGGCCTGTTCTGTCTCGGGGTATGGGTTGCGTTGCTCATCATGGCGTGGCGCCGGAAACGCCGCGTCGAAGCCTACGGGCTCGGCTGGATCGGCATCGCGTTTCTTCCCGTATCCAATCTCCTGTTTTCAAGCGGTGTACTGCTGGCCGAGCGGACGCTCTATCTGCCCTCGGTTGGGCTGGCGCTCGCGGCGGGAGCGGCGCTCGCGCGTTTACCGGCTCAGCGGTTCAATGTCGGGCTCGCGCTCATCGTGCTGGCGGGAGGCATTCGATCGGCCGTGCGGGCGCCGGTGTGGCGCGATGACTTGGCTGTCACCGAAAGTATTCTGAGCGATTCCCCTGCATCCTATCGCGGCCCCGCCCGCGCGGCAGCGATGTTCCAGAGTCACCGCCAGCCGGCACGCGCGCTCGCGATGCTGCGGCAGGCGACGGCGATTTACGATCGCGATCCGACGCTCTTCATTGCGGGCGCGGATGCGGCACTGACGTTGGGGCAGTCTCGTCTCGCCGATTCACTGCTGATGCGTGCAGAGCAGCTCTGCTTCCGCTGCGCCGGCTACTACCGCACACAGGCGTTCGCTGCCCGCGCCCGAGGCGACACCGCCGTTGCGGACTCCTTAATCGCGCGAATGCCATGAAGCGTGAGCTGCTGCTCGTCTTCGTCGCGGCTGTGGCGCTCTACCTGCCGACGGTTCGCTACGGATTCGTGCAGGATGACCGCGCGATTGTCGCTTCCAATCCCGCCGCGCACTCGATTGGAGCCGCACTCGCCGCCTTCAAGGATCCCTACTGGCCTCGCGAGACTGGAGCCGGTCTGTACCGGCCGGTCACGATCCTCAGTTATGCGGTCGATTGGACCGTCTCCGGTGGTCGCGCGGGCTGGTTTCACCTCATGAATGCGCTTTGGCATGGTCTCGCCGCAGTGTTGTTCGTTGCCGTCATGGCACGCTGGCTACCCGTCATGGCCGCCGTCGGTGCGGGCCTCGTGTTTGCTTGGCATCCGGTGCACGTGGAAGCGGTGGCCAGTGTCGTCGGCCGTGCCGAGCTGCTCGCAGCCGTGGGAATCCTCGGAGCCGTCCTCGCCGCTCGCCACGGACGGTGGAGCATCGCGGTCGCGTGTGCCGCGCTCGCCATGTTCAGTAAAGAGCATGGTGTCATCGTTGGTGTCGTCATACTGCTCGATAAGTGGCTCCAAACGTCCGACGATCGCCCGTACCCGAACGCGTTCTGGATTGCTCTGGCCGCGGTGTCGATCGGCTTCCTCATTGCCTGGTTCGCCGTGGGCTGGGCCGGAGAGAACGACGAGGCGGCAGTATTTTACGGCGCGGGCCCCATCCTGCGACTCGCGATTGCGCTCCGTGCCGCCCTTCGCGCGGCGGCGCTCCTGTTCTGGCCGGTATCCCTTTCGTCAGATTACGGCCCGCAGGTCGTGAGCAGCAGCGGCGGATTCTCCTTGGCCGCACTGCTCGGACTGCTGGTCATCATTGCCGTTCCTGCCGTCGCGCTGGTGTGCCGCCGACGGGCGCCGGCAATCGCGCTTGCCGCCGGACTCGCGGCGCTCTCATATCTGCCGACCGCCAACGTCCTGTTCGCATCCGGTGTCGTCCTCGCCGAGCGGAACCTGTATCTTGCAGTCGCCTTGCCGGCGACACTCGTCGCCGCGGGAGCGCTGTCGTTCACGATGCGGCGCGAGTTGCGGCCCGCGATTGTCGTACTGGCACTGCTCGTCGCGGCTTGCGGCGGACGGTCGATCCTCCGGTTGCCTGCGTGGCGGGATAATCGCGCCCAGCTCTTGACGCTGCTGCGTGACCATCCGGAGTCGTATCGCGCGCACGCGAGCGCGGCCGCGGTTCTGGCGGGGCTCGGTGATACGACTGCCGCACGTCGCGAATACGCGATCGCCGATTCGCTCTTCCCGGGAGATCCCTACCTCGAGGGCGCGCGCGCGATTTTTCTCGTCGGCATCGGCGACACGGCGGCTGCGGCGCCGATCGTCGCGCGCGGGAGGAATTCCGTTGCCGGCGAGCGGATGATGCTGCGCGCGACGTTCGTCCTGGAGCTTGCGCGCGGGCGCCGCGCTCAGGCAGCCGCAATCGCCGATTCGGCACGTCGCCGCTTTCCGGGAGAACAGAGGTGGTATCTGATGTTTAGACAATGAGTTATGCTTGACTGTGGTGGTCTTGCGTACGGCGTTGCGACTTGCAAAAAGCCCGAGTTGAAGATGAAGTAACGCGGTCAGCGAACGCCCACGGTAAATAAATAACTCTCAGCGCGACAACTATTTGGACGGTATTAATCCTTAGAGGGCACAGTTCCTGCTTGAATTGAGCGCGGCATAACTGCGACATCAATGTCTTAGATCCTTACAGGGGAGGTCAGTCCAGATGAACCGCAAGGGTTTCACACTGATCGAGCTTCTGATCGTCGTCGTGATCATTGGTATTTTGGCCGCGATTGCGATTCCGAAGTTCGCCAACACGAAGGAAAAGGCGTATCTCGCCTCGATGAAGTCGGACCTGCGGAATCTCGTGACGGCCGAAGAGGCGTATTTCGCCGACTCGGTGAAGTACACGACGAACCTGGGTACGGCATTCTCGACGACCGTCGGCGTGGTCGGTCCGACGATTGCGTTGACCGCGGACGGTTGGACCGCGCAGGTGAGTCACAACGTGACCACGAAGACGTGCGTCATCTACGTTGGCTCGACTCCTCTGGCTCCGGCGACGAAAGAAGGCGCGCCGCAGTGCCAATAAGGACTTCGGCCTAGAAGTCAGAGCGGCGGGAGAACATCCCGCCGCTCTTTTTTTTGTGCTTATCTTGGGGCCCCATGAGCACGGGTCTTCCGCCTTCTCCTCGACCCAAGCCCGCCCTGCGCGTCGAGCTGCTATTCTACCTCACCTTTCTCGCTGCCTTCGCGATCCTGGTCGGGGTCGCGACGTCGCAGCTCGCGTTCGCAGTCGCCCCGGAGCGCGGGGTCGTGTTCGTCGTGCTGTTCGTGGCAATCGAAGTCGGCATCTTTGTGCTCTACGGGCGCTCGCTCGTTACCCGCCTCGTCTTGCGGCCCCTGGGTCGCGTCATGTCTACCGCTGACGCGGTTGCGGACGGGGACCTCGAAGCGCGTGCGCCCGATGCCGACACCAGGGACTTCGCGACCCTCGCCGAGCGGCTCAATCGAATGACCGATCGCCTCCTCGACGCGCAGAGCCAGCTCGTGCGCTCTGAGAAGCTGGCCAGCATCGGTCGCTTGGCTGCCGGGGTGGCGCATGAAATCGGCAATCCCCTGGGGGCGATCGGCACCTACGTCGAGGTGCTGCGGCGCCGCGGCGCGGACCCGGAGGTGACGAGCGGGCTCACCCGGGAGCTCGAGCGCGTGGACCGCATCGTCCGCAGCCTGCTCGACTACGCACGCCCCCAGGAAGACCCGCTCGCGCCGATCGACACCGCGCAGCTCGTACGTGGATCGTACGAGCTGCTGCGGGCACAAGGCGCGTTCCGGCGACTGCACGTGGAGCTCGACGTCGCGCCCGACGTTCCGATGATCCTCGGCCGCGCGCACGTGCTGGAGCAGGCACTGGTAAACCTCCTGCTCAACGCGGTCGATGCCACGCCTCCGGAGGGCGTAATCGTGGCCGGCGCGCGCGCCTGGGCCTACGAACCGGGGCCCGCGAGTCCCAAGCGCGCCACGGATCCCGGATATGCCCGTTTTCCGCGCACCTCTGAGCGGCGGCCGGCCCGCGCCGAGTTCGCCGCCGGGCAACCGGGCGCGCTGCTGTTCGTGGCGGACTCAGGTCCAGGTGTTCCGGCCGCGGATCGCGATAAGATCTTCGAGCCCTTCTACACGACCAAGGAGCCGGGCCGCGGCACGGGGCTCGGCCTCGCGATCGTCGCGCGATCGGTTTACGAAATGGGCGGCGTCGTCTGGGTAGACGGCGCCCGCGAAGGCGGCGCCGCTTTCAAGATGTTCTTTCCCGCGTGAAGCGCATCCTCGTCGTAGACGACGAACCCGGGCTGCGTCAGAGCCTCGGACTCCTGCTGACCGATGCCGGCTACACCGTGACGGCGGAGCAGGACGGCAAGCGAGCCCTCGATCGCGCGCTCGCCGAGGCGTTCGATCTCGTGCTGTGCGACGTACGAATGCCGGAAATGGATGGCTTGAGTTTCTTGCGCAGCTACCGGCAACGCGGCGGCACCGCCCTCGTGATCATGATGAGCGCCTACGGCGGTGAAGACGCCGCCATCGCCGCGATGAACGAAGGTGCATACGACTATCTGCCCAAGCCGTTCCGGCCCGATGAGGTCGTCCTCACGCTGCGTAAAGCGGAGGAGCGCGAGCGACTGCGGCAAGAGGTTGCCGTGCTCAAGGCGCAGCTGGCCACCGGCCCCGAGGAGCGGGGGCTCGTCGCAGAGAGCGCGGCCATGCGGCAGGCGCTCGCCCTCGTAGCCCGCGTCGCCGAGCATGCCACGACGGTGCTGATCA
>DATGEQ010000075.1:0-61301 GCA_035309945.1 Gemmatimonadales bacterium | reverse complement strand
CGGCGACGTTACAGCGGCGCGCGACTCGTACCAGAAGGCACTCGCGCTCGACCCGCAGCACGAGGACGTGCTCTACTACCTCGGCAACATGGAGCTCGAGCTCGGAAATTACCGGGCGGCCGAGGTTGCCTGGCGCCACCTGGTGAAGGTGAATCCCGCCAGCGCGCGGGCGCACTCGCGGCTCGGCGATCTGTACGCGTGTCCCGATTCCGGAGCGCCGTGGGATCTCGCGCGCGCCGCGGCCGAGGTAGACACGGCAGCAGCGCTGAACCGCGAGGAAACGGGGCCGTTGCTCAAGCTCGGCGAAGTCGCGCTGCTTCGCGGCGATCTCGCTGCGGCGCGTGCGCAATTCGACGCCGTGATCGCGACCCAGCCGCGCAACGTAGAGGCGCATTACCTCGACGGCTACGTCACCTGGAAGCGCGGCGACCGTGCCGCCGCGGCGCGGCAGTATCAGGCGGCGCGTGACCTCGCCCACACCCCGCCGACGATTCAGGCCGCGCCGTCCGAGGGCGACACGAAGCATGGCACAACGCCGCTCGTCGCGCGCAGCACGCGCTGCCACATTTTTGGGGAAGAGCTCGAGCCGTACCCGCAACTCGACCGGCGCTTACAGCAAATAGCCTCGCTTCATGAGGCTATCCGCTGAAGCGGCATATCCACCGTGATCCGGCAGGTACCAACCCAGTGCGTCGGCGAGGCGGTCGTAGATGTTGAACAGCGCGCACACGTTGATCGCATCTTCGATCGCGTCATCGGAAATGCCGGCCGCGCGCAAAGGCGCGACGTCGGCGGGGCGCACGTCGTTGGGGCGCAGCGTGAGCTTCTCGAGGAAGCCGAGTGTCGCGCGCAGCTTGGCGTCGAGCGGCGCGGTCCGCCAGTCGCTCACCACCGCCTTCACAAAGTGCTCGTCCCGGAGCGCCAGCGCCGCGACCGCGGCGTGCGACTCCGTTCAGAAGACGCACTGGTTCAACTTCGACGTGAACGCCGCGAACAACTCGCGTTCGCCGATGCTCCAGTCTGACGGGCCGCGCATCACGGCCTGCGTCCACTCGCACTGCCCGCGGCCGAAGAACTCGGGCCGGTACAGCAGTGTCTTGACCACATCGGGCACGCGCCGCCGGCTCACGAGCCGGATGAGCGCCAGTTTGAGTTTCTGTGACAAACGGTGCCCGTGCTCGACCGCGCGGACGCGCATCAGTCCGGTTCCTCGCCATGCAGCGCTGCCATACCGCGATTCAGCCGGTGCATGGCGGCGCCGACCGCGGCCGCGACGGTGATTTCGAAAATGCGGTCGTCGGAAAGCCCCGCCGCTTTCAAGGCGGCCACGTCCTGGTCCGTCACTCGATATGCGTGATTGGCGACTTTGTCGACGTAGCTGCGCAGGATTTCGGGTACGCCGTCGCGCGCCCCACCCGCGCCTTCCAGAACGGCGCGGCACACGGACTCCTCGGTGTCAGCCGGAGTGTGCAGCAGTGCATCGATCAGCCGCCGTTGGAAGGCATCGTAACGCATGCGAAGAATCTATCCTTTCCTCTAATCCTTGACACCGTCAGAACCGGGCAGCCTTTTGAAGACCCTCCACCAAAGTCTTACCGTCTCAGACTGAGAGGTCGTATGCGGCGTAACAATTACCTGATGTGCGTGATCCTGGGAGGCATCACCTGGACCGCACCCCTCTTCGCGCAGCAGCCCGCCACGGGTACCGTCCGCGGACGAGTCACCGACAACAGCACACAACAACCCATAGCAGGAGTCACCGTCACCGTCGGCGCACGCAGCGTCCAGACGCGGGAAGACGGTCGCTTCGTCATCGGCGGCGTTGCCGCCGGCAGCGATCTGCTCAAGGCCCGCATGATCGGCTACGGTCAGGCGAGCCAGCCGGTGATGGTCGCGGCGGGAGACACCCTTACCGTTGACGTCGCCCTCATACCTCAGGCGATCGGGCTCTCGGCCGTCGTCGTTACAGGATACGGCCAGCAATCCCTCGGCAATCTGTCGAATTCTGTCAAACAGCTAAGCGACAGCCAGTTCAACAGGGGCACCGTGTTCAACGCACCCGACCTGATTCAGGGCAAAGTGGCGGGCGTACAGGTGGTCGATAACAACGAGCCCGGCGGCGGTATGGCCATTCGGGTCCGTGGCGCGACATCTGTCAACGCCAGCAGCGATCCGCTTTACGTGGTGGACGGCGTGCCGCTCGGCTCCGGAGCCGGCGGAGGCCTGTCCGCGGGGCGTGAGGCGCTCAACTTCCTCAACCCCTCCGACATCGAAAGCATCACGGTGCTCAAAGACGCGTCGGCCGCGGCGATTTATGGCGCCAACGCTGCCAACGGCGTGATCCTGATCAAGACGAAGCGCGGACGCCACGGCGCGCCGCCCCAGGTCGAGTACAGCGGCAGCATGTCTTCGTCGTCAGTCACTCGCCTGCCGTCGATGCTGAACGCCGCGCAATTCCGCAACGCTGTGATGACCTACGGCGACACCACCAAACAGAACCAGCTGCGCAATGCCAACACCGACTGGTGGGGTCTCGTCGATCGCACCGCGATGGGGCAACAGCACAACGTCGCGGTCTCGGGTTCCGGCAGCGACAACAATTATCGGTTGTCGCTCGGTTACCTGAATCAGGACGGGATCATCCGCGGCAGCACGCTCGAGCGGGTTTCGCTCGGCGCCAACTACGGCCAGCGGATGTTCGACGATCAGCTCGGCATCGACATCAGCCTGAAGGGTTCGCGTGAGTTCGATCTCTTCACGCCCGGCGGCGTGCTGTCGAACGCAGCGCAGATGGGACCGACGCAGCCGATCTTCGACTCCACCTCGACCACGGGCTACTACAACTGGCCCGGCACACCATCGGCGGACAATCCAGCCGAGATCTTGAATTACGCCAAGGCGCAAGGCACGACGTACCGGAGCGTCGGCAACGTCCAGGCCAACTACAGCCCGACATTCCTCGGGGGCGTACGCGCGAACGTGAACCTGGGATACGATCTCACGCGCGTTACGAGTGTGACGTTCAATCCGAGCGTGCTGCACAGCGAGCTGCGCGGCGGGAACGGCTATGAGTACCGTTCCGATCCCAACATGCTCAACACCGTACTCGAGATGTATCTGAGCTACGCAAAGCCGGTGAACGTGATCCGCGGCGACATCGACCTAACCGCAGGGTATTCGTACTCGCAGTCTCATGCCGAGTACCCCTCGCTGACGTTGACCGGGCTGAGCACCAACGTCCTCGACATCAACGGCTTCCCGCCGGCGGCAAACGTCGTGCCCGGCGGGCCGAACGTCCAGGAGAGCAAGCTGATCTCCTTCTTCGGCCGCGCGACCTACAACAACAACGACAAGTACCTCGCGACACTCAGTGTCCGGCGGGACGGTTCGTCGCGCTTTGGACCCGACAACGCATGGGGCGTGTTCCCCGCGGCGTCGGTCGGCTGGCGGCTGTCGCGCGAGTCTTTCATGCAGGGCATCGGCGGCTTGTCGGATCTCAAGCTGCGGGCTTCATGGGGCAAGACCGGCAACCAGGCGTTCGCAAACTATCAGCAGTACATCGCGTACCTGAGCAGCAACCAGACGGCGCAGATTCAGTTCGGCAACCTGTTCGTGCCGACGATCCGGCCGGGCGCTTTCGACCCGAACATCAAGTGGGAAGCGACCAGCTCCTACGACGTCGGCCTCGACTACGGCTTCCTTGATCAGAAGATCACCGGCACGATCGACTGGTACGTGAAGAACACCAAAGACCTGATCTTCACCGTGCCCGCGCCGGCCGGCAGCAACTTCTCGAACTTCTACACGACCAACATTGGGAGCATGCGCAACCGCGGCGTCGAATTCGCGCTCGATGCCCAGATGCTCAATCGGCCCTCCGGGCTGCGCTGGAGCGCGGATTTCACGGCGGCACGCAACTCCAACGAGCTGACGAGCATCAATCCCGCGGCCGCCGCGGCGCAACAGATTCTGGTGGGCGGCGTGGCGGGCGGCGTCGGCACGACGATCCAGGTGCTCGAGCCGGGACAGCCGGTCAATTCGTTCTTCGTCTGCCCGCAAGTGTATCAGAGCGGCAAGCCGGTCGAGGGCAAGTTCACCAGCCTCGGCGATTCCGTCGTGACCGGCTGCGACTCGCGCTCGCTGCGCGCGTTCCACGATCCGGCGCCCAAATGGATCCTGGGACACTCGTCCTACTTCAATTACGGCAAGTTCGACCTGAGCTTCACGCTCCGCGCGTGGCTCGGCAACTATGTCTACAACAACGTCGCCTCGAACCTCGGCAACTACCACGCGGTACAGGCCAGCGGCTCGCCCTACAACCTGTCCTCGTCGGTGCTGAAGAGCGGCTTCGTACAGCCGCAATATCTGTCGGACTACTACGTCGAGAACGCCTCGTTCCTGCGCATGGACAACATCACGCTCGGCTATGCCTTCAAGTATCATGGCCAGGACGTGCGCGCCTCGGCGACGCTCCAGAACGCATTCACGATCACGGGCTATAGCGGCGTCGACCCGACCTCCGGCCTGAACGGGATCGACAACAACATCTATCCGCGGGCGCGCACGCTGACCGGCGGCCTGACGGTGCGGTTCTGACCATGAATCCGACTACTTCGAGGCGGGATGGAATTATGAAGACCACACACTGGCGGACCATGTTCGCGGTGTTTGCCCTGCTCGGCCTGGCGAGCTGCACGAATTTGACCGTCGAGCCCAAGAGCAGCGTGACCGAAGCGAACATCTTCAGCGACCCAAACTCCTATCGCGCGTTCCTCGCCCGCATCTACGCCGGACTCGCGCTGAGCGGTCAGGCAGGCGGCGCCGGATTGCCGGATATCTCCGGCATCGATGAGGGATTTTCGCAGTACCTCAGGCTGTACTGGGAGACCGAAGAGCTGCCCACCGACGAAGCCGTGATCGCCTGGGGGGACATCGGGCTGCCGGAGATGAACACGCAGACGTGGACGTCGTCGAGCCGGATGGTGGTGGCGATGTACTACCGCGTGTACTTCCAGGTTGTACTCGCCAACGAGTTCCTGCGCCAGACAACCGACGCGAAGCTCGACGAGCGCGGCGTGGTCGGACCGCTCCGGACCCAGATCGCCACGTATCGCGCGGAAGCGCGGTTCCTGCGCGCGCTAAGTTACTGGCACGGCATCGATCTGTTCGGCAACATCCCGCTCATCACGGAGAACGATCCGATGGGCGTGGCGCCGAAGCAGAGCACGCGCGCCGATATCTACAACTACATCGTGAGCGAGCTGACCGCGATTCGCGGCGACCTGCCGCCCGCCGGCCCGTCGTCGTACGGGCGGGCCACACCGGCCGCGGCCGACATGCTGCTGGCCGAGGTCTACCTGAATGCGAAAGTGTATACGGGGACGGATCACTCCGCGGACGCGCTGACGGCGGCGCAGAACGTGATTTCGTCGGGGACGTACAGTCTGGATCCCAAGTATCAGCACCTGTTCCAGGCCGACAACAACACGTCGCCCGAAATCATTTTTGCGGTCACACAGGACGGCAAGCGGACGCAGACGTACGGCGGCGTGACGTTCCTCGTGCACGCGTCCTGCGGCGGCAACATGAACAGCGGCGCCTACGGCGTCGACTACTGCTGGTGGGGACTGCGCCTGAAGCCCCAGGCTGACAGCTTCTACGCTGCGGGCGACAAGCGCGCGTCCTACTTCTTCACCAACGGGCAGAATCTCGCTGTCAACAGTATTTCCAACTTCAACGACGGCATCGCGGCCCCGAAATTCCAGAACGTGACTTCGGGCGGCGCCGCCGGCTCGGACCCGACGTTCGTCGATACCGATTTCCCGATGTTCCGGCTCGGTGAGGCGTATCTGATTTACGCCGAGGCCCAGCTACGGGGCGGCGGCGGCAGCCGGGCGACGGCACTGGGTTACGTCAACGCACTTCGGACGCGTGCCTATGGCGATACGACGGGCAACATCACCGACCCGCAGCTGACGCTCGACTTCCTCCTGGCCGAGCGCGGGCGCGAGCTGCTGTGGGAAGCCCACCGCCGTACGGACCTGGTTCGGTTTGGCAAATTCACCGGCGGGAGCTACGTGTGGGCGTGGAAGGGCGGGACGGTGGCGGGTGCCAGCACGCCGGCAACGCTCGACCTCTATCCGATTCCAGCATCCGAGCTGATCGCCAATCCAAACCTGGTGCAGAATCCAGGCTATTGAACGAAGGCCGGATCTGAGCAGTGATGCACGGATGTAAGACCGCCGCCGCGGCAATGTTGGTCGCGGCGGCGGCTTGTTCCCAGCAAGGCGAGAAGCGTATCACGGGCTCGCCGCCGCCCGACCGCCCCGCGCTCGCGCAGACCTATCGGCCGAGCGGACACATGGCTGCCGGCGACGTATTCGTCCACCTGTTCGAATGGCGGTGGCCCGACATCGCCGCCGAATGCGAGAACGTCCTCGGCCCCGCCGGATTCAAGGCCGTGCAAATCTCCCCGCCCGAAGAGCACAGCATCACGCCGACGCACGACTGGAGCGAGCGCTACCAGCCAGTGAGCTATAGCCTCGCGCGCAGCCGCTCGGGCGACAGTGTCGCGTTCGTCGACATGGTGAATCGCTGCAACGCGGTGGGGGTTGGCATCATCGCGGACGCCGTGATCAATCACATGACGAACTTTCCCAGTCCGGGGACCGGCAGTAACGGCACGGCGTACTCGAAATACGACTACCCCGGCCCGCCTCCGCTCTACAGTCCAAGCGACTTTCATACGCCCTGTATCGTCGACAATTACCAGGATGCCGCCAACGTGCAGGACTGCGAGCTGCTCGGCCTGCCCGACTTGAACACCGGCCTTGCGACCGTGCGACAGAAGATTGCCGACTATCTGGTCAAGCTCGCGCGCCTCGGCGTGGCAGGCTTTCGCATCGACGCAGCGAAGCACATCCAGCAAGTCGAGCTCAACGATATTCTGGCCAGAATGAACGACACGCTGATGGCAGACGGCAGACCGCTTCCGTACGTGTTTCTCGAGGTGATCGGCGGCGCGAACGAAGCGCTCTCACCGCAGGACTATTATGGCGAAGGTTACAGCTCGGGCGGCGCCGCCGACATCACCGAGTTCACTTTCACCGGCGTCGGCAACAAGTTCCGCAACATCAATGGCGAGCACATCTCGCAGCTCAATCCCAATGGTCCACCGGGCAACCAGTTCTCCGCCGCGGCGTGGGGGCTGATGCCGTCGGATAAGGCGGTCGTGTTCCTCGAGAATCACGACACGCAGCACAACTGCGGCTTGAGCTACCGCGACGGCAACGTCTTCCGCAACGCCAACGTCTGGATGCTCGCGCAGCCGTACGGCTATCCATCGATCCTCTCGAGCTATGCATTCAACTGTCCAGCCGAGAACGCGATGGGGCCGGTGTCGGACGGGAATGGCTGGACCCTCCCCGTGACGTGCGCGGCGAGCATCGACAGCGCGACGACGTCCGGTCAATGGGTCTGCGAGCACCGCGATCCGTCGATTCTCAAGATGGTCGGCTTCCGGCACCTGGTCGCTGGCACCGACATCAATCATTGGTGGGACAACGGCGCCAATGCGATTGCGTTCTCGCGCGGCGCCAAAGGTTTTGTCGCGATCAACGACGAAACCACGAGTCTCGACACGACCGTCACGACCGGCATGGCCGCCGGGACGTATCTCGACCTCATTGCCGGCACTCCGATTCAAGTCGATTCCACAGGCTCGGTGCACCTCACTCTTCCCGCGAGATCTTCCATTGCGATCGATACTGCTACTCGCCAGTAGCGCCCTGCTTGCCTTTCCCCTCCAGGCCCAGCGGCGAGCCGACGTCGCGCGCTGGGAACGAGACGCTCAGAACGTCACGATCATTCGTGACGATTGGGGCATCGCGCACGTCTATGGCAAGACCGACGCCGACGCGGTGTTCGGCATGGAGTACGCGCAGGCCGAGGACGACTTCAATCGTATCGAGACCAATTACCTGAATTCGCTGGGCCGCCTGGCAGAGGCCGAGGGCGATTCGGTGATCTTCCAGGATTTGCGGCAGCGCCTGTTTATCGACCCCGACTCTTTGCGCGTCGAGTATCGCGCGAGCCCGCCGTGGCTGAAAAAGTTGATGGACGCGTTCGCCGACGGCTTGAACTACTTCCTCTATAGGCATCCCGAGGTGAAGCCGCGCGTCATCACACATTTCGAGCCCTGGATGGCGCTCTCGTTCACTGAAGGGAGCATCGGCGGCGACATCGAGCGCATCAACGTCCGCGATCTCGCCGCCCTTTATGGCGACTCGGCGACGGCCGCGCATACGAGCGGCGACGGTGCGGGAGCCGACTTCGAAGCCGATCCGTCGGGGTCGAACGGGATCGCCATCGCGCCGCAGAACACCGCCGATCATCACGCACTCTTGTGGATCAATCCGCACACCTCGTTCTACTTCCGCTCCGAGGTGCAGATGGTGAGCGACGAAGGGTTGGACGCGTACGGCGCGGTCACCTGGGGGCAGTTCTTCATCTATCAGGGCTTCAATCCCACCGCGGGCTGGATGCACACCTCGAGCGGCGTCGACAACATCGACGAGTTCCTCGAAACCCCGCCGTTCCGCTCGCGCAGTATCACCGTGCGGTTCAAGACCGGCGCCGGAATGGCGAGCAAGACCTTCGCTGTGTCGTACTCGCCGCGGGGGCCGATTGTCCGGAAAGAGGGCGATCGTCCGGTGAGCGTCAGTCTGATGAACAGTCACGTAAACGCGCTGATTCAATCCTACACGCGCACCAAAGCGCGGAACTTTGCCGAGTTCCGTAAGATCATGGAGCTGCATACGAACTCGTCGAACAACACCGTGTTTGCGGACGCGGAAGGCAACATCGCGTACCTGCACTCCAACTACATCCCGCGACGTGACACGGCGTTCGACTGGACGAAACCGGTCGACGCGAGCAATCCACGCAGCGCGTATCAGGGAGTCCTTTCATTCGACGAGACGCCGAACGCGGTCAATCCGTCCAGCGGCTGGGTCTATAACTCCAATAACTGGCCCTGGTCGGCCGCGGGCGAAGGCGCGAGCCCCAAGCGCGAAGACTTTCCGCGCTATGTCGAGACCGGCACAGAAGAGACGGCGCGTGGATATCACGCGCTGCGGCTGCTCACCGGTAAGACTGGTTGGACCACACGCTCGCTTACCGCTGCGGCATTCGACAGCTATCTGCCGGCGTTCGAGCGCATGATCCCGCCGCTACTCGCCGCCTACGATCAACTCCCCGCGACCGACACGCTCAAGGCGAAGCTCGCTGAGCCCATCGCCGCGTTGCGCGGTTGGGACTATCGCTGGGGCGCGGAGTCGGTTCCGACCTCGGTCGCCGTGTTCTGGGGCGAGCGCGTCGGCCGGCGCGTCTTGCCGCAGGCGCGTGCCGCGCAAATCTCCGTCATGCAATACGTCGCGACATCGCGTGCGACGTCCGCCGATCTGCTCGAATCGCTCGCAACCGCCCTTGACGCGTTGACCGCCAACTTCGGCACGTGGAAGACGCCGTGGGGTGACATCAATCGCTTCCAGCGGATCAATGACGACATCGCGCCGCACTTCGACGACGCGGGGCCGAGCATCCCCGTACCGTTCACCGCGAGTGTGTGGGGCTCGCTCGCCGCCTTTGGCGCTCGGCCCTACCCGAATACGAAGAAGTGGTACGGGAGCAGCGGCAACAGCTTCGTCGCAGTCGTGGAATTCGGTGACAGCGTGCGCGCGCGAGCCGTCACGGCCGGGGGCGAAAGCGGTAACCCCGCTTCGCCGCATTTCAACGACGAAGCGGCGCGTTACGCCTCAGGCAACTTGCGGGATGTGTACTTCTATCGCGCGCAGCTCCAGGGGCATACCGAGCGCGAGTACCACCCCGGGCAATGACTACGACTTCAGCGTGATCAGGATGACGCCGTTCGTGCCCCGAATGCCCCATTCGGCGGTGCTCGCCGGATCCCTCAAGACGTCGATAGAGTCGATTTCGGATCGACTGATCGCGCCGAGATTGCTGCCGTTCCCCAGCGGCACGCCGTTCACGACGAACAGCGGCTCACCGCCGTCGTCGGACAATGTACTCACGCCGCGCAGATGCATGACCATACGGCCGTCCGCCGCGTGCGTCACGATCATTCCGGGCACGCGCGACGCGAGCAACTGCTCGATGGGTACGGACGGCGAGCGTGCAAGATCTTCCGCCGTGATGGTGGACCTGGGCGAAAGCGTGGCAATCCCGTTGTTCGATCTAGTGGAGCAACCCATCAGCGCGCCGAGCACGAATCCCGCGGGCAGAACAATGCGAAGTAGAGTCGAGTGCTTCATGAGAAACCTCCCTGCATATGCTTAGGGCAAGTTCCATACCCGGAATACTCGCGCTCCTCGTTACGGTCGCGACACTGCAGGCACAAGAGCGCGTGTATCTCGACCAGCAGGGGGTGATCCGCTGGCGTGATACAAAGAAGGAAGTGGCGCTCTTCGGGGCCAACTATGTGCTGCCGACCGCATCGGACTACCGGGCCGCCGGCTACGTTCACGGCGATCGCAAGCGGATGATCGATGAGGACATGGCGCAGTTCGCGCGCATGGGCTGGGACGGCCTGCGGCTGACGTTCTGGGGCGACTGGGAGGCGTCCGACTCGGCCGGCAATCTCCTCGCCAACGATCATCTCGATCTACTGGACTATCTGATCGCCCGCGCCAAGGAGCGCGGCATCTACATGCTGCTCAGTCCGATCCAGCTCTACAGCTCTACGTGGCCGGACGCGCTCGCGGACACGACGCCGCCTGGGTTTGGACGGCATTTCGGCAAGGCGCGCATGGGGACGGACCCGAAGGCGATCGCCGCCCAGGTCAACTACCTACGTCAGATCCTGAATCACGTGAACCCGTACACGCACACGGCCCTCAAGAACGAGCCGTCGATCCTCTTCATCGAGCTCGTGAACGAGCCGTGGCACCATCCCGAGGATCTCGCGGGCTCGGTCAGCTACATCAACGCGCTCACGGATGCCGTGCGCAGCACCGGTTGCCGCAAGCTCGTCTTCTATAACGTGAGCCAGGACTTTCGGATTGCCGAGGCGATTCGCCGGTCCAAGGCACAAGGCGTGACGTTTGGCTGGTATCCGACCGGCCTCAATTCGGGGCACGAGCTTCGGGGCAATTACCTGCGCGGCGCCGACGCCTACCCCGACATGTTGCGGCCCGAGCTCGCCGGGCTACCACGCATCGTCTACGAGTTCGACAGTCCCGATCTTCGCACCGGCACGATGTATCCGGCGATGGCGCGGACGTTTCGGAGCGTGGGTGCGCAGTTCGCCGCGATGTTCGCCTACGACATGCTGGCCACCGCCTCGCGCAACCTGGCGTGGCAGACGCATTACCTGAATCTCGTGTACACGCCGCGCAAGGCGATGAGCGCAATCATCGCGGCGGAAGCGATGCGGCGGTTGCCGCGAATGCAGTCGTACGGGCCGTATCCGCGGAACACGCGGTTCGGCGACTTCCACATTTCCTACGAAGGTGATTTAGGCGAGCTGGTCGCGCGCGATGCGTTTCTCTATACGAGTTCGACGACTGCTCAGCCTGCTGACCGCTCGGCACTACGGCGTGTTGCCGGCGTTGGATCGTCACCGGTAGTCAGCTACGAAGGCACAGGCATCTACTTCCTCGACAAGATCCGCGCCGGAGTCTGGCGACTCGAAGTCTATCCTGACGCGGTGCCGATTCGTGATCCGTTCGAGCAGCCGAGCGTCGACAAGATCGTGACGCGCGCAGCCAGGCGCGCATGGCCAATGACGATCACGCTTCCGGATCTGGGGCCGTCCTTCTCGGCGCGGCCGGTGACAGCCGGCAATCCACAGACCGTAAGAGCGCGCAGCGGATCATTTGTTGTCACGCCCGGCGTCTACGTGCTGAGCGTCCGCGGTCTGGACGCCACAACGCTGCCCGCCACGATAGGACACATCGCCTTCAAGGAATATCACGCGCCGCCGGACGATACTGTGCCGGATTCGCTCGTCCCGCGCACAGCGACCGACGATTCGGCTGGGCACGTCGATCCACGAGCGCCGCTGCGACTGTTTGATCCATCTGACGCATCGCGCCTCGCGTTCACCCGCATCGGCGATGCTGGAAGACGCGGTCTCTTCCGGATCGCCACGTCCCCGACCGGTCAGCCGATTTTTCATTTCGCGCTGCCGGTGGATTCGAACGGGCACGGCCCGGCCGATTACACCGCATCGCTCGTCATCAAGGATCGAATCGGTTCGAGGCAAGAAGCCATCAGGACAGCGAAGGAGATACGCATTCGGTTGCGCGGCTTGAGCGACCAGCAAACGCTGCATCTGACCCTGATGGAAGATGACGGCACGAGCTGGACCGCACCGATATCGGCAGACACCGATTGGCAGGACCAGGTCGTCCCGCTTGCGGGATTCACGATCGGGCGCGGCGTCCTCTTACCGGAAGGCTTTCCAGGCGAATGGAATTACTGGGTTGGGCCGGCCGAAGGACGCGGCGGCCCGGACGATCGGCCGCGGCTCGAACACATCGAGCGCCTCCAGCTCTCGTTACGTCCGGGAGAAGGACGCGGCGTCGAGGTCGAATCGGTCGCGCTGGGATTCGCCGAGCCGCTCGTCACCGCAACGGTGCACGTTCGCGTTCCCGAAGGCACCGGCACCGTCTATCTCGCCGGCAGCCTTCCCGAGCTTGGGCCCTGGCGCCCGGACGGTCGCGCTCTCACCGGCTCGGGCCGCGATCGTACGATCGCGCTGTCCGAGCCCGCCGGCACCACCCTCGAATACAAATTCACCCTGGGCACGTGGGACCGCGAAGCGTTGAGCAGCACCGGCAGCGTGCCACCGAATCACGTGCTGGTATTCGCGCGCGACACGGTCGTCACCCACGAGATTACCGCATTCAAACGCCCGGTCGCCGACTACATCGCCGATTGGCAGGGCTCTGGCGTGCTCGGCCGCCTGGTCTACTGGACGAACGTCCAGTCGAAATACCTTGGACCCGCGCGCAACGTCGAGATCTGGTTGCCGCCTGGCTACGACTCGACGACGAAACGATATCCGGTGCTGTACATGGCTGACGGCCAGAATCTGTTCGATCCGCGCATCGCGAACACGGGCGTGGACTGGGGAGTGGACGAGGCGATCGTGCGACTCGTGGGGCGTCAGGTCATGTCGCCCGTCATCGTCGTAGGGGTGTGGAACAGCAACGAACGCGGCGCGGAGTACTCGCCCTGGCAGCGCGCGCCTGACTACGCGCGCTTCCTGATCGAAGAATTGATGCCACGGGTCAACGCCCAGTTTCGCACGCTCACGGGCGCGCGCAACACCATGGTCATGGGCTCCTCGATGGGCGGGCTGCTCTCGTTCTACCTCGTCACTCACCATCCCGAAGCGTTCGGCGCCTGCGGCTGTATGTCGACGGCGTTCCTGCTGTCTCCCGCGATCGTCCAGCAATACTTCACGGGGGTGCCCAAGGTTGCGCATCCCGACACGACAGCGTACATCGAGCGGGACATCGCGGCGGGGCTGAAGGCGCCCAAGGGCGCACGCTATTGGTTCGACTTCGGTGGTCAGGGACTCGACACCAATTTCGGCCCGAGCCACGAGATCGTGCGACAGTGGCTGGTGCGACAGGGATTGAGAGAAGGGCGCGACTTCGTGATCCGCCGCTACGCGGACGCCACGCACAACGAGGCGTCATGGCGCGCCCGGCTCGACGACCCGCTCACTTTTCTATTTGGCGCTCGGCCTTGAAGGCGCGATAGGCAAACACCAGCATCAGCACGCCGAACACGAGCAGCACCAGGCCCCACCACAGATTTACATTGATCCCGAGCGAACGCTGGTATAGGGAAGCGGGCGTCAGCAGCCCATAGACCACCAGCACCGCACCGACAATCGCGAACATTCCGCCAATCGGGAACCGCACGTCGAGTCTCATAGCCTCACCAGAAGATCACGTTCAGTACGACCGATGCGACCAGAATGACGACCGCGAGCGCCACCGGCCGCTTGTACCACGGCAGATAATCTTCCTGTATCCGCGGCGTCAGTGAATAGACGAGGCCTCGCAGCTCGTCGTCCGTCTTCGTCCGTTTGGTGAACAGCGAGATCACGAGCGTTGCAACGAAGCAGCCGGTCCACGCAAACAGCGCGGTCCAGAAATTCAGCGCCATTTCGCTGGGGTAGGTGTGCAGTACCGCGCCGAGAAATCCGCCGTGAATCCCGGGCACGGCGCCGCGCGAAATCGTCAATCCATAATGCAGCGCCGCCGTGATCGTGCCCGTGAGCAGGCCATAAAACGCGCCGTGCCCCGTCGTGCGCCGCCAGAACATGCCGAGCAAGAATGTCGCAAATAGCGGTCCGTTTACGAACGAAAACACGAGCTGCAGCATGTCGAGGATGTTGTTGAACCGCGTCGCCGAATAGGCGGCGAGCACGCTCGCGCAAATGCCGAAAACCGTCGCGGCATGTCCCACGCGCAGATAGTGCGAATCCGGCTGTCCCGGCCGGATGTGCGACTGATAGATGTCGTACGTCCATACGCTGTTGAACGCCGTGACGTTGCCCGCCATCCCCGACATGAACGACGCCATCAGCGCCGTCAGTCCGAGTCCCAGCAGTCCCGGCGGCAGATAATGGCCGAGCAGCATCGGGATCGCGAGGTTGTAGTTTGGCTGGCCGTCGTTGCCGATGGGCAGAAAGCCGCCGCGCGCGACGTGCAGGCCAATCGCCAGCATCCCCGGGAAAATGACGAGCAGCGGCATCAGCATCTTGGGAACTGCCGCGATGAGCGGCGTACGACGGGCCGCGGTCATCGAGCCGGCGGCCATCGCGCGCTGCACCACGAGAAAGTCGGTGCACCAGTAGCCGAACGAGAGCGCGAACCCCAGCCCCATCACCAATCCGAACCACTCCATCCCCATCGGATTGTGACTCGGCGAGTCCATGTACTTCCACGTATGCGTCCAGGCGCCCGGAGCGAATCCGGCGTGCGTCGCGACCGTCGCGAGCTTCGCGGTCAGGCCGCTCCAGCCGCCGACGTCCTTGAGGCCGAGCAGCGTGAGGGGCAGAAATCCCAGCACGATGAGAAAGAACTGCAGCACCTCGTTGTAGATCGCTGACGTCAGGCCGCCCAGGAAGATGTAGACGAGCACGATGACGGCCGACAGCACGATGCTGCCGTGGAAGCTCCAGCCGAGCACCAGCTCGAACAGCTTGGCCAGCGCGTACATCGAGATGCCCGACGAAAAGATCGTCATGATCGCGAACGTGATGGCGTTCAGGGCACGCGTCTTTTCGTCGAAGCGAAGCTTCAGATATTCCGGGACCGATCGCGCGCGCGAGCCGTAGTAGAACGGCATCATGAACAGGCCGACGAACACCATCGCGGGCATCGCGCCGACCCAGTAGAAGTGGCTCGTCATGATGCCATACTTGGCGCCCGACGCCGCCATCCCGATCACTTCCTGCGCGCCGAGATTGGCGGAGATAAACGCGAGGCCGGCGATCCACGCGGGGATCGACCGGCCTGAAAGAAAGAAGTCTTCGCTGCTTCGAATGACGCGTCTCAGTGCCCAGCCGATGCCGAGCACGAAGACGAAGTAGATGATCAGGATCGCATAGTCGATCCCGCCGAGGGTGATGCGTTCCAGTTAGTGCGATCCCTTGGTCTTGATCTCGATCACGCCATTCGCCCCACGCACGCCGTACATCGATGTGTGGATCGGGTCCTTGTATGCCCTGATGTACTCGATGTCATGCGGATCGATGAAGTTCAGCCTGCCCTGCGTCACGTCCGTGGGCACGCCATCGATGACAAAGAGCGGCTCCTGACCGGAGAAGAACGACGTCGGTCCGACCATGCGCACGACGATCCCGCCGCCCCCGGCCTCGGTCACCGTGACGCCCGTGAGTTTGCCCGCGAGCAGTTGATCGATCGACGTCGCACCCCGCCGTGCGGGATCGTCTGTCGTCACGGTCGATCCCGGAGACGGCTGCGCCTCGGCTTGGGGCGCGGGTGCCTGTCCCGGTCGGTGCGCGCAAGCGATGACGGTGATAAGTGCAGCGAGAGATGACAGAACGCGAGTCGGGTACCGGGCCATGGGAACCCTCCGTGTTACGGGCAATATGCCGCATTGAAACGACTAGCGCGAATGGTACCCGGGCGCCGGTGGAAGGGTCGGAACGACCTCGAGCTTCGACACCGCGAAGATGTACGCGCGGCGCGGACCCAGCGTCGGTGGCGACTGACTCGTGTTGGCCGGCTGCAAGAGGTCACGCCAGGCGAATCGCCCGGAGCCGAGCGATGGCGCCGTTACCGGTGCACTGCCGAGATTCGCGACCACAACGACCGACGACCGGTCCGTGACGCGCCAATACGCCAGCACGGAATCGCTGCCTGTCTCGATCGGTTCGAGTCGTCCATCCCGCAGCGCAGCGTTGGCCGCGCGGAGCCGCCCGAGCTGGCGATAGAGATTGAGCAGCGACCCGCGCTTGTGGTCCTCCGCCGCGACGTTCGTCGTGAGCGTGTCCGATTGCGCGGCCTCCCACGGCTTCCCTTTCGTGAAGCCGCGCGAATTCCTGGTCCACTGCATCGGCGTCCTGAGCCGCTCGTCGGGCTTGTCGCCGGTCATGCCGATCTCTTCGCCGTAATAGATGAAAGGCACGCCCGGCAGCGTCATCAGAATGGTCGCCGCGAGCTTCGTCCCCGCCGTGTCGTTGTCGAGCGCCGTCATGGTCCGCGTTTCGTCGTGATTGCGCTGGAACGGCGCCCACCGCCACGCGGGCTCGGCAGCTTGAAACTGCGCAACAACGGCCAGCAGCGAGTCAGCCTGGTGCGTTTTCACCGCTTTGATCAGCGCCTCTGATACTGGGAAAGCGAAATACGCGTCGAGCTGATCCGGATAGTAGCTGAGAATCACGGCGGTGTTATCCCACACTTCGCCCACCGTGTACGACTGTGGAGCGATGGCGCGCACGTATCCGCCGAACTCGCGCAGCACCGCGTGGGTGCCGGGCGTGTTGGAGACCTGATCGCCTTCCTCCACGAGGTGGCGCACCGCATCGAGCCGGAATCCGTCCACGTGCATCGAATCGAGCCAGAAGCGCGCGACGCGCTTCATCTCCTCGAGCACGGCGGGATTCTCGTAATTGAGATCCGGCATGCCACTCCAGAACAGACCGAAGTAGCACTCGTCACGCACGGGAGACTTGTGCCAGTTGGGCTTGCACGGCGACGGCGCCCACCGATACCAGTTGCGGTGCGGTGCGGTCGTATCGCGCAGCGCCTCCTGGAACCAGGGGTGCTGGCTCGACGTGTGGTTCAGCACGAGATCGACGAGTACGCGAATCTTGCGGCGGTGCGCGGCTAGGACGAATGCCTTGAAATCAGCGTTCGTGCCATAGTCCGGCTCGACCTTGTAGTAGTTCGTGACGTCGTAGCCGTGATAGCTTGGCGACTCCGCGACCGGCATCAGCCAGACGCAATCGGCGCCGAGGCCCTTGATATAGTCGAGCTTCTGGGTCAGGCCGCGCAGATCGCCGATGCCGTCGCCGTTCGAATCGTAAAACGACCGGACGAAGACTTCGTAACATGTGGTAGGATGGGAATGCTGCACCCCTACCTGCAAGACCATCAGCAGTATCAACGAATGCATTCGAATGTCGCTTCGAGCCCTTCGGTGGAATTCGGGCCGACAAAGACCCGGAACGTGCCGGGCTCAACGACGGGTTTCATGTCGAGCCCGTAGAACGCGAGATTCCGGAGCGGCACGCGCAAGCTGACTGCGCGAGATTCTCCAGGCTTGAGCGTCACACGAGTGAAGGCCTCGAGCTGCCGCACGCGCGGGCTCACGCTGGCCACTTCGTCCCGTACGTAGAGCTGCACCACCTCGGTCCCTTCACGCGATCCCGTGTTCGTGACGGTCACGGTCGCGGTGACTGTGTCGCTCGCGCGCGCGCGCGCCGAGCTGAGCTTGAGATTGCCGTAGCTGAACGTCGTGTATGACAGGCCGAAGCCGAACGGGTAGCGCGGCGTCACCGGGACGTCGAGGTACTTCGACGTGTAGTGGTTGTTGGGATCGGGTGGCCGGCCCGTATTCCGATGGTTGTAGTAGATCGGTATCTGGCCCAACACGCGCGGGAACGTGACCGGCAGCCGTCCGCTCGGATTCACGTCACCGAACAGCACATCAGTCGTCGCATTGCCGGCTTCGACGCCGAGGAACCACGTCTCGACAATCGCGGGCACATGGTCCGACGCCCAGGGGAGAATCAGCGGCCGGCCGTTCATGAGCACGAGTACGACGGGCGTACCGGTCGCGGCCACCGCCTCCAACAACTGTTCTTGCACGCCGGGGAGTCCGAGCTCCGAGCGACTGGCGGCCTCGCCGCTCATGTCGCCGCGCTCGCCGAGCACGAGGATGGCGACTTTGGCCTGCCGCGCGGCCGCAACCGCGTCCGCGAAGCCCGCGGTCGACGTGTCCTCAAAGCCGGCGCCCTGCGCATACAGCACCTGCGTCCCGGCTCCCACTTTCGCTTTGATGCCTTGCAGCACCGTCACCACGTCCGACGCCTGGCCCTGGGTGTGCCACGGGCCGAGCGGCTCTTCCTTGTTGTCGGCGAGCGGGCCGATGACTGCGATGGGTCCCGCGTTCGCACCCAGCGGCAATGTAGGGGCGCAGCACGCTGCGCCCCTACCGCTGTCATTCTTCAATAGGACGATCGATTCCCCAGCCACACGGCGGGCGAGCGCGCGTAAATCGGCATTCGCCGGCGCGGTCTTGGCGCGATACGGATCCTGGAAGAGGCCGAGCCGTTTCTTGGCGCGCAGGATGCGCATCACGGCCGAATCCACTACACGCATCGGAATGCGGTTGCTGCGCACGAGCGCTGCCAGCGAGTCCGCGTAGATGGTGCTCTGCATGTCCATGTCCACACCGGCCGTCAGCGCGCGCCTGCCGGCCTCGGCCTGCGAGCCCGCGACGCCGTGGTTGATCAGCTCCGCGACCGACGTCCAGTCGCTCACGACAAAGCCTTTGAACCTCCATTCGCGGCGCAGTACAGTATCGGTGAGCCACGCGTTGCCCGAGCTCGGGATGCCGGCATTGTCGTTGAACGCCGACATGAGACTTGCGACGCCCGCGTCGACGGCGGCCTTGAATGGCGGCAGGTAGATCTCGCGCATCGTGCGCTGTGAGATTTCGGTTTCGTTGTACTCGCGGCCCGCCTCCGCCGCACCGTAGCCGGCGAAGTGTTTCGCGGTGGCGAAGATCGTCTGCTGAAATCCTCGCACGCGTGCGGCCGCCAGCTGCGAGCCAAGGTAGGGATCTTCGCCCGAGCCTTCTGCGATGCGGCCCCAACGTGGGTCGCGTGCGATGTCGACCATGGGCGCATACGTCCAGTTGATGCCGAACGCCGCCGCTTCCTGTCCCGCCGCCCGCGCGGTCGCCTCGGCCGCATCCGGATCGAACGCGCTCGCCTCGCCGAGCGGGATCGGGAAGATCGTTCGATAGCCGTGGATGACGTCGAGGCCGAAGAGCAGCGGGATCTTGAGGCGCGCATCGGTCATTGCCACGCGCTGCGCCGCCGTGGTGTTTTCGGCGCCGATCACGTTGAAGAGTCCACCGAGTCTGCCCGCGCGCACGAGTTGCATCTGCTGTTGGGACGCCTTGCCGTCGGCGGACAGCAGGTTGAGTTGGCCGAGTTTTTCGTCGAGGGTCATGCGGGCGAGCAGGGAATCGAGATTCTGGGCTGCGGCGGGGGCCGCAAGCAGTACCATCAGGCAGAGGATCCGCAACATTCCTGGCTCCGGGGCGCGATTAGGCCTTGAAGTTACGGCTCAAATGGGGACAGCAGGAGGTCTGGCGTTTTCCAGTGCCCTGGGGTCAAGTTTCTGCAACGGACTCGTTTCACGGGAGATGATCTATGCGGAAGCATCGTTTTTTGTGGTTCGTCTGCAGCAGTCTGCTTGTTCTTCCTCTTTCACTCAGCGCACAAACCAGCACCGGTACTATCCGCGGCTATGTGAAGGACCAGAACGGCGCGCCGCTGGCCGATGCCGAGGTCACTGCGAGGAATGTGGAGACCGGTGTCCCGCGCGTGACGACGTCGAAGACCGATGGTGCCTACGTGCTGCCGGGCCTCACTCCAGGAACGTATGACTTGTCCACGCGTCACATTGGCAACTCGCCGCAACAACGCCGGGTGGTCGTACAGATTGGCGCAACGCTGCTAGCCGATTTCACGCTGCAGCAGGGCGCCGTCGAGCTCCAGGCGGTCACCGTTCAAGGTGTCCAAGCGCCGCCGGCGATTGAGATGCGCACGCCCGAGGTCGCGACGAACGTCAGCCAGCGTCAGATCGAAGCACTGCCGACCTCGAGCCGCAACTTCCTCGATCTCGCGGCGCTCGCTCCGGGGATTCAGGTCTCCGAAGATCGGCTGAATGCGAGTCTGAGCGGCGG
Organism: Gemmatimonadales bacterium; assembly: GCA_035309945.1. GTDB lineage: Bacteria > Gemmatimonadota > Gemmatimonadetes > Gemmatimonadales > GWC2-71-9 > 20CM-2-65-7. The sequence continues at coordinate 40,811 of DATGEQ010000075.1, read as the reverse complement.
TGTCGCACCCAAGACCATTGCCGCCGGCGGTTCGAGCCCCAACCAGGTCAATGTGTTCATCGACGGGGCGAGTCTCAAGAACGATCTGACCGCAGGTGGAATCGCTGGACAAGATGCGAGCCGCGGCAATCCTTTCCCCCGCAACGCCGTGCAGGAATACCGCGTCATCTCACAGAATTTCAAGGCGGAATATCAGAAATCGGGCAGCGCCATCATCACCGCCACCACGAAGACCGGTGGCAATACCTGGACCGGCGACGCGCTCTTCACCTACCAGAACAAGAGCTTCGTCGCGGCCGATACGTTCGTCTCGGCAGCCGGCTTGGCGAAGCCCGACTACACACGGTCGCTCGCCGGATTCAGCATCGGCGGACCGATCCAGCGCGATCGGCTGTTTTTCTTCGGCTCCTACGAGGGCAATTACCAGAATCGCGCGCAGGTTGTGAAGTTCACGCCGCCAGCCGGAAGTCCGGCGCTCGACAGCGTCAACCTTACGAACTACAACGGAACGTTCCAGTCTCCGTTCCGCGAGACGCTGCTCTTCGGCAAACTGACCTATGCCGCAAGCCCGCATTCCAGCGCGGAGCTCAGTCTCAGCGACCGCGCGGAAAAGGACGTTCGCGACTTCGGCTTGACCCAGTCGTACCAATCAGCCGTGAACTACGGCAACCACGTCGGCATCGGGACACTGAAGTACAGCTACTTCAACGGCCCGTGGCTCAACGAGGCGTCGCTCATCTTCGACCGCTATGAGCGGAATCCGCACCCCAATACTCCGGGCCTCGCCGCGCGCGTGTTCCATTACCCGGGACAGGATATCCAGATCGGCAGCAATCTGAGCACCCAGGATTTCGTCCAGCGGCGTATCGGTTTGCGGAACGATCTGACCTACAGCGGATTCCATGGCGCGGGCGATCACGTGGTGAAGGGCGGCTTGAGCCTGGATTTCGTGCATTATGACATCACCAAGCGCAACAACGAGACGCCCGACTTTGAGTATGCCAAGTACGTCGATCCGAACAGTTACGGCTTCACGCAGGATACGACGGCGCTCTTCTTCAACTTCCGGACGCCGTATCAGCTGACGTACGGAACCGGCATTCCAGGAATCGCGACGACGAACACGCAGCTCGGGGCATATCTCCAGGACGACTGGAGTCCGTCGTCACGCCTGACGCTCAATCTCGGCGTACGGTGGGATTTCGAGTCGCGCATGCTCAACACGGACTATGTGACGCCGAAAGAAGTCGTCGACACGCTGACGCGGTACAACGATTCCCTGCCGACACCGCTGGACTTGAGCCGCTACGTCAGCACCGGAAGCAATCGCAAGCCGTTCTACGGCGCGATTCAGCCGCGCCTGGGCTTCTCCTACGCGCTCGACGAGAACAACAAGACGACCGTGTTCGGCGGCTGGGGCGTCTACTATGACCGGTCGATCTTCGACTTCTCGGTTGACGAGATTCAGAAGATCGCGCACCCCACGTACATCATTCATTTCGCCGATCCGGATTCCGCCCCGAAGGCCGGACAAGTCGCGTTCAATCCGAGCATGCTGACGGCGGACACGGCGACGCTGAACGCGCTCGTCCACGCCGTGGGCGAGCCTGAAGCGTTCTTGCTGGACAACAAGATGAAGCCCCCCAAAACCAATCAGTGGAGCTTGGGCGTCCGCCACGCGTTCGGCGCCCTGGTCGCTGCCCTGACATATCAAGGACAGCGTGGAACGAACTTATTCACCTACAACTGGGCGAACTTCGGGTTGAACCCGAATGGCAGCTGCTGCGCGAGCTTCAACATCGGCGCTCACGGCTTCCGCAACATCATCTACTCAACCGAGCAGGGGAAAACCTGGTACGACGCCGTGTCGCTCCAGCTCGACCGCCCGTACCACAGGACCGGCAGCAACTTTGGCTGGGGCGCGGGGCTGACGTACACCTACGCCAAGCGCTCGCTTGCCGGCTTGGACAACCTGAACGATCTCACGTCATCGTTTCCCGGCGCGTTCCCGAACACGATCGGGATTCCGAGACATTCGGACAACGGCGGAAATGACGAGCGCAATCACGTCGTCGCCAACTGGATCATGGACATGCCGTATCTGTTCGGCATCCAGTTCGGCGGTCTCTTGACGCTCGGCAGCGGCGCCCGGCTGGACATTGGCTGCCCGTCACGTTTCTGCGGTCCATCGACCTACATCAACGGCGGTCTCCAGCCGAATCGCTTCAACTTCATCATTCCTCACGCCTGGGCGTACCGCCGGATTGATTTCAAGCTGCTCAAGGACTTCCCGCAATTCGGCAGCTCGACCGTTGGCGTGACGCTGGACGTGTTCAATGTGTTCAATTACAACAACTACGGTTGCTTCAATACGGGCTACAATTCTCCTGACCTCGGTAAGCCGAGCTGCCTCGCCAGCGATCCGCGACGCGCACAGCTCGGCGTTGAGTACAAGTTCTGATTAAGCGGAGCCGCTTCACCGCAGTCTGTTTCGCCCTGGCCCTCGGAGCCTGTTCCCACAACTCCGGGGGCCCGGGCACTCCGCCCGACACCCTCGCCTTCCTCGACACGCTGCAGCACCGCTCCTTCAACTACTTCTGGAACCTGACGCCGCCGGCCAACGGCCTGACACCCGACCGCTGGCCCACACCGTCATTCTCGAGCATCGCCGCCGTCGGCTTTGCGCTCACCGCCTATCCGATCGGCGTCGAGCACGCCTGGATCACACGCGCGCAAGCCGCCGCCCGCACCCTCGCGACGCTGCGCTTCTTCTGGACCGCGCCGCAGGATTCGGCCGGCCCCAATACGACCGGCTATCACGGCTTCTTCTATCACTTCCTCGACATGTCGACCGGCTATCGCTACCAGACGGTCGAGCTGTCCACGATCGACACCTCGCTCCTGCTCGCCGGCATTCTGTTCGCGCAGAGCTACTTCGATCAGAGCGACACGACCGAACAGCAGATCCGCGCGCTCGCCGACTCGATCTACTTCCGCGTCGACTGGAAATGGGCGGAGGCGCGCCCGCCGGCCGTGAGCATGGGCTGGCACCCCGAAAGCGGATTCATCAGCGCCGACTGGATCGGCTACAACGAGGGAATGATCCTCAACATCCTCGCCCTCGGCTCCCCAACTCATCCCGCCGACTCGGCGGCGTGGAGCAAGTGGGAGAGCGGTTATCAGTGGAGCACGTACTACGGCCAGAGCTTCGTGCAGTTCGCGCCGCTGTTCGGCCACGAGTACTCGCACGTGTGGATCGATTTCCAGGTCATCGCGGACGACTACATGCGCGGCCGTGGCATCGACTACTTCGAGAACTCGCGCCGCGCCGCGCTGGCGCAACGCGCCTACGCGATCGCGAATCCGGGCGGTTGGAAAGACTACGGCGGCGACGTGTGGGGGCTGACCGCCTGCGACGGCCCGGCCAACAAGACGCTCACGATCGGCGGCCGCACGCGACAGTTCCACACGTACTTCGCGCGCGGTGCCGCGTTGAATGACGAGCGCGACGACGGGACCATCTGTCCGACGGCCGTGGGCGGCGCGATCCCGTTCGTGCCCGAGTATGCGATCGCCGCGCTGCTCACGATGCGGACCACATACGGCAACAAACTGTTTTCGACCTACGGCTTTCTGGATGCCTTCAACCCGACATTCACGGCCAGCGGCCAGCAGGAAACCGGCACCGTCGACCCGAACCTCGGCTGGTTCGACGTCGATTACCTCGGCATCGATCAGGGACCGATTCTCGCGATGATCGAAAACTTTCGCACTGGACTGGTCTGGAAGGTGATGCGGGGCAATGCGCACATCATCGCCGGCCTGAAGCGCGCCGGCTTCACCGGCGGCTGGCTCCCATGATGCCCACCCTGTTGGACGCGTTTCGCAATCTGCCCAACGCCAGCGAGCCGGTCCCCGGCTGGATCACGGGCGGTCAACCGACCGAGAGTCAGCTAAAGGCGTTCAAGGCCGCTGGCGGTGAAGTCGTGGTCGATAATCGTGATCCAATGGAGCCACACGGCTTTGACGAGCCCGCGAGCGCGCGCGCGCTGGGACTCGCATACATCAACCTTCCGATCGTGCACGGCGCAGTCACTGCGGACACAATGAAGCAGATGCACGCGACGGCCAAGAAGCTGGAGAATCGGAAAGCGTTGCTGCACTGCTCGAGCGGCAATCGCACGTCGGCCGCGTTGATTCCTTATCTCATGATCGAGAAGAAGATGGACCGCGATGAGGCCGTTGATGTGGCGATGCGCGGTGGGTTGCGCAGCGCGGAACTGATGGAAGTGGCGCTGGACTATGCCTTGGGTTCTTCCCTGCCGCCCGCGTAGCGGTGCCAGTACATCCTCATCTCGGAAATCTTCCCATCCTTCGTCTCACAAAAGATCGCGCCTCGCGCGTCCACCTGCTCGCCCGTCCTGCGGCGCCGGAATGTGCATCGAAACTCTGTAACAAACCACGGTCCCGCCTCGTAAATCTCTCCGGACTGAAACGTGGTCTCGGCCTGGAATAGCGGTATGTCTTTCCAGTACTCTCGGATCGCCGCCATACCGCGATCGGGATTGCTGAACGGCGTCTCCAGAAACACGGCGTCATTCGCGAAAACGGAGCAGATCACATCGACATCGCCCCGTTCCCATCCCTGCCCAAAGGTGTCGATCAACGCGCGATAGCTCTGGTTCATGCGCGCAAATATACTCCTCGAATGCGCTGGGCCGGGGCGGGGGCGGGGGCGGGGGCGGGCGCGGCGTTACTGATCGGGATCGTCGCGCTGGGCTGCCGGGCGCCGGAAGATCAAGGTTATACCTTGCTCTTCCTGGGCCGCTCGCCGGTGGCGCGCGTCGGACGCTATTCCTGGGCGCCCGACGCGCCGCACAGCCGGTTGATCGCGTTCGACGGGGAGCTGCAGGTTGTCCGCACCATCAGCGACCCGCGGATCTCGAGTCCGGTCGCGGTCGCGCCGTATCCCGGCTCCCGGCTCCTGATCACCGAGCGTACCGGGGAAGGCGTCGTGTTCGACACGACGGGGAAACCGGTGCGCGAGTGGGAGAGCCCGTTCCCCGCGTCACTCTATGCGAGTGAAGGCGATCGCATCGTCGCGTCTCGATCGCCCTACTACGTGCAGTTCATCGGCGAAGACGGCAGCGCGCCGCTCCTATGGCTGCTGGACACGCTGGGTCACCGGCAGGGGGGCCTCGGGATCACGCACGTGCCCGACATCCGCTACCTCGCCCAGCTCGTCAACGCGGGACCGATCGCGATTTCGCATGACGTCGTCTACTACGCCCCGCTCGTACGCGACGAAATCTTGCGCCTCGATGCGAGCGGCTCACCGGTGTGGCGCGGCTCGCGCGGCCTGATCCGCGAAGAGCGCGATCCGCAGTTCGCCCCGGGCAAGTCGCGCCGCGTCCAGTACGCGATGCCCAACATCGCCATGACGGTCGGCCCCGACGGCCGCCTCTACATGCTCGGCGGCGACGATTCCGCCGCGACGCGCCTGCGCCTCGACGTTCTCAATCGCGACAACGGGCAGATTGTCTTCAGCGAGGTCCTCGCCACGCCCGTGACGGCGATCGCGGTCGATCGCCGCGGCCGGATTCGCGTGCTCGATCCCACCGCCCTGCTCGCGCAAGCGCCGACTCGCGGCCGTGACCGCTTTGCTCCGTCGTTCACGCTCCCGGATCTCACGGGCAAGCCGGTGCGGCTCGAGGATTACCGCGGCAAAGTCACCCTCGTGAATTTCTGGGCATCGTGGTGCGCGCCCTGCCGCGACGAATTCCCGCACATGGCCGAGCTGTACAGCGAATTCCCGCGCGCCGACTTCGACATCGCCGCGATCTCCGACGACTTGAGCGGCAGCAAGATGCGCGCGTTCGTGCGCGAGTTTCGGCCGCCGTTCCCGGTGCTGGTCGGGAGCGGGCGCATGAAGCCGATTTATCACTTCCGGGGACTCCCCTACTCCGTCTTGCTCGACCGGGACGGCCGGATCATCGAGCGCTTTTTTGGCTTCGGCGGCGACGCCGAGTTCCGCCATCTGCGCGAAACCATCGCGAAGGAGATCCATGCTGATTCTACTGCTCGTCCTTAGTCTTCAAGCGCCCGGCGATTGGCCGGCGTACGGCCGAGATCCGGGCGGCGCGCGCTTCTCGCCCCTGGCGCAGATCACGCGCGACAACGTCACCCGGCTCCGGGTGGCATGGACGTATCACGCGAGCATGATGGACATGACCGGCATGAGCCATCGGCCTCCCGCGCTCGAGGTGACGCCGATCGTCGTCGACGGCACGATGTACGTGAGCACGCCGACCGGCATCATTGCGGCGCTCGATCCCGCGACCGGCACGGAGAAGTGGCGCTTCGACGCCGGCGTCAATCCGCATCGCGGGTATGGCGACTTCGTGAGTCGCGGCGTGTCGTACTGGCGCGACAGTCGCGCCGCTCAGGGCGTCACCTGCGCGCGTCGCATTTTTGTCGCCACGATCGATGCCCGGCTGTTTGCGCTCGACGCCGCCTCGGGAAAGCCCTGTGCCGGTTTCGGAGCGAACGGCGCCGTCGACCTGCGCGCCGGGTTACGCGTCGCGCCATTCGAGTTCCAGGCCTACGAGGAGACGTCGCCACCCGCGATCGTGGGCGATCTCGTCATCGTCGGCTCCGGCGTCGCCGACAACGCGAACCTGGCGCCGGCGAGCGGCGAAGTCCGCGCTTTCGACGCGCGCAGCGGCACGCTCAGGTGGACGTTCGATCCTATTCCGCAGGATTCCACCGATCCCGCATACAAAACCTGGCTGAATGGGGGCGCCAAGCGGACCGGAGCCGCCAACGTCTGGTCCGTCATCGTCTCCGACCCTGCGCGCGACCTGGTCTTTCTGCCCACGACCAGCCCGGCGCCGGACTACTTCGGCGGCTTTCGCCTCGGCGACGACCGCTACGCTAACTCGATCGTCGCGCTGCGCGCGTCGACCGGGAAAGTCGTGTGGCACTTCCAGATCGTACATCACGACCTTTGGGATTTCGACAACGCCTCGCCCCCGGCGCTGGTGACGATCACGCGCAACGGCGCGACGATTCCGGCGGTCATTCAGACGAATAAGTCAGGCATGATGTACGTGTTCGATCGCACGACCGGCGCGCCCGTCTTTCCGATCGAAGAGCGTCCGGTCCCGGCCAGCACCATCCCGGGCGAAAAAGCATCGCCAACCCAGCCGTTTACTGCGGTAATCCCGCCGCTCGTACCGCTCCGCTACACCGCCGACGACGCCTGGGGACCGACGCCGGAGGTCAGAGCGGCGTGCCACGACATCCTCGCGGCTCTGCAGAACGACGGCCCCTTCACACCGCCGAGTACACAGGGAATCCTCCAGCAACCGGGCAATATCGGGGGCGCCCATTGGGGCGGCGTCGCTATAGATGAAAGGCGCGCGCTCGCCATCGTGCCGGTCAATCGTGTCCCGGCGATGGTGCAGCTCATCCCCGCCGAAGGCTTCAACGGCGACAGCCTGTTCAAGGAAGACGCGGCGCGCGGAATCAAGAACTTCGAATACACGCGCATGCGCGGCACGCCCTACATCATGCGGCGCCGGATCATCCTCGGTCCCGCCGGACTGCCCTGCACGCCGCCGCCGTTCGGCTCGCTCGTCGCCGTAAACCTCACCACCGGCGCAATAGCCTGGAACGTGCCGCTGGGCACATTCGGGCCGGGCCGCACCCCAGGTTCACCGCAGCTCGGCGGCCCGATCGTCACCGCCGGCGGGCTGGTATTCATCGGCGCGAGCATCGACAAGACGTTTCACGCATACGACGTCGAGACCGGTCGGGAATTGTGGCAGGCTGCGCTTCCGGCCGGCGCGCGCGCGACACCGATGACCTATGAGAGCGGCGGAAGACAGTTCGTGGTGATCGCAGCAGGCGGGAGCGACGTTTGGGGCACGAGCGACGCAATCATCGCGTTTGCGCTTCCGAAGTCAGGTCCCTAACCTAGAGAGTGCCCGACCCCCAGTTCCCGACTCCTGACTCCCGGCTCCCCCTCATCATCGACACCGATCCCGGCATCGATGATTGCCTGGCGCTGCTGTTGGCCCTGAACTCGCCGGAGCTGGACGTCCGCGGCATCTCGGTCTCGTACGGCAACACGACGGTCGAGAACGCCTATCGCAACGCAGTCGAAATCATCCGGAAAGTGAAGCACGCCGTGCGCGTGCCGTTGGGCATTGGCGCCCGGCGGCCACTCAAGCGACAGGTCCAAATTGCCGACGACACACATGGGCCATCGGGCCTGGGGTACGCCGACGTGCCACCGGCGGGCGTTATCCTCGATTACGTCCGCCCGCTGGAGCGCATGCTCGAATCGCAGCGCGAGCCCATTACCCTCGTGACGTTGGGTCCACTGACGAGTCTGGCGCTCGTGTTGCGCGCCAATCCGGCACTCGTGCGTGACAAAGTCGCGCGCCACGTCGCGATGGTCGGGACGATCGAAGCGAAAGGCACGCAGACCCGGGTTTCGGAGTTCAACGCCTGGTGCGACCCCGAAGCTCTTGCCACGGTGCTCGCCGCCGAGATCCCGACGGAGATGATCGGGCTCGACGTGACACGCAAGATCGTGATCAAGGGCAACGAGGTCGAACGGCTGGCGCAACATTCGCCATGGCTCCACGACGCGCTCAGGTTCTACGTCGAGTTCCACCGCCAGCAGGAAGGGCTCGACGGCGCCGTCATCAACGACGTCCTGCCGATCGCTTATCTGCTGCAGCCCGAGCTGCTCACCTTCAGCGATCTACGACTGACCGTCGAGCTGGAGGAAGGACAAACGCGCGGCCGTACCAAGCTCGATCCCAAGGGCTCGTTCACACGGGTCGCGATGGAAGTGCACGCGCCGCCGGTCCGCCGGTTGCTGTTCGAGCGCGTCCTGCCCGCTGGGGCATTGGTCGAAGAGGCGATGGCATGACCATCCCGCGGAAGGTCGCGGTCATCGGCGCGGGCGACATCGGCGTGGGCTGGGCCGCGCTGTGCGCCTCCGCCGGATGGCCGGTCGCGATCTTCGATCTGAATCCCGGGACGATGGACCGTGCATCGGCTGAGGTGGAGCGGCGGACGCGCGCGCTCGTCGCGCTCGATCGCGCGCCCGCGTCGATCGTGGAGCGCGGCCTCACGGAGCTGGTGCGCGCGAAATTCTTTTCGGAAGCCGTGCAGGACGCCGATTGGGTCATCGAGTCCATCCACGAGGACGTCGTCGCCAAGCAGAAACTGCTCACCGCCATCGAACAGGCCGTGGACAACGATGTCCTCATCAGCTCCTCGTCGAGCGGTCTGTCGCCGACGGAGATTTTTGGCCGCTGCCGGCGGCTGGATCGCTGCCTGGTAACGCATCCCCTGAATCCGCCCGAGCTGATCCCGCTCGTCGAGGTCGTTCCGGAGACGCGCACGTCGGCGGCCAGTCTCACGCGCGCGGCCGAGTATCTCCGCGCGCTGGGACGATTCCCGATCGTGCTGAAGAAGGCGATTCCGGGCTACGTTGTCGGGCGGGTCGCGGCAGCGGTCTGGCGGGAGTGCATCGACCTGGTGCTCCGCGGTGTGATCAGCGTCGACGATCTCGATCGCGCGGTCTCCCTGGGCCCGGCGATCGGATGGGCGGCGGCTGGACCGCACCTCACCTATCACCTCGCGGCCGGCGAGGGCGGGATTCGGATCTTCACCCAGCACCTGCTGGCGAGCTTCGAGAGCTGGTGGCAACAGCTCGCCCACTGGGCGCAGCTCGATCCGGAGCAGCAGCGCGCCCTGATACAGTCGATCGAGAAGGCCTACAAGGGAAAAGTCGAGTTCTTACGCGAGGCGCGTGACCGCCGGTTGAGCGCCATTCTCATGGCGCTGGAGCAATCACGCGCACCATCAGGATCGGAATCCGGCTGACGTGTCGCAATGCTGTCGCGGTGGTGCCATGAACCACGTCACCCAGTAACGAGTGCCCATGCGTCGCCATCGCGATTAAGTCGACCCGCTCCCGCTCCGCCGCCGCCGCGATCTCCTTTGCCGGATCCCCAGCCGCCAGTATCGCATCGACCTCCAGCCCCGCCTTCCGCAGCTCCTGCGACTTGTCCTCCAGGTAGGCGCGGTCTTCCTTCATTTCCTGTGATTCCCGGAGGTTCAGGTGCTCCAGGTTGCGCGCTGCCCAGCCGTCCGCGACATGCATCAGTACCACCTCGGCGCCGAGCAGCTTGGCGAGCCCGGTGACGTGGGCCAGGATCGTCCGATCCGCCGGGCCGTTCTCGAGGGGGACGAGGATTCGTTTGTACATCAGGCCCCCCCCATCCAGCCGGCGACGATCCGCACGAGCAGCCAGGCGTTGAACGCGGCGATGGCGACGGCCACGACGTAACTGAGCGCTTTGAGCCAAAATGCGTTCACGAACTCGCCCATCTTCAGGCGGTCGGACGTGAACGCCACGAGCGGAAAGACCGCGAACGAGAGCTGCAGGCTGAGGATCACCTGGCTGAAGATCAAAAGCTGCGCCGTGCCGTGTTCGCCGAAGAAGATAGCCGTCAGCGCCGCGGGCACAATCGCAATTGAACGCGTGATCAGCCGTCTAAGCCACGGACGGATCCGGATGTTGAGGAATCCTTCCATCACGATCTGGCCGGCCAGCGTGCCCGTGAGCGTCGAGTTCTGCCCCGATGCGAGCAGCGCGAACGCGAACACCGCGCTTGCGCCCGTGACCCCGAGCAGCGGCGTCAGCAGGCGATAGGCGTCCTGAATTTCCGCGACACCCGTCTCACCGGCGCGATGAAACGTCGCGGCGGCGACGATGAGAATTGCGGCGTTGATGAACAATGCGAACGTGAGTGCCACCGTCGAATCGAGGAACGCAAACCGCACCGCTTCGCGCCTGCCCGCCGGCGTCTCTTCGTAGCTGCGCGTCTGCACTACCGACGAGTGGAGATAGAGATTGTGGGGCATCACCGTCGCGCCCAGTATGCCGATCGCGATGTACAGCTGATCGGGATCCTTCAGGATCGACGCCCTCGGCAAAAAGCCGCGGAGCACCGCGCCCGCCTCCGGCCGCGCGATCAGAATTTCGAACAGGAAGCAGCCGGCGATGGTCGCGATCAGCGCGACGACCAGCGCTTCGAGCAGCCGGAAGCCGCGATGCTGCATGTAGAGCACGATCAGAACGTCGAGTGACGTGATCGCGATTCCCCACGCGAGCGGAATGCCGAACAGCAGATTCAACGCGATCGCCGACCCGATGACTTCGGCGAGGTCGCAGGCGGCGATCGCGAGCTCGCAGATGATCCAGAGTGCGAACGACACCGGCTTCGGGTAGTGATCGCGACATGCCTGCGCCAGGTCGCGCCCCGTGACGATGCCCAGCTTGGCCGCGAGACCTTGCAGCAGGATCGCCATGAGATTCGACAGCAGAATGATCGTCAACAGCGTGTAGCCGAAGTGCGCGCCGCCGGCGAGATCGGTCGCCCAGTTGCCGGGGTCCATGTAGCCGACCGCCACGAGATAGCCCGGCCCCGCAAACGCGAGGGCCTTCTTCCACCACGCGCCGCGCTTTACCGGGACCGAGCGATACGCCTCGGCCAGGCTGGGCGTGAGGCGCGGATGGCGCCAGCCGTTCTCGAGGACGGGCGATCTATTCGCCATCAATCGGTCTGCAGAACAGCAACAGCGCGAGCTCTTGCCCGACGACGCGCGTCGTGCCGTCGCCGCAGCGCACGATGGTGGGTCCGTTGAACGGCTGGCGTTCGATAACGGTCAGGTGCACCCCGGGTGTGAGTCCCTGCTCGGCGAGATAGTGGAGACGCGCGGGCTGTTCGTCGCCGACCTCCTGCAACACGACCGTGCGGCCGACCGCGGTTTCGGCGAGCGTAACGAGCTCGGCTTCTTCGATCTCGCCGGCGGCGGTGGGAATCGGCGCGCCGTGCGGATCGTAGCGCGGCGCGCCGAGCGCCTCGGCCATGCGCTCGATCAACTTGTCGGAGACGGCATGCTCGAGCCGCTCCGCCTCGACGTGGACGTCACCCCAGTCGTAGCCGAGCCTGCTCGTGAGATACGATTCGAGAATGCGGTGGCGGCGAATCATCTGCAGCGCGGCGCGGCGGCCTTGTGGCGTCAGCTGCACGCCGCGATACGGCACGTGTTCGATCAGTCCTGTTTCGGATAGACGCTTCATCATGCCGCTGACGGACGGCGGCGCGACTTCGAGCATTTCGGCGATATCGCTCGTTGTCGCAAAACCGCCTTGACTGGTGAGGTGGAAAACGGACTTGAGGTAGTCTTCGACGGATCGTGTGAGCGGCGGCTGGGGCGCTCGGGTCACGGCACTCATCAGGTCTCCGTAGTTGCGACTGTCAACCAGACAGGGCATTAGGCTAGCCTAATTATCAAATATTGTCAAGCAAAGATGTGGATTTTGATCAGCTAAGAAACTAGGCTAATTAACGGTGTGAGAATGCGCTCGCTCATCCCCCAGATGATCCGATTTCCTAATGTATATGCAGGCAATACCCGTCGGGGGATGCCAGGATGATCGATCGCGATCTCACCCAGTACCCCTGGGGCTTGGAGCGCCCGGAAAGAGACCCAGAAGGCGTCTTGGACCTCTGGGCTGACGACAATTGTGGGCCGCTCCGTCAACGCGAATACAAATGGTCGGACGACCACCGGTGGGAGAACGGGAGTCCGCGGATGGAGGTCGTCGAGAACACCGAGCCGCTCGGCGGCCGATAAATCGACGCCGACTTCCTCGAGCGTCTCGCGGACTGCGGTGGCGCCGAGGTCTGCATCGGTCGGTTCGCGGCGTCCTCCCGGAAATGCGATTTGCCCCGACCAGGTGTCGCCGACGCGCACTGCGCGATGAATGAAGAGCGCCTCGATGCCTGCGGTGCCGTCATGCAAGACCACGGCGACTGCGGCAGCAATCATCCCAGTTTCGAACGGAATCTCAGTCGGCCGGTAATCGCGCAACTTCCGGCGAGCGTCCTGAACGGTGGCCATGAACCCCGGCTCCCGGCTCCCCAGCTCCTACGCCGAGACCTCCTCGCCGCCGTCCACGTTGATCACATTGCCGGTGATCCAGTCGGCGCCCGGATTCGCAAGCGCGACGATCGCGCCGCCCAGGTCGGCGGGCGTCGTGAGGCGGTGGTGCGGATTTCGTTGCGTCGCGATCTCGATGAGCTTGTCGTTGCCGGGAATTTTCCGGAGTGCCGGCGTATCGGTCACGCCGCCGCGGAGCGCGTTGACGGTGATGCCGTGCGGCGCGAGCTCCAGCGCCAGCTGGCGGGTGTGCGATTCGAGCGCCGCCTTCGCCGCCGAGACCGCGCCGTAGGTCGCAAATACCCTCGTGGATCCGGACGACGTCATCGAGAAGATCCGGCCGCCGTTGCCCATCAATCCGTGCTTGACCACACCTTGCGCCCAATACACCAGCGAGTGCGCCATCACGTCGAGGGTCATGTCGATGTTCGCCTTGTTCAGCACGTCGTCCCCGATGTAAGCCTTCAACGTTCCGAAGGCGAGCGAATGCAGCATGATGGCGATGTTGAGGTTCTGCTTCGCCAGCTCGGCGAGAACTTCGTTGCGCTTCTCCTCGTCGGCAGCATTGATGTTGAAGTATTGGGTCTTGCGGCCCAGCTGCTCGATGTCACGGCGAATCTGGGCGACGTGCTCGAGCCCTGCCTTGCGGTCGAGGTGCACGCCGACGATGTCGTAACCCGCCTGCGCAAGCGCGCGCGCTGCTCCCTCACCAAAACCGCTCGATGCGCCAAGAATCAGCGCCCATTTCGATGCCCGCATCTGCGCGTGTGTGGTGTCTGTCATGGCGGTATAATAGCCGGGATATGAGCTGGTTGCTCGCGTCACCGTGGATCGTGGTGCTGGTCCTTCTGCTGTACCGATTTGCGCGCCGCCATCCGGCGCTCCGCGATTACGAGCCACTCGCGACCGGCCCTCTCGTCTCCGTCATCATTCCGGCCCGCAACGAGGCGCGTAACATCGAGCGCTGCGTGCGCTCGGTGCTCCAGGCCGCATACGCGCCGATCGAAGTCATCGTGGTCGACGACCGCTCGACCGACGGCACCGCGGAAATCGTCGAGCCCGCGACGGGCAGCCGCTTGCGCCTCGTGCGCGGTGTCGAGCCGCCCGAGGGATGGTTCGGCAAGCAGTGGGCGATCATCCAGGGATATCGGGTCTCGCGTGGGGACCTGCTGCTCTTTGCGGATGCCGACACGAAGCACACGCCGGAGCTCATCGGACGAGCGGTTCGCGCACTGCAGGACGAGCGCGTCGACTTGGTTTCGGTCATTCCACGCCAGGAGATGCGGAGCTTCTGGGAGCGATTGATCCAGCCGCACGTCTTTCTCGCGCTCGAAACCGGCGTCGTAAGCCTGAAGCGCGTGAATCGCACGCGCGTCGACTGGCACGCGATCGCCAATGGCCAGTTCATCCTCACCACGCGGACCGCATACGAAAGTGCCGGCACGCACGAGGCGGTCCGGCACTCGGTGGTGGACGATTTGCTGCTCGCGCAGGTTTACGTGCGCGCCGGCAAAGACATCTTCCTCGCCTACGCCGAGCAGTTCATGACGACGCGCATGTATGGCTCACTGCGCGAGATCGTCGCCGGCTGGTCGAAGAACCTGGCGCTCGGCGTGCCGCTCATGACGCCGCCGATTCGGCCGCTGCGCGCGATCGTGCCCTTCATTATGTGGATGCCGGCGCTGTTCTGGATCGCCCCACCGCTCGCCTGGCTCATTGCCGGCTGGCCATTCGCCGCGGTTGCGACAGCGATCTCGTTCGTCACGTGGCTCGCCATCTACATCGCCTATCGCGCACCGCCGTGGTATGCGCCGCTCTACCCCCTGGGGGCACTGTTCGTCGCGCTGATCATGCTGCGATCCGCCATGCGCGGCAGGCGTAGGATTGAATGGCGGGGCCGCACCTACGGAGCTACCGCACGGTAATCACCTGCTGCGCGAGCACGACGCCCGCAACCACACTCCCCACAGCGGCGCCGAAATGCAGAATCGTGGCCCAGCGCGCGCCGCGCTCGGCCGCGGCACGCACCAGCAGCGATAGCGTCAGCGATACGGCCAGCATACCGATGATCGTACCGGCGCCGAACGCCGCGAAGTAGCCGATGCGCGACGCCGTATCGGGCACTGTCGCGACCAGCAGTGCGGCGATGGCGCCGCTTCCCGCCAGCCCGTGTGCGATCCCGAACCCAAGCGAGCGGCGGGCGTCCACGACGGCATGGGCGTGGCCGTGCGTCTCATCCTGCGTGTGACTGTGGAGATGAATGTGCGGAGGCGACGCGGGATGCGCATGCGTATGCATGTGCCAACCGCCGCGGACGTACCGCCAGATCACGGTCAGTCCGAGCAATACCAGCAGTGTCGCCACGAGCAGCTCGGCCGACGGCCAGAAGCGGGCGGGGATCTGCACCCCTAACACAATGATGAGCAGCGCCACCACCCCCACCGTCGCCGTATGCCCCAGACCCCAGATCAGCCCCAGGCGGGCGGCGCTCCACAGCCGGCTGGCCGGCCGAGTCGCAAGGGTCGACACGGCCGCAAGATGGTCTGGCTCAAAGGCATGCCTGAACCCCAGCAGGCCACCGATGGCCAGGACGGCTACAATTGAGGGCGTCATTTTCGAGGCGGAATCTAACTACAACCTTTTGGCCTGCTTGGATATCCAAGACCGTGCATGCCCCGACAGGTGGCTGAGGACACTCTGACTGCTGACTCCATAGCGGCGGACACGGCTCTCGCGGCAAGCGGGGATGCCAGTGCGTTCGAGCGCCTGTATCGGACCCATGTGTCGCGAGTTCACACGCTGGTGCGACGCATGCTCGATGCGGATGAGGCCGATGATGTCACGCAGGACGTGTTCGTGCGCGCGTGGCAGAAGCTGTCGACGTTCCGCGGTGAAGCGGCCTTCGGGACGTGGCTGCACCGGCTCGCCGTGAACGTGATTCTGGCGCGACGCAAGGGCGTGGGAGTCGAGCGCGGCCGCTTCATCGCCGAGGACGACGCGATCAATGATGCGGCGACGCGGCCGGTGACGCCCGAGCTGTCGATGGATTTCGAGGAAGCATTGGCGACTCTCCCGGAGGGCGCGCGACAGGTGTTCGTGCTGCACGACGTGGAGGGGTATCGCCACGAGGAGATCGCGCGCATGCTCGGCGTCGTGCCGGGCACGTCGAAATCGCAGCTGCATCATGCGCGGATGGCGCTGCGGAGGCACTTGGAACGATGAACGATCAGTGGACGAACCGGTTGTCGGAGTACATCGACGGCGAGCTCGACGCGACCGAGCGCGCGGCACTGGAAGCGCATCTCGCGACCTGCGGGCAATGCTACGCAACGCTCGGCGAGCTGCGCCAGGTGGTCGCGCGGGCGCAGCGGCTCGAGGACGCTCCTCCGGCGAAAGATCTGTGGTTCGGGATCGCCTCGCGCATTCGCAGCGATGAGCCCGCCACACAGGTGCGCGTCACCCGCCTCCCCCGCCGGCGCTTCAGCTTCACGATTCCGCAGCTCCTTGCCGCGAGCATTGCGCTCGCGGTGCTCGGTGCCGGCAGTGTGATGATCGCTCTGCGCTCGGCAACGGTCACGCCGGCGCCCGGCATCGGCGCCACTCCCGGCGATCCGAACGTGCGCCCCGTCGAGTGGCGCGTGCAAACGGACGTCGCCATCGCCGAGCTCGAGGAGGCGCTGGCGCGGAACGAGCGGCAAATGGATACGTCCACCGTTCGCGTCGTGCGCCAGAATCTGGCGGTCATCGACCGGGCGATCGCGCAGGCGCAGCGCGCGCTGAAGAACGATCCGGGAAGCAGTTATCTCAACCTTCACCTCGCCAATACGATGCGGCACAAGATTGACTTGCTGCGGCGCGCCAACGCGCTCGCAGCCGGCCGGAGCTAGAGAGGATACGTACGACATGCTGATGACACTGGCGTTACTGGCGACCGTCACATTGCCGCAGAGCGACACCATTCACGAGGGCCGCGGCTACGGTCGCGGGCGGGGGCAGGGTGTCGGCGACACGACGTTTGCCGTCGCCAACGGCGCGCGCCTCGACGTCAACAACTTCGGCGGCGAGATCGTCGTGCACACCTGGAATCAGAACAGTGTCCGCGTGCACTCGAATCACTCGAATCGCAGCTCCGTGAATGTCTCGACCTCACAGTCGACCGTCGTCGTCCGCACGGAAGGCCGGCGCGGGCCCCCGTCGGTCGTCGATCTCGAGCTCACCGTGCCGACCTGGATGGGCATGACGCTCGGCGGCACCTACACCGACATCAGCGTCGATGGAGCTGCCGGCTCTGTCACGGCGGAATCGGTGCAGGGAGACATCGAGGTCACCGGCGGCACCGGCAACGTGGAGCTCAAAACGGTCCAGGGTGGCGTGACACTCTCCAAAACCAAGGGCCATATCACCGTGAATTCCGTGCAGGGCGACCTCGATATCCAGGACGTGAGCGGTGATGTCAGCGTGGAGACGGTGAACGGTGACATTACGTTGGCTCGCGTCGATGCCACGAATCTCGATGTGAACACGGTGAGCGGTGACGTGATTTACGACGGCGCGATCAAGAGCGGTGGGAGTTACCAGATGAGCACGCACAGCGGCGACGTCACGATCGTCGTGCCGCCGAGCACCAATGTCTGCGGCACGGTGGAAACGTTCAACGGCGACTTCGATGCGAGCTTCACCGTCGACACGATGCGCCCGGCGAAACACCGCTTCAACTTCACGGTCGGCCGCAGCACCGGATGCGCGCGCCTGGAGGTCGACACGTTCTCCGGCGACATCAAGCTCCGCCGGCCTGGCCAGGTCAATCTGAAGAAGCACAAGAACAGCGATAACGACAACGACATGGATAACGACAACGATAACGACACCGATACCAGCGCCGCCTCGGTGATCGATCACGCCGCGACATCAGCCGCGCGCTATGCCGCCGAGTACGCATCGAAGTACGCCGCGCACTACGCGCCTCAATATGCGCGGACGTACGCGCGTTTCTACAGCCATCTGTACGCGCACTAAACGAGGAGATCCGATGAGATTCGCACTGATCGCCGCCGCGCTGTCCGTGGCCGTCGCCTCGCCGGCGCTCGCACAGGACTTCAACTGGCATGGCCGGATTGCGGCCGGCAAACGGCTTGAGATCAAGGGCGTGAATGGCGACGTCCGGGCCGTACTGGCGAGTGGCGCGGAAGCGGTCGTCAATGCCCGCAAGACCGCCCGTCGCTCCGATCCCGACGAGGTGGAGATCAAGGTCGTCGAGTCGGACCAGGCGGTCACGATTTGCGCCGTCTACCCGACTCCGGCACGCGCGCGTCGCGAGAATACCTGCGAGCCAGGAGATCATTGGAGCTCGAGCACCGAGAACAACGACGTCGTCGTCGACTTCGACATACAGGTCCCCGCCGGAGTCGAGTTCGACGGCCAGACCGTCAACGGCCAGATGTCGGCGGAAGGGCTGAAGGGCGACGTTCGCGCGAGTACCGTGAACGGCACCGTCCGCGTGAGCACGACCGGCATCGCCGAGGCGTCGACGGTGAACGGCTCCGTGTACGCGGAAATGGGACGTGCCGATTGGACGAACGACCTCGAGTTCAGCACCGTGAATGGCGGCATCACGCTGTTGCTTCCCGGTAAGCTCGATACCGACATTCGGGCGAACACCGTGAACGGCGACATCGAGACCGACTGGCCGCTCACCGTCAGCGGCAGGTTCAGCCAGCGGCGCGTACACGGCACAATCGGCGCCGGCGGCCGCGGCCTCAACCTCAGCACCGTCAACGGCGAGATCCGGCTGAAAAAGAGCACGTAATCGATACGACGTGCGCTCGTTAGGTACCTAAGAAACAGACTGTCGCCGCCACCTTAGCCCCTCTTTCACGAGGGGCTTTTGGTGTTGCGGGACCTGCTCGCCCGCACGACGCGGCTCGAGGATCTCCGCGAGCTGTTCGGCGCGCTCGGCTACGATGCCTTTTGGGAGCCGATCCCTGTTGCGGCCTGGCTCGACGACGCCGCCGGTATCGCTCGTGTTGCGCTGGTGGCGCGCCACGGCGCCTTCCGCATCTTCGGGCTCGAGGCCGGCTCGCCGGAAGACGCCGCCCGCGCGGCGGCACGGCGACTCTCGGCCAGCGCGGAACGTGGGCTCGTCTGCGCCCTTGGCGGCGAGCCACGCCGGCTGGTCTGTGCCGCCGGCCCCGTCAGCCTGCGTATGGCCACGCTCTCGCTCACCGAGCCGTCCGGCGCGGCACTGGCGATCGTGGAGCGTCTGGCGCCCGCGCCCAACGAGTCGGCGCTCGCGCTTTCGCTACGCATCGGCGAGGTCCTGGCGAGCGAAGGCATCTCGCCACGCTTCTTTCGAGCGTTCCGCGGAACGCTCGATCGGCTGACCGACCGCCTGCGGACACCACAGTCGCGCGTGGACCGGCACGCGCTCGCCCTGACCGCGCTGACTCGAGTGCTTTTCCTCTACTTCATCCAGTCCAAGGGTTGGCTCAACGGCGATACCCGCTACGTGGCGCACCTGCTGGACCGCGCGCTCACGGGCCGTCACCATTTTCATCGGTCGTTCCTGCACGCCTTGTGCTTCGGCGCGTTGAACCGCCCTGTCGGCCAGCGCGCCTCGGCGGCGCGCGCTCTGGGAAAAATTCCGTTTCTCAACGGCGGGCTGTTCGAGCCCTCGCCTCTGGAGCGACGACTCGGGCTTGCCGTCTGGAGCAATCTCGACTGGCGGGATGCGTTCGACGATCTGTTCGAGCGATTTCACTTCTCCGTGCGCGAGCACGACGCCGGCGAATTCATCGCACCCGACATGCTCGGCCGAGTGTTCGAAGGTGTGATGGATCCCGGCGAGCGGCGCCGGAGCGGCAGCTACTACACACCCGCCGCGCTCGTGCGCGAGATCGTGCGCGCCGGAATCGAGGCCGCGCTGACGCACCGGGTTGGCATCGCCGCGTCCGCCGCGGCCCGCTGGGTGCACGAAGGCGTCGCCCCGGAGCCGGCTCCCAGCTTGCGCGGCCTGACCGTGCTGGACCCCGCCGCAGGGTCCGGCGCCTTTCTGCTTGGCGCGCTCGACGAGCTGGTCGCGCTCCGTCGCGCCGCGGGCGACGGCCCGGTCCTCACCGTGAAACGCGACATCCTCGCCCACTCGCTCTTTGGCGTCGATCTGACGGCAACTGCCGTGCGCCTCACCGAGCTACGGCTCTGGCTGGCGCTCGTTGCGGACGAGGAAAGCGTCGACCTCGCGACGATCGCGCCGTTGCCCAATCTCGATGGCCACGTGTTGCAGGGAGACGCGCTGCTCGATCCGCTGACGCTCGCCGCATCGCTGGGCCGGCGCGCCGTGCGGGCGAGCGCAGCCGAGGCGCGGAAACTCACAGTCGCGCGGGCTGAGCATTTCGCCGTGGCGGGATCCGCCAAGCGAGCCGCCCAGACCGCGCTGAACGGCGCTGAAGCGGAGCTGGCTGGCGCGCTGCTGGACGAGGGCTGCATCGCCCTCGAGTCTGCAATCCACGAGTTGCTCGGCGTCGCCAAGACGCGAGACCTCTTTGGACGCCGGCACGGGCTCGACCGCGATCAGCGCCTGCGGCTCGTCCGGTTACGTCAGAGTCTGCGCGATCTCCAAGCCCTGCGACGCACGTTGCGGCGCGAAAGGGCCGCGCCCTTCTTTTCGTTCGAGACGCATTTCGGTGACGTCTTACGGCAGGGCGGCTTCGATGTAGTAGCCGGCAATCCGCCGTGGGTGCGCGCCGAACGGCTTCCGCCGCGGGTTCGCGAGACGCTCACCGCGCGATATGCGTGTTGGCGTCCGCCCGCCGCGGGCGGATTCGCGCACCTCCCGGATCTTGCCGTGGCATTCGTCGAGCGAGCAGTCGAGCTTGCGCGACCGGGTGGCGTCGTGGCGCTGCTCGTCCCCGCCAAGGTTGCGACCAGCGGCTACGCCGAGTCGCTCCGCCGCAAACTGGCGCAGACGACGCGAATCGAGCGGGCCGCGCCCCTACCCGAGCCCCTGGCTCAGGCCTTCGGCGCCGCCGTTTACCCGATGGCGCTGGTCGCGACGCGGGCCGATCCCGGCGGGACCGAGCTGACCGCCACCACGCTCGGACCAAAGCCCGCGGCGCTCACGGTTCCGCAACGCCAGCTCCAACACGACGGTCCATGGGTCCTCAGCCGCAACGCCGAGCGTGTGAGCCGGCGCCTCCGCACGGACTTCCCCACGGTGAGCGATCGCTGGACCCCGCAACTCGGCGTGAAGACCGGCGCCGATGATCTCTTTCTGTTCGATCGCGCAGTCCCGGGAACCCGCCCGGCGATTCGCGGCCGCGACGTCACGTCCTGGCATTGCCGGCCGCGCCGCTACATCGCCTGGACGCACGGTCCCGATGGCGCGGCGCTATCGCGCCTGTCCCGGGAGTTGACCGCGTTGCTCGCCGCGCACGAGGCTCGGCTGCGCCGCCGCTCCGACTATCGCGCGGGTCCGCCTTGGCAGCTGTTCCGAACGGCGCTGGGCTGCGCCCCGTATCGCGTGGTTTGGCCGGATCTAGGGCGTCGCCTCACCGCCGCAGTGCCCGCATCCGACCTCGTGCCCCTCAACACCCTGTACGGCATCGCGACGCGTAACGCCGCTGACGCCGCTGCACTGGCCGCGTTGTTCAATTCCTCCTGGCTGACCGCGCTCGCGCGGCTCGTGGCCGATCCCGCGCGTGGCGGTTTCCGTCGCTTCAACGCCCGTGTCGTTGGCGGCTTGCCCATTCCAGCGGCGGGCGCGCCGGTTTGGGCCGAGCTCGCGCGCCGCGGAGAATGTTGCGAGCCGGCCGACGATCTCATTGCCGATGTCTTTCAGCTCGATGCCGCCGACCGCCGCGCCCTGGGGGGCGCGGGGTTCGCGAATTCTCTCTGAGCACCTCGTTCCGGTGCCGGAGCCATTCGCGGTCGCCCTCGCGCCGGGCGTCGAAGCGCCGGCGCGCGACGTCATCGGGACGGCAGCACGAACGCTGCTCGACGGCGCGCCCCTCGCCCCAGCCGCGACCCAACGTTCGTGGCCGGCGTGGCTCGCGCCGCACCAAGTCCCGGCCGCGGAGCGGTTGAGCGCGATCATCGCGCGCCACGGCGGCGCGCTGCTCGCCGATGCGGTGGGTCTGGGCAAGTCGTACGTGGCGCTCGCCATTGCGCTCGAGCTCAAGGAACGGGTCAGCTTGATCGTTCCCGCCGTGCTCGTACCACAGTGGCGTGAGCTGCTGGATCGCTTTGGGATTCGGGATATCGCCATCATTACACACGAATCTCTCAGCGTCGCGACCGCCCGAACGCCGCAGTCGCTTCGTGACCACCCGACCGGCGGCCTTGTGGTCGTCGATGAAGCCCATCGTTTCCGCAATCCGGAGACAAATCGCTATCGCGCGCTCGCGCGCCTCGTCGTCGGCAGTCGCGTCCTCCTCGTTACGGCGACGCCCGTGCACAACAGTGTCGCTGACCTCCTCCATCTGCTGCGCCTTTTCTTGCGCGACCATGCCCTCGCCGCCCTGGGCGTTCCTTCCCTCCGCAACGCGGCGCGACGCGAGTCCGATCGGTCCCTCGCTCGGGCCGCGGTCGCGCGAGTCATCGTCGCGCGCTCGCGCGAGCGGGTGCAGCGCGGGTATGAGGGCGGCCCGGTGGCCATGCTGTTTCCACGCTCGACCACCCAGGCGTTGCGCGCCGCCCCCGCGGCCGACTCGCTCGTCGCGGACCTCGCCGCCGGTGTTGCCATGCTTCGCGCCGGCGGCTGCGCCGCCCCATTGCTGCGCCTGATGCTGCTACGCCGTCTCGGCTCCAGCCTCGCGGCGTTCCGGGCCGCGCTCGCGCGCCATGACGCCTACCTCGACCTCACCACGCGCGCGGCCGGTGAGGGGCGGGCGCTGACGCCGCTGGAGTTTCAGCGCTGTTTTCCGCGCGCCGCGGAATCGGACATTCAGCTGGTCCTCTTTCCGCTGCTGCTCGAAAACGTCACCGCGCCGGACACCTCACTTGCCGGCGATCGCCGCACGATCACGCGGCTGCGAGAGCTGTTGGCGCGGAACGCGGCGGGGGATCCCAAGGCCGAAGCGCTGGAGCGCTTGCTGCTCGAGCGACCCGCCAAGACGATTGTCTTCACCGATGCGCAACCGACCGCGCGGTATCTCATGCAACGACTCGGGTTCGCGCGCCGTGCCGCCGTCTTTGGGCACGTCGGACGCTTTGCCGCAGGCGATGCTCCGCGGCGTGAGGTGTTGCGCGCCTTCGCGCCACGCGCCCAAGGCGGACCGGCGCCAGCTGCCGCCGTCGAGACCGATGTGCTTATCGCGACGGATCTGCTGAGCGAGGGCCTGAACCTCCAGGACGCCGAGCGGGTCGTGCATTACGATCTGCCGTGGAGCCCGGCCCGCCTGGCTCAACGTGTCGGGCGTATCGATCGCCTCGGCTCGACGCACGCAGCGATCTCGACGGTCACGTTTCTCCCGCCGCCGGTCCTGGCGAGCGCACTAGCGATTGAAGAGCGGCTGGCCCGGAAGGTCGGAGCGCAAGAAGTCGCGGGCACCGGCGGCCAGCTCGACTGGTGCGATCAGTTGGCGGCGCTAGTGACATCTCCAAGCTCATCCGCGGTTCCAGTCGGCGCCTGGGCGGCCGTGCGTGGCGACCGATCGTGTACCGTGCTGATTGTGCGGATCGCGAAGCTCGTCGAAGCGATTATCGTCGAAGGCGACACGGCGCGGACCAATCCGGTTGCGGCGACGCGACTGCTCGGTGCGGCTCGCAGCGCCGAGTCCATGCCCGGCGATCACGCTCGTCTACAACAGGCGATCGACGCGGCTGCGCCGTTGATCAAGTCGCGCCTGGCAGCGGTGCAGGACGCGCGCTGGCGCGCGAGCGATCGCGACCGGCTGGCCCGCCGGCTCATCCCCTGGGTCCTGTCGGCCGCCCGGCGCGCGGCGCGGCGCGGTGACGGCGCGCAGCTGCAGGCCCTCGATGCTCTGGTTTCTCGGCTCGCGTTGGGAATGACGGCGGGGGAAGAGCTATTGCTCGACGATTTGCTCTCACGACCCGAGCAGCTCTTGGTGCACGATTTGCTCGCCTGGCATCAGCGGCTACCGCCGGCCGACCTCTCCGACTCCCCGACGACAGTCGAGCTGGTCGCGGTCCTGGACGTGTGCCCGCAGGCGGGTTAGCCGCCTTTCCAGTAGCAGATCGGTTCGCCAGGCGGCAAGCTGTCTCGCGCCTGCATGCCCAGCGCGATCACGCAGCGCCCCTTCCAGCCGTCGTGACGTCCCTCGGCCAGCAGCCCGTCTTTGGTGGCGCTGAGAATGCGGAGCTGCACGCCCTGAGTTTCGGTGCCGGCGCCTGGGGTCCATACCCGGAAGACTTGATCGGTATACGTGAGGGAGTCGCGATGGAACGTTTCCTCCGTGGCTCCGAGCGCGCGAAGCTGTGCTTTTACTTCAGCGACATATGGCTTGTCCGCCAGCTCGCGCTGGAACCATTGCGCGCCGAAATAGAGCGCAACGATGCAGGCAACGAGGAGCGCCGACAGAATGAGGATTGTTCGCGTCTGATGCACCGGGATAGTCCCTTCAGGCTCATTGCCTCCAACATAGCTGTAGATTCCGGGCGTGACGCTTACCACGTTTTTGTTCGATCTCGACGGCACGATCATCGACTCGATAGAGCTCATCCTGCGGTCCTATCGCCACACGATGGAGCTCCATCGCTGCAACGAGCCGATGCCGCCCGACGACGTGTGGATCAAGGGCCTCGGCACGCCGCTCTGGACGCAGTTCGGGCAGATCACCGAGGACAAGGAAGAAATCGAGGCGATGGTGCAGACGTATCGCACCTACAACCTCACCCATCACGACGAGCTCGTCAGACCTTACGAGGGCGTCGTGGATGAAATCAGACGATTGCAGCGCGCCGGCAAACGCCTCGGCGTCGTGACCAGCAAACTGCGCGACGGCGCGAAGCGCGGCCTGCGCATCTCGGCACTCGACGACGCGTTCGAAATCATCGTGGGTTGCGATGACGTGAAGAATTTCAAGCCGCATCCCGAACCCGTGCTGAAGGCGGTGGAAGAGCTCGGGGTCAAGCGCAAAGAAACGGTGTTTGTGGGCGACTCCCGGCACGACATGGAATGCGGTCGCGCGGCGGGCGTGAAGACCGCGGCGGTGCTGTGGGGACCGTTCGACCGCGCGCATCTGGAAGATCTGGCACCCGACTACTGGCTGGAGAAACCTGAGGACCTGCGGCAGCTTTACGAACCATGACTCCCAAATTCGTCCCATTCGAGCTGGAACGGTGGCAAAGCACCTGGGAAAACCGGGTGCGTTTCAATCTCTCCGAATCCGGCGTGCATCCGCTCACCATCCAGGAGCTGCTCGGCCTCGCCGGCGCATCGGCCCTGCCGCTGCTCGAAGTGCGCCTCGGCTATAGCCAGTCGAACGGCACCGATCTGCTTCGCGAGCGCATCGCCGCCCTCTATCCCGGCGCATCGCCCGATCAAGTGCTCGTCACGACCGGCAGCTCGGAAGCGAACTTCGTGACCTGCTGGCGCCTGCTCGAGCCGGGCGACAAAGTCGCCGTGATGATGCCGAATTATCTGCAGACCTGGGGACTCGCCCAGAACTTCGGCGCACAAGCGAAAGCGTTCCAACTGCACGAGAAGGAAGGCTGGGAGCCGTACGCCGAAGAGATCCGCAGCGCGATCGTACCGGGTACCAAGCTCGTCGTCGTCACGAACCCGCACAATCCGACGGGTCACGTCCTCAGCGACACCGTGCGCAAGGCCATCCTCGACCGCGTCGCGGAAGTCGGCGCCTGGCTGCTCGCCGACGAGGTCTATCAGGGCGCCGAACGCGACGGCAAGACCACGCAGTCGTTTTGGAGCAGCGGGTACAACAAGCTGGTCGTCGTGAACGGACTGTCGAAAGCGTACGGCCTTCCCGGTCTGCGTATCGGCTGGATCGTCTCACAGCCGGCGTTCAGCCAGGAAGCCTGGGCGCGCCACGATTACACGACGATTGGCCCCTCGGGCGCGTCGGATCATCTCGCCGCGGTCGCGCTCGATCCGTTGGTGCGCGACAAGATCATCGAGCGGACCCGGCGCATTCTTCAGGCCAATTATCCCGTGATGGAGGCGTGGCTCAAATCGTTCGGTGATACGTTCAGCTGGCATGCGCCGCACGCGGGCGCCATCTGCTGGGCCCGCTATCGTGGCGCGATCGCCGCGCCCGAGGTCGTCGAGAAGCTGCGCGCGCAGCACAGCGTGCTGCTCTGCCCCGGCGATCATTTCGGCATGCCCGGCTTCTTGCGCTTCGGCTACGGCGGCGAGCTCAAGGAATTTCAGGATGCGCTGGCGGAAACCGAGCGTGGGCTGCGTCGCCTATTCAGTGACTGAGGACTATGACGACTAAACAGAAACAGCAGCAGCGCGAGACCGCGGTGATTCGCGCGCCGCACGACGGCGGCGAAGTCGGCGTCGTTGCTCTCGCCGGACCGGAAGATGTACGCGCGGCTCTCGACGCGAACGTGGCGGCCGCGCGCGCGTGCCGGGAGCTTCCCGCCTTTACGCGCGCCGCTTGCTTGCGAAAAATCGCCGACGGACTCGACGCGGCGCGCGCCGAATTCGCGCGGACGCTCGCGCTCGAAGCGGGAAAGCCCATCACCCAGGCAAAGAACGAAATCGACCGCGCGATCTTCGTGTTTCGCGACGCGGCCGAGGAAGCCACCCGAATCGCGGGCGAGGTACTGCCGGCCGACGTACTGGCCGCGGGAACGGGCCGACTGGCCATCACGCGCCGCTTTCCGCTCTCCCCGATCGCCGCGATTACACCGTTCAACTTTCCCGTGTTGCTTGCGGCGCACAAAATCGCGCCGGCCATGGCGTGCGGCGCGACCATCACCTTGAAGCCGCCGCCGCAGGACCCACTGACGACCCTGCGTCTCGCCGAGATCGTCACAGCGTCCGGCTACCCCGAAGGCGCGGTCAACGTCGTCCCGTGCCACGTGGAAGTCGCCCAGCTCCTCATCGAGGATCCGCGCGTCCGGCTCATCACCTTCACCGGCAGCGCCAAGGCGGGTTGGGCGATTCGCGGCAAGGCCGGCACCAAGCGCGTCGCGCTCGAGCTCGGCGGCAATGCGGCGGTGATCGTCGAGCCGGACGCCGACCTCGCATGGGCCGCGGCGCGCTGCGCCTTCGGCGGATTCACCTACGCCGGCCAGTCGTGCATCTCGACCCAGCGGATTTACGTCCACGAGCGCGTCTATCAGGCTTTTCTCGATCTGCTCGTCGACAAGGTGAAGCACCTGAAAGTCGGCAACGTGCTCGACGAACAGACCGACGTCGGCCCCATGATTGCCGCGGACGCGGCCGAGCGCGTCGAGCGTTGGATTGCGGAAGCTGTGGCGGGCGGTGCGCAGATCGTGGTGGGCGGCAAGCGGACCGGCATGTTCCTGCAGCCGACCGTGCTCACGCACACCACGGCACACATGAAGGTGAACTGCGAGGAAGTGTTCGCACCGCTCGTGACGGTCACGCCCTATCCGTCACTCGCCGATGCAATTGCGTGGGCCAATGCGTCGCCCTACGGACTCCAGGCGGGGGTGTTCACCACCAACGTGCACACGATGTTCCGGCTGCACGCTGAGCTCGATGTCGGGGCCGTGAACGGTAACGATATTCCGGGTTTCCGGATCGACCGGCTGCCCTACGGCGGCGCGAAGGCGTCGGGGCTCGCGCGCGAGGGAGTGCGTTACGCGATCGAAGAAATGACCGAGCGCAGGCTGCTGACGCTCAAACTCGACTAGAAGATCGCCCGCAGCAGCAGATAGAAGAGGCCCGCGATTCCCGCCGCCGCCGGAATCGTCAGAATCCACGCCCATACGATCCGGCTCGCGACTCCCCAACGCACCGCCGACCAGCGCTGCGCGGCGCCGACGCCGGTGATCGCTCCCGTGATCGTGTGCGTCGTGCTCACCGGGATGCCGTAGTGCGACGCCACCGCGATCGTGACGGCCGCGCCCGTCTCGGCGGAGAATCCGCTGAACGGCGTGAGCTTCGTGAGCCGCTGCCCCATCGTCTTCACGATCCGCCACCCGCCCGCCATCGTCCCCACGCCGATCGCGATGTAGGCCGCAAAGGCGACCCACGTCGGAATCACGTCGACGCGCGTGAGGTGCAACGCCGGCACGCCGAAACCCGCAAACAGCGCCTGTTGCGATACGAGCAGGCTGACGATGATCCCCATCGTCTTTTGAGAATCGTTACTGCCGTGGCTCAACGACATGAACGCCGCCGAGAACAGCTGCGCCACGCGGAACGTGCGGTCGACCGAGCGCGGCAGCGAGCGCCATAGCGACCACGACAGCGCGATCGTCAGCATGAACGACATCGCCATCCCGATGAGCGGCGACAGCACGATAAAGAGCAGCGGCTTTACCCAGCCCGAGGCGATGATCGCCGCGAAGCCCGCCTTCGCGACGGCGGCGCCGGCGTACCCGCCCATCAGGGCGTGCGATGAAGAGGAGGGCAATCCCGCGTACCAGGTGATGAGGTTCCACGCGATCGCGCCGATGAGTCCCGCGAGCACCACGATCGCATCGACCACGGCCAGCTCGACGAGCCCCGAGCCCATCGTCTTGGCGACGGCGGTGCCGAACACGAAAAACGCGACGAAGTTGAATACACCCGACCATATGACCGCTGCTGTGGGGGACAGCACGCGCGTCGAAACGACCGTTGCGATCGAGTTGGCCGCGTCGTGGAAACCGTTGATGAAATCGAACGAGAGCGCAACGACGACGATGCCAATGACGAACCAGACCGAGTTGACCATCAGCCGTGCTTGATCGTGATGGATTCGACCACGTTGGCGACGTCTTCGGCCTCGTCGAGCGTGCGCTCCAGATTGTCGTAGACCTCTTTCCACTTGATCAGCTCGATCGCGTCCCGCTCTTTCGCAAACAGCGTGCCGAGTGACTCGTGGTAGATCGCGTCGCCCTCCTCTTCCAGTTCTTTCGCCTCGATGCAGTAGCGCATCACGTCGTCGCCCTTCTTCAAGCGGCTCACGGCCTCACCGATCGCCGCCATCATGCGCTGCAGCACTTCGGTGATTCGCAGCACGCCTTGCGGCGACACTCCCAGCCCGAAGATCTGCGCGCGGCGCGCGGTGCCGTCCATCGCGTCCATCACGTCATCGAGGTCGGAGCTGAGCTGGTGGATGTCCTCGCGATCGAGCGGCGTGATGAAGGTGCGATCCAAACGGTTCACCACTTCGTGCGTCACCTGATCGGCTTCGTGCTCGAGCCGCTTGATCGCTTCGATGTGGGGCGTGCGGCGGTCCGGCGGCGCCTCGAACAGTTGGCGCAGATGCACGACAGCTTCTTTGTTTCGGTTGGCGACTTCGACGAAGAGGGTGAAGAACTCCTCTTCTCTCGGCAGGAGACGCACGGTATCTCCTCGGGCGGTGAGGGTGGAAAGACCGCCGGAAGATAGCGGCCCTCAGGATTGGCAACTAGGTTAGCCTGATGACTACGACCCCCGTTCCCCCGGTCCAACCACAGCGCGTCGAGTTCGTTCGAGCCATCTCCCGACTCGATGCGACCGCGCTCGTCGTCGGGTCGATGATCGGGTCCGGCATTTTCATCGTCGCCGCCGAGATCATGCGCGAGGTGCATTCCCCCGGACTCGAGCTCGCGGTCTGGCTCCTGTCGGGCATCGTGACGCTGCTGGGCGCGCTCACCTACGGCGAGCTCGCCGCGATGTACCCGCGGGCGGGCGGCAATTACGTCTACTTGCGTGAAGCGATCTCGCCGCTGTTCGGCTACCTGTACGGTTGGACGTTGTTCGTCGTCATTCAGACCGGTACCATCGCCGCGGTGGCGGTCGCGTTCGCGCGCTTTACCGCCGTGCTATGGCCGGGACTCTCGGCGGACGTCTTCCTCGGGACCAGAGTCACGTTCCCTGCGCCGATCGGGCCGATCGATGTCGGACTGTCAGCGCAGCGGATTTTCGCCATCGCATCGATCGTGCTGCTCACGTGGATCAACGTCCGTGGAGTGCGAACGGCCGCGTTTATTCAGACGTCGCTCACCATCATCAAGACCGCGGCCCTAGCCGCGCTGATTCTGCTCGGCTTGACCATCGGCCGAAATGCGTCCGCCATCGCCGCCAATTTCGGCGGGAACTTCTGGGGAGCCGGACTGACACTCAGCGTGCTGCCCGTGGTTGGCGCAGCCATGGTCGGCTCGCTGTTCTCGATGGACGCCTGGAACAACGTCGGATTCGCCGCAGCGGAGATGAAGCAGCCGGAAAAGGATCTCCCGTTCGCCATGGGCACGGGCGTGTTGATCGTGGTCACGTTGTATCTGCTGGCGATCGTCGCCTACCTCAATATCCTGCCCACCGATCAAATCGCCGCCGCATCGACCGAGGGTCGCCCGCCGGTCGGCACCGCCGCGATGCAGGCCATGCTCGGCAGACCGGGCTTGTTCGTCATGGCGATCGCGATCATGATCTCGACGTTCGGCTGCAACAACGGGCTCATTCTGTCGGGCGCGCGCGTGTACTACGCCATGGCCTGCGACAACTTGTTCTTCCGCCGCGCGTCGGTCCTGCACCCCGGGTTCAAGACCCCGGCCGCCGCGCTCATCGCGCAGGCGATCTGGACTTGCTTCCTCTGTCTCTCGGGCACCTATAGCCAGCTGCTCAACTTCGTGATCTTCGCAGCCGTCGTCTTCTATGCAGTCACTGCGTTCGGCCTGTTCCGGCTTCGCAAGAAACGGCCTGACATCCCGCGGCCGGTGCGCGCACCCGGGTATCCAGTGTTGCCCGCGCTGTATGTCGTCCTAACGGGTCTGATCGCGGTCGATCTACTCATCCAGGATGCCACCCGGACCTATTCATTTTTGGGCCTGTTACTCGTCCTGGTCGGCGTGCCGGTGTATTTCGCCTGGAGGAAGCTGGCCAAAGAATAGCTTCGGGTTATATTCGGTGGTGTATGGTTGTACAGAAACCCCCGGCAAAACCGCCCCAGCCGCCGAGAAATCCCGCCTGTCCTGATTGCGGCTCGAAGACCGCGCACCAATCGGGCTGTGTCGTCTGCCTGGAGTGTGGTTGGGCGCGTTGTGGCTAACCGCAGTTGGGCGGACGGACCAACGGGCGGAAGAGCCGTTCGAACCAAGCCCGATCATCAGCTCCCGCTGTTACAGCCCGTGGGCCAAACGCCCCGTCGTCCCGTCGTTCTAGACGAGCGCCTCCGCGGCACTCGGTTCGTGTCCCTTGCTCCCCAGCGCGTCCTGAACTCACCCAAGTCGACCGGCATGGATTATTGGTCGCTGAATCCGTACGTGGGGTGCGAGTTCGGCTGCAGCTACTGCTACGCCCGCTATACGCATCGCTACGTGGTGGAGCGCGCCCATGATGCCGGCAAGCTCTCCGACCGCGAATTCCTGGACTACCGCGGCACGCACGGCTGGGAGGCGTTCGAAAAGCGCATCTTCGTCAAACAACAGGTCGTCGGCGCGCTCGACGCCGATCTCAAGCGCGTGCCGCTCGGTGAATGCATCGTGATCGGCACCGCGACGGATCCGTATCAACCGGCGGAACGAAAGTTCAAGATCACCCGCGCGGTGCTCCAACGACTGACGCGCTGCGAAGGACTCTCATTCGGCATCATCACCAAGAGTCCGCTGATTGCGCGCGACCGCGATCTCCTGGTGCGGTTGCAGGAACGCAATGAGCTGCAGGTGCACGTCTCGCTGATCACTTCTGATGCGGCCTTGGCGCGAAAACTGGAGGCGCGCTCTCCCGTTCCCGCGGCGCGCCTGCGCGCGCTGCGCAAGCTCGCGGACGCGGGTGTCAACGCCGGGCTGATCGTTGCCCCTGTCCTGCCCGGCATCACCGACGACATCGCGCACCTGGACGCGTTGTTCGCGGCGGCTCACGAGGCCGGAGCGCGTTTTGTCCACGCCGGCGCCCTGCGGCTCTATGCTGCGGTACGCGACCGCTTCTTGCCGCTACTCGGCGAGCATTTTCCGGATCTGGTGCCGCGTTATCAGCGCGCGTACGCCCGTCAGGCCGGCGCGCCGAAAGAGTACGCGAAGGCGCTGAGCCGGCGCATCGAGAAATTGCGCCGCAAGCACGGCTTCAAAAACCACAGCGGTATGATCGATCGCTACACGCCCGCAAAGCTGCCGGTACAAGGCGAGCTCGAGTTGCGGGGCAGCCTGCCTTAGTTGCGCGCGACCAGGTGGAACACTCTGGTCTCACCGCAGATGGGGGCTGCGGGCTGATAGATGTAACCGCGCACAAACGCGCCATTGAGTCCCGTCGTATCCGCGGGATTATCCAGAACCCGGTAACTGGTTGGGCTATAGAGTCCGAGCGGGCGAATGCGTGCGCACCCCGCCGAATCCACGCTCGTGTAGACCGTCCCCGCGGCATCGGTGCGGCTTGAGTCGGGAGAGGCGGGACGCACCACCACCGTACCGAAGGTTCGTATCGCCGGATCAGCAGCCGACGATGGGGTGGCGACGACCGAGGCTGCCCGCATATCGAAGGTTCGCGCATACGGCGCCGCGAGCCCCGGAGCTGTACCTGACGTGTCGAGCGCGAGAAATGCAATCGCCGTGACTTGTACCGCCGGCTCGCAGATGATGTTCTTCTTGTCAAGCAGAAAGTACGGCGAGAAGGTGACCGCGGACTGATCGGCGGACACGCCGGGCCGGAAGGCCCCGAACCCACAGCCTTGTTGCCATACGACGAGACGAACAGTGAAGGGCGTATTTTGCAGAACCTCCGCCGGCCATTCCATCCATTCCACCACGGCGGGTTGTAGCTGGGTATCCGGGCCGCCGCAGCCCACAATCAGCGCGAACAGGGCAACAAACATTGTTGGGCGCATTGCTCTCTCCTGGCGGACTCCCCTGATACTTACCCTAGCTGGCCCCCGCGGCGTCACCTTCCTGCCACATCCGGGCGACCGCGCGGATCGTTCCTGGAGCGTTTCCCTCGGCGCGGTTATTGGCAAGAATGAACGCCTCGATCCGGCGGCGGAGCGATACGTCGATCAGCCGGAACAGGTCCCGTCGGAGCGCCGGCTGCGGCTCCTGCACGCGATCGTACGGCTGGAATTGTTTTACCGCGTCGCTGTAGCGGCGGCCAGGCTTGAGCAGCGCCCGGGCTATCGTGAAATCCGCCGAAATAGTCCAGCCGAGATCGATCTGTTCGCCGATCGGCGGCATCTCCGTCCATGAATTGAACACGTGCGCGACGCCGTACCGCTTCAACACCTCGCCGTGCAGCGGTGTCAGCAGCTCAGGATTGCGCAGCTCCACGGCATAGCGGAAATCGCGCGGCAATGCGCCCAGGAAGGCATCGAGCTGGTCCGCCCATTGCAGCGGATCGGGCAGATCCTTGCCGCGCATTGCCTGAAATTCGAACACAAACGATCCCGCATGGTCTCGGAACACGCGGCCGTAAGGGCCGAGCACGTTGTCCTTGAAGAGCGTGGCGTTGAGGAAATCGGGATTGCGCATTCCGGCAAGGCCGGGCTGCGGCGTGTCTTGCCCGAATCGCTTCGCGGTGATGCGCTCCCAGACTTTGCTTACGCAGGGGAAACCGGGTGGAAGCGCGCGCGCATAGGCCGCGAGCTCTTCTTCCGATGGCGGATCGTAGAACGCGCTGTCGATCCCGACGGTGCGAAACAACGGATAGCGCGTGTATTCCTCGAGACGTTTAGCCGGTTGGGCGCCGCGATAGCGGCGATGGTAGACGTCGCCGAACCAGCCGTCGTACGTCCAAGTGGACGTCCCAAACCGGATCTCCGGCGGAATAGCCCTCGCCAGCTCGACGACTTCCGGAGTTGGAGCGGGAAGAGTCTCGGGTCCGAACAGATCTGGCTGGGTCATTGTGAAAGTCTAAATATACCAATGTCTTAACTCTTTGGAGGGCACCTTGCGGCATTGACCAGTTTCGGGATATATTCGGGTCCCTTTGGGGTGTGCCAATTGTCGAATCGTCTTTCGAGCTCGCTCGCTGCCTGTGTCTGGATTCCTCTCTTCCCGCTTCGCTGTGAAGAGGCGCGTCATGAGGGTCTCGCCGGCTATCCGGCGGCGCTGCTCGCGACGGACACGACGCGAAAGCTCTGGCAGGTGTCCTCGCTTGCTCGTCATGCCGGTGTGAAGCCCGGCATGACAGTCAGTCAGGCGATCGGTCTCTGCCCTACCCTGCGACTTCTCGAGCCCGATCCCGTGCATTACGACGAAAAGTTTGCCGCCTTGCTCGCGGCGCTGGGTGAAGTGAGTCCGGTCATTGAGCCTGGAGAGCTCGGATTGGCTTACGTGGGAGCCGACGGTCTGGAAGGAATTTTCGGTGGAGTCATGAAGATCATTGAAGCAATTCGATTGCGGATTGCGGATTTCGGAGTACGGCTGGGTTGGGGAGTGGGGAAGTTCACGGCTTGGGTCGCGGCCAGCCGCGCCAAGCCGAGCGAAGCGGTCGTCGTACCAGCTGGTGCGGAACAGAAGTTTCTCGCTTCCCAACCCATCGCTGTGCTCCCGCTCGATCCTGACACGCATCGTCGTCTCCGTCAGCTCGGCATCCGCACGCTTGGCGCGCTCGCCGCACTGCCCGAAGCGGCGATCACCGCGCAGTTCGGTGATGCCGGCAGACGTTTCTGGCAACTCGCCGCCGGCCGCGTCATCGAGCCGGTCGAATGCCGCGTGGCGCCGGAGCCGATCGTCGCCGCGCTCACGTTTTTCACGCCGGTCGGCGAGCGCGAGCTGCTCATGCATACGCTCGACCAATTGATCGCCCGCGCGCTGAAGCATCCGCGTCGCATCGGTTGGCGCGTGCACGCGCTGCGCTTGCGTGCCGATTTGGAATGTGGGCATGCGTATCAGAATGCAGGGGATGCTGTGGTTGGAGATTGGAGAGGCGGGGGCGCAGCATGCTGCGCCCCTACCAATTCACATTCCTCTGCAATTTCAGGTCCCACGACCAATCGGTCCTGGCTCGTCAATGTGTTGCTGAAAGATCCAACCGCCGACGCCGCACGCATCGCGGCCCCACTCAAGACACGGCTCGAGCAATCTCCACCCACCGGCGGCGTCGAGCGACTCGTCCTCGAGTTCACCGCCTTCGCGCCCGGCACGACCGAGCTGCAGTTGTTCGCGCGCGACGCACAAGCCGCCGCGCGTTCCGGTCAGCAGCGCGCGCTCCGTCATGCCGCGCGTGAAGTCCGGATGCGCCTGAAGGAGGGACGGGGGGGCGCCAATCTTTTCCACGTCATCGAGGTGCAGCCATGGTCGCGCCTGCCCGAGCGCCGCTACGCACTGATCGACTTCGAGCCGTAAACGAGCCGCACCCGGCGTCGGTCGATTGTGATGATCAACATCGGCCCATCACGCTTGGTGGTGTGTCGATCGAAACCATTCTTGAAAGCTGGAGCATCGACGACGAGTGGTGGCGTCAGCCAATTGCACGCTGCTACTACGCGGTTCTGCTAGACGGCGGCAAACGTGTCGTGCTCTTCGAAGACATCACCACTGGCAACTGGTTCGCGCAGATGCCCTGATGTACGTCGAGCTTCATTGCCACTCGGCATTCTCGTTCCTCGATGGAGCCTCGCCGCCCGACGAGCTCCTTGCCGAAGCGCACCGTCTCGGCTATCCGGCGCTGGCGCTCACCGATCGCAACGGCGTGTACGGCTCACTCGCCTTCGCGCACGCCGCCAAAGCCCTGAGCATTCAGGCAATCACCGGCGCTGAAGTCACACTCAGTGATGGGGCACGTGTGGTGTTGCTCGCCGAATCGCCGTGTGGATACGCCAATCTCTGCCGGCTGCTCACAGAGGCGCACCTCGGCGCCGAGCGACTCGATCCCCGCCTGCAGCTCGCCTCGATTGCGGAGCGACGAGAGGGATTGATCATTCTCTCGGGCTCGCGCCGCGATGGCTTGTTGCCGCGAAAGCTCGAGCAGGATGGCCTGAACGCCGCTCGCTATCTCGCCGCCCACTGCAAATCGTTGTTCGGCCCCGACCGATTCTTCGTGGAAATCCAGAGGAATCGTGTGCGGGGAGACATGGGGATCAGCCGGGCGCTCATCGACGTAGCGGCAGACTTGCAACTTGGCATCTTGGCAGCTGGAAGCGTCCATTATCACACCCGGAACCTTCACCGCTTGCACGACGTCATGGTCGCGATCCGCAATCGCACCACGCTGGACGGCTCGCATCGGCTCAGAAATCCGAACAGCGAATTTTACTTGCGGCCACTGGATGAAGTCGTGTCGCTGTACGCCGACTGTCCGGATGCTGTCGCCACGACATCGGTCATTGCCGAGCGCTGTAAAGCATTCGATTTGACGCGCGACTTGGGTTACGCATTTCCGGACTTCCGCGGAGCCGATCGCGCGCCGGCCCCACGGGCTTTGGCGGAATTGTGCCAGGCGCGTTTGACCGAGCGCTATCCGCCCGGCTCCATCTATCACACCCAGGCGGTGCGCCGGCTCGAGGAAGAATTGAAGCTCATCGCGCATCACCAGCTCAGCGGCTTCTTTCTCGTCTATCACGACTTGTTCGATCTCGCGCGGGAAGTGGCGGCCGATATCCGGAAGGGCTCGCGTCGCGCGTTGGGCAACCTGCTGCCCGGTCGCGGCCGCGGCTCGTCCGTCTCTTCCATCGTCTGCTATCTCCTCGGCCTGTCGCACATCGATCCGATCGCCAACAAGCTGTTCCTCGGCCGCTTCCTGAACGAGACGCTCGCGTCCGTGCCCGACATCGATCTCGATTTCCCGCGCGAAATCCGCGAAGAGCTGATCCGCCGCGTCTACACGCACTACGGCGCCGAGCACGTCGGCCTGGTGTGCTCGTTCCCCACATATCGCCTGCGATCGGCGGTGCGGGAAATCGGCAAGGCGCTCGACCTGCCGCTCGGCGAAATCGAATTGGTCGCAAAGCTCGCGGACGGGCGCGCCGACGAGCTCCCGGACGAAATGGACAATCTGCCCGGATTCGCCGGTCGTAAAGACGCGCCGCTCTGGAAGGAGCTCTGTCAACTGGCGCACGAGATCCGCGGCTTGCCGCGCCACGTGTCGCAGCATCCCGGCGGGATGATCATCTCGTCGCGGCCCCTCATCGAACTCGTGCCGCTCGAGCGCGCCGCCATCGCGGACCGCGTCGTCTGCCAATGGGATAAGGACTCGTGCGACGACGCCCGCTTCATCAAAATCGATTTCCTGGCGCTCGGCATGCTGTCGCTCGTGGAAGAATGCGTCGAGCTGATCGCGCGTCGCACAGGCACGCCGCCCGACTTGTCGCGCATCGACTTCGAGGACCCCGCGATCTACGACCGCATCTGCGCCGGTGACACGATCGGCCTGTTTCAGATCGAGAGTCGCGCCCAGATCCAGATGATTCGGCGCAGCCGGCCGCGCAATCTCGAGGACCTCGCCGTCGAAGTGGCGATCGTCCGGCCGGGACCGATCGTCGGCGGTGCGGTGAACCCATACGTGCGACGCCGCGAAGAGCAGCGCCGCGCGCACGCCGCCGGCCAGCCGTACGAGCCACCGGTCGACCACCCCCTGCTCCGCGATTGTCTCGCCGAAACGCTCGGCGTCATCCTCTACCAGGATCAGGTGTTGCAGGTGTGCCAGGCTCTCGCGGGATTCACGACCGGACAGGCCGAAGCGTTGCGCCGCGCGATGAGCCGCCGTCGCTCGCACGATCTCATGGCCGGTTTCTGGGAAGAATTTCGCGCGGGCGCGCTCGCCCGCGGCGTCCCCGAAGCCACCGCGGAAAAAATCTTCGGCCAGGTGATCGCGTTCAGCGAGTTCGGGTTTCCCAAATCACACGCCGCCGCGTTCGGATTGCTCGCCTATCAATCGGCGTGGCTCAGGCATTATCACCCCGTCGAGTACTACGTCGCGCTCTTCAATAATCAGCCGATGGGATTCTACTCGACCGATGCGCTGGGCCGCGACGCGATGCGCAATGGAATTGAAATGCGGTTGCCCGATGTCAATGCGAGTGATGTGTGGTGCACCGTTGAAGGAACCGGGAGTCGGGAGTCAGGATCTGTAAGGATAGGATTGGGATTCATTCGACATTGGAGTGAAGAGACCGCGACTGCCACGGTCGAAGAGCGAGAAAAACACGGCCCGTTCAAGAGCGTCGGCGATTTCATCCGGCGGGCGCCGCCCAAACTCAAACGCACTGCGATCGAATCACTCATGTGGGTCGGCGGCTGTGATGGCTTTGGCCTGACGCGACGGGAGCTTCTCTGGCAGGTCGGTCTCTGGCTGCCGCCCAAAGCATCCCGGTCGGGAGACGGCAGAGGACGCCGCCAGCTCGAGCTCGCCCTGAATCACCCACACGAGCGGTTGGCATTCGGCGGTCTCGCCCCCCATGAACGCCTGCTCGCCGAGTATGCCACGCTGGGATTTTCGGCGAGCGGCCATCCGCTGACGCTGGTGCGCAGTGCCTTACCTTCCGGCCTCACCCTCAATCGCGATCTGGAAAACCTCAAGGCGGGCGTCAAATGTCGGGTTGCGGGGCTGGTCGTCGCACGCCAACGGCCCGAAACGGCCAAAGGCACCGTCTTTTTGCTGGTGGAAGACGAAACCGGCATGACGAACGTGATCGTGCGCCCCGACATCTACGATCGCTATCGCGCCGCGGTCCGCGGTGAGCCGTTCGTGCTGGTAAGCGGCAAATTGGCCAAGGACGACGGAACCGTGAACGTGCTTGCGGAAAAAGTGGAAGGCCTGCAATTCGGCACACCCGCGTCAAGCCACGACGGCGCACGAGACACGCCGCACGCATTTACGTTTCTCCGCGCCATGCGCCGTGTGGCGCCTGATTCGAAGGATTGGGGTTGAAACTCGACTCTTGCAGCTTGGGCTTCCGCGTGAAATCGGGCTGGGCCGCCGTCGCGTTTCTCGGTGGACCCAGAAAGACACCGCGGCTGATCGAGACGCGCATTGTCGCATTGAGCGATCCCGCCGTCCCGCACGCGCGCCAGCCCTATCACGCCGGGTTTGGCACCGCGCAACGGAACGCCGCCAAGGTGGCGCGTCTCGTGCAGGGAATCGAGCGCTTCTCTCGGCGCGCCATCGCCAAGCTCGTGGCCGGATATCGCGAAGAGCATCAGGTAGCTCGAGCAGGAGTCGTCGTCGCGTCGCTCACCGATCCTGCAACAATCACTAACCCGCACATGCGCGCGCATGCTTCGGAAGGCCGGTTGTTCCGGACTGTCCTTATTGATGGCCTGCAGCGCTGCGGCATCGGCGTCGAAGTAATCCTCGAGCGTGATGCCTTCGAATCACTCGCCGAAGCGCTACGCTGCCCACCGCATGCCGCCAAAGCACGCGTCGCCGAGCTTGGCACGGCGGCGGACCACTGGCGTGCCGAGCAGAAAGTGGCTGCCGCGGCGGCCTGGTTGGTCCGCTAGTGGCGTTTTGGTACGCTATTCCTCATCCTGTAGCGATGCGTGTCCTCATTTGCTCTCTGGTGATTGCCGCTTGCGGCGGCAATGCGGCCCCCGAGAAGACGGCGCCGGTCGCTCCGGCTCCCCCCGCCGCGCCGGCGCTGCGCTCGTTCGATCGGACCCTGCACGCCGCGACGTTCAACGGCACGCGCCTGACCTACCGCGTTGTCGGCGACAGCGGCGCCACGCCGGTAGTGTTCGTGCACGGATCGCTGGCCGATTACCGCTCCTGGAACGCGCAGGAGATCGCGTTTGCGCAGCGCTATCGCGTGCTGGTTTACAGCCTCCGTTATCACCCGCCGAATCCCCAAACGGAAGACAACCAGACTTATTCGCCCAAGCTGCACGCCGAGGACCTCGCCGCAATGTTGTTGACGCTCGACCTCGCGCCCGCGCACATCGTGGGCTCGGGCTATGGGTCCTACGTCGCGCTGGCGCTGGCGCTGGATCACCCGCAGCTCGT
Source organism: Gemmatimonadales bacterium (assembly GCA_035309945.1). Lineage (GTDB taxonomy): Bacteria > Gemmatimonadota > Gemmatimonadetes > Gemmatimonadales > GWC2-71-9 > 20CM-2-65-7. The sequence continues at coordinate 832 of DATGEQ010000075.1, read as the reverse complement.
GCGCTCGCTCGTCCTGGCCGAGCCGCCGATCTTCCCGCTGCTGACCGGCACGGAGGCGGGCGACTCCGCGCGGCGCGCCTTCTACACCAACTCGTTCGACCCGGCGCGCGCCGCGTTCACGCACCGCGATTCGGTCGCCGGAATCCGGATCATCTACGATGCGCTGCATGGCCCTGGGCGGTTCGATCAGCTGCCGCCTGCAAGTCGCGCCGACTTGCTGGCTCACGCATTCGAGCTCCGGCAGGAGATGCTCGCCAGCCGCGAGCAGTATTTCCCGATTATTTCCTGCGCCGAGCTGAGTAGAATCACCACGCCTATCCTGCTCGTGCGCGGCGACCGCACGCCGCGCATGTTTCAGCTCGTCAGCGACGAGTTGGCGCGCTGCCTGCAAAACGACACCACGGCCACGATCCCGGGGGCGGGCTATCCGGTCCATCTCGGGAACCCAGGCTACTACAACACGATCGTCATGCGATTTCTTATGACCCATTGAGCGGCGGGCCTTGACCCGGCGACATCCGTCGGGCGAAATACACGATTACCGTGTCACGCCGCCCCCGCCTTTTCCCATCTCTAGCGATCGCGATTCTTGCTTTGGCCTCGACGCTGTCCGCGCAAAACCAAACGGACGGGTTGATCGCCGTCGCGCGCACGCACATCGCCGCCCATCAGTTCGACCAAGCCGAAACCGTTCTGAACAACGCGCTCGAGACAGCCGGCTACATGATGGATAGCGTTCACGTCTACATCTGGCGCGCCATTCTCGGCCACATGCGCGGCAGTGATAGCCTCGCTCATGGCAATTTCCGCGCGGCGCTCCAGCTCTACCCTT
>DATGEQ010000074.1:0-7634 GCA_035309945.1 Gemmatimonadales bacterium | reverse complement strand
GCTCGCGCTGATCGAGCGCGAGACGGCGCAGGCCCAAAGTGGCCGTCCGGCGCGCATTCGCGCCAAGCTCAATGCGCTCTCGGACTCGACGGTCATCCAGGCGCTTTATCGCGCCTCGCAGGCCGGCGTGGACGTCGATCTCGTCGTGCGCGGCATCTGCACTCTGCGCCCGGGCGTACCTGGCCTCTCCGAGCGCATCCGCGTCGTCAGTATCCTCGGCCGCTTCCTCGAGCACGGCCGGATCTATCACTTTGCGAACGGCGGAAGCGAGGAGTACTACATCGGGTCGGCCGACTGGCGGCCGCGCAACCTGCGCCGCCGGGTCGAAGTAATGACGCCGGTGTTCGATCCGACTGCCCGCAGGCGCTTGGACGAGATTCTGACGCGGGAGTTGACGACCGCCGAATCGTGGCTGCTGCGGCCGGACGGCGGCTACGACCAGTGGAACGTGTAGCGAACAAGCCACGAATCCGTCGTAGGGTTTTCCCGTCATGCAAGTCGCGTGACACGTGACCTTGCATTCGCCATTTCACTCTTTAATCCTGCTGCCATCTCTATGAGCACAGGCGCCCTTCGAATTGCCGGGCCACGCAGCCGCATCGTGGCGTTGGCGGCGACCGCTACTGTCGCGCTGCACAGCATCGTCGTGCTCTTCGGCTGGGCTGCCGGCTGGTCGATCTTTCTCACGCCGTCACCGCGCTTCATCCCCATGGCGCCGACCACCGCGCTCGCGTTTTTCGCGCTGAGCATCGCGCTCATCGCGCGCATGACGCCGCTGCGTCAGTCAACCCTGCGAAACACGGGGACCGTGCTGGCATGGATCGTCGCCACGATGGCGATCGTGAACCTCGTGCTGCCGGCGGTGCTCGATCAGCTCCTCGGCGGCGCGGCGGGAGAGTTCGGGCGCGTGCGTCTCGGCGTGATGTCGCCGGTGACGGCGGCCGCGCTCATCCCCCTGGCGCTCGCGATCGCCGCGACGGGTCCGCGGCCGCACTACGCCGGCGCGCTTGCGATGGTCGCCGCCGTCGTCGGCGCCACCGTCGCGCTCGGCTACGCCTACGGGACGCCGCTGCTGTACGGCGGCGGCACCATTCCCGTCGCCTTGCCCACGGGGCTCAGCCTGTTGTTCCTGGGCGTCGCGACAGTCGTGACCGCGGGACCGGATGTGTGGCCGCTCGAGCCGCTGCTCGCCGATACGCCGCGCGCGCGCATGCTGCGCGCGTTTCTACCGGCGACCGCGGGTCTCGTCGTCCTCATCGGGCTGCTGGACGCGCGCTTCGGCGGATACTTCGGCGGCGACCGCGTGCTCATCGCGTCGTGGTTCGCGGTCGTGGGAGCGGCGCTGGTGACACTCATCGTCTCGCGCCTCTCACGCCACATCGGCAATGAGATCGACCGCGCGTACAGCGAGCAGCACCTTGCCGAGCGACGCTATCGCGCGATGTTCGAGCAGTCGATCGCCGGTGTGTCCACGAGCCGCGCGTCGGATGGGGCGATGCTCGCCTGCAACGATGCGCTCGCGCGCATCTTCGGCTTCGACTCCGCCGCTGAGTTCATGAAGTTGAAAGGTCGCGACCTGTGGTGGAATCCCGCCGATCGCGACCGCATGCTGGCCGCGCTGCGCGAGTCAGCGGTCCTGCGCAACTACGAATGCCGCATGCGGCGCAAAGACGGCAAGCCGATCTGGATTCTGTGCAACATCACGCTGCGCGCGAACGAAAACGGCGAGCAGGTGCTCGAGAACTTCATGGTGGACGTCAGCGACCGGAAATCACTCGAGCAGCAGCTGTGGCAGGCGCAGAAGCTCGACGCCCTCGGCAGCCTGGCGGGCGGCGTGGCGCACGACTTCAACAACCTGCTCACGGCCATCATCGGCTACGCCGACATCCTGCGCGACGACCTGGGGGCCGACTCCCAGCACGCCGAGGATCTCAACGAGATCATCAAGGCAAGCGCCCGCGCGACCGCACTGACGCGGCAGCTGCTGGCGTTCAGCCGCCGGCAGCCGTTCGAGCCCAAAGCGCTGCGGCTCGACGAGCGCGTCGCCGACATGGAGAAAATGCTGACCCGCCTACTCGGCCCAGCGGTGCGGCTCGTGACCGCATCGGATCCCGCTCTCGCGCCGATCATGGCCGATCCCAATCAGATCGAGCAGGTCGTACTGAATCTCGCCGTCAACAGCCGCGACGCGATGCCTGATGGCGGCGCGCTCACCATCGAGACGCGCAACGTTCGGCTGGACGAGCCATACGCGGTCGGAGCGTCGTCGGTCCCGGCCGGCAAGTACGTGATGCTCGCCGTGAGCGACACGGGAACGGGAATGAGTCAGGAGACGCTCGGACGGCTGTTCGAGCCATTCTTCACTACTAAAGAAAAGGGCAAGGGCACGGGACTCGGTCTCTCGACCGTGTACGGCATCATCAAACAGAGTCAGGGACACGTGATCGTGTACAGCGAACTCGGCGTCGGCACGACGTTCAAGTGTTACTTCCCGGTGTGCGAAATCAGCCCGCGCGTGTCGCGGCCGATGCAGCTGCCGGTCGAGGTGCGAGGCAGCGAGACCATCCTGCTGGTCGAGGACGAAGAGTCGATTCGCCAGCTCGCAGCGTCAGCGTTGGAGCGGCTGGGTTATCGCATCCTCGCGGCGTCCGACGGCGACAGCGCGATGACGATCGCCGCCGCGCACGACGGCCCGATCCATCTCCTGCTTTCGGACGGCGTATTGTCGGGCGTGCGCGTACCCGAGTTGCTGCGGCGCTTCGTCGCGCAGCGACCCGAGACGAAGATCCTGCTGATGTCCGGCTACTCGCAGGAGGCGGTGTTCCAGAACGACATCGTCGCCCCCAACACGGCGTTCCTGCCGAAGCCGTTCACGGTCCGGCAATTGACCGAGCGGGTGCGCGAGGTGCTCGACTCGTAGGATGCAAAAGAAATAGGGGCGCAGCATGCTGCGCCCCTATTTCAATCACGGATCACAGCCGCTCAGCTAGCGGTTCTGACCGCCGCCCGAACGGCCACCCTCTCCGTAGTCCTGGTCCTGATCCTGGCGACCGGGCGTGCGACCACCCTGCTGGCCACCGCCACCGCCCTGACGGCCGCCCTGGCCACCCTGACCACCCTGACCACCCTGCTGACCGCCCTGCTTCTCGCGGTCGCCCTGCCCCGGGTTACTCGGGTTCGTGCTTCTCACAGTCCCTCCGGTTCTAAGGTCCACATCGACTCTGGCGAACTGCTTCCCGAATGTCGCCCGGGTTCGCTGGGAGTCGCATCCGCCAAGGGGATGAAAAACGGCTTAACCTCGTTCGCATCAGGAACGAGGCGACGGTTGCACTAGAGTGACCTCAAGAACGCGACGAGATCGCTCATCTCCTGACCCGACAACCCCATCTGGAACCGCAGATTGTAGAATGCCACGACCTCCGACAGACTCGCGGCTGACCCATTGTGGAAATACGGCGACCGCGCTGCTAACCCGCGCAGGACCGGTCCTTTGATGCGGCCCATGTCCGCGCAGTGCCCCGTAATCAGGGCGCGGCCAGGGTCGGACGTATACCACACCTTTCCTGCGAGCGGTCCGGTCGTGCAAGTCACCTGGAACACAGGAAGATTCGGCGCGCTCAGCTGGCCAAGGCCGGCCGAGATCTCGCCGGCCGTCTCGTAGGCCGCGGCGTGACTGGTGCCGATATCGAGCGGCACAGGTAAAGAGTGATTGCCGATATTCGGCGTGTCGTGGCAAGTCGTACAGAACCCGCTGATCGCCGGCTTGGCCAAGGCGTCGTTGAGGCCGGCGACGTTGGTGATCGTCAGCGGATGCGTGTCGAAAATCGCCTCGCCGCGCGCGATCGCGGCGCGCGCCGCCGCCGTGGGGTTGGAGCTGTTCAGGCTCGCCCAGGGAGAAAAGATCGTAAACGATGAGGAGTTGAACGCCGCGCCGGTCGGATTGCCGCCGAGCGGATCGTTGATGCCGGGATAGTACGGCAGACTTGCCAGCGGGTCCGGGCCGCCGCTCGCGCCCTGCGCATTCAGCACGCCGGCGGCATTATCGGTCCGCTGGGCCGTGAAGAGCGCGAGCTCGAAGTCCACGATCGAGCTGAGCTGCGCCGGTGTCGGTGACGCGCTGGCTTGGGCGTGGCCAAGCGTCGCGTCCATCGCCTGATGGGTGAGATCGGTCCGCAAGTTCGCCAGGTCCGTGGCGCCATCGTTCAGCGGTTGAACCGTTTCCCGTCCATCGAACATCACGGCACTCAGGAACCGCAGATTGGTCGAGGGCAACGGACGGCGATAGACCGACGCGGTGAGCGGTGAACCTTGCAGCGCGCAGCCGTAGGGGTCGGCGACCAGGGCGATCGTGAATTCCGCCGGGGACGGAACCTGGAGCCCGACGCGGATCAGCCCGTTGTTCAACAGCAGGCTATGCCCAGCCGCCCCGTCAGCGGGCGTGACGTTGGCACAGTTGGCCCCGTCGACAGTCGCGAACAGTGGGTCGGCAAGCCCGCGCGACGCGAAGACGGCCTGTGCGGACGCGGCACTCAGCCCCATCCCATCGGACTGCAGATGACAGGTCGCACAGCTCCGGCCGTTGGTCCCCAGGCTCTGGAAGAATGGATTCCCCAAATCGATCGAGCCGCTCGTGCTCACAGTCGCGATCTGGCCTGTGGGGTCGGTAGACGTGACCATGTCCCCCGTCGCGTCGGCGACAATACCTGGGAGACTTGCGGTGGTGGGCGACTCGCATGCGACGACGGCAACTGCGGCAAGCACAGCGGCGAGACGGGCCTTCATTGTTCCTCCCGGCAGCGGCGTACGTGGGACCTCTTTCACACCCCTTCTTTAGGGGCGGCCGCCCGGGAGACAATAGCGCCGACCTGTCGGACGTCTTACGCGCGCCTTATTTTCTCGTTCCTTTGTAAGCGCTTGCTGAAACAGAGGTTGAAGCGATGGATCCAGTCCGGTTTGGCGAAGGCTTTGAGCTCGATCCGGGAGCGTTCGTGCTCCGGCGGTCCGGTGAGGCGCTCAAGCTGGAGCGTATTCCGATGGAGATCCTGCTGCTCCTGATGGAGCGGCGGGGGCAGCTGGTCACCCGCGAGCAAATCGTCGAGCGGGTGTGGGGGAAAGGCGTTCACCTCGACGTCGACAACAGCATCAACGGTGCGATTCGGAAGATCCGGCAGGTTCTGCACGACAACCCCGAACATCCTCGTTTCATCCGAACCATCACCGGACGCGGCTATCGGTTCACCGGGGCGGTCGCGCCGGCACGTCCGCCGGCGCCCGTCGTGGCTGAGGTTCCCGCCCCACCGCCCGTCCCTCCCGCGCGACTGCGGAGCCGCGTGTGGATCGCGTCGGGCGTTGGGCTGCTCGTCGTCGTCGGGGCCGGTGCCTTTGTCATGACGCGCGCGCGCGCTGTTCCGCCCCCGCGAGTGATGGTCGCGGTGTTGCCGTTCGACAACCTGACCGGTGACGCGAAGCAAGAATACTTCAGCGACGGTTTGACGGAAGAAATGATCACGCGGCTCGGCGAGCGCGATCCGCAATACCTGGGCGTTATCGCCCGGGGATCCGTCATGCACTACAAGGCCGCGCATGCGCCCCTCGAGCAGGTCGCACGCGAGCTGGGTGTGCAGTATCTGCTCGAGGGAGGCGTGCAGCGCGATGCGGACGAGTTGCGCATCACCGCCCAGCTCATCCGGGCGCGCGATCAGACGCAGGTGTGGTCGCGGCAGTACGATCGCCGGCCGGCGGACCTGCTCGCGCTGCAGGACGAGATCGCGCAAACCATCGCGAACGAGATTCAGTCTTCGGTCGGCCGGCACGGCTCGCCTGCGCCGAGCGACTCCTCCACGGCCGCACCGGCGTTCGCCGCCTACGATCTGTTTTTGCGCGGCGAATATGCGTTCAACAAGCGGACCGTTCCCGACCTCGATACCGCGACGCGCTACTTCCTGGCTGCCGTCGTCAAGGACCCGAGCTACGCCCGCGCCTATGCCGCGCTGGCGGATGCCTACTCCTTGCTCGCCGGTTACAGTGCGGTGCCGCCGGCGGCCAGGTATACCAAGGCGCGCGCGGCGGTACTGCGCGCATTGGAGCTCGATCCTTTGATGCCCGAGGCACACACGGCATTCGCGTTGATCGTGCAGAACAGCGATCTGGACTGGCAGACGGCGGAGCGCGAATTCCAGCGCGCGATCCAGCTGAACCCCAACTATGCGACGGCGCACCACTGGTACGCCGAGCACCTGATGTGGCGCGGGCGCTTCGACGAGGCGTTGCGCGAGAGCGAGCGCGCCCGCCAGCTCGACCCCTTGTCCCTGATCATTGCGGCCGACAACGGGGCCATTTTGTTGTACGCGCGGCAATACGACCGCGCGATCGCCAAATGCAAGTCGATCCTCGAGCTGGACCCCGAATTCCCCCGCGCCCATCTCATCGAGCGGGCGTACGTCGAGAAAGGGATGTTCGCCGAGGCGCTCGCGGACGTCCAACAACGTCGCACGGCGCTTTCGGCGCCCGTGTACTGGTCCGAGCTCGCGTACGTTTACGGCCGGGCCGGTCGTGCGGCGGACGCCCGCGCCGCCCTGCGTGAGCTACAACGGTCCGCTCGACAAGAGCCTGTACAGGCGCTGTTTTTTGCCGGGGCATACGCGGGCCTGCGCGACACGGGCCAGACCATTGCCTGGCTGGAGCGCGCGTACGCGGAGCACCCGAGCGAACTCACGACGCTAAAGGTGGGACCCGAATGGGACTTCGCGCGCGGACAGCCGCGCTTCAAGCGGTTGCTCGAGCGCGCGGGACTGGGCAACTAGAATGCTCAAGACGCGACTGTCGATGATGGGTGAACGACTTAGCCTACTGCTGCTCATCGCTGCCTGCTCTCCCCAACCACCACGCGACTTTGCACCCGATCCGGGTCTCATCGCGCAGATTCGACAGATCCAGATAATTCCGGCGGAAGCACGTGCGTGTCCCGGCGCGGTCATTCATGCCGATTACGCCGCATCGGCCCCAAGTGTACCTGGGTCCCTACCGCGCGCAAAAAAGCCGCCGCGCGGTGTGCGGCGGCTAGGCAGGCCCGGCAGGAATCGAACCTGCAACCCCCGGTTTTGGAGACCGGTGCTCTACCAATTGAGCTACGGACCTCCGAGGGTGGCTGACGGGAATTGAACCCGCAACCTCTGGAGCCACAGTCCAGCGCTCTAACCAATTGAGCTACAGCCACCACGGCTCCAAGCCGGCCCCTGAGAACTTCAAAAGCTACATGGACATAGGCAGGCACTCAACCCCGACCGGCGGTAGATTGTACACCAGGAGGTGACCGGTGCCGCTGGTTCGTTGTCCCAAGCACGGACGCGTGTACGACTCGGATAAGGAAGAGGGCTGCCCCCTCTGCCTCCAGGACCGCTCGATGCCGCGGGCCCCGAAGCAGAAGGAGGAGCCCAAGCCGCCCAGCCCCTTCCTCAACTACCTGCTGATCGCGCTGTTGCTGGCCGGCGCCGGCTACGGCGCCTACTACTATTTCATCGTCCGGAAGCAGCCCTCCGAGGCGCAGCTCCAGGTGGCGGCGCAGCGCGCGGCCGCGGCCCGGGCCCTCGCCGACGCGCCGCGCGGCGACACCATGAAGTACGTGGACCCCAACG
>DATGEQ010000073.1:0-2443 GCA_035309945.1 Gemmatimonadales bacterium | reverse complement strand
TCGCCGTCATGGTCGGCACTCCGTTAGGTCTGTTGGCGCTTCTGATCGCGTTGTGGTCGACTTCGCCTGGCTGGGCTCCCGCTCAGCACTCGGGCTCCTCGATACGTCACATACTCTTGCACAATCGTCTCGCAGATCGGCGCTGACGAGCCCGGCGCACATCTGCCAGGTCGTCACAATTCACGTCCTGCCGAACACTCACGCCTCCACCAACCGGTTGAACAGGAAAGGCAACCCGGGCTGAATGTCGCTGTCGGCCACGCGCGCGCTGTCGCCGCCGGCATACTGCTGGTGCGCTTGATCCAGTTCCTCCTGGATCCAGTCGACGAGACCAGGCGGCGCTAGACCCAGTACAAGCGCGTTTGCGGCTCGGCGTGTAAACAAAACACTCGAAATGTCCGTACCTCAGAGCAGAGTTTCACGGCGGCCAACCCGAAGCTCTGACACCAGGAGGGACATTTCGAGTGAAGACGAGTAGACATCAAAACGTGAGACGGCGCAAACAACGAATTGAGCGGCGGCTGCGGCCGCGGACATGGACGGCGCAACCGAGGCCGATGTATCAGGCGCGCAACGTGCAGTATGAACACGGTGATCGGATTCGCGGACTGGCCAGCGGCGGGATCGGCGCGATGCATCGCTTGGCGCAGCAGACGGGCTTGGTCGAGGCCATCGATCGGCACGTCGAGGTGTTGAAGGTGCATCTGCCGTATCACGAGTCGGATCACGTGCTCGGCATCGCGTACAACGTGTTATGCGGCGGGACGTGCTTGCAGGACATTGAGCAGCGGCGGCAGGATGAGGTCTATCTCGATGCGTTGGGGGCGCAGCGCATCCCGGATCCGACGACCGCCGGCGATTTCTGTCGGCGGTTTGACGCGGCGGCGATCGACGCCTTGCAGACCGCGATCAACGAGACGCGCGTGCGCACCTGGCGCGCCCAACCGGTGGAGTTTTTCGACGAGGCCGTGATCGACGCCGACGGGACGTTGGCGGACACGACGGGGCAATGCAAAGAAGGGATGGACATCGCGTATACCGGCGTCTGGGGCTATCACCCGTTGGTGGTGTCGCTGGCCAACACGCAAGAGCCGCTGTTCTTGATCAACCGCAGCGGCAACCGGCCCTCGTCGGAAGGCGCGGCCATGCGACTCGACCAGGCACGCGCCCTGTGCCAGGAGGCGGGGTTTCGCCGGGTCACGTTCCGCGGCGATACGGACTTCAGCCAAACCGAGCACCTGGATCGGTGGGACGCCGCCCAGGTGCGGTTCGTCTTCGGGTACGATGCGCGCGCCAATCTGATCCGCGAGGCCGACGCGTTGCCGCGGCGCGCGTGGACGCGCCTGGTGCGACGCCCGCCGTACGAGGTCCAGACGGAGCCGCGCGAGCGGCCCGCCAATGTGAAAGAGGCCCGTATCGTCGAGCGCGCGTTTAAAAACCTGCGCCTGGAGGCGGAAGCGGTCGCGGAGTTTCCGTACCAGCCCACGACGTGCGCGCAGCCGTATCGGATGGTGGTGGTCCGCAAGAATATCTCGGTGGAGCAAGGCGATCAGCGGCTGTTCGACGAGATCCGCTATTTCTTCTATCTCACGAATGATCGGGAGACGGCCGCGGCCGACGTGGTCTTCCTGGCGAACGACCGGTGTAACCAGGAGAATCTGATCGATCAACTGAAACACGGTGTCGGGGCGACCCGCATGCCGGTGGACACGTTGCTGAGTAATGGGGCCTACATGGTCATGACCGCGCTGGCGTGGACGCTGAAGGCGTGGTTCGCCCTGCGACTGCCCACCACGGGCCGCTGGGCCGCGCGGTACGCCGCTGAGAAGGCTGCCGTCCTGCGGATGGAATTCAAAGCTTTTCTCCACGCGTTTATGCTGATCCCGGTGCAGGTCGTGCGCACGAGTCGCCGTCTCGTGTTCCGGTTGCTCGCGTGGAATCCGTGGCAGGCCGTCTTCCTCCGCGGCTTCGATCAGCTGCGCGCGCCGCTGCGATGCTGACCGGGGGCACTGAAACCGGGATAGCGAGGCCCGGATGCACTGAAGCGTACGGCGCGCGTGTGGAGGATCCACCGATGACGACAATCGAACGGCGAGGGCCACGGGACATCGTCCCGACAGGCGAGGTCCGCGCCGCGATCGCATCGCGATTCACGTCATCGGCCGAGCCGCAAACGCGCTTATTTTGGGGCTAGGGTATAGGTGGCCGATGCGTTTCACGGCCTCGTCGCGCATCCACCGGCCGAAGTAGCGCACGTCCTCAGCCAGTCCCTGAGCTCCCGTGCCGTGCCACGCCCCACTGCGCGCAACATCGGCCCGCGCCTCGGGATTCACGGGCGGTCTTCCGGCGAACTTGGGCGGGATTTCGAGCATCGCTTTGTTAATAAGCACAGCCACCGGGTTCAGATCGCTCGCGTAGCTCTCGAGCCCGAGTCGCTGCGCTT
>DATGEQ010000072.1:0-12595 GCA_035309945.1 Gemmatimonadales bacterium | reverse complement strand
TAGGGTTTGTTGTTCACGACGTAGAGGTCGAGCGCGCCGTCGCCGTCCACGTCCGCGACCGCCACTGTCATGCTGCCCGCGCTGTCCGCGAGCCGGTGCTCGGTGAAGTGCCCATGCCCGTCATTGAGATAGATGGCGTTGGGTCCGCCGAGGGATAACAGGATCAGGTCCTGGTCGCCGTCGCCGTCCACGTCGGCAAAGGCGCAACCGGTGTGGATTCGGTCGTCTGCGGCGACGCCGGCGCTCGCGGTAATGTCCTCGAATCGCCAATTGCCCAGGTTACGGTAGAGCGCATTCGGCCCCTTGGTGCGGGCGAGGAAGACATCCGGGCGTCCATCGCCATCGACGTCCGCGATGCAGACCCCGGCGCCCTGTGCCAGTTGGCGATTTTTCACGATGAGCGATTCGCTGACCGTGTTGGTGAAAGCGATCCCCGTCCGTGACGGGTCGAGCAGTGTAAAGCCGGGCGTCAGCTTGTCGCGCGGAACGTCGAGCGCGCGCCAGCGATAGCCTGTTTCGTCATGCCAGATCGGTGTGGAAGGCTTGGTCGAACGCGAACAGCTGGAAGCGAGGAGAACGAACAGCAGCAGCCGTTTCAACCAGTCACCAACCCGCTCACCAGCGCCGTGGTCCGCTCCGATGCACCGCGTCCCGCTTGCACCATGTCCTTCGCCGCTTTTCCCGCGCGCTTGCGTGCCGCGGGATCGTGATGCCAGGTCAGCCACTGCGCATGCAGCTGGTGACGCGCGTCGGCCGGGGCCGGCAGGGCCACCGCGCCACCTTGCTCCAACAATAAAGCCGCATCCCGGCTCATCCGCCAATGCGGGCCGAATGCGACTGGTACCCCAAAGACCGCCGGTTCGAGCACCGAGTGCAGCCCGGCGCGATGAAAACCGCCGCCCACGAACGCCGCGTCGCCAAGCGAGTAGAGATCGGCGAGAATGCCGACGCGATCGACCACGATCACCGGTCCTGGTTTCGCATGCTCGAGCTGGGAGAGCCGTACCGGCCGCGGCAGTTTGAGATGCTTGAGCCGCTCCGCGATGCCGGCAAGGTGATCGGGATTGGGCTCGTGCGGCGCGAGCAGGAGCCGCGCGGTCGGCAGCTGGTGCAGCAGGTCGGTGAACGCGGGCAGCAGCACGGCCTCGTCCGCGGGCCAGGTCGAGCCCGCGACGATCGTGAACGTCTCGGGCGCGGTCGTCGCAAGGCGCGCGAGCGGCTCGCGCGTCCTGTCGAGCCGCGCGGCGCGCTCGGCGACGCTGTCGTAGCGCGTGTCGCCGGTAACGGCGATCGCTTCCGGTCGCGCGCCCAACAGCTCGAGGCGCTCGCCATCCTCCTCGCTGATCGTGCCGATCCGGTCGAGCGCGCGATACGCGGGCACCGACCAGCCGCGCGTCGGCCAGCGCAGCCGCGAGCTCTGCGGCGCCACCGTCGCGGAAATCAGACCGAGCTTCACGCCGCGCTGCGCGGCGGCGAGCGTGAGCTCGGGCCAGACGTCCAGTTTGCTGAACACGAGCGCGGTCGGCTGCAGCGCGTCCAGCGCCGCCGAGACCTCGTCGTGGCGGTCGAGCGGAAGGTAGTCCGCGATGTCGACCGGCAGATTCTTCGCGAGGCGCTCCGCCGACGGCGAGAAAAACGTGAACGCGAGCTGCCAGTCGGCGTGCTCGGCGCGGAGCGTTTCGAGCACCGGCTTCGCCTGCAAGCCTTCGCCCACCGACGGCGCGTGCATCCACACGAGCGGCCGCTTGGTATCGCGGTTCGCGCTCGCCCAGGCCGAAAGACGGGCGGCCAATCCGCGCCGCCCGTCGATTCCGCGTGCCACTTTTTTATCGAACCGCGCGACCAACGGCGCGGCGCGCGTCGCCACGTGGACGCTCAGCCGGTACAACAGGGCAGGCCGGCTCACTTTGAGGGCGGGGGCGCGTGCGCCCGAACCACGTAGATCGAGTCGAGGATGTGGCGCATCGGATCGGGCGTGTACGGCGCGCCCTCGAGCAAGCCGCCTTCTATATAGAAGGAAGGCGTGGCGTGCGCGCCCGAGCGCGCCGCGCGCGCGGCATCGAGCTCGACTTCTTTCCGCCCGCTACCGTCGGCGAGACAGGCGAGCAGCCGCGCGCGGTCGGCGCCGGAGCGCTGCGCGAGCGCGACCAGCGTGTCGCGCGGCTGCGCGAGCTTCGCCCAGTCGTCCTGATACTTGTACAGCGCGTCGTGAAGCGCCCAGAAACGCTGCGTGCTCTGGTGGGAGACGCACATCGCGACCTCCGCCGCTGCCATCGCGTTCGGATGAATGCTCGTCAACGGCAGATTGATGAACACCCAGCGCACCTTGCCGGTCTTCACGTATTCGCTGTCGAGCGCGGGCAGCACCGTGACGGTGAACATGCGGCAGGCCGGGCACTGGAAATCGGCCATCTCATACACGGTGACCGGCGCGTTCGCGGCGCCTTTGGAGCGTCCTTGCGCGCGCGCATTCCCCGCGACTGCGAGCGCGGCGGCAAAGATGCAGAGGCGAACGCGCGCGCGGATCAGGAGGGGGGGCCCGACTTGGTCCAGATGGCGATGACCCCGCAATCGGAGTCCGCCCGGAGAAACTCGGCAGGCGCTTCGCTGGGGTTACGGTAGATCTCGATGGCGACGATCCCCAGCGCGGGAAGACGCGGAGTTCCCGACATGTTGGCAGGCATGCCGTCGATCACCCAGTCGGCAGCGCAGACCCCGCGGGCGGTTCGCGTCATCTGCGCCGTACAATTGCCCGAGCGGCAGCTGAGTCGCAGGCCCGGCACGCCGCGAAGCAAGTCGCCCACCGTATTGGCGTGGCTCGCGGCAATCTGGTCCTCGGTAATGAAGATCCCGCGCCCGGCGCGGCGGCGTTCCTCGAATTCCTGCATGCGGCGCTGAAAATACCCCGGCTGCCCCTCGACGACCACGGGACTGAGATCCACGCCAAGCGGGACCACCTCGAAGACGTAGTCGATTGCCTCGCCCTCGCTGAGCCGTATGACCCACGACGTCACCCCGTAGCCTACCGCCCGGACCTCGACGATGTAGGTCCCCGCGACAAGACCGGAGTTGTTGAAGTGACCGCCGCTATCGGTGCGAGTGTGCAGATGCATGCCGACCAGGTTGACCACGGCACCACCGATCGGCGCGCGCGACTGCTGGTCGACCACTTGCCCGCTGATGACCCCCTCCGCACGGGAAGGAATTGCGTGCCCTTGAGCCTGGACCGTGGCGATCCCAAGGCTCCAGGCAGCCAGGATGTGAGCGGGGACGACAGCCATGGCTCAGATATAGAGCGCCGCAGGATGGATGCAACCCGGACGAACTGGGGGTTGACAGGGTTCAGCAACTGGGCGTATAACCGGGGAGAAAGCTGAGTTAAGCGCCAGGCCCTCAGGCCGTCACCTGAACCTTGAGCGTCATGACTGTCACGCTCATACGTCAGCTAAGCCTCGTTTTCTCCGAGCGGGCTCGCACAAGCGAGCCCGTCCGCCCTGCTTTGCCTTCCGCACGAGAGGATTTCTCCATGCTCCACAATCGTCGTGGATTGCTCTTTGTCGGCCTCGGCGCGCTGGCGCTGTTGTTCGCGGTCACACGCACGGCGCGCGCGCAAGACGCCGTGCTGCGTGGCACGATCAGCTCCGATCGCGGCGAGCCCGTTGGGGGCGCGAACGTCGTGATCGACGAAATGCGACTCGGCGTCGTGACCAATCCGACCGGCCAGTACACCCTGACGATCCCCGGCGCCCGCGTCCGCGGCCAGCAAGTCGTCGTCCGCGTCCGTGCCATCGGCTTCAAGCCCGGCAGCAAGGCCGTGACGCTCACGCCCGGCGAACAGGCGGTCGACCTCACGCTCGGTTACGACGTCAACCTGCTCGAGGCCGTCGTCGTCACCGGCACGCAGGAAGCGACCGAAGCGGTGAAGGTGCCGTTCACGGTGAACCGCGTCGACGCATCGCAGCTGCCGGTGCCGGGATCGAATCCGTTGACGCAGCTGCAGGGCAAGGTCCCGGGCGCGAACATCGTGTCGGCGAGCGGCCGTCCCGGCGCGCAGCCCGCGGTGCTGCTGCGCGGCCCCACGTCGATCAACGCGGCGGGGCGCGGCCAGGACCCGCTCTACATCGTTGACGGCGTGATCATCAACGGCAACCTCTCCGACTTGAATCCGCGTGACATCGAGAGCGTCGAAGTCGTCGAGGGCGCGGCCGGCGCATCCCTGTACGGCGCGCGCGCGGGCAACGGCGTCATCAACATCACGACCAAGTCGGGCCAGCATGCCCTGGAAGGCATCAAGTTCGGCGTGCGCACCGAAGCCGGCATGAGCGACATCGAGCGCGATTTCGGGCTGGCGCAATACCAGGCGCTGGCGACCGATGAAACGGGCACGATGTTCTGCGAGGCCGTGACCGGCCAGCCGCTCTGCGCCCGCACCTTCGATTATCACACCGAACAAGCGCGCATCAACAACGCACCGGGCGATTTCGCGCTCCCCCCGAAAGGCTTCCCCATCGATCCCGGCGCGACGATTTCGGGCGCGCCGCTGCGCCAGCGGTTCCAGATCGAACCCTGGCCCGGCACGTCGTACAACGCCGTGAACCAGATGGTCACGCCAAAGCCGTTCATGGAAAACAGCGTCGATCTCACCGGCCGCTTCGGGACGTCGACGCGCTTCTTCGCGAGCGCGGACAATCGGCGCGAAGAGGGCGCGATCCGCTACCTCCAGGGCTTCACGCGCGAAGCGTTCCGCCTCAACGTCGACCAGGGCGTCGGCACGGACTGGAACATCGCGTTCCGCACGTCCTACACGCGCAGCACGGCGGACGGTTTGAACCAGGAAGAAGGCGGGCAGGCGTTCTTCCGGCTGACCCGCGTGCCGGCGATCGTCAACATTCTGCAGCGCGATACGTTGGGCCGGCTGTACATCCGGCCCAACCTGCAGGGCGGCGGCTCGCAGAACGAAAATCCGCTTTCCACGCTGTATCAGACGTTCCGCCAGGACGTGACGAACCGTTTCATCGGCGGCGTGACCGCGACGTACGCGCCGGTGAGCTGGTTCAGCGCGGACGCCAACTTCTCGTACGACCTGCGCCGCAATACGGCCGCGCAAATCAACGACAAAGGCTTCCGCACGACGACCCTCAGCTCGGCCAACCTCGGCTCGATTTTCCGGTCGGCGACCGGGCGTGAGGCGTTGAACGGCAGCTTGAACGCGACACTGAAGCACGACTTCAGCACCGACCTCAAGACCAAGTACACGCTGCGGTATCTGTTCGAGCAGCGCGATTACAACTTCCAGAGCGCGCAGGGCAGCCAGCTGTCGGTGCAGGGCGTCACGTCGCTGAACAACACCGCTCAACCCACGCGCGCCACGAGCTCGGACATTCAACGCATCCGCGAAATCGGCATGCTCGGCGGCACCAACGTCGAGTACAAAGGCCGCTACATCTTCGATGCGCTGATCCGGCGCGACGGCAGCTCGCTCTTCGGCCCCGACAGCCGGTGGGCCACCTTTGGTCGGGCGTCAGTCGCCTGGCGCATCGCGCAGGAGCCGTGGTGGTCGATCCCGGAAGTTAGCGAGCTGAAAGTCCACGGCTCGTACGGCACCGCGGGCGGCTCGCCGAACTTCCAGGCGCAGTATGAGACATTCTCGGTCGGCGCCGGCGGCATCCTGTCGCTCGTCACGCTCGGCAACCGCAATCTCAAGCCCGAGCTGCACAAGGAGCTGGAGGTGGGTGGCGACCTCGAGCTGTACAGTCGCTACGCCTTCAACGTGACGTACGCGCATGCGAACATCGAGCGGCAGATCATTCCCGCGCCGGTGTCCGCATCGACCGGCTTCCAGCAGCGGTGGGTCAATGTCGGCACGCTCCAGAACAAGACGCTGGAGATGTCGCTCAATATCCCGCTGCTCCAGCGGCGCGACCTTCAGTGGACCACGCGCTTCGTGTACGACCGCAACCGCTCGATCATCACGCAGCTGGACGTGGCGCCGTTCTTCTTCGGCGCCGACCTCCAGGCGACCGGCGCCATCTTCCAGGCGAAGGTCGGCGAGCGGCTCGGCACCTTCTACGGGCACAAATTCGTGACGAGTTGCTCGGAGCTGCCGGCGCCGTTCTCCTCCGATTGCGGCGGCTCGACCAGCTCGTTCCAGCGGAACGACGAAGGATTCATCGTCTGGGTCGGCGCGGGCAACAATCCCGGCATGGGCGTCACGAACAACCTGTGGGAAGCGGCCCTCTCCAATCCGAGCCACAATCAGAGCCTCACGCCGTGGGGCATTTCGGTGCTGAACTGGGGCATGCCGATGCTGGTGCGCGATCAAAACGGCAACGCCCTGAACCTCGCGCTCGGCAACGCGCTGCCCGATTTCCGTTTCGGCATCACGCAGGACGTGCGCTACAAGAAGTTCGCGTTCTACGCGCTCGTCGATGCGTCGGTCGGCCAGAAGATCTGGAACCAGGGCTTCCACTGGGCGCACCTCGACTTCCTGTCGCATGACGTCGATCAGGTGGGCAAGACGGTGCAGGCGGCGAAACCGATCGGCTATTACTGGCGCACTTCGGCGCAGGACGGGTTCGGCGGGCTGGGCGGGTTCTACGATCAGCTCGCGCCGAACAGCTACACCGTCGAGGATGCGAGCTACGCGAAGCTGCGGGAGATGCTGATCTCGTATCACATCGGTCCGATCAGCCATACGGGCGACTGGGAGATCAGCCTCGTGGGCCGCAACCTGTTCACGCTCACCGGCTATCGCGGCTTCGATCCCGAGGTCGGTCTGTCGGGCGGCACGGCGCTGAACAACGCCGGTTCGGCGGCCATCAACGCCGTCGATGCGTTCACGTTCCCGAACCTCCGTACCTTCACCGTCGGCCTGAGCTCGACGTTCTAAGAGGAGGACGCGATGTCCAGACTTCGTTTTCTCGCTACCGGCGTCCTCGCCCTCGCGTTCGTCGCGTGCAAGGATACGCTGGTCGTTCAAGATCAAACCGATCCCGACCGCACCCGCGCGCTGAGCCGGCCGTCGGACGTCGAGGCCTTCATCGGCTCGACCTACGCGCAGGTGGAGGACGGGACGCTCGGCGGCTCGAACGACGATCTCCAGACCCAGCTGCTCGTCATGGGCATGGAGAACACGTCGGCGCTCGCCAATTTCGCGATGGGCCCGCGCGGCTCGATCCCGCGAACCTCCATCGACAATACCCGCAACAGCACGGGCAACGCGGGCAACTATCGCGATTACGTCGTGCTCCACCGCGCCGCCCGCATGGCGGTCATGGGCATCGCCGCAATGACGAAGCTCGTGACGCTCGGCACGCCGGCGCAGGATGCGCGCGACCGCGCCTTTGCGCGGTTCGTGCAAGGCGTCGCGGAGGGGAATCTCGCACTGGCCTATGACTCGTCCGCGATCGTGAGCGAGACCGACAATCCGCAGGTGATCGTGCCGCTCTCATCCTACACGGCCGTCATGGCGGCCGCGCTGGTCGAGCTCGATTCCGCCATCACGATCGCCCGGGCCAATCCGGCCGCCTTCCCGCTACCGAGCACGTGGATCAACGGCAACGCGCTGGACACGACCGGCTTCTTCCGGCTCATCCGGTCCTACAAGGCGCGGTTCCGCGCCGACGTCGGGCGCACGCCCGCCGACCGCGCGGCAGCCGATTGGGCGTCGATCATTGCCGATGCGAATGCCGGCATCACGGCCGATTTCAACATTGCGATGAATCCATCTGCCGGATGGGACGTGATCTGGCCGGCGCAGGCATTCGCGACCGGATCCGCGAACTGGCACCAGATGTCGCAGTTCTGGATGGGGATGGCAGACAGCTCGGGTGGGTATGATGCCTGGCTTGCCACCGCGCCTAGTCTCCGCGCGCCCTTCCTGGTCGTCACGAAGGATCTGCGGTTCCCGCAGGGTGCGAGTCGCGCGGCTCAAAACGCGGACACACTGCGGGCAGGGTACAAGACGTTCGCCGGCTTGCCCTACTGGCGGAATCGCCCCCCCGGTGAGGATCAGCCGGGCCAGCCGCTCCAGATCTCGATGTACGACTTCTATCGGACCCGGTCGTTCTTCCTCGCGGCCCGCATCGGCAACTATCCCATCATGACGCGCGCCGAGATTCGCCTGCTCGCGGCGGAAGGCTACCTCCGCGCCGGGAATTTCGCCCAGGCGGCCATCCTGGTCGACAGCTCGCGGACTGCCAAGGGTGGATTGCCGAGCCTGGTGACGGCGGGCATTGCCGATACGGTGACGGCGGTTCCGGGCGGCGTCTCTTGCATCCCGCGCGTTCCCGATCCCGCTGTGTCCTTCAAGGCCAGCAAGTGCGGCACTCTGTGGGACGCGCTCAAGTGGGAATACCGCATGGAGACTGCGTACACGGGTTATGGCATGTGGTATTTCGCCGGCCGCGGCTGGGGCGACCTCCCCGAAGGCACCGCGCTGTACTGGCCGGTCCCGTATCAAGAAATGGATGCGCGCCGCGAGGCGTTCTATCCCGCGGGCGGCATCGGCGGAACGGGTTCGGCGGCGAAGGGCAACTATGGCCTCTTCGCCGGTGGCCTGTACTGATCATGCGTCGAGTAGCGATAGGACTCGCGCCGCTCCTGGCGGCATGCTACACCTACACGCCGCTGACGACGGTGCAGCCCGCGCCCGGCACCAATCTCTCGCTGTTGTTGAGTGACGAGGGGCGGATGCAGACCGCACGTCAGATCGGCCCGTACACGATGCGGATCGAGGGTCAGCTCCTCTCCTCCACTCCGGCGGATTATGTGCTCGCGGTGACCGACGTCGTGGACATTCGTGGCGCGCGCAGCAAGTGGACGGGCGAGTCCGTGCCGTTGCCGCGGACGTACGTCGCCATGGCGTATGAAAAACGATTCTCGCGCAGCAAGACGATCGTGCTCGCTTCGGCAGTCACGGCGGGAATTGTCGCGATCATCGCATCGCGCAGTCTGCTGGGGCTCGGCGGCAACGGCGATACCGGAACGGGACCGCCGCCACCCAACGGCCAATGACGACGACCAAACCTTTTCGTGTGAGTGTTGCGATGACTCGACTTCGGTTTTCACTCTGCTGCGCGGTCGTGGCAACCGTCGCCTGTTCCAAAGACGCCACGTTCACGGAGCCGATTCCGCCGCAGGCGGCCGTCCACTGGATGGAGGCCGTGCCCGATACCATGTCGATGGACCTGCGGCCGATCGATATCGTTACGAACGCCGGCCTGTTCGATCAGGTGTTCCGCGGCTCGAACATGTTCTACCAGGGCATCGAGGCCGGCACGCGGCATCTCCGCATCTTCCTGAGTGGGCCGAATCCGGTGAATGCCAGCACGATCGTGCTCGACACGACGGTTTCGTTTACGTCGGCAAGCTCGTATACCGTCATTCATGCGGGGTTCGCGCGAACGGGGTCCGCTCCGCGTCACACGCTCTGGGTCGTGCCGGATGCGGCTACCGATCCGGGAGCGGGGAACATCGGCTTGCGTGTGTTGAATGCGGGGGCCGGCATGGGCAACGTCGACATCCGATTCAAGCGCCACGCGGCTGACACGCTGCTCGACACGCCCAACATCGCGAATCTCGGCTACCAGGGGATCGGGAATTACTTCACCGTCCCGCGCGACAGTGCGGGCGCGGACTCGCTACGCATCGTCGTGACGGCTACGGGGACCAAGTCACCCGTGCTTTTCGCGGCGGCAACCGGCGGCCTCAAGCTGCCCGCCGGACTCGCCGGCACGATAACCAGCAACCCCATCGCCGGCTCGCGTGTCGCGGGCTCGGTGATCACAGCCGTGATCGTGCCGCCGTCGGTGGTCGGTAGCCTGGCGCCGCAGGGTGGCGCGTTCGCCGCGCCGAGCGCGGTGTTTCTGGTCGACAAGCGGCCGCCGAATACGATTCCGCAGTAAACGCTCGTGCGGTCGAGAAACAGTGTAGGGGCGCAGCATGCTGCGCCCCTACTGCTTTTTCAGCTCCCGCTGCTGTTTTTCGAATCCGCTGGCGTGCGTCTACAAGATCGGCCGGAAGCGCGGCAGCCCATCCGACTGGGAACTGTTCGTGATTTGTATCTTCCGACTCCCATCGGCATTCATCACCCAGATGTGACCGCCCTGCTCATATACGATGCGCGTGCCATCGGGGGACCAGGCCGGCGCACCGGCCGGCGCGCTTGGGTCGGTCAGCCGTACCGGATTCGAGCCGTCCGCATTCATGACCCAGATGGCGTAATTGGTCTCCCGATCGGACTGAAAGGCGATCTTGGTGCCGTCGGGTGACCAGGCAGGCGCCAGATCCGAGGCCCTGTTGTTCGTGAGATCGACCTGCCCGGTGCCGTTCGCGGCCATCACGTAGATCTCGTCGTTGCCGTCGCGGTTCGACGCGAACGCGATCTTCGTCCCATCAGGCGACCAGGCAGGCTGGGCATCATCGGCCGGATTGTTGGTCAGGCGCACGACGTTCAGGCCGTTGGGATCCATCACATAGACCTCGGGATTGCCGTCCCGCGTCGAGGCGAATGCGATCTTCGTTCCGTCAGGAGACCAGGCGGGGTGGAAATTGCTGGTCGTGTCGATGACGTGCCCCGTGCTGTCCTTGGCGGGGTTCGGGGCCGTCAGCTGACTGACGCTGCTGCCGTCGGAATTCATCGTGAAGATCTGATACCGCGCCGCGTAGGTGGTATCGGGGATCCGGTTGGACATGAAGAGGATCTTGAAGGTGTCCGGGGACCACGACCCCCAGTCGTCAAAGGCGTAGCTGGTGGTGGCCTGCTGCAGGTTCTTGCCGTTCAAATCCATCGTGTACAGGTCCTGCAAACTATTGCCGACGCGTGTGAAGATGATCCTGCCCGGACCGGGGTCGGGCGGCGTCTCGGTGGTACCGCTGCAGGCTGCCAGCACCAGGAGGGCCGCGAAGGCCGGGAGTCGGATCATGCGCGGAAGGTAGCTTCCCTTGCGGGCCTCCGGAACGGACTTCACTATATGGAAAGATCCCACACAGGAGGCGGCATGGATCAAATTTCCGTTCGCTGCGTTCTCCATCTCCAGCGCAACATCATCATACCGGGTCGATGTAGTCGCTAGCGGCGGGAAAGCACGTCCGTCGCCCCGGTCGCCGTCAGACCGGTCAGCGAGCGTTTTCTCATCAACCAACTAGTGTGAGGAAGCCGACTATGCGACTGACTTTTGGTCGAGCATCGTGGAATCTGCCCCTCGCTCTGGGTCTGCTGGCCCTCGGGCCAGCCACCATACGAGCGCAACAGGGACAGCAAGGTACCATCACAGGGACCGTGACCGACAAGGCCGCGAAAACTCCGATCGCGTCGGCGCGCGTGAGCATTCTGGGCACGAACCGCTCCGCCACGACGAATCAGGAAGGCCGCTACACCATTCGGGCCGTCCCACCGGGCACGTATCAGGTGCAGGCGGCCATCATCGGCTACGGCGCGGCCACGAGCAGCGCGACCGTGGATGCGGGCGGCAGCGCGACGGTGGACTTCGCGTTGAACGTCGCCGCGGTCTCGCTCGACGCGCTGACCGTGACGACACCGGCCGGCGAGCAGCGCGCCCGCGAGTCCGGCAACGCCGTCACCAACATCGCGCTGCCGACGAAGATCGACAATCAAACCACGCCGAGCTTTGCCGAAGCACTGACCGGCCTCGTGCCGGGCGTAACGGTGATGGAGGCGGGCGGGACGGTCGGTACCGGCACGCGAATCCGCATCCGCGGGCAGACCAGTCTCTCGCTTTCCAACGAGCCGATCTACTTTGTCGACGGCGTCCGGGTGGAGAGCGGCGACAACTCGCTCTCGATCGGCACCGGCGGCCAGGCTCCCTCCCGCATCAACGACATCAACCCGCAGGACATCGCGAACGTCGAAGTGGTGAAGGGCCCGTCGGCCGCCACGCTGTACGGCACGAAAGCGGCGAACGGCGTCATTCGCATCACCACCAAGCGCGGCGTCGCGGGGCCGGCCCGCTGGCGGATGTACGCCGAGGGCGGCATGCTGAACGATGAGAACCAGTATCCGACCAACTACTTCAGCTGGGGCCACACGGGCACGGTACCGGCGCGGCAATGCCGGCTGCTTCAGTCCGTCGCCGCCGGCGGCACCTGCACGATCGACAGCCTGACGTCCTACAACGTGCTGATGGATCCGAAGCAGACGCCGATCGCCACGGGCTACCGTGGCCAGGCCGGCCTGCAGGTGCAGGGCGGCACCGATCAGGCGCAGTACTACATCTCGGGCGATTATCAGGATCAGTTGGGTGTCTACAGGCTGCCCGACACCGAGTACGTCCGCTTGACGAACGCATACGGTGGGACGGCGCCGGCCTACGACGTCTATCGGCCGAACGAGGTCAAGCAGGTCAGCATGCGGTCCAACATCCACATCCTGCCGATGCCGCAGCTCGACATCACCGGGAACCTCGGCATCGTGCAGAGCAACGCGCGGCTCCCGCAGAACGACAACAACGTCACCGGCTTCCTGCCGAGCGGCCTGTTCGGGCGCGGGCAGCAGGGGTCGCCGTTCATCTGGGGGTTCTTCCTCCCCGGCGATGTCTTCCAGATCCTCACCGAGCAGGACATCAACCGCGTGACG
>DATGEQ010000071.1:0-25465 GCA_035309945.1 Gemmatimonadales bacterium | reverse complement strand
GCAGGCGTCCGAGCGGCTCGACGTGTTCGCGGAGCTCAGGGACGAGCCCATCGGCAACGTCACCTGTCACAGCGACGAGATCGGGCTGTAAGGCGTTGGCGCGATCGACCACCGCGTCGACGAAGCGGCGCCGGATCGTCGGCCCGATGTGCAGATCGCTGAGCTGGAGAATCTTGAAGCCGGCGAGATCATGCGGCAGATCGGCGATCGGCACGGTCACCCGCACGACCCTCGGCCGCCGCGCGAGTACGACCCCCAGCAACGTCAGGAATGCGGCGCCGCTCACGACCGCGATCACGACCTGCGCGGTGCTCGGCACGCGCAGCAGATCGACCACGATGAACGAGACGATCAGCAACGAGGACAAGCCCATGACCGTGTACGCCGCCCAGTCCAGTGCGCGCAAGAAGAATCCCGGAGTGTGACCTTCAGTCCGCTGGCGGCGCGCGGTGAAAAGCGCGACGAGCGGTAGCCAGGCTGCGAGCACGAGGCCGATCCAGGCGACAACACGCGCGGCGCCGGCCAGCGGAGCCGGACCCAACAGATGCGCGCCGACGTAGACGTTCAGCAGCGTCCATAGGCCACCGACGATCCCGACACGTGTGAGAAAGGCTCGAAGCTTCAATGTGCCGGTCCCGCCCCTCCGGGCATGCCGCTGCTCTTATGCATGAGTGGTAGCAACAACAGGGACAGCACGAAGACGGCTCCGAATAACAGGAACAACTGTTCGAACGACAGCATCATCGCCTGCTTGGTGACGACGCCGTTCAGGAACGCGACCGCCTTCGTCTGCGCCACGATAGGCGCGTCGCCTCGGGCCATCATGGCCTGGGTAATTGCCGCGAGCCGCTCCCGCGTTGCTTCTGTGTACGGCGTGATGTTGGCGGCCAGATCGGCGCGATGGATCGCGGTGAACCGCTGTATCAAGGTCGCCGACAGCGCGATCCCGACGCTGCCGCCAAGCTGGCGCATCAGATTGAACAGGCCGGTGCCGTTCGGAATTTTCGACATCGGCAGATCGGCGAGCGCGAGGTTCGTGAGCGGCACGAAGATCAGGCCCAGCCCGACGCCGCGAAAGATCAGCGGCCAGAAGAAATCGCGGAATCCGCTCTCGGTGGTAAAGTGCGCGTGCTTCCACATCGCAAGCGCAAAGATTCCCACGCCGGCCGCAATGGATAGTCGCGCGTCGAACTTGCCTTGCAACCGCCCCATGAACGCCATCGTGAACGCGCTCGCCAACGCGCCAGGCAAGATGACGAGACCCGTCTGATTGGCGGTGAAGTTTTGCAGGTTCTGCAGATAGACCGGCAGGACGAACACCGTGGCGTAAAGACAGACGCCGAGCACAAGACCAAAGACCACGCCCACGCTGAGCTGCCGGCTCTTGAGGATCCGCAGATCCACGACGGGGTGATCCGTATTCAGCTCGTGCCAGACGAATGAGATCAACGAAACCGCACTGGTGATGCCGAGCAGCCGGATTTGTCCCGAGGACCACCAGTCCAGCCGCTCGCCGCGCTCCAGCATCGTCTGCAGGCATCCGATGCCGAGCGCCAGGAGACCCAGTCCGAGCCAGTCGACCTTCTGGGCGCGCGCCTGGTGTTCCGAGTCCGTGATGAACGACATCGTCAAAGCGAACGCCAGCATCCCGAACGGGATGTTGATGTAGAAGATCCACGGCCAGCCGTACGTGTCCGTGATCCAGCCACCGACCGTCGGGCCGAGCGTCGGGCCGACCATCACGCCGACGCCGAAGATCGCCATCGCGATGCCGTATTCCTCGCGGGGGAACTCCTCGTACAGAATCGCCTGCGACGTCGACAGCAGCGCGCCGCCACCCAGTCCCTGGATGATGCGCCAGAAGACGAGTGCCGACAGCGAGTGCGCGTTGCCGCACATGAACGACGCCATCGTGAATAACGCGATCGAGCCGGCGAAGTAGCGGCGGCGGCCGAAGAACGCGGAGAGCCAGCCGGTGATCGGCAGTACGATCACGTTCGCGACGATGTACCCGGTCGACACCCACGCGATCTGATCGAGCGTCGCGCCCAGGTTCCCCATCATGTGCGGGATCGCCACGTTCACGATGCTGGTGTCGAGCAGCTCCAGCACCGACGCGAGCGACACCGTGATCGCGATGATGTACTTGAAGCGATACCGATCCGACGCTGCCATAGGCAGCGGTAATGCCGCGGCCGTCATTCGATTAGTGCGTCTTGATCGTCGCGAAGACGCTCATCCCGGGGCGCAACGGGTGCGTCGGGTCGACCGGGTCGTCGAGATGAATGCGAACCGGAATCCGCTGCACGACCTTCGTGTAATTGCCCGTCGCGTTGTCGGGCGGCAGCAGCGAGAACTTCGCGCCCGTCGCCGGCGACAGGCTCTCGACATGGCCGCGGAAATGGCGGCCCTTGTACGCATCGACGGTGATGTCCGCCGAATCGCCCGGCGTCACGTCTGCCGTCTCGGTTTCCTTCAGGTTCGCGGTGACCCAGACGTCTCCCAGCGGCACCACGCTCATCAGCGGCTGCCCCGGCTGCACCAGCTGGCCGATCTCCACTGACTTCTTCGAGACCACGCCGTTTACGGGCGCCGTGAGCCGCGTATACGAGAGCTGCAGCGCGGCCTGGTCGCGCGAGGCACGCGCCGCGGCCACACGGGCATCGGCGCCCACCAACGCCGCCTGGGCGGAGGCGAGCTGCGCCTGCGCGGCTGCCGCGGCGGCGCGAACGGCATCGAGCTGCTGCTGGCTCACGACGTTCTGAATCGCGAGCGGCTCGATGCGCGCGAGGTCGGCCTGCGCCTTCACCGCATTCGCCTGCGCCTGGGCGACGGCGGCATCCGCCTGCCCCACGCGCGTCCGCGAGCTGACAGTCGCCAGCAGCGCGGCGAGGTCGGCGTCGGTCTGCGCAAGGCGCGCCCGGAAGTCACGATCGTCGAGCACGACCAGCGTGTCGCCCGCCTTCACGTTGTGGTTTTCCTCGACGCGGACCTCGGCGACGAAGCCGCCGACCTTGGGTAACACGGGCACGATGTGACCGTCCACCTGCGCGTTGTCGGTCGACACGTGCGACCGGCCCCACCACCATTTGCGCGCGCCAAAGATCAACAGGCCAAGGAGAATGACGCCCATGATCATGAAGACCGTGCGGGGCGAGCGCTTCTTCGTGGGCTGTGGCGGCGCCGGCGGCGCTGTCGGCCCGGAAGGGCTGGCCGGTCGCGCGCGAGTTTCCGTGGGTTCCATCGTCGTTGCCATGATCCTTTTCCTTAATGCAAGGTCCGCGCGCTGCCCACCGAGCGGGCGAGCGCGATGCGGGCCGAGACGGCCGCGAAACGCGCATCGATGTCCGCGTCACGCGCGCGGAGCAGCGACGACTGCGCGTTGATCACTTCGATGTTGCCGGCGACGCCCGCCTTGAACCGCTGGCGCGCTTCCGCCACTTCCTGCATCGCCAGCTGCAGGCGCTCGGCGGCGATTTGCTGCTGCGCGCCCGCCGACCGCAGATCGAGCAGCGCGCCATCCACGTCGGCGCCGACCTGTTGCCGCAAGTCATGCACGCGCACATCCGACTCGTTGACGGCCGCCTGCTGCTCGGCCTTTCGTCCCTCGCGGCGGAAGCCGTCGAGGACGGGCCAGGTCACTTCGAGCGCGACTTGGCGCGTGCCGGTCGCGTCGGCTGGACGCAATCCGCTGAATCCGTAGTCGGCCTCGAGATCGAGGCGTGGCAGCCGCTCCGCCGAGATCGCGCTCACCGCTTGCCGCGCTGCCGCCCCACGCGCTTGCTCCGCCATCAGATCGGGGCGGGCCGCGACGGCCTGCGTAACCGCCGCATTCCGATCGGCCGGCACGTCGGCAGCACCAAGCTGCGCGCTCAGGCTGTCGGTCAACGTAATCGCCGTATTCGGATCGAGCCCAAGCGCGCGCGAGAGATCGATCTTCGCGCGATCGAGCTGGTTCGCCGCCACGATCAGGCTGCCGGCCGCGTCGGCGAGCTGCGTCTTGGCGCGGGTGACGTCGATCGACGCACTCACGCCCGCCTGCTGCTGCGCCACCGCGAGCGTCACGAGCTCGGCGGCGAGCGCCGAATCGGCGCGGCGAGCCTCGACCACGGCCTGCGCGCGCGCCGCCCGGACATATGCGACGGCGACGCCCTGCGCGGCGTTTTCGAGCACCGCCGCCCGATCGGCGTTCGCCGCGTTCAGCTGGCCACGCGCGGCACTCACGCGGCTCACGCTCGACAAGTCGAACAGCGTCTGCGTGACGCGCGCCCTACCGTCGTACGCGTTGAACGGCGGCACGAGCGACGGCAGTGTGAACCCGGGAATTTGAAATCCGAGGGTCCGCGGATTGAACGTGCGGTTCACCCACGACCCGTTGAGCGACAGACTCGGCAACAGCGCCGCGCGCGCCTGGCGCACGCGCGCGCCTGCGGCGTCGCTGCGGAATCCGGCGATCGTGACCGCGGCGGGAGCGGTGTCGGGCGTAGCGCCGGTCGCATAGCGCACGGCGCCCGCGAACGACAGCCGCAGCGGTGCGACGGCCGGCGCCTGCGCCTGCAGGAGACTAGCGCTTGTCAGCGCGACGAGTAGCGGAATCAGTGGCCGTGATGCCATGGAGATAGAGGTCGATGTGAGTGTCGAGATAACTGGCGACGTCGAAGCCTTCGGGCATGCACGCCGCGAAGGCCTTGCGAGCGACAACGGCATGCATGAGCGGCGACATCGCCAGCTTCGCCGCTACCATGACGTTCACCGGCCGAAACTCGCCGGCGCTGATACCCCGTTGCAGCACGCCGGCCATCAGTCGATGACCGCGCGTAACGACTTCCTCGTAGTAGAAGCGAGCGAGCTGAGGGAAGTTCCGCGCTTCCGCCATGATCAGCTTCGGAATGTTGACGAGCGCCGTCTCACCGACGAGGCGCCAGTACTCGCGCACCAGCTGCTCGAACAGCTCGCGCGCGCTGCCCGTGAACGACTGCGCCAGCGCTTCGCCCTGCGCGATGACGGGAACGATGCTCTCGCGAATCAGCGCCTTGAACAACGCTTCCTTGCTCTCGAAGTAGAGATAGATCGTGCCCTTCGTGACGCCGGCGCGCCGCGCCACGTCTTCCAGCTTGGTCGCGGCAAACCCGCCATCGGAAAAGACCTCGAGCGCGGCGGCCAGAATCTCGTCGGGCCGGGCGTCCTTGCGGCGGCGCCAGCGCGGCGAGCGGGGTTTTACGGTGCGACGGCGTTTGACGGCGGAAACGGACATCCGAGCTCCAGAAGCAGATCCCTCGCGCCCCGCGGGCGCTCGGAATAAAAGTTAGTAACTGAACGGTCAGTAACTAACTTTTGGTTCCCGCCGAAATCAACCCCTCTGCCGGTAGAACCGGATCAAGTCCGTGTTGGGAGCGGCATGGCCCAGCTGCCGCAGAAAAACGACGATCTGGCCGCGATGGTAGGACGAATGATTGACGAAGTGCCGGAACATCTGCCGGAAGGTGTGGACGTATTCGCCGCCGCTGGAAGGCTTTACGACGCGCGTGTCATCGAGCCGAACCTCCCCCAACGAGCCGACGAAGGCCGCGCGCTCGCGCTCCACCTGCTCCCACCGGCTCCGCACTTCCGCGAGCGTGTGGAGGTCGTTTCCCTGTGCAACCGCTGGATTCGGCCGGCCCAGCCAGCGGTGGAGCCACAGCTGCTCGGCCCAGACGATGTGGGCGAGCGTGCCGTGAATCCCGCCAAAGCTGCTCTTGAGATCGCGCGCGTACTCCTCCGCGGGTAGCGCGGCGAGCGCATCGAAGACGATCCGGTTCGCCCAGGCGTTGTAGGTGAACAGCTCGAGGAATTCGTTCAACGCGCGGGCGCTACCTCTCCCGCGTCCATCACGGCGTTGACGAGCTCTTGCTCCTTGATCACCTGCATGTCCCCGATCAGCGATCCGTGGACCAGCGAGCGATCCACCCGCACGCCCTTGCCGAGGATGCTGTGCTTGATCTCGCTGCCGACAATCGTACTGTCCGCCTCGATCGCGACATTCGGCCCGATTTCGACGTCCTGTAACGTGACGCTGTCCTCGATGTACACCGGCTCGGTGATCTTGACGCCATGGGGCAGATGCTTCGGCCGCTTGCCACGACCGTGCTTCAGCAGGTGCTCGTTCGTCTCGAGCAGCGTGTCGACCTTGCCGCAATCGTACCAGCCGCCGACCTCCTGCACCTGCAGCTTCTTTCCGTGGTCGACCATGTACTGAAACGCGTCGGTGAGGTAAAACTCCCCGCCCTTCCCCGGCGGGCTCTTCAGCACGTGGGCGATGCCGTCGAACAGCGTCCGCCAATCCTTCACGTACTGCAGTCCGATGTTCGCGCGCCGCGAGATCGGGGTGTTCGGCTTTTCGACGATCTTCGTCATATGTCCGTGCTTGTCGGTTACGACGACACCAAAGCGCTGGTAATCCTCGACTTCTTTGGTCCAGATGATGCCGTCGTCTTTGCTGTGCTTCACGATCGAGAGATCGGCGTCGAACAGCGTGTCGACGAAGATGACGATCACTGGTCCGTCCACGAACGGGCGGGCCAGGTTCACCGCGCCTGCGGTGCCATCGAGCACTTTCTGCTCGATGAACCGCGCGGGCACGTCATAATGCTCGCGGACGTACGCTTCGACTTTTTCCTTGAGATGGCCGGTGATGATGATCAGCTCATCGAGCTGGCCCGCGCGCTTCAGCGCGTCCATGACGTAGTCCATTACCGGCCGGCCCGCGACGTTCACGAGCGGCTTGGGGACGCGCTTGGTGAGCGGCAGGAGCCGGGTGCCTTTGCCCGCCATCGGCATGATGACTTTCATTTGACGCGTCCGTAGCGGTCTTTGAGCCGGACGACGTCATCCAGCTCGGGGGTCGAAGCTTCCAGGAGATCGGATCCCACGACGGCCTCGAATTGATGGATCTGTTTGGGGGGAATGTGAAATGCCTCGCCCGAGCCGACGCGCCGTTCGATGAGCGTCTCGCCCTGCTGCACCCGCAGAATGATTTCGCCGGAGAGCACGTAGATCGACTCATCCTTCTTGTCGTGATATTGCAGCGACAGCACGTGGCCCGGCTCGATGTGCAACAACTTGCCGACGTAACGCTCCGCCTTCGCCCAGATGAGCTCGTAGCCCCAGGGCTTCTCCACACGGTAGGGCAGAGCGGTCACGCCAGGCTCAACTTCAACGACGATGGGAGCGTCACGCATGCCGTCACACATACCCCGCACCCGACGCATCCTTCCGGTTTCAGCACGGGCCGGCCTTTGTCGTCGAGCGCGAGCGCCCTCTCGCCGATCGGACAGGCGCGCGCGCACACGCCGCACTGCGCGCCCTGGAACGTGATGCAGCGCTGGGGATCCAACTCGAGAATCCCCATCCGCACCTGGTCCCACGGCACCTTCGTGAGCGCGCCCGTCTCGCATGCCGCCGCACACGGCATGTCCTCGCACGCGATGCAGGCGCGCGTTGCCGGATCGATGTACGGCGTTCCCGCCGCCAGGCCGCCGCCGCTCGCCGGCATCTTGAGAATCGCATGCACCGGGCAGATGTCGATGCAATCGCCGCAGCGCGTGCACGCCGCCACGAACGCGACTTCGTCCAGCGCACCGGGCGGCCGGAACCAGCGCTTCGGCGCGACGCGCTCCTCGGTGCGCCGGGCGACTTCGGTGAGCAGCTTGCCGAAGGTGTGCTGGAAGAATGCGCGGCGATCGCTCAAAACACCGGCTCCAGGCTGACGAGCCAGCGGAAAGCGACTCGCTTGTCCGTGCCGCCCGCAGCGTAATTCCAGCGATTGACGACGAACGGCGCCTCGAAGCGCATCGTCCAGGCGAGATCGCGAATGCGGTGACGCGTGATCACGCCGGCTCCAGCGTCGTACAAGGTCGTGTACGATTTGCCCGCGGGCGACGAAGGCACGGCCGCGGAGTCGACCACGCCGGCATCGGCGAAGAGCTCGAGGACGACGGCGGCGAACAAGCCGCTCTGGTTCTGGCGGCGAAAGACGTTCTTGCTGGCATCCATGTTGAGCGCGAAGGCCCACCGGCCGCCGAGGTCCGGGCTAAAGCCGCGCAGGTTGGCATCACCCGGCGCCTGATAATGGAAATCGGGTCGAACGAACAGCGCCCCCCTGCTCCGCAATAATGGGTTGGTAAACGTCTCATAGGGATCGGCGCCCGCCAGCATGATCCGCCGCTGTAACGGCGGCGCTGTGGGCGCGAGATACGACCCGCCAAACAAACGTACACCCAACCAGGGCGTCCGCACGCTGACGTCACCGGTCAGCCGCGCGAATCCTTCGAGATCGTAGCGGCTCGCGGACTGTACGCCCGTGCCCGGGTTGCGGTACACGACGCCGCCGCGAATGCTGCCGTGCGCGCGCCAGACGCGATTGCCGTGCAGGCTCGCGATGGAAACCCACGGCCCCGCTTCGACCGTGCCCGCATCGTCCCACAGTCGACGATCTACGTAGCCGAGGTCGCTGACCGCCATCCAGATCGCATCGAAGCCGGCGTGTGGCTCGGGGCCGAACGCCAGATGTTGACGCAGGTCGCGATCCAGGTGCACCGCGACTCCGGACCGGCCTTCGACGGTCCAGCCCGCTGCCCACGTCTCGGTCCGCGGCACCGGATGACTGACGGGGTTACCGACGCGCACATAGAACCCGTCGCGATGCGTCGCGGCGGAATCGAACGCATGCGAATACACGGTCAGGTTCTTCTGGAAGCGGCCCAGATAGTTCGAGCGGGACTGCAGCGCAAGTGAGAGCCCGCCGTAGTCGTTCGACCAGGCGAGCGGCAGCAATGCCGTCACCAAACGGTCGCGCCGAGACACTTCGCGTCTCGGGTCGTCGATGCGGACGAGCGTCTTGCGCGTGGGACTGCCGAACAGGCGGGGCCGTTCATAGTTGTTCAGCGCGTTCCAGTCGTGGGCGCGCATCCGCGGATCGAGCATCAGCCGGCCGGGCTTCTTCGCCGAAACGAACTCCACGCGCTCGCGCTCCGGCTGGCCGGTCGAGCGCGCATAAATCGTGTCCTTGTCCCCGATCTCGACCGGCATCCAGCCGTCGCCGATACGGTCGATCGTCACGGCCGTGAGCCATCTGCCGTCTGCCATGCGCGTGCGCTTGACGGATCTGAGCCGGTAATCGATCAGCGGCGTGCCGTGCAGCCACTGGCCGAACAGCCACCTGAGATCCTGATGTGACACCTCTTCCGCGACGCTGCGGAACGCGTCCTCATCGACATGGCGCATGCGGTAGCGCGCGAAGTAGGTGCGCAGGATCCGCCGCATGACGCTGTCGCCTACGACATAACGCAGCTGCTCGTAGAACAACTGGCCTTTCTCGTAGATCATCGCGTTGTAGGTCGCGAAGTCGCGGTAGCGTTCGCTGATCATCGAGACCGGCTCGCTCCAGCGGTCGAGGTCCCAGAACAGGATGTCGGCTTCGATGCCGGGATACTCCGACTCGGCGCCATGCGCCTCGAAGAACCAGCCGGTCTGGAAGCTCGTGAATCCTTCGTCGAGGTAGCCTTCGCGCCACTCGTTGTTCGCGAGCTGTCCCATCGTGTAGTTGTGTCCCAGCTCATGGACGATGAGCCCCAAGCCGGGTCCACCATCCATAATCATCATCGGGAATTCGGTGCCGCCGCCTTCGATGCGATGGACATTGGTGATCTGCGGCCAGCCGAACTTTCCATACAGTGAGTCGAGCCAGCCCAGGGCGATCTCGGTGCGGCGAACGGCGATTCCCTTCCCCCACGTCGCGCTGTCTCCAGGCAGATAGAGGACGTGCACGACGACGTCCCCGTAACGGCCCTGCTCGTAGCGGTACTCGGGATTCAATGAGAACGCGAAGTGATGGACGGAATCGGCGTAGAAGCGAACGCACTTGCGACCTTGAGGAACGGTGCATTCGTGCGGCGTGCGGCGTGCGGCGTAGTAATCCCGCTGGTACTCGACGGCCACGCCCGGATTTGCGCTCGCCTTTTCCCAGCCAGGATCGCCTTCGATCGGGACACCGGTCGCTCCAATGACTTGATCCGCCGCCAGGTCCAGCGTGACGTCATAGCTGGCGAACTCCCCGTAGAATTCGCCCGCCGGATAGAGCGGATGATCCTCCCAGCCGTACTTGTCGTAGACGACGACTTTCGGATACCACTGCGCAAAATCGAAGCGTCTTCCCTGGCGGCCTTGCCGTCGCGGCAACGTCGAGAGCCGAGCTTTCCACGTGATCTCGATGACCATCGAATCGTGTGGCGCCAGCGCGCGCGGCAGACGCCAATGCGCGATCGTCGAATCGGGCGCGTACGGGTAATCCGGCCGAATCGCCGCGCCCATGATGCGCGACATGCTGATCCGCTCGAACGCGTAATCGGGGTCCTGCATGTGCTGGAATCGGACCCGCTGCTCAGCCGAATCGACGGCGGCCCAACGCGAGCCGGGTCGGAAGGCGTTCAGATATTGATGGACGTAGAAGTCCCGCAGGGTGTCCGGCGACTGATTGACATACGTGATCCGCACGTTGCCACTCAGCACGCCGGTGGGCTCGTCCACCGAGGCGGTGATCTCGTAAGCGACGCGCTGTTGCCAGTAGGTCGAATCGACCACTAGGGGAAGCATGGCCCGGGAATCTCGCGTGTTTCTGGGCCATGCCGCAAGGAAATGACGACGCTCCCCACGCGATTCGCACCACAATGAGCCTCCACCTTTTAACCAGGAGGACTCATGCTGAACCGTATTATCGCCCTGACGGCCGTGGTCTCCGTTGCCGGCTGCGCCGATCGCGCGCCGGTGACGGCGCCGCCCGATCCGGGCCACGGCACCACAGCCGCACTGTCGATCGCCTCCAACCGCCCCGAGGCCCTCGCGAAAATCGTGGCGCAGGGACTCAAGAATCCCGCCTTCCGGGCCTACCTGAAGGCGCAGCTCGACGCCTCACCCTATCGCGAGCACAAACTGCAGTTCCAGACCTTCCTGGCCGCGAATGGTGCCCGCGCGCTGCGTGAAATGGCGAGCGAGAGCGGCGTTACACAGGAGTCGATCGCCGCAGATGCCAAGGCGGCGATTGCGCTCGAAGTCTACATCCCGGTGCCGGCCCACCGCGCCGCCTGGACCGGTGATGAGCACATCCTCGTGGCAACGGCGTTGACCGACGACGAGCCGCCGGTCGCCTACGACACCGACGGCAAACGGTTGGTCCTCGATGCGAACACGCCGCCGGCAACGCCGGTGCTCGCCGTCGTGCCGGTCGAAACCGACTTCTCGCACACTCCCGCCAAGGTGGTCGAATGCACGGTGGACTGCACCGGCTCGGGCTCTCTGCCTCCGCCACCGCCGGCGCCTGGCCTGTACATGACCAAAAGCCATTTCGTACAAACATTTGAAAGCTGGTTGAAGGGGTCCCCCGAATTTGAGGTGCACATCCTCGGCCAAAAGGGGACCACCGATTCTCTCTACGACTATCAGTGCGCCGGCGAGCACGCGGGCGGGCCGTACACGTTCGATCAAAACGACCTCGACTGGGCGGGCAAAGTCCTGCTGTTCTCCCAGACGCAGCTCGACCAGTACAACGCGGCGCATCCACAGCAGAACCTGCGGATCTTCGTGGTCGAGGACGACGACACCGCCTGCCAGATCAAGACGGACGTCGGGCGCGCGGAGGCGCTCTTCAAAATCGTGGACAGCGTCTACTCCAACCTCACCGCGGGGAACGACTCGAGCTCGGTCTGGATCAAGTCATACAAGTACGCCAGAGGCGCGAAGAACTTTTGGCAGGCGATCGTGTCGTTCTTCAAGACGAATGACGACGTCGTC
This sequence comes from Gemmatimonadales bacterium, assembly GCA_035309945.1. GTDB lineage: Bacteria > Gemmatimonadota > Gemmatimonadetes > Gemmatimonadales > GWC2-71-9 > 20CM-2-65-7. The sequence goes on along the minus strand of DATGEQ010000071.1, from coordinate 13,642 downwards.
GGCACGGCAGTCGAGGACAACATCGTTGGTGCGTATTACCCGGGCTACAACTGGTTCGTCAAGGGTGACAACAACGTCACGAACGGCTGGATCAACCTCACCATGTATTGAGGACTGACACTATGCGTGGTGGCTTTCTGCTCTGGGCTCTCGTCGCCGTCACAGCGGCTCCTGCCGTGGCGCAGGGATGGAACGTTGGATTCGAGATCAGCACCACTCATTATCGGGGGTCGTCGCACGTCGCGACCGACACCGGCGGTCCCACGTCGCTGCGTCCCGCCAGCGCGACGGCGTTCGGCGTTCGCGTCGACCATTCCGTCGGGGGCGCGCGCCTGGCACTGCAATGGTCCTATGCGCGCGTGGGCCTCAGCGCCACCGCCCCCGGCTTGACGCTTACGGATAATTCGGTTGGCAGACTGTTCGAGGGACAACTGCTGGCGAACTTCCAGGTGGTAGGGATCGGGTCGAGCGGAGCGGTGAGGTTGGAAGTGGGACCCTCCCTCCACCTCTGGAAGTCCGACGACGCCACGCGCTCCCGCGTCGGCGCGGTCACCGCCGCGGCCTATGAATGGCCCGTCGCGCGCCGGTTCTCGGGCGCGATCCGACTCGAAGGCATTCTGTCGAAATCGTGGTTCGATCCAGGTGACTTGCCGTCCGAGCTCGAACGACGAGCCACCTGGCGCTACGGCGTCGGACTCGGCCTGCGTTACCGGCTCTAGCGCAGGATAATCGCCGGCACGTCGCTGTCCTTTACGAGCTTGTTGAACGCCGGCACGTCGGTGTCGAGCACCGCCTTCAGCTTGTCGAGTTGCACCTGCAGCGCCGCCGACAGCTCGGCGAACACCTGCTCCGCCTGCGCCGTCGGCGCGGACTCCGAGCCCGCCACGACGCCCGCGAGCGCCGCGATCTTGTTGTTCAGCCGAATGGGATAGTTGAGCGGGTCCTGACTCGCGCGATTCTGCACCTGATAGATCGCCTGCTCGACGCCGGAGAGCCGGCTCTTGATCGAGTCGGCCTGCTGACCGATCCGCTTGCCCGCATCACCCAGACCACGCGCCCGCGTTGCTGCGCCGTCGATCTGATCGCGAACCTCGCGGATCCGGCGCACCGCATCGTTCGCCGCGCTCACCCGGTCGCGGATCTGCATCAGGAGATCGAACTGCTGCTGATACTCAGCGGGCGTCGTCTTCACGCGGGGATCGCCGCGCACCGCGAAGTCGCGCGTCTGCGACCAATCACCCACCGTCAGCCGCACCTTGTAGTTGCCGGGCACCGCGACCGGCCCCGCTGTCACGCCGGCCCAGAAAATCATCCCCTGGAAGCGGCTGGCATCGGGATAGCGCAGATTCCAGACGAACCGATTCATCCCCGCGCGCACCTTGAGCGAATCGGTCGGCGATTTCGGTCTCGGCGTGAAGCTGCGGACCACGGAATCGCGGCTGTCCAGGAAATCGAGCCGCACGCTCGAAAGGGAGTCGGGCGCGGTCTTGAGGTAAAAGAAGACCATTGCACCGCCCGGCGGATTGCGGCCCACACCGGTGACTCCGCCGCCCCCGCCGCCAAAGAAGCCACCCAATCCCATGCGATACGCGGTGCGCGGCGTATACAGGAAGCGCGTCGTGCGCGCTACGGAGTCGGCGAGCTGCTGGAGCGGCGTGATGTCATCGAGAATCCAGAACGCGCGTCCGTGCGTCGCGGCGACGAGGTCGTTGTCTTTGACGACGAGATCGTGAATCGGCACGACCGGCAGATTGCGCTGCAGCGATTGCCAGCTCGCGCCGTCGTCGAACGAGACGTAGACGCCGAACTCACCGCCCGCATATAGCAGGCCGCGGCGCGTGGGATCTGCGCGCACGACGCGAATGAAATGATTGTCCGGAATCCCACCGGTGAGCGCGCGCCAGGTCTTGCCGTAATCCGAGGTCTTGAAGATGTACGGCTTGAAGTCGTCGAGCTTGTAGCGCGTCGCGGCAACGTACGCGGTCGCGGGATCGTACGACGAGGGCTCGATCGACGAGATCAGCGACCATTCGGGCAGCTGGCTGGCCGGTGGTGTCACGTTCGTCCACGTCTTGCCGCCGTCGCGCGTCACGTGCACCAGCCCATCGTCGCTGCCCGTCCAGATCAGATTCGAATCTTTCGCGCTCGGCGCGATCACGAAGACGGTGTTGTAGTACTCGACGCTCGTGTTGTCCTTCGTAATCGGGCCGCCGGAGGGCCCCTCCTTGGACTTGTCGTTGCGTGTCAGGTCGCCCGAAATCGCCTGCCAGCTCTGCCCTTCGTTCGTGCTCTTGAAGACGACCTGCGCGCCAACGTACAGCACGTTGGGATTGAGCGGCGAGAGCACCACCGGAAACGTCCACTGGAAGCGGTACTTGAGGTCGGCGGCGCCCCACCCCATCGGATTGTCTGGCCAGGGGAAAATGTTGCGCTGCTGCCCCGTGCGAACGTCGAGGCGTGAGAGATAGCTGTAGCTGCCGGCGAACACGATATCGGGATCGTCGGCGCGCGCCGCGATCCAGCCGCTCTCGCCACCGCCGACGTCGTACCAGTCCTTGTCGCCGATCGTCCCGTCGTTGCTGCGGCTCGCGATGCACACCGTGCTGTTATCCTGCTGCGAGCCGCAGACCTTGTACGGCACGTGCGTCGTCGCGATCACGTGATAGAACTGCGCGGTCGGCTGATTCTCTTGCGTCGTCCACGTCGCCCCGCCGTTGTAGCTGACCGTCGCGCCGCCGTCGTTGCCGTTGATCATGCGGTTGGGATCGTTCGGCGCGATCCAGAGCGCGTGGTGATCGCCGTGCGGCGCACGCAGCTGCGTGAACGTGCGGCCGCCGTCCACGGAGCGATACAAACTCGTGTTCAGGACATAGACGGTTTCAGGATCTTTGGGATCGGCATGGATGTGCGAGTAGTACCAGGCGCGCTGGCGCAGATTGCGTTCGTCATTGGTCCGGTGCCACGTCTCGCCCCCGTCTTCGGAGCGAAACACGCCGCCGGAGTCGGCTTCGACAACCGCCCAGACGCGGTCGTGATTGGCGGAGACGGTCACACCGATCTTGCCGATCGTGCCTTTGGGGAATCCCTCGTTGTGCGTCAGTTCTTTCCACGTGTCGCCGCCGTCGGTGGACTTGAACAGACCCGAGCCCGGCCCGCCGCTCGACATGTACCACGGGCCGCGCCGCGCCTGCCAGATCGCGGCATAGAGAATCCGCGGATTCTCGTGATCCATGGCGAGGTCGATGGCGCCGGCGGAGTCGGAGCGGAACAGGATCTTCTCCCACATCTTGCCGCCGTCTTTGGAGCGGAAGACGCCGCGCTCGGCGTTCGGCCCGAAGGCGTGGCCGAGGACCGCGACGTAAACAAGGTCGGGATTGGTGGGATGGACGCGAATCGCGCCGATCTGGCCAGCGTGGTCGAGCCCGATGTGGGTCCATGTCTTGCCGGCGTCGGTCGACTTGTAGACGCCGTTCCCCGGCGAGACGTTGCCGCGAATCGGCGATTCACCCGTTCCCACGTAGATCACGTTCGGATCGCTTGGCGCCACCTCGATCGCGCCGATCGAGCCCGCCTTGAAGTCCTTGTCCGAAATCGGCGCCCACGTGAGTCCGCCGTCCGTCGTCTTGAAAACGCCGCCGCCCGTGCCGCCGAAATAAAACGTCAGCGGCTGATCGGCGTGACCTGCGACCGCGGTGACGCGCCCGCCGCGGAACGGACCGACCTCGCGCCATTCCAGAGCATTGTAGAGCGACGTATCAACTGCTGGAGCGGGGAGCTGGGAGCGGGGAGCGGTGCGGCGTTGGGCAGCTATGGGATTTGCAAGTACGACGAAACTGCCAGCAACCAACAGACGGTGGAGGACGGACATGACCAGCGGCTCTCGATTTCGAGGGAGCCGCAATTATATCCGACGTTCCGGGGACTGTAAGAGTCGCGCCGATGCAACGCCTACCTTGCCGCGCGCCCTTTGCAACGCCGCCGCAGCTACGGCGTCTGCGCCGGCGGCGTCCGCGGCGACACGACCGCCCGCCCGATCGTGTTGTTGTCCGTGCCGAACCAGATGGTCCTGGTCGCCGGATCGTAGATCATGTTCCGCACCACGCCGCCGCCACTCGGCACCGCCGTCTCCTCCGAGAACTGCAGCGTGCGGGTATCGAACGAGACGAAGCGGTTGGGGCGCGACGTCTCCACCACCCAAATACGGTCGTCGTCATCGCGCACCATCGCGTAGGGCCGAGAGTCGGCGCCGCCGGGAAGCTTCCACTCGTCGAACTTGCCGGTCGCCGGATCGTAGCGGCCGAGGATACCGCCCGGGTAATCGCCGTACCAGACTTTGTCGTCCGGCGTGAGCTCCATGCGCCGCGGGCGCGCGTCGGCGCGCGGCAGCGTGATCTCGCGGAGCTGCATCGTCGCGGGGTCGACCGTCGCGATCTTGTTCGCGCCGAATTCCATGAACCACGGATGACCTTTGGAATCGAGCCTGATGCCGTAGGGCCGCGCGTTCTCGGTCGGAACCTTGATCAGCTTTATCTCCCCCGACGTCACGTTCAGATGGCCGATCGCATTGCCGCCCTGCGCCGTGAACCAGATGTCGCCGTTCTTGTCGAAGACGAGCGTATGCGGATCGCGCACCATGCGGTCGGGGATCGGATACTGTTTGACGTTGCCGGTCTTGGGGTCCAGCCGGCCGATGTAGCCCGCGAGATTGCCCGAGTACCAGACGATGCCCGACTTGTCGACGATCAGATTGTGCGGCCCGCTGCCCTGCGGCAGATCGTACTTCTTGAATTCGCCGGTCGCCGGCACGAAGTAGGCGATGTAGTTGCCGGCCTGGCCGCAGAACCAGATGCGATTGGTCGTGGGGTCGACGAAGGGATCGCGCGGGCGGGTGTCCGGCCAGGGTACGGTCCATTCTTTGATGACAGGAGGCTTATCTGCGAGAGGACCGGCGACAGCGAGCAAACCCAGCAATGCGAGGGACTTCATAGTCACTCTCCGGTGAGCATTCTCCGCTGCAAAGCCGTCAACCGACGACGTACCGAGCCGTCGAATATGCGATCGCCAACCCGCACTACTACCCCTCCAAGAATCTTCGGATCAGACCGGAAATACGCGCGTACCTCGCGGCCGAGCGCCTTGGTCAGCCGATCGACCACCTGTTTCTGCAAGCGGGCATCGGGCTCGTCGGCGAGTGTAACGCCGGCGTGCACGCGGTTCAGTTTTTCATCCAACAGCACCTGATACTCTTGCGCGATCTCGCCGAGCAGGCCTTGCCGCCCGCGCCGGACGACGGCTTGCAGAAACCGGACGAACTCCGGCGGCGCCTCGCCCTTCAGGCCACGCTCGAGGATCCCGCTCTTCGCGGTTTTCGAGACGCGCGGCGACTCGAGCACCGTCTTGATCCGCTCATCCGCCGCGATGGCGCCCGCCACCGCGTCCAGCAGCTCACTGAAGCGGTCGCCCGCGGCGAACAGCGCCTCGGCGTAGTTGCGCGCGATCGTAACGCTCTTCACGGCTTGGTTTCGGCCTTTCCGAGACTCTCGAGGAAATCCATCACCAGCTTGCGGTTCGCGTCCGTGTCGAGATTCGCCTCGATTACACGCGACGCCGCGGCGATCGACAACTCCACCGCTTCGCGCCGCAGCGCGATGATTGCCTTGTCCCTTTCCGCTTCGATGTCCTTGCGGGCGCGATTGAGCAGCGCGTCATACTCCTCGCGCGCCTTGGCGAGCAGCGTTTCGCGCTCCTTCTGCGACACCGCCTTCGCCTTCGCCAGGATCTCCTGCGCCTCGGCGCGCGCCGCCGCGATCTGCTTCTTGTGCTCGTCCAGCAGCCGCTGCGCCTCGGCGTTCGCCTTCTCGGCGTCGTCGAGCTGCCTCTGAATGCGCCGCTCGCGCTCTTCGACCATCCGCAACAATGCCGGATATCCCAGGCGCCACAGCAGCACCAGGAGCAGCACGAAGATCGCGACCGTCCAGATGATCACGCCGCCGTTGATGTCGAACGGCGTCTTGGCGGCATCACCTTCCTGCAGGAGCAGCGCTGCGAGCAGCGGGATCATTTAATGAGCTTGAAGAGCAGCGCGAACACGAGCGCCGCGAGCGTCACGCCCTCGATCAGCGCGGCCGTGAGGATCATGGCGCCGCGGATGTCGGCCGACGCCTCGGGCTGGCGCGCGATCGCTTCAACGGCCTGGCCGCCGATGCGGCCGATGCCGATCCCGGCGCCGATGATCGCCAGTCCCATTCCGATGCCGCCGCCGAGCAGCGCATTGTTGTTCAGCGCGGTGACCGCAGCCGCAGGCTCCTGGAGCATCATGAGCAAGTTGTGCATGTACCCCTCTTGTGTGTTGTACTTGGTGTCTTAGTGCTCGTGCTGCATGAGACCGATAAAGACCGCCGTCAGCAGCGCGAAAATATAGGCCTGCAGAAATGCCACGAGGAGCTCGAGGCACATCATAAAGAGAATGAATAAGACGGTGCCGCCCGCGATGAGCCAGCTGCCGAACAGGAAAATCAGGCCCATCAGTGCCAGGATCACGAAGTGCCCGGCGGTCATGTTGGCGAACAGTCGCAGCGTCAGCGCGAACGGCTTCACGATCTTGCCGATGATTTCAATCGGCGTCATCAGGAATGCCATCGCCACCGCGCCGAAACCGTGCATCCCCGGCGGCACCATGACGATCGTCTTGAGGTAGCCCTTGGGCCCGAGCGCCAGCATCCCCGATACTTCGATCACGACGAACGCGACGAGCGCGAGACCGGCGGTGACCGCGATGTTGCCGGTCGGCGTCGCCGACCAGGGCAAGAGGCCGAGCAGATTGCAGTAAAGAATGAAGAAGAAGAGCGTCTCGATCAGCGGCACGAACTTCTCGCCGCCGTGGCCGATGCTCACCATCGCTACGTCGTCGCGGACGAACAGCACCATCGCTTCGACCGCGGCGCCGAAGCCGCGTGGTGCCTTGCCCTCGCGGTGCCGCTTTGCGACGGACCGGCCCGCGGACCAAATCGTCAGAAATACGAGAATCGCCGCGACGCCCATCAGGACGACGTGCCTGGTCGGCGAAACGTCGATGTGCGTGCCGGGGATATACCAGGGACCTGGCAGATGCCACTCGCCCAAGCCGAACGGCAGCTCGACGATCTTGCTGTCGGCCGTATGCTCGAGGATGACTTTGCCGATATCGGGCGCTTGGATCACCTGAGAAACCTCGTCTCCAGGAACAGGAGCGGCAACAGCACGCCTACATAGCCAAGCAATGCGGGCAGTGTCGCCGAGACGATGAGCACGACACCTACCCCGAGAAACCGGATGGCCATCCCACCGAGCCAGCGCGCCATGAACTCAGGATTCGGCGCGCGCATTTTGGGCCGCAGCAGCATCACGGCCGAAAGCTGTGCGAGCACGGCCACGCTTCCACCGATCACGGCGGGGTTCCCGCCCAGTACACCCACAACCGCGACCAGCCCGACACCGAGAGCGACGAGCGCTGCCAATGCTTTCACGCGCTCCCCTTTGCCGCCCGTTACCGCCCGTTGCCGCCTTTGTCCGTATCCTGCCGCACGCGGTAGTAAATCCTCAAGAATCCGAGGAAGCCCCCGACGAACGCGCCGACGATCGCAAGTAGCGGCTGCGTGTGCACCTTCCCATCGAGATACCACCCGGCCGCGCCGAACACGAGGATGGCGACGACGAACGTGAGCGCCATCCCGAAGTACTCGTAGCCCTGCCCGTAACCGCCGTCTTTTTGCGTGGGAGCCATGTTCCGCGCGGAAACCTAGACGCTTGTGAAATTTTTCGCAAGCAAAGCGTCAGAGATGCAACCGTATGTGGCGGTTGAGTGTAGACCGTGATTACCTTGGCTAACATGCCCCCGCTTCCTGGCTCCAGCCTCCCGGCTCCCGCCGGTGACGTCGAGTTGCTCGAACGCCTCGCCGACGCGCGCAAGGATCTGCTCGCGCAGGTCGGGCACCGCATCGTGGGCCAGCGGGAGGTGTTGGACGGGATCCTCACCGCGATCTTCTCGGGCGGCCACGCGCTGCTGGTCGGCGTACCGGGACTCGCCAAGACCCTGATGGTGCAGACGGTCGCGCAGGCGCTCGACCTCCAGTTCGCACGCATTCAATTCACGCCCGATCTCATGCCGTCGGACATCACGGGCACGGAGATCATCGAAGAGGATCAGGCGAGCGGCAAGCGCGGCTTTCGATTCGTGCGCGGCCCCGTGTTCGCCAACATCGTGCTCGCCGACGAGGTCAACCGCACGCCGCCCAAGACGCAGGCGGCGCTGCTGCAGGCGATGCAGGAGCATCAGGTGAGCGCCTCGGGCCAGACGCATCACCTGCCCTCCCCGTTCTTCGTGCTCGCGACGCAGAATCCGATCGAGCAGGAGGGCACTTATCCATTGCCCGAGGCGCAGCTCGACCGCTTCATGTTCGAGCTGCGCGTGAATTATCCGTCGCAGGAAGAAGAAGAGGCGATCGTGACGTCCACGACGGGCGACGGCGCGAGCGACGTGCGGCCCGTGCTGACCGCCGAGGACGTGCTGGCGATGCAGCACCTGGTGCGCCGGATTCCCGTCTCGCAAGCGCTGGTCAAGGCGGCGGTCACGCTCGTTCGCATGACACGCCCCACGGACGACGACGGGCTGCCGTTCATTAGAGAGTACATCTCCTGGGGCGCGGGGCCGCGCGCCTCGCAGTACCTCGTGCTCGGCGCCAAGGCGCGGGCGGCGCTGGACGGCCGGCCAATGGCGGACGAGGACGATCTGCGGGAGGTCGCACCCTCCGTCCTGACGCATCGCATCGTGATCAATTTTGCAGCCGAGGCGGCGGGGCGGACTGCACCGGATATCGTCGGACAGCTGCTCAAAGAAGGGCGCTGGCAGCCCAAGTAAGCTCCCCCACAAAGGCACACTTCCTGCACTTCCCCCCACTCGGGGAGGGGTGTAGGCATGCGCAAAGTCTCTGCATTCGGATTGGTGCTCGGCACCGCGGCCGTCGTGGCCGGCGCGTGGGGCGCCTGCAAATCGCCGGCTGCGCCCGCCGGCATCTTATTGATGGGCTCCTGGGGCAGCCCTCAGGGGCATTTGGCGGCAACGGAAGTCAACACGGTCTTCACCGGGGCGTGCGGCTCGGGCAACACGATCGAGCCGATCATGCTGGACAAGCATGGGCATTTCGACATACTCGGCTCCTACGGCGTCGCAGGCAGTGCCAGGTCCGATGCTCGTTTTACGGGCGCCGTGGGGGACCGAACCGTTACGTTGAAGGTGAGGATGGCCGACTCGACGTCCGCGGTCGGCCCGATCACGCTGAACCTGGGACAGCAGCCGGCTCTGGCGACCTGTCACTAGGCTTGTCCTGCGCGCGCGTGGCATGCCGCGCGCGCGCAGGATCTGCTTTTGTTCTATGAAGGATTGCGCCCCATCGCGCATATCCAGCCTCTGTTGTATTCCTCGACAACCTCGACGTTGGCGAAGCCGTTCTGCGCAAGCAGCTCGCGATGCTCGTCCACGTCGAGATGCGCATAGCCGAGCGGCGCCATCGCGTCGGCGAACATCTGGATCGCCTTGGCGTGCTTCCCGCCTTTGTACGCTTCGGCAATCAGGACCAGCGTGCCGCCCGGCTGCAATACTCGTCTGACCTCGCTCACGTCTTTCGGCAAATCGGGCCAATAGAAGTGCGTCTCGATCGCGGTGACGAGATCGAACATCTGATCGTCAAAGGGCAGCCGCGAAACCGAAGCCTGCTGCACCACGACGCGGCCTCGCTCGACCAGCGTCCGGTTGAACTGCTGCGACATCGCGACGCTCGTCTCCGAAAAATCGACGCCGAACACCGTTCCTTTGGGAGCGAGCGCCGCCAGCTTCTGAATCGTGCGGCCGCCGCCGCAGCCGATGTCGAGAATCGTCGCATCGCCCGCGATCGTGACGTGCGACAATCCCCAATCGGTCAGATTCGAATGCCGGCGATTCATCATCCAGAGATTGAACCGCCCGAACCAGCCGCGCGGCTGGCGAAATTGATTCAGATATGCACTGCTCAAGCTCATCGATGACCCTCGCCAATCACATTCTTGATCGCTTGCGCGACCAGATCCGGTTGATAGAGTTGAATCTCGTGGTCGCTCTCGGTCGCGACCCACGCTGCAAGGCCAGAGCCGGCGGCGAGCAGTAGGGTCGCGAGGCTCACGGCGGAGCATGACGAGGTTCGGAGACCCCGAGTTTCCCGCCGTGTTCAGAGCCTGACCAACGCCCGCTGGACACACCTTGTGACGCGCTGCGAGGATCGGAGGGTAGATTCCCATGGTGATCACCAAAACAGCTGTAGCGCTCGTGGCCGCCACCGCGGTCTTCGGCCCCTGCGATCTGACAAGTCCGGCGCGGCCGCCCAAGGATCTCGCAGGCACCTGGGGCGGTCAAAATGCGGGACTGATCGCCGACGACACGAGCGCCCACGTCCACATCGGCTGCACCTGGGGCAACATCCATCAGCAGCTCGTGCTCGACGCGCAGGGACAGTTCGACCTTCCGGGCGAGCAGGACATCACCGCCTATCCCATCGACCGCGGCATCCTCCACCCGGCGCGATTTCATGGCCGCGTGTCGGGCGGTGATATGACCCTGACGATTACCCTGACCGACACGACGGTGACGTTGGGCCCCGTACTGCTCGTGTACGGCAAGGAGCCTCAGATGGGACCCTGCCCCATCTGCAGGCGACCGGTGCGCCGCGGGGTAGAAGAACCCTCGGCTGTCTCGTTGTCACGCAGGCGTGCGGGCTCGTCGAGTCTCATGAAGCAGTCGCGATAACCTTGCGCTCGGCTTTTTGCTACTCCTGCCAACTCAACGGTTGCGCGCTATTATCTCCGTCTCTCTGAAAATCGACCTGTGTCGAAGGAGGCTGTTATGCGCCCAATCGTCTGGCTCATCCTCGCAGGCTTCGCCACGTCCCCGCTCGCCGGGCAGGGGACGCCTTGCTGTAACATCGTCAGCCTCAACGCGAACGGTCTCGTGAGCGCCAAGGTAACAGCGACCGGCCGCGCGTTTCAATTTCAGGTCAAGGATCAGACGCTCCTCACGAGCCTGCATGTCGGCCAGCAGATCTGGGCAAACTTCACGAGTCGCGCGGTTTCTCTCGCGGCGAACGTCGAGCCGTGTTGCAGTATCGTGACGGCGGCGGTGGGGCCAAAGATCAACGCGGGCCCCGCGCGGACACCGACCGCGACGCCCTTTCAGCCGTGTTGTGAAATCACCGCCAACCCGGCGCTCACGGGTCGTATGGGTCGCCTGGTCCTCGCGTTCCCACAGGGTGCGGACGCGGGTAGCTCGCCCGTCGCCGTCTATCGCGCCAGCGAGACGCAGCCCGCGCTGTCGAGTTACGGAGCGCAAACGTGGGACTTGTTGCCCGGCAACTATGTCGTGACGATCTCGGGCGCGCGGGTACAGGGAGTCACCGTGCAGGCCGGCCACGACACGCGCGTGCGGACCGGCATCTTGCGGATCAAAGCCGAGGGTGCGACGTCAATCGACGTTCTCGACGCCGGCGGGACAAAAATCACGGGCGGTTACGGTTCGCGGGTCATTGGGCTGCCGGTCGGCAATTTCCAGGTGAAGCTCGCGGGACAAGCGGCGCCAGTTACGATTAAAGAAGGACAGATCACCGACTTCTAAACCGAGGATTCCATGCGCGTCATCACCCTCATGGCTTTGTGCGTTTCGACACTCGCCGCGCAGCAACCCGCACCCGCCCCTCCCGGCGTTGTCGGAACGTGGGATTTAACGCTCACCGGCAGCGACGGACACAAGATGCCCTCCTGGCTCGAGGTCATCTGGTCGGGGGATCGCGTGCTCGTAGGGCACTTCGTGGGCGTCGTCGGAAGCGTGCGGCCGGTCTCGAAGTTCGATTTTGCGAACGACACGCTAAGGTGGTCGGCGCCGCCGCAGTGGGAGGGTGGCGACAGCGACTTCAAGTACGTCGCGGTGTTTGCGGGCGATTCCCTCGTGGGCACGGTCACGACGTCGGACGGCCGGCAGATCGCGTGGAGCGGTCATCGCGCACCGGCGCTCCAGCGCAAGGGACTCGTGCACTGGGGCGTGCCGAAACGGCTGTTCAACGGCCGAGATCTCACGGGCTGGCATGTGGTGGGCGGACCGAACAACTGGAAGGCGGAGGCCGGCGGCATACTCCATAACACCGACCACGGCGGCAACCTCGTCACGGATCAGACGTTCACCGACTTCAAGATCCACCTCGAGCTCCGCTATCCCAAGGACGGCAACAGCGGCGTCTATCTGCGCGGCCGGTACGAGGCGCAGGTCGAGGACTCCGTCACCACCAGCACGGCCAAGGAAGCCACCGGCGGCAACGGCGCGATTTACGGATTTCTGATTCCCAACCAGAACGCGTCCAAGGGCGCGAACGAGTGGCAGACGTACGACATCACGCTGGTCGGGCGCAGGGTGACGGTGGTGCTGAACGGCAAGACGGTGATCTGCGAGACGAATATTCCCGGACCCACGGGCGGCGCGCTCGATAGTAATGAAGGGGCGCCGGGGCCGATCATGCTACAGGGCGATCACACGGCGGTCGAGTACCGCAACATCATGATTACGACGGCAAAGTAGGACGTCGGATGGTGAGAGCTCCCGTGAACCTGGCAAACGTGCTCACGGTGGGCGCACACCGGGCCGAGCTTCGATGTGGCGGGCGCACCGGGCAGTAGTGCAACGCCGAAGGCGGCGTGATGGCGGCGCTGTTTTCGGAGGCATTGCAGAGGCGCGGTAGGCTCAGGACATAGCTACCGCGCCTTCTGTGTGTGGGTGCGATTCTTGCACTCGACAGGCGCACTCATTCCCCAGTCGAGAGAATCATGCAATCCTGCTCCCTGCGACTGTTGCCGCTCCTCGCGGCCGGTCTCGCCGCATGTCATTCGGTCACCGCTCCCCGCTCGAGTCTGGTTGGGCCCGGCACGGGGACCCAGGACGGCATGCAGCCCTACGACACCTGCCTCGTCACCCAGCGCCTGCTGCTCCCGGATGGCGCAAGCGCGGCGCATGCCGGACGCCCGTTTGGAATCGCGCTGTCGTCCAGCCGCACGGCATTCGTGACGCTGTCGGAGCACCGCAGGCTGGCGCGGGCCGAGCTGGCGGGTGCTGCAGGAGGGGGACCCGCGTTCAGTCAAACGATCGCCGTCGGCGCCGCGCCGACCGACGTCGCGCTGAATAGCCGGGGGACGCGGGCCTACGTGACGAACCGGTTCGGCGGCTCGATCTCGATCGTCGACGTCGCGCTGAACAGGACCATCGGCACGCTCGGCCTGGCCGGGAAGCCGTGGCGGGTCAAGGTCGCGCCGGGCGACTCGATCCTGTGGGCAACGAACGATGCCGGCGGCATCTATGCATACCGGCTCTCGACCGGACACCAGGTGGCCGCCCTCCAGGCGCATCAACCGGTGAACGGCGTGGCGGTCGGCGGAAACGGGCACGCGTGGTTCGGCCTGCGGAACGGCACCGTGGTCGAAGTGGATACGCGCACCTATCGGGTCAGCAGGACGTTCACGGTCGGCGGGTATCCGCAGGACGTCGCGCTCAGTCCTGACGGGCGGCAGCTGTACGTGGCGAACGCGCTGGGGATGGTGC
>DATGEQ010000070.1:0-27330 GCA_035309945.1 Gemmatimonadales bacterium | reverse complement strand
GCGATAGTCCCAGTTGCGCGCCGAGTCGGCGGCCTCGGGGATGGACGTCGTGAGCGCCGCGACGATCGCGCCGGTATCCTCGAAGACGTTCAGTTTGAGCGTGATGGCGGCGCGAATCACGGCGTCCTGCCACTCGAACGGAATCGCGAGCGAGCGCACCCATTCCCGCCAGTACGCCGTCGTCTCCGAGAGAAATTGCTCGCCGACTTCGGCGGCCGCGTGCTGCAGCGTTTCGTCGGGGCCGAGCACGAGGGTGGCGCAGTCGTCCAGGAAGAACGCGTTTTCTTCGAGAATCGAGGTGACGGGAACGTCCGTCGTCAGGCGCAGCACGAGCGCATTGCCGACGTAGCGAATGTGGTTGCTCCCGTACGTGATCGCGGTGAGCGGCGTGCCGTAGTTCTGCACGGGCCGCGCGCGCACGCGAATCCGCGGGTGTCCCGTCAGGCGCTGCACGCGGCGCACGAGCATCATCGGGCAGAACACGCGGCCGCGAAACTGGAATCGCGGCGCGAAGTCCGTGATCTCGATGGCCCCACCCGCGGTATCGAACATCCGCGTGACGAGCACCGGCGTGTTGTGCGCGTATTGCTGCTCGACCCGCGCGCGGTCGACCAGCTCGATCGCAAAGTTGCCGCGCCCCTCCAGCAGCGAGCAGAACATCGGATCGCCGTCGAAGCGCGGGAAGCACGCCCAGGTGATCTGGGCGTCGCTGTCCACGAAGGCGCCGATCGTGCCGTTGCCGATGAGCGCGAGATCGAGCGAGTTCATCGCCGCGCGCCGGCGCGGGCAAGCCATTCGCGAACCGCGCGCACGTGCGGCAATCGCCACCGCGCGACCGTGCTACCGCGTCCAACCTTGACGGAATGGCCGCCCAGGCGGTTGACCGTGGCGAATCCGAACTCGTCGGTCGCATCGTCGCCGACGAATACGGCGGTGCGGCCGCGAAACGGCGGCTCGTGCATGAACTCGAGGATCGCCGCTCCCTTGTCCTTGCCGGCGGGACGCAACTCCACGACGTATTTCCCGCGCTGAATGCAGAACTGGCGTCCTGCCGCTGCGAGCATGGAGCGTGCCAGGCGATGCGCGTACGAGGCGAGCCGCGGCGCCCGGCGGTAGTGCAGCGCGAACGACGACCCCTTGTCTTCGAGCAGCAGCCCCGCTCTTCCCTGGACCGCCGCCGTGATGCGGCGCCGTACCCGTTGCAGCCGGGCGCGCGGAATCGCGTGGCGCGCAATGCCGCCGCGGGCGCGGCGTCGCTCGAGCCCATGTTGCCCGGCGGCAGGGATCGGCGCTCGCGGAAACAGGCGATCGATGTCGGCGATGGGGCGGCCGCTCATCAGCGCGACGGCGCCACCGGTGGCGCGGTACAGGCGCTGCAGCAGCAGCCGCAAATCCGCGTTGATCCGCACGGCGGACGGCGTGTCCGCGAAATCGATGAGCGTCCCGTCCAGATCGAAGAAGTACGCCCACTCGAGTTTCGGCTGTGGCGGCTTACGACGACTCAAAGGCGACTCTCTTCCGGCCCGCACGCGGGGCCAGGTCCGGAAGCCGGCCGCGGCGCCGCATCGCGGCTGCATCCATGAGCATCCGGCCGGCCCAGCGAAACACGTTGAAATCCTGTAGCAGGCCACGCATCAGTCGCATGCGCGTGCGCTGCTCGGCGCTCGTCATGCTCAGCGCCTGCTGCAGCGCCGCGGCGCATTGATCGGTGTCGTACGGATTCACCATGAGCGCCTCGGGCAGCTCGCGCGCCGCGCCGGTGAAGAGGCTGAGGATGAGCACGCCGCGCTCGTCGTCGCGCGCCGAGACGAACTCCTTGGCGACGAGGTTCATGCCGTCGTGGAGGCTGGTGACCATGCACAAATCGGCGGCGCGATAGTACTCGAAGATTTGATCGGGCTGGTGGTGCTCGACCTTGAGGATGATCGGGGGATGCCGCGCCTCCGGGAACCGCTGGTTGATGCGGGTGGCGAGGTCGCGGACGCGCGCTTCGTAGGCGCGGTATTCGTCGATGTGAATGCGCGTCGGCGCGGCGATCTGGATGAACGTGAACTTCCCGATCCATTTGGGATCGAGCTCGAGCAACCGCTCCACCGCGCGCAACCGCTCCTCGATGCCCTTGGTGTAGTCCATGCGCTCGACGCCGATGCCGACGGCATGCTCGGGCGGGAGATTGTGACGCTGCCGGATCTCCATGCGGCATTGCGCGACGGGGATCGCGAGCAGCTCGGCGGCGGGCGGCCATTCGACCGAAATGGGATAACGGCGCACCGACGTCAGCTTGCCGCGATACGTGACGGAGAAATCCTCGCGGTCGACGCGCGCTTCGAGCAGCCGGTCGACGGTATCCACGAAGTTGTTGACGTGGAACTGGGTGTGAAATCCGAGGATCGTGCTGCCGAGCAATCCGTCGAGCAGCTCCTCGCGCCAGGGGCAGATCGCGAACGCCTCGGGATTCGGCCACGGGATGTGCCAGAACGAGATGATCGTGGCGGCGGGCAACACCTCCTTGACCATACGCGGCAAAAGGGCGAAGTGATAATCCTGCACGAGCACGATCGGGTCGGTGGACTTCGCGACTTCTGCGACGGTCTCCGCGAACTTGCGATTCACCTTGACGTACTGGTCCCAGTCGCGCCGCCGGAAAACGGGCCGCACGTGCGCGATATGGCACAGCGGCCAGATGCCTTCGTTCGCGAAGCCGTAGTAGTAGCCGGCCTCTTCCGCTTTCGTGAGCCAGACGCGCCGCAACATGTACGCGGGCAGTTCGGGGGGCGGGGGCACGCCGACGCGGTCGCGCGAATCGACGGTCTCGCGGTCCGCCGAGCCGCTGCCGTGCGCGATCCACGTCCCCGAGCACGCGCGCATGATCGGCTCCAGCGCGGTGACGAGACCGCTCGCCGGGCGCCAAACCTCGATCGTCGGCCCACGGCGCATGTGGATGTACGGCTCGCGATTCGACACGACGATCACTTCCTGGCCGCGCAGCTCGCGGTGCAGGATCTGGCGCAGCGTGTTCGGCGTCCACGCCAGCTGCTCCTCATCGCGCGAGCGGTGGTCGGTCTCGAGGTCTTCGATCAACGCCCGCAGGTCCTTGGCGATCGGCCGCAGCTCGGGCGGCGCGGTCGGCGCGAGCGCGGGCAGCAGGCGCTCGCCGCGCAGCATGCCGCGAATGCCGTGCACCCAGCCACGCCAGGATAGTTGCGCGATGAACACGGTGATGAACGCAACGGTCACTCCCAAACCGACAAAGAACAGGAAGAGATACTCGCGCGTCTCGTGGCTGCGGCGGGCGATAAAGCTCATGTCGTGCACCAGCACCAGCCGGCCGCGACTCCCGACGAACCGTGGCGCGCTGTCGCCGTCGGCGCGGCTGCTCGGCACGGTCCGCACGGAGACACTCACCGGACCTTTTTCGGTTTGCAGAATGCCTCCGCCGTCATTGGCGCTGTCGAAGCGCGCGAGCGTTCCGCAGGTGACCTCTTTGGGCAGCGACGGTGTCGCGAGCGGCTCGCCCTTACCAGCCGGGCAGAAGGCGATCGCCAGGAGGCGTTCATCCTCGGTGATGCGCGTGAAGAACTGCAGCAGCCGCCGTCGATTCCCCGAGCGCAGCAGGTCCTGGAGCGGTTCCTCGACCGTATTGGCGATCAGATTGGCGCGCGTCTCGAGATCGCGGCTGAACCAGCGGACCATCAGCCCGTCGGCGAGCGGCAGCGCCACGTACGCGAAGATGCCGAGCGCAATCAAGAGCGGAACGACGAATCGCAGCGAGAGACGCATAGATGGTACATACCCATGCCTCGCAACGAGTTCCGGCGCTCCGCTGGCCTCCAGCGGTGGCGTGAGCGTGAGCAATACCGGACCAGGAGCCACGGCGGGCGTCGGATACGATCTGCGCGTCGGGGTGAACACCTCGATCACCCCGGTCGCCAATTTCGTGTGGGGTCATCCCGCCAGCGGTCAGAGCCAGCACTTTCTGCAGCTCGCGGTCGGCGTCACCTTCCATTGATCTAGCGCATCACGCAACAGCGAGCGACCGTTTCGGCCGGTGAACATCGAGCTGAAACGGTCGCTTCGTCTTTTTGACGGCCTCGCGATGGTCGTGGGCATCATGATCGGCTCCGGCATTTTCCGCACGCCCGGTCTGGTCGCTAACGAGCTCGGTCGTCCCTGGCTCACGTTCATCGCGTGGCTGCTCGGCGGCGTGCTCGCGTTGCTCGGGGCATTGTGCTTTGCCGAGCTCGCCACGCGTCATCCGCAGGCGGGCGGCAAGTACGTCTACGCGCGCGAGGCGTTCGGGCGCCGGGTCGGATTCGTGGTCGGCTGGTGCGAAGGCTTCGCGCTCTATCCCGCCGCGATCGCCGCGATCGGCGTGGTCACCGGCGAATTCATCGGCCGGCTGTTCGGCTGGCCGATCGGCGTGAGCAAGTGGGTCGGCGTTGGAACGGTCGCTGTGCTGGTTGCGATCAACTTGGTCGGTGTGAAATCCGGTCGCTGGCTCCAGAATCTCGCGACCAGCGCGAAGGTGCTCGCGCTCGGCGCCGTGATCGTCATCGCCTTCGTGCAGGGTCGTGGGTCGGGTTGGCATGGAGCGCTTCCGACCGCGCCGACTGGTCTCGCACTATTCGGCGCGCTGGCCGTCGCGTTCCAGTCGGTCATCTGGTCCTACTACGGCTACGCCGACGCCGCGAAGATCGCTGAGGAGGTCGTGGATCCCGGCCGCACGCTGCCGCGCGTCTTTCTCTACGGCATCGCCATCGCGACAGCGCTCTACCTGCTGCTCAACGCGGCGTTCCTGAACGTCCTGACGTTCGAGCGGATCTCCGCGTCCGTGCTGGTCGCGGGCGACGTCGCCGCGACGATCTTCGGGCCGAAGGGCGATCTCATCATCACCGTGCTCGCGCTGCTCGTCGTGCTGGCATCGCTCAACGGCAATGTGTTCGTCACCCCGCGCGTCATCTTCGGGCTGTCGCGCGAGGGTCTCGGGCCCAGCGTGTTCGCGGAGGTGAACGCGGGCGGAACGCCGTCCGAGGCCATGATTGCGGTTGGGATCGTCGCGATCGCGCTCGCCGCGAGCGGGACGTTCACACAGCTGCTGTCGCTCGCGATCGCCCTGGTGCTGATGCTCGATGGCGTGACGATCGCGGCGCTGTTTCCGCTGCGCGCGCGGGAGCCCGCGGCGCCGTTTCGCGTGCCGCTCTACCCGGTTGTGCCGGTGTTGTTGATCGCGGTATACGTCGCGCTGCTGATCGGCAGCGCCATGACGCAGCCATTACAGGCGGCGATCGCGGCGGCACTCCTGGTCGTCGCCTGGTTGCTGAGCTGGCTGGTCGCTTAGCTCTCCGGTTCCAAGCCCTCGATCCGGTGCATTTCCTGCTGGCTGGGACGAACATTGCCCGGTCGGTACATGATGACTTTCGCCCGCTCCAGCGTAATGAGTCCGCCGCCGATCATCTCGTCGAGATCGGGCAGTATCGCATTGATGGCTTCTTCGGTTTCGACGACTTCGATGATGAGCGGCAGGTCGAGTGAAAGCCTGAGGATCTTGTCGCTGTGGACTTTGCTGGATGCGCCGAATCCGGCAACACCGCGCAGCACCGTTGCGCCGGCCATCCCCTTGGCGCGCATCCGCGCGATCAACGCTTCGTAGAGCGGCTTGCCCTCGTATTTGTCGCTCTCGCCGATAAAGATGCGCATCAATGTGCGCTCACCCTTGAAGCGGTGGTGGCTCATCAGTCCTCCGTTAAAGCAGCCGGTTCGCCAATGCGGTCCCGATCATCACCGCGGCGAGACAGCCCACAACCGTCCCACCCATGTACAAGCCGGCGTACCCGTACTCCCCATCGCGCAGCAGCGCCACGCTCTCGTAGCTGAAGGTACTCATGGTCGTAAACGCTCCGCAGAATCCAATCGTCAACGCGGCGCGTAAATCCGGCGAAATGATCGTGGATCCCGTCGCGAGCCGAATCACGAAGCCGATGAGCAACGACCCGATCAGATTGATCGCCAGCGTTCCTACAGGGAAGGTCCCGCCGCGGACCTGGATCCAGCCCTGGACGTAGTAACGGGCGAGCGTGCCGATGATGCCACCCACCACGATGTAGATGACCACTCATCCCTCCGGGAGCGCGGCTGCGGCATCGGCGAGCTGCTCGAGCATGGCCGCCAGCTCGCGGATGCGCGGATCGAGCTGTCGCGCGAGGTCCGGGTGCACCGCGCCGTAACCTTGGAGCCTGCGCGCGACGAGATCTTCCACGCGCACCGCCCAGATCTCCGCCACCGCGGCGATGCGGCGACGCAGCGATGGAAGGTTCGCATCACCCAGGTCGAGTGTCGCCCGGGTCGTCGAAGCCTTCTGGAGAATTCCGGCGACTAGCTCCCGGACACGCGCGTATGAAGATCCGGTACGGCCCAGCTCGGGCAGCCTGCTCAACGCCCCGAGGTCGTTCTCGAGCAACACGAGGTTCGTGCTGAGCCGCCGTCGCTGGTTGTGATTGAGTAGCTGCTGGGTCATAGGTCGCTCACAAAAAACCCCCACGGTGCGGCTGCCCCGTAGGAGTCATCAGCCCGAGAAGCGGCGGTTTGAGGCGAACTCCATCGCCTACGGGAAGCTAATATCTTTCCGGCATGGCGCACGTCCGCATCGCTCTCTCACAATTCAGGCCCACCAAGGGCGAATACGCCGAGAACGTCGCGCGGATTGGGGCGGTGGTGACGCAGGCCGCGAAGCTCGAACAACGCCCCGACCTGGTCGTCTTTCCCGAAACCGCGACCTCCGGCTACTTCGTCGAGGGCGGCGTGAAGGAGCTGGCGGTCACCGCCGGTACGCTGGCGCAGGATCTGTCGGCCTCCTATGACGGACCGGCCATCGACGTCGCGGTCGGTTTCTACGAGCGATTCCAAAATCACATCCACAATTCCGCGCTGTACGTCACCTTAAACAAAAAGAAGCCCGAGATTCGTCACGTTCACCGCAAGGTGTTTCTGCCGACGTACGGTGTCTTCGACGAAGAGCGGTTTGTCGACCGCGGGCAGGACGGCGTGCGGTCGTTCCAAACGGGCTGGGGCGGGGCGGGCGGCAAAGCCGCGATCCTGATTTGCGAAGACGCGTGGCATTCCCTCGCCGCGACGGTCGCCGCGCTTCAGGGCGCGCAGCTGATCATCGTGCCGAGCGCGTCACCGGCCAGAGGCATCGGAGAGGACGAGGATTGTGAGGGCGAAATGCTGCCCGCCTCGGTCGTGCGCTGGGAACGAATCGTCCGCGGGATTGCCGAAGAGCACGGCGTTTTCGTCGCGCTCGCGAACCTCGTCGGCTTCGAGGGCGGCAAGGGGTTTCCCGGCGCGTCGGCCGTGATCGATCCAACCGGTCGCATCATCGCCCGTGGCCCGCTGTTCGAAGAAGCGCTGCTCACAGCGGACCTGGATCTCGACTCCCTGACAACGGCGCGTTCCGATTCGCCGCTGCTCGCGGATCTGCAAAGCGCCCTGCCGGTTCTCACTCGCAGTCTGAGCGGTGATAAACAAGATCAGAAAGTGCGCTTCGATCCCGCCGGCAACGGGACGCCGACGTACGCCGCACCCCGCACGCCGCAAGTTGATGTCGTCGCCAGGCGGGCTCCCGAGGACGATCCGCTCGCCATCGATGCCGAGCTTGCACGCAAGTGGTTGGTCAGCTTCCTCAAGGACGAAGTGGTGCGCCGCCGCGGCTTCACCAAGGGTCTCGTCGGCCTGTCCGGCGGCGTCGACTCGGCGCTGACCGCGTTCCTGGCGGTCGCGGCGCTCGGCAAAGAGAACGTCATCGGCGTCCGCATGCCGTATCGCACGTCGAGTCCCGAGAGCCTCGCGCATGCGCAGCTGGTCATCGACAAGCTCGGCATCCCGTCGGTGACAATCGACATTTCGGGCGCGGTCGACGGCCTGGTCCATGTGGTCGGCGACCACGACCCGCATCGCTTGGGCAACATGATGGCCCGCGAACGGATGATCGTGCTGTTCGACCTCTCGGCCAAGCTCAACGCCTTGCCCCTCGGCACCAGCAACAAATCGGAGCGGCTGCTGGGCTATTTCACCTGGCACGGCGATGACGCGCCGCCGGTGAACCCGCTCGGCGACCTGTTCAAGACGCAGGTGTGGGCTCTCGCGCGGCACGTCGGGGTACCGGATGAAATCGTGTCCAAGCCCGCGACGGCGGATCTGATCAAGGGTCAAACCGATGAAGGCGACCTCGGCGTCTCATACGTGAACGCCGATCGCATTCTGTACTTCCTGATCCGCGGTGAGGAGCCGAGAGGCTTTAAGAAGGAAGAGGTGGAGATCGTGAGAAAGCGGCTCGACTCGACGCACTGGAAGCGCCGGCTCCCGACCGTCGCCGTGCTGTCGCAGACAGCCATCGGCGAATTCTATCTCAGGCCGGTGGATTACTGATGCCGGAACCCGGCCGTCACCCCCGCGAATCGGAGTCGGTACTCACGGAGCTCATGATGCCGAATTACGCGAACATCATGGGCAACGTGTTCGGCGGTCACATCCTGGCGCTGGTCGATCGCGTCGCGGCCGTTGCGGCGATTCGCCACGCGCACCGCGAGTGCGTGACGGTTTCGGTCGACAAGGTCGACTTTCGCGAGCCGATTCACGTCGGTGACCTCGTGACCGCGATGGCGCGCGTGAACTTCGCCGGCCGCACGTCGATGGAAGTCGGTGTAAAGGTGCTGGCCGAAGACGTCCTGTCAGGAGAGCGGCGCCACACGAATTCGTGCTATGTCACGTACGTGGCGCTCGACGAGAACGGCCGGCCCACCGAAGTCCCGCCGATTCTCCCCGAGACCGCTGACGAGAAACGTCGCTACGACCGGGCCGCAAAGCGGCGCGCGAATCGCGTCATGGAACGTCGCTACGATCAGGGTCGGGGTGAGTAAAGTCGTCCTGGTGTTGTCCGGTGGAGGAGCGAAGGCTCTTGCGCACGCAGGAGCCTTTCGGGCATTAGAGCAGGCGAATATCATCCCCAGTCACATCGTGGCGACCTCGATGGGAGCCGTCGTCGGCGCCGCACTCGGCGCGGGCATGCCCTTCGATCAGATACGCAGGCGCGCCATGGGAATCCGGCGCAAGGATGTGGCGCCGTTCGATCCGCTCGTGCTGCTGATGGGATTGTTCGCGCGCAGCCTGTTTCCCGCAACGGCACTGCGCAAGGCCATCGCGCGCGTCGTTCCGAAGACGCGGTTCGAATACCTGCGCATTCCATTGACCGTCACCGCGACCGATCTGGATTCGGGCGAGCTGTTGCTGCTTGGCGGTCGCGAGCGCCGCGGCCTCGAGATGGAGCGCCGCGGGCGCGACATCGAGCTGGAAGACGCGCTCTACGCGTCGTGCGCGCTGCCGCTCTACTTCCCGCCGCTCGAGGCGGACGGGCGGCGGCTCGGCGACGGTGGGCTGCGCGCCGTGTTGCCGCTCGCGCCGGCCCTCGAGCTCGAGCCCGACGCGGAACTCTTCATCGCCGTCAACGTCGGTCCGGGATTCGACGAGCGCGGCGCCGGCGGTGGCCCGTCGGGAAACGGCGACCAGCCGCAGCCACCCGATGCACCGGTGCCGGCGCGGATCCCGCGCGTCGTACGGACGCATGGCGAGGCGATGCGCATCATGATGGCCGAGCAGGCGGAGCGCACGCTGGCGGATTGGCCGAAGGACGGGCCGAAGCTGATCCACGTCCGCGCCGTCGCCGAGCGCGAGGCGACATTCGCGGTCGATCGGATCCAGGAATACGTCGAGCTGGGTTACCAGGCGACAAAGAAAGCCTTAGGATAATCCCATGCGGGCTTCCGAAGTCATGATTCCGGATCCTGTCGTTGCCGCTGCTGGCGCTACGTCGTCTGAAATCGCCGCACTGATGCGCGTCAAGAACATCTCCGTCGTTCCGGTGGTAGACAATCCGAAGGATCGAAAGTACCTGGGGACTATTTCAGATCGCGATATCGTTGCGCGGTGCATCGGCGCGGGACACGATCCGACCGATTGCTCCGTCGCGGATCACATCAGAACGGATACGCCGGTGGTGAAGCCGGACACGGAGCTCGAGGGTTTCAAGGTTGCCAAACAGCTCGACCCAACCGACCATCACGTACGATCGACGATCGTCGTGGTGGATGTCCAGAAGAAAGTTGTCGGTTTCATACCGCACCCAGAGGAAGTGCAGGGGATCGTTGTCTCATAAGGTCTTCACCCTTACCGAGGCGAACCGCACGCTGCCTCTCGTCCGGCGCGTGGTGCAGGATATCATGTCCGTCTATCCCGAGTGGAAGGACTTGGTCGCGCGGTACGAGCTCGTGGCGGCGCAGGCACGGCCGGACTGGGGCGAATCGAAGGAGCAGCTGGACCTGAAAATACAGATCGACACCGTCGCCGCGCGCATCAACGGCTTTCTCGCCGAGCTCGAGCAGATCGGTTGCGAGTTCAAGGGCTTCGACCTTGGACTCGTCGATTTCCACGGGCGCCTGGACGAGCGCGAGATTCTGTGGTGCTGGAGATTTGGTGAGGAGCGCATCACGCACTGGCACGAGCTCGATTCGGGATTCGCCGGTCGCCAGCCGCTCCCCGAAGTCCTGAGCGGCGCATGAGAGGCTTCTGGCTCTTCATTCATATCATGGGCTTCGTCGCCTGGATCGGCGGCGGTCTGGCCGTCATGCTGAGCGGCATCACCGCCAAGTACTTCCCGCCCGAGCAGCGGCTCGCGGTCTACCGCGTGATGAGTGCCGTGACGCGCAGTCTCGTCGGCCCCGGCGCCGTGCTGGTCGTGGTGAGCGGCTTGATTCTCTCTGTGCCCTTCTTTCAGAGCACGGTGGTGCCGACCTGGCTCATGGCGATGCAGACGTTCGGCTTCCTCGGCGCGGTCGTCGCCGTCGCGATCGTGACTCCCACGGCGGCGCGGCTGGGACGGCTCCAAGCGGATGCGCGCGGCGAGCTTCCCGAATCGTTTGTCGGGTTGCGGCGCCGTCAGGTCATTTTCGCGACGCTGGCCGGAATCCTGGCCCTGCTGGCGTTGCTGTCCGGCACCATCTTCCGGTAGACCGGGCGCTCTTCTAGAATCCGTGACTAGGCCCCCCCTCTATGGGTCGTTTTGAGGGGAAACACCCCGTTCCACTCCCTCTCCCTTCCTCGGGGTGTTGGCACGCGTGCGCGGCCTGGTACTGTTCGATTTCGGCGGGACGCTGGATGCGGATGGCGCAAGGTGGAGCGAGCGCTTTCACGCCGCCTACCGCGCGGCGGGAGGCAGGCAATCGTTCGCGGCGTTCGAGCGGGCGTTTCGCGAGTCGGATCGCGCGCTCGAGCGGTTCGCGGGAATTGCCCAGCTTGGGTTTCGCGCGATGATCGACGCGCAGACAGCGCTCCTCCTGCCCCGGCTCCCTGACGGGGCGGCACTATCGGCGGGCACGATCGCCGATCAGTTTCATTCCTCGACTTGCGCGGTGGTGCGGCGCAATGAAGCGCTGCTGGCGCGGCTACAGACGTCCTACCACCTCGGGGTCGTTGCGAATTTCACCGGCAATCTCGAGCTCTGTCTCGAGGAGCTTGGCATCATGCGGTACTTCTCGGTCGTCGCCGACTCAGGACGCGTCGGCATCACGAAGCCCGACCCTCGGCTGTTTCAGCACGCGCTGACCCAGCCGGGCCTGGTCGCCAAGCCGGCCTGGATGGTGGGCGACAATTTCGACGCCGACATCCGGCCCGCGGCGACGCTCGGCCTCTCCACCGCGTGGATCACGCCGGCGAACGTGCGGCTCAAGTCGCGCATATCGGGCGGTGGCATCCCGACGGTGCGTCTGACGACGCTCTCCGAGCTTCTCAAAGTTCTGGATTCGTGACCGGGCATCCATGAAGCTCAGCACGCGACTCCTGCTCTTTCTGCTTCCCACGATGACTGTGGTCATGGTGGCGTACATGTATTGGTCGATGGCCGAGCGCGAGGACACGCTCGTCGCGCAGGCGGAGCAGGAGATGGGCGCGTACGGCGCGGCGCTCGGCGTCGCGCTGCGCTACGCATTCCCGGACAGCACGCGCGCCAACTTCCGGCGCGTCATCAATCAGGTCACCAGCGACCCGAAGATCTACGCCATCCTGCTGTACGATCGCCACGGCAACACACTGCTCAGGTCGGACTCCGTCGAGACGCCTAGTCCGGCACCCGCCGCGTCGCTCGCCAAGGTGCTCGCGACCGGAAAGCCGGTGTCGTTCCGTCGCGAGCTGGAAGATCACGACGTTTTTTCGGTACTCCGGCCGATCTACGGTCCTGATGGACGGGTTTCGGGCGCGCTCGAAGTGGCGCAGCCATTGTCGTTCGTGCAGCAGCAACAAGCGCAGGTGCGCGATCGCTTCTTCTTCAATACGCTCACATTGCTCATCATCGTCGCCGTTCTGACGTTGTGGCTCGTGCGTCGTCTTGTGGCGGAGCCGATGCAGCGGTTCGTCGGCGCGGTGCAGGCGCTCGGTCGCGGCGAGCTGGCGCACCGCATCGAACGCCGTGGCCGCGGGCCGCGCCTGCTCCAGGGCGGTGAGCTCGCCGCGCTCGAGGACGAGATCAATCGCATGGCGAGCAATCTCGAGAGCGCCCGTTCGCGCATCATGCGGGAAGCCGAGGAGCGCGTGGTGCTGGAGCGCCGGCTGCGCGAGACCGAGAAAATGGCGGAGATCGGCAATCTCGCCGCGGGTCTGGCCCACGACATCGCCGCGCCGCTGAACGTGATTTCCGGGCGCGCCGGTATGCTGCTCGAAACCGAGCCGGAAAACTCCGAGCGCCGCCGCAATCTCGGCATCATTCAGCGGCAGATCGAGCGTATCACGGCGATCGTGCGAGACCTGCTCGATTCGGGCCAGCGGCGCGAGCGGCGCATCGGGCGAATGGATGCCGCGCAGGTGCTCGACGGCGTGGTCGAGTTTCTGGACGGCGAGTTGACGCGCAATCACATCGCGCTCGAGCGTCACTACGACCGGCCGCTGCCGGCGCTCGGCGATTCCGATTTGCTGCATCAGGTGTTCGTCAATCTCGTGCTGAATGCCGTCCAGGCCCTGGAGACACTGCCGCCGGACCGCGCCCGCGCGATCGTCTTGCGCGGCTGGCGCGCCGCGTCCGACGATATCGTTCAGATCGAGGTGGCGGATACGGGACCGGGGATTCCGGTTCCCGCACTGTCGCACTTGTTCGAGCCGTTCTTCACGACGAAACCGAAGGGAACGGGACTCGGCCTGGTCGTCGCGCGCAGCATCGTCGAGGAATGCGGCGGGACGCTCGACGCGGCGAACGAGCCCCCCCCGGCGGGCGGCGCTGTCTTCCGCGTGGTCCTGCGGGCCGATCGCGCGGCGGCGGTGGGCGCGGCGGAGCCGGCGCGTGTCTGACCACGTATTGGTCGTCGAAGATGACGGCGAGCTTCGCGAGTTCCTGGTCGAGGTGCTGAATACGGCCGGTCACATCACGACCGGCCACCCGACCGCGGAATCCGCGCTCCGCGCGATCGGCGAGGGCGCGCCGGCGGACGTCGTGGTCACCGACCTCATCATGCCGGGGATGCCCGGCGCCGAGTTGCTGCGCGCGCTGCGGCGGCAACGGCCTGAATTGAACGTGATCGTGATGACCGCGTTCGGATCGATCGACTCGGCCGTCGAGCTCGTCCGCGCCGGCGCCTACGACTATCTCACCAAGCCCATCGCAACGCAGGAGCTGCTGCTGGCGGTGTCGCACGCGCTCGATCAGAGCCGCTTGCGGCGCGAAGTCGCGCGCCTCGGCCGCAGCGCCATGGCCGCTGGACTGTCCGGCTTCATTGGCGGGAGCCAACCGATTCAAGACCTGCTCGCGCTCGTGCTGCGCGCGGCGCAGTCGCGCCACCCCGTGCTGATCACCGGCGAGAGCGGCACGGGCAAAGAGCTGGTCGCGCGCGCGATTCACCAGGCGTCCGGCCGCGGCGCGTTCGTCGCCGTGAACTGCGGCGCGTTGCCCGAGCAGCTGCTCGAGTCCGAGCTGTTCGGCCACGAGAAAGGCGCGTTCAGCGGCGCCGACCGCGCGAAACCGGGTTTGTTCGAGGCCGCCGACGGCGGCGTGCTGCTGCTCGACGAAATTGCCGATCTCCCGCTCACGCTCCAGCCGAAGCTGTTGCGCGCGTTGGAGAACGGCGAAGTCCGGCGCGTCGGCGCCACCGAGTCGCGCAATCTCGACGTCCGCGTGATCGCGGCGACCAATCGCGACCTCGACGCGGAAGTGCAGGCAAGCCGCTTCCGCGAGGATCTGTTCTACCGGCTCAACGTGCTGCACATCTCCACGCCGCCGTTGCGGGAGCGCGCCGCCGACATCCCGTTGCTCGCCGAGCACTTCCTCCAGCGCGACACGGCCGAGGGAGACGCGCAGGAGGCCGCCAGCTTGCAAAAGCCGCGGCGGATCTCGCCGGAAGCGATGGCGCTGCTCACGACGTACCCCTGGCCCGGCAACGTGCGCGAGCTGCGCAACGCGATCCAGCGCGCCTCGGTTGTCGCGGCAGGAGAAGAGGTGCGGCCGGAAGATCTGCCGTCGCGCATCCGTGAAGCGAGCCGCGCCGCGCCACTGGTGGGAGACGCCGCGGACCGCGCTCTGCCGCTGCGCGACGTCGAGCGCCTCTACATTCTCGAGGTGCTGCGCCAGGCCGGCGGCAATAAGTCGCGCGCCGCCGAATTGCTCGGTCTCGATCGCAAGACCCTGTATCGCAAACTCGAGGAATACCGCCTCGACATGGAGACGCCGGCTCCGGCTTAAGCCAGGGTGAGGTGTCCCGAAGCTCCCCAATCAGCGTGGGGCGAATTGCCCCAGTCTTAGTCCTCGAAATTTCTAAGTCTTGTTGTTTACATCACATACCCGGCGTGATCCGCGGTACCGCTCTTGCCTGACAGCATGGGGTGCGCGGTGTGGTGCTGTTCGATTTCGGCGGCACGCTCGACGCCGATGGCGCGCGTTGGAGTGTGCGGTTCCACGCAGCGTATACAGCGGCGGGCGGGCGCGAGCCGTTCCCGGTGTTCGAGGACGCGTTTCGCGCGTCCGATCGCGCGCTCGTGCGGGTGCCGGGAATCGCGGCGATCGGGTTTCGCGCCATGGTGGATTTGCAGGCGGCGCTCGTGTTGGCGCGACTTCCCGATGGACTGACGCTGTCACGTGAGCGGATCGTGGACGACTTCCACGCCCGCTCTCTCGCGGTGATTCGACGGAATCAGCAATTGCTCGACAGGTTGCAGCGGTCGTTCCGGCTCGCGGTCGTCTCGAATTTCACCGGCAATTTGGGGCCCTGCCTTGAGGAACTGGATTTGATGCGCTACTTCTCGGCCGTCGCCGACTCGGGACGAGTCGGCGCGACCAAGCCGGACCCACGGTTGTTCCGCCACGCGCTCGAGTCGCTCGGCGGAGGCGCTGACGAGGAGCCGGTATGGATGGTCGGAGACAACTTCGAAGCCGACATCAGACCCGCGGCGAGTCTCGGCATGCAGACCGCGTGGCTCGCTCCACCCGTCGCGCGCTCGCCCGATGCGAACCTACCCACGGTGCGGCTCACTACGCTGACCGAGCTCGCCGAGGTCCTCGAATCGTGAGCCATGGATTGATTCTCGCCGGCGGCGAGGGCAGCCGGCTCGCCGCGGATGGCGTCACGACGCCGAAGGCGCTCGTGCCCGTGGCCGGCCGTGCGCAGATTCTCAACCTGATCGAGATTCTCGAGCGACTTGGCTGCGAATCGATCACGTGCATGGTGCGCGAGGGTGTGCGCGTAGAGGCGCCGGCGTCCGTCGCCGTGCGCGCGTGCCGTACGCCATCATCGCTGCACACGCTCGTCGCGGGCCTGGCGGTCGTGCCGCCCGGTCCGGTGTTCTGCACCATGGTGGATACGGTGATGCCGCTGGCAGACTGGCGTTTCGTCTATGGCGGCGTGACCGACCAACTTCGCGCCGGGTCATTCGCGGTGCTGGCTGTAACGCCGTATGTGGATGATGAGCGGCCGGTGTACGTCGCGCGTGACGCCGCCGGGCGCGCCATCGAAATCGCGGACAGCCCTCGCAACGGCACCGCTCCAGTCGTCGTCACGGGTGGCGTGTACGGCTTCAGTCCCGGCGCCCGTCGGCTCGCGAGCGTGGCGGTGACATCGGAAAGCCGGATGCGCGCGTTCCTCAAGCTGCTCATCGCCGTACGCGCGCCGATCACGACGGTGGAGGTGGCGAAAATTATCGATCTCGATCACAAGCGCGACCTCGAAGCGGCCGAGCGCTGGCTCGACGCCAGAGCGTCGGAGGCGCCCCGATGAAGCGGCTCGTGGCGCTCTATCGGAGTCCGACGTATTCGCCGGCGCAGCATCGCAACAACGACACGGCGATCCTGGATGACACCGTGACGGCGTTGGAGCATCGCGGCTGGCAGGTGACGCGCACCGGTGAAGCCGACGTCGCGGCGGGCCGTCTGCCCGCGGCCGACCTCTATGTGAACATGTGCCAGGGTCCGGCGGCGTCGGAACGGCTTCTGGATCTCGTGCCGTCCGAGGCGATTGCCGTCAATCCACCCAAGAGCGTGCTCAACTGTCACCGGCACCGCCTGGTGACGCACATGGATGCCGCCGGGCTGTCGTTTCCCCGGACGTTCATCGTGCCGACGGCCGAGCCCGAGGCGCTGCTGCCGCTCGTGCACCAGTTGAACGGCGACGGCCGT
Organism: Gemmatimonadales bacterium; assembly: GCA_035309945.1. Lineage (GTDB taxonomy): Bacteria > Gemmatimonadota > Gemmatimonadetes > Gemmatimonadales > GWC2-71-9 > 20CM-2-65-7. Next base: position 10,637 of record DATGEQ010000070.1, on the reverse strand, counting down.
CCGGTGTGGGTGAAGCGCGGCGACGTCCACGCCGAAACCAGCGCCGACGTGGTCGCGTCCAAGGAAGGCACCATCACCGATGCGATCCGCGGGTTCGCGCGCCGCGGCGTGTCGCGGGTGGCGCTGCAAGCGCACGTCGGCGGCCCCATCGTCAAGTTCTACGCCGTCGCTGACGGGCGCTTCTTCTCGTGGTATGCCGCCGATCGGGGCCAGGTCGACATCTCCGAGGAGAGTCTCAAGAAGCTGGTGTTCGCGGCGGCGCGCGCCGTCGGCCTCGAGGTGTTTGGTGGCGACGTGGCGTTCCCGAGGCCGGACGCGCCCGTACTCATCGATCTGAACGACTGGCCATCTTTTGCCCCCGTGCGCGTCGCCGCTGCGGAAGCGATCGCCGGGTACATCGACGAAAAAGCCGCAAATGGAAGAAAGGCATGATCGACCTCGTCACCCAGTCGCAATCGCATCGCGTCTTCGATCTCGAAGCGCAGTATCTCGCGCCGGGCACGCAGAGCGTCGCGCTGTTCAGCAAACTCTGCATGGACCGCGGCGAAGGCGCGGTGCTGTGGGATATCGACGGCAATCGCTACGTGGACCTGCTCGCGGGCGTCGGTGTCGCGAGTCTGGGCTACGCGCATCCGCGCTACGTCGCGGAGATGACCAAGCAGCTCGAGCGCGTGCACGTCGGCAGCTTCACCTCGGAGCACCGCGCCGCCCTCGTCAAGCTGATCGCCGAGCTGGCCCCCGGCGACTTGAATCGCACGCAGCTCTACTCGAGCGGCGCCGAAGCGGTCGAGGCGGCCGTCCGGCTCGCCAAGGCGGCGACCGGCCGGCATGAAGTCGTCGGCTTCTGGGGCGGCTTCCACGGCAAGACGGGCGGCGTGCTGCCGCTGCTCTCGGGCAGTTTCAAGCACGGGCTCGGCCCGCTGACGCCCGGCAACTACTCCAGCCCGTACGCGTCGTGCGCGCGCTGCGCCTTTGGAAAGACATTCCCGTCGTGCGAATGGCATTGCGTCGACTTCCTGAAAGCCAAGATCGCCGCCGAAACGACGAACGACGTTGCCGCAATCATCGTCGAGCCGATTCAGGGAACGGCCGGCAACATCGTGCCGCCGCCCGGCTACCTGCGCGAGCTGCGCGAGTACGCGACCTCGATCGGCGCGCTCTTGATCTGTGACGAGATGATCACCGGCTTCGGGCGCACCGGCAAAATGTTCGCCAGCGAGCACGAGGCCATCGTGCCCGACGTGCTGCTCGTCGGGAAGGGATTCGGCGGCGGCTTCCCGGTCAGCGGCATCATCATTCGCGAACCGATCGCGTTCTCCAAGCCGTGGGCCAATCCGAGCGGTAGCTCGTCGAGCTATGGCGGCAACCCGCTCGCGGCGGCGGCGGCGCACACGACGATTCGCACGATCATCGACGACGGGCTGGTCGAGCACAGCCGCCGCCTCGGCGCCATGATGCTGGAAGAGATGCGATCGTGGGAGGATGAGATTCCGATCGTGAGCGACGTGCGCGGGAAAGGGCTCATGCTCGGCATGGATCTGGTCGTCCCGGGCACGCGCACGCTGCTCGACAAGAAGATCACGCGGTCGATCTTCGACACGCTGCTCGCGCGCGGCGTGATCGCGATGATCTACAACCCGGAAGTGCGCATCAATCCGCCGCTCGTGATCACCGATGAACAGGCCATGGAGGCACTCGCCACGATCAAGGCGGTGCTCGAAGAGGCCAGCACGCGTGTACGCCAGTAAGGGTCCCATCGTCGAGGAGTGGGCCGACCGCCGGTTCTTCCGGCCGGTCGGCTGGCGCATCGCGACCGCGCTGCAGCCCACGCGCATCTCGGCCGATGCCGTCACACTGGCGAGTCTCGTACTCGGCGTCCTGGCGGGGCACCTCTTCTGGTATCGCGGCGCGTGGATCAATGCCGCGGGCGTCCTCCTGTTCATCGTTTCCGACGTGCTCGACTCCGCCGACGGCCAGCTGGCGCGGCTGCGCGGCACGTCGACGCGCATGGGCCGGATTCTGGACGGGCTGGCCGACACCGGACGGTTCGTTTCCCTCTATGGGCACTTGGGAGCGCGGCTTTACGTCGCGCACGGCTGGAACGGCGCGGTGCTGGCGCTCGCTGCGCTGCTCTCACACTCCTATCAGGCGGCCGCGGCGGACTTCATTCGTCAGGCATACCTCTATTTCGCGGTCGGCAGCGGCAGCGAGCTCGACATAGCGGAGCAGTCGCCGACGCCCGAAAGCGCCTCGCTCTGGTCCCGCATTTCGGCGTGGCTCTACGGCGATTATGTCCGCCGCCAGGCATGGCTCTTCCCACAGACCACGGCACTCGCGCGCGGGCTCGCCGGTCGCGACGTCCCCGCCTCGCTGCGCCGCTCCTGGGCCCAGCGGCAGCGGTGGGTGGTGCAGGCGTGCGCGCTGATCGCGCAGAATATTCGCTGGCTGCTGCTCGCGCTGACTGTGGTCCCGCATTGGCCGTCGGCGTATTGCTGGATCGTGGTGGGACCGCTGAATCTCGTGCTCGTCTTCCTGATTCTCTCGCACGAGCGCGAGCCGAAATTCCATGCGCAGCTCGCCTAAGAGTCCACCGCCGGCGCCTCTGTATCGCGGTGTCCTCCTCGGCCTGGGAGGCATCGCGCGCTCGGGGCATCTGCCGGCGTTCCGTTCCGATCCCAAGGTCGCGTCGCGGTTGCAGATCGTCGGCATCGTGGATGAAGCGCCGAACATGCCGTCCTCATTCGACGGCATTCCGCTGCTGCCCGGTCCCGACCGGTTGGCCGATCTCGGGCCGATCGATTTCGTCGACATCTGCACGCCGACGGCGTCACATCTCGAGCTGTCGTTGTGGGGCCTGTCGCAGGGCTATCACGTCTTGTGCGAGAAGCCGGTTGCGGTGAATCGCGCCGAAGCGGCGCGGCTCGCGACGGCGGCGCGGGATGCCCAGCGCATCGTGATGCCGTGTCACCAGTATCGCTTCAATCCCGTGTGGCGCCGGGTGAAGCAGTGGCTGGACGACGGCATCATCGGTCGCTGGTATCTGGCTGAGTTTCGCGTCTACCGCCTCGCCGCCGATCAGGGCGCGAGTACGGAAGACGTGCCCTGGCGGGGCCGCCGGAACGGCGGCCGCGGCGGCGTGCTGCTGGACCACGGCACGCACCTCATGTACGAGCTGCTCGACGTCGCGGGCCCGCCGCAGGCGGTACGCTCGTGGACCGGGCGGCTGCGGCACGGCGGCTACGACGTCGAGGACACCGCGCAGCTCGTGTTCGAGTATCCCGACCGCATGGCGACGATGTTCTTGACGTGGGCCGCGCGGCGGCGGGAGACGGAGATTCGCTTCATCGGTGAGCGGGGCAGCATCGCGTGGAGCGGCGGCATGCTGACGCTCGAGCGCGACGGGCAAACGGAGACGTTCGATCACAGCGTCGATCTCGACAAGGCGCAGTACGCGAAGTGGTTCGCCGCGCTGTTCCATGATTTTGCAACGACGCTCGATTCGGGCGACAGCGCGCGGCCGCTGGCCGACATCGCGCAGGTTGCGGCGGTGCTCGAGGCTTCGTACGCCGCGGTGGCATGAGGCGGCCGCTTCGCATCGCGCTGTTCGTCCTCGGCGCGATCGTCTTCGGATATCTCGTTCTTCGCATCGGCATCGGGCAGCTCGTCGCCGACGCCTGGCGGACGGGCTTCATGTTCGTGCCGATCGTGCTGCTCTACGCGCTGGTGTACGCGTGTAGCGCGCTCGCCTGGCAGCTCTCCATGGGAGAATCGAGCCGGCCGCCGTACCTGCGCACGTACGCCGTGCTGATCGCGGCCGGCGCGCTCAACTTTCTCACGCCGCTCATTAACGCGGGCGGCGAGCCGTTCCGCGCCGCGGCCGTGGCGCCGTGGCTCGGCAAACGCCGCGCGGCGGGCTCGGTGATTCTGCACCGCATGCTGCACTCGTTCGCCTACGTGCTGGTGTGGTTCACGGCCGTCGTCCTCGCCTTCGCGCTGTTGCCACGCGATACGCCCAATGTGGTACTCATCGTGCTTGGCGTCGTGGGAGTCTTGCTGCTCGGCATCATCGCGCTGTTCATGTCGGCGCATCGCAGCGGGGTGCTCGAGCGCATCCTGAACTGGATCGGCAAGGTCCCCGTGATTCGGCGCCTCGCCAAGCGGCTCGAGCCGCACCGCGCCACATTGATCGAGCTCGATCAGCAGATCACGGATCTCTATCACCGGCAGCCCGGACGTTTCGTGCAGGCGATCCTGCTCGAGTACTTGAGCCGCTGCATATTCATGCTCGAGATCGTGCTCATCGTCGCGAGCCTCGGGTACCGGCTCGGCTACCTGCGGGCGTTCACGATCGGTGGCCTCGAGGCGATCGCCGGCAATGCGCTCTTCATGGTTCCCTTCGAGATCGGCGCGCGCGAAGGCGCGTTCTACGTGCTGTTCAACCTGTTTGGACTCGATCCGCATCTTGGGCTGTACACGTCCATTGTCGGTCGGGTACGAGACTTCGTCTGGATCGCGGCGGGACTGCTACTGATCCTGGTGATCGGTCCGACGGCTGCGCCCGCGAGTGAGCCGCCCCCGCCCCCCCCCGCCCGGGCGGACGCGGCGCGGGCGAGGGTGGCCCCATGACGATCGTGACCCACGCGCTCGCGACCACGCTCGGTGTGCGGCTGCTGAAGCTCACCGGCTCGGACGCCGTGCTCGCCTATGTCTTCGGTGTCGGCGTGGACATCGACCACGCCATCAAGGCGCCCTTCTATCTGAAATCCGTGGGGTGGCAGCGAAAGTTCGGTTTTTATTGGCGCACGTCGCTACAAGAGCCGGTTGCGCTGCTGTGGATCATCCCGCTGTGCTTCTTCCTGGGAACGTGGGTACCGGCCCTGTTCTTCCTCATCCATCTCGCGATGGATTACAGCGTCGGCTACGAGAAGATGCCGTGGTATCCGTACTCGCCGGCCGTGACGCAGGGATTCCTGATCGGGGTCTCGGACAAAACGAAAGAAGTCATTCTGGTGGTGATTCTGATATGTATGAATTTGCTCCTGTTCTGGGTTCCGGTTTAGACCGCGCCATCAGGCCGGTGCTGCGGTTCATGCACGTGACGCTGGGGCTTTCCCCGGCGCAGGTGACATGGGCCGCGTTCGGCGCGAGCGTCGTCGCCGGCGGGTTGTTCGCCACGGGACGCATGGTGCCCGCGCTCGTCGCCATGGCGATCGGCCAGGTATTGGACGGGATCGACGGCGGGATCGCGCGCCAGTTCGGGCTCGCCTCGGAGGCGGGGCGCCGGCTGGACACGCGGCTCGATCGCGCGTCGGAGATCGTTATTTTCATCGGCTGCGCAGTCGGCGGGCTGGTATCGCTGCGGCTCGCCGTGCTGGCTACGGTCGCGGTGCTGCTGCTCACGACCATCGTCGCGCGCTCGAAGCTCGATCCGGGCGTGAAACGGTTCGCCTTGTACTTTGGAATCTGGGTGCCCTATTCAGTGATCTTCTCGATCATCTTCATCGTGAACCTGACAGCGTACGTCGTGGGCCTGCTGATCATCGACTGCCGTTTTCAGCAGCACATGGATGCGCTCGGCGGCGACCTGAATACGGTCGCGTCACGGGCCGCGCGCCTCGAGACGCTGTGATGATCGCGTTCCAGCACCCGTACGTCGTCGTCGCGCCGGCCGAAACGATGCACGTCGAAGTCTGGCCGGCCAACGGGCGACCAATCGCCGTCGTCCCCGGATTGTTCGGCGCATCGTTTACGTTCCGCAAAGTCGTGCCGATGCTCGCGGCGCAGGGGTTTCGGCCGATCGTCATCGAGCCGCTCGGCACCGGTTTCTCCAGCCGGCCCGCCAAAGCCGACTACTCGCTCGCGGCGCAGTCACATCGCCTGGCCGCCGTGCTGGATTCCTTGAACTACGGTCCCGTACTCGTGCTCGCGCACTCGCTCGGCGCTGCGATGGCGTTCCGCCTGGCCGTCGACAGACCGGACCTGGTGCGCGGCATCGTGTCGCTCGAGGGGGGCCCGACCGAAGAAGCAACGACCCCGGTGTTCCGCAGCGCGATGCGCTACGTCCCGTGGGTGAAGCTGCTGGGCGGGATAAAGCTCATCCGGAAGAAGATCCGCGACATGCTGCTGGATTCATCCGGCGATCGATCGTGGGTGACCGATGGCGTCGTCTTGGGATACACGCTGGGAGAGGAGCGCGACTTCAACGCCACACTCCGCGCCTTTCTCGCCATGTCGAAGGCGAAAGAGCCGTCGAAGCTCGGGCCGCGCCTCGGTGACATCGCGTGTCCCGTGACGCTGGTCGTCGGGACCGCGAAGCACGACGGCGATGTGCCGCCGCAGGAGGTTGCGTTGATGAATCGCGCGATTCTGTCGTTCACGGTCGATAGCCAGGCCGGCGCCGGTCATTACCTCCAGGAGGAGCGTCCGGCCGCGGTGGTGTCCGCCGTCGAACGCATGGCCCAGAAGGCCCGATGAGTCCACTTCGGATCGCGCTGGTCGCCGAAGACTACTACCCGCAGCTCGGCGGGGTGCCGGAGCACGTGCACCACATGGCCAAAGAGCTCGAGGCGCTCGGCCATCAGGCGACGATCGTGACATCGCACATGCGCATGCACGGCCACGTGGATCCGCCGTACGTGCGGCGCGTCGGAACCAGCGTCGTGATCTATGCGAACGGCGGCGTGGCGCGGCTCACCGTGGGCTGGCGCCTGACGGCGAAGCTCGCGGAGCTATTCAGGAGCGAGCGGTTCGACATCGTCCACGTGCACGGCGGCTTGAGTCCCGTCCTTGGCATCGCCGCACCGTGGGCCGCGGAGCGAGCGGGCATTCCGGTGGTCGCCACGTTCCACACGTGGTTCCCCAGCTCGATTGGATATCGGCTCTGGCGCAAGCCGCTGCAGCGGATTCTGGATCGACACGCCGCGACGATCGCCGTCAGTACCGCCGCCCGCGATGCCATGGCACGCTACTTCACCGCGCCCTGGGAGATCATCCCGAACGGCGTGGATACCACGTTCTTCCGTCCAGGATCGACGCCTGAGGACAGGCGCGTCGGGCCGGCCGACCGGCGCAGAACCGGGCCCACGCTGCTGTGGCTCGGACGGATCGAACCGCGGAACGATCTCGAGACGGTCCTCGCGGCGCTGCCGCGAGTGCTGGAGCGCCATCCCGGCGCCCGCCTGACCGTCGTCGGTGACGGGCCGTGGCGCTCGCGCATGGAGCGCGCCGCGCGCGGCCTGGGCTCGGCGGTGCACTTCGCCGGCTACGCCAATGGCGATCGCCCGAATTATTACCGCGGGGCCGACGTCTACGTCTGCCCCACCAGGCGCGCCTCCTTCGGTGTCACGCTGCTCGAGGCGATGGCGTGCGGCACGCCGCTGCTCGTGTCCGATATCCCCGCGTTTCGCGATGTCGCCGGAACGTCGCAGGCCGTGTTTGCGCCTCCGGGCGACGCGGCAGCCTGGGGCGACGCGCTCAACTCGCTGCTTGCCGACACCGCGCGGCGCGAGGCGATGACAGTGGCAGGCCGCCGCGTCGCCGAGCGGCACGCGTGGCCGCTGGTGGCGCAGCGCGTGCTCGCGGTCTACAGGCGGGTGCTCGGATGATGGGGATGGATCTGGTCTTTGGCCCATCCGTCGAACGCGGCCCACGGAAGCGTTGTTTGTACCTGACCTTCGACGATGGCCCCAATGAGCGCGCGACCGATGCCATTCTCGGGACGCTCGCGCGCGAGCGCGTGCCGGCGGCGTTCTTCATGGTCGGCGACCACGTGCGCCGTCATCCGGGACTCGCCCGGCGCGTGACGAGCGAAGGCCATATGGTGGGCAACCACACGCAGAATCACACCAAGCTGCACCTGTTCGGGCCCAAACGAATTCGCCAGCAGCTCACCGTCGCGCACACCGCAATCGAATCGGCGACGGGGCAGACGCCGCGCGCGTTTCGCGCGCCCCATGGCTATCGCAGCCCGTTCCTGCGCGCGGCGACGCGGGAGCTGGGCTACACCGTGTTCGGTTGGACCTTCGGCGTGTTCGACACGGCCAAGCCGGGGGTCGAGGAGATCCGCCGGCGCGTCCGCAAGCGGCTACGGCCGGGCGCTATCGTACTGCTGCACGACGGCGACGGCTACAATCCCGACGGCGATAGAATGCAGACGGCGGACGCGCTGCCCGGCATCATCGCAGATGGGCGGAACGCGGGTTATGAATTCGCGTCATTGAGCGAACTGCTAAACAATCACTCCTGACCGGGCATTCCGGACATTTCGGCTTTCTCGCTGTACAGACGAGAGCACCCAGCTCCATCAAAGCTTGATTGAATCGCCAGGCGCGCTTGCCCTCTTTCGGCACGATTTTTCGAGCGAATTCCCAGACGTCCTGCGGCGCGAATACGCGGCCCAGCACTCTTTTCACATTCGTGTCGACGGTCGCCACGGACTTCTCGTAGGCAAAGCACGCAACCGCACCTGCCGTGTACGGGCCGACACCAGGTAGTGTCTCGAGCTCTTCAGGGTCATGGGGCAGCGTGCCGTCGTGCCGACGCGTGACGTGGCGAGCCAGCTTGTGGAGATTGCGCGCGCGCGCGTAGTAGCCCATCCCTTCCCAGACCTCCCGGACCGCTTTGGGACGTGCTTGCGCGAGCTTCTCGACGGTCGGAAAGCGCTTCAGAAACCGCGGGTAATACTCCAAAACGCGGCTGACTTGGGTCTGCTGGAGCATGAATTCTGAAACGAGGATGGCATAGGGATTGCGCGTTTCGCGCCATGGAAGTACGCGAGCGTTGCGCTTGTACCAGGCTAACAGCTTGCGCGTGAAGGTCATAGCCACACAAGATACAGGCCCATGAGAGCATTCACTGCCGCCCTCGACCTGCGGCGATATGTCGGGCGGTGGTCCTTGCGCAGCGCCAGCCACGCGGGGCGCTTCTTTTATATGCTGCTCGACCTTGGGCGCGGCATCCTCGAATGGCGCGTTTGGCTGCCCCGCATGGCTGAGCAGACCATGTCGGTTGGCTACGGCAGCATCTTCATCGTCCTGCTGGTGGCGGGATTCGCCGGTGCCGTGACCAGCCTGCAGGCCGGCTACCAGTTCACCGGCCAACTTCCTCTCTACGTTGCGGGTGGCGTCATCTCGGAATCGATGATTCTGGAGCTGGGTCCCGTGCTCACGGGGCTGATCCTGGCCGGCCGGATCGGTGCCCGGTATGCCGCCGAGCTGGGCAGCATGCGTGTCACCGAGCAGATCGATGCTCTGGAAAGCCTCGGCCGATCGCCGGTCACCCATCTGTTGTTGCCCCGAATTCTGGCAGGTGTCATCGCCATTCCGGTACTCGTGATCCTGGCCAACGCGCTCGGGATCGTCGTGGGATACATCACCGCTCAGTCGTCACTCGGCATGACATACGCGGATTTCGAGTTCGGCGCCCGCTATTTCTTTCGCCCGCTCGATCTCTGGTACTCGCTGATCAAGTCATACGCGTTCGCGGTCGCGGTCACGGCCATTCCTTGCTACATCGGGTTTAACACGCAGCAGGGGGCCGAAGGCGTGGGACGTTCGACGACGCAGGCGGTCGTGGCCTCGTCGGTCACGGTCCTCCTGCTCGATACGATTCTCACGAAACTGATCCTGGGGACCGCAAAGTGAGCATTGAGCTGAAGAATGTCTCCAAGCGCTTCGTCGATAACGTCGTACTCGACGGCGTCGATTTCTTCGTGGCCGAGGGCGAGACGGTGGCGCTGCTCGGTCCATCGGGCGTGGGCAAGAGCGTGTTGCTCAAGCACATCATCGGCCTGATCAAGCCCGATTCCGGGGAGGTCTGGGTAGACGGCCAGCTCGTGCCGATGCTCGGCCGCAAGGAGCTGGCCAAGCTGCGCAGCCGGATCGGCTATGTCTTCCAGAACGGCGCGCTGTTCGACTCGATGGACGTGTTCGAGAACATCCGGCTGGGTATCACCGACGAAGCGCAATATGCCGATCGCGACTATTGCATTCAGCGCGTCAAGGAATGTCTGCGGCTCGTGAATCTGAACGAAGACGTCGGCCGCAAATATCCATCCGAGCTGTCGGGCGGGATGCGCAAGCGCGTCGGGATTTCGCGTGCGATCGCCGGGAAACCCACATATTTGCTCTATGACGAACCGACCTCCGGTCTCGACCCGGTCAACGCCGACATTATCGATTCGCTGGTCGAGCGCCTGCAACAGGAGATCGGCGTAACGAGCGTAGTGGTCACACACGACGTGCGTGGCGCGTTTCGCGTCGCCGACCGCATTGCGCTGCTCTCCAAGGCCAAGATCCGCGCCGTAGGCACGGCCGAGGAGATCATCGCGTCGAAGGATCCCGTGGTGCAGCAGTTCCTGGAGCGCGACCTCGAGATGGCCGTGATCCAGGCGAGTGAAAGCGACGCGACGCCGGGAGCCAGGAGCCGGTAATGGACCTGACCTACAAACAAGAAGTCGGGGTGGGGGCGATCGTGCTCATCGGCCTCGCGGTGTTCCTCGTCGGCATGTTCTGGCTCACCGGGCAATCGCTCCGCACCAGCGGGATATCCGTCGACGTCATGTTCGAGAGCGTAGCCGGGCTGAAGCAGGGTGATCCGGTGCTCGTGTCGGGCGTGAAGAAGGGCAGGGTGGCGCGCGT
>DATGEQ010000069.1:0-2126 GCA_035309945.1 Gemmatimonadales bacterium | reverse complement strand
AGGCTGTCGAGCACGTGCTTGCGCAGCATGCCGGGCCGATCGCGAATCGCCGTCAGATTGAATTGAGCGTTGCCGGCCTGCAATTCGTCCACCAACAGCAACAGCGACTCGCATTGCGGCACGTCCAGGATCACTCCCATGTCGCCGGCGCCCGCGGCCAGTAAGCGCAGTTCCTCATCGCGCGTCATGGCGCCGCCGGGGACGGAACCTCGAGGTCGCGCGGCGGCTCCCGTTCCGCATCGCGTTTGGCCGCATCGGCGAGGACCAGAGCCACTTGCGCAGAGCGCTCGTCCAGCGGGTCGAGCCGTGCACTGAAGGCGATGTCGCCGTCGCGGCCCTCGCAGGCGCCGTCTGCCTGGGTGAGCGGCTGTGCACGCGCCAACCACAGCGCGCAGGCCCGCCCGAAATCCCGGGCGGCCTCATCGGTCCGCATCCGCACCATGGCCTCGATGCGGTCCAATCGATCGTGCTCGTAGCACATCAAGTACTCGACGGGCACGCGGCCCATGAACGTGGGCGGAGTTCCGTCGACGGTGTAGCAATCCTTGGACTCGATCTCCGTCGGCGCATGCGAGCGATCGCGGAACAGCAGCACTTCGTGCAGGCGGACCGGGTTATCCTTGAGCAGGCTGCCGAACGGCGCGAGCACGAGGGGACGCCAATCGAAAGTCGCCTTCGCGGCCGCGCCGCTTTGCGCGAGCGCAGCTGCCGGCGCCGGACGGTCGGTGTCCAGCGGCCGGCCCGGCGGCGACGCACACGCCGCAAGCAACAGGAAACCCGCGGCGGCGGTGAAGAGCTCCCGCATTCAGGCAGGCGCCAACCGATGTTCCAGTTCCTCGAGCTCCGCGGCGGCGGGGGCATCCTGCTTGCGCACGGTCGACAGCGCGCGGCGCAGCGCGGCGACCGCCGCGTCTTTCAAGAGCGCACAGTGCCTTGCATAGTGAACGCGCCAGTCGGCGAGCAGCTCCGGCTCCATGGACCCGTAGTCTCGATCATGGAGGATGGAGTCGAGTACCATGACGCAGACCGTGATCTGCTGCACTCGCGCGAACGACAATTCGGGGGATGATATGCCTTCGGCGAAGCATCGCCGCAGATAGGCGGGCGGATCCGCACTGGCGATGGCGTCGAGTTCGTCGCCGACGTCGTAGGAATCGAGAAGATGTTCGAAGCCTGTCATCGGGCGGATTATCCTCGCGGTTGGAGAACATAGGAACAATGACGCGAATAAATTTGTGGTGGCCGATTCTCCCGCTCCTGCTCTCGGCCTTCGGCGCGGCGGGCGCTTCCCGCGTCGAGCGCGGCAATCTGATTTTCGACAACATTCCCGACGCTCCCGCCGAGCTCACGGACGCGCTGGATGGCTACCTGTCGGCGCGCCAGGCCATGCCGCTGGGATGGTCGCCGAAGGGGCAGCTGTTGATTTCCACCCGCTTCGGCGACGTTGAACAGCTGCACGTGGTGGAACGCGCCGCGGGCGAGCGGCGCCAGTTGACGTTCCTGCGCGAGCCCATCACCGAGGCTGAGTTTTCGCCCGATCCCGCCCATATCGGCTTCTTTTTTTTGAAGGATGTGGGCGGCAACGAAAACTCGCAGCTTTATTATCAGCGGCTGGGCGAGCCCCACCCCAAGCTTCTCACGGACGGCAAATCGCTGAATGGCGCCGCCCTATGGTCGAACTCAGGCCGCGAGATCGCGTTTTTTACCACTGCGCGCGATGGTGTGGACCACGACATCGACATCGTCGAGCCGGGGGCCGGGACTCTCCCGCACCTGGCCGTCACCGGCGACGATGCCGCCTGGTATCCGCTCGATTGGTCGCCCGACGACCGGAAGCTTCTCGTTCTCAAGTATGTGTCGATCGGTGAGGGCTATTTGTACGTGGTCGACCTCGCGTCCGGCCAGAAGCGCGAAGTCGATCCGGCTCCGGCGAAGGTGGGAATCGCCGGGGCGAAATTTTCCCGTGACGGGCAGGGCGTCTACCTGATTTCGGACCGCGACTCAGAGTTCAAGAAGCTCAGGTACGTCAATCTCTTCACGGCGGACAAAACAGTTCTCTCCGAGCACATTCCGTGGGACATCGAGGAATTGGCGATCTCGCGCGACGGTCACTACCTGGCGTATGT
>DATGEQ010000068.1:0-14270 GCA_035309945.1 Gemmatimonadales bacterium | reverse complement strand
AGCCAAGGACGAGCCTTGACGGCTCGACCGTCGAGTACGAACCTCGACGCCGCATGATGATCGTGTCACCGTGACCGCTTCCCCGCCCGTGCAAGCGCAAACCCACGACCTCCGGCGCGTAATCGGACTCGCCGGCGGCATCGCGCTCATTGTCGGGATTACGATCGGCAGCGGCATTTTCCGCACGCCACCCACGATCGCCGGGCTCGTCCCCAATCCGCTCGTGATCATGGGCCTCTGGTTCGCATTTGGGCTGATCAGCATCTGCGGCGCGCTTGTTGTGGCCGAGCTGAGCTCGCTGTTGCCGCAACCGGGTGGGGTGTACGTGTATTTGCGCGAAGCGTACGGCGATGCCGCCGCTTTCGTGTTCGGATGGTTGTACGTGTTGATCACGACGCCAACGACTGTCGCCGCACTCGCCGTCGTCTTTGCGGAATTCCTCCTCAACCTCCTCGGCCTCGCGGTGGACGCGCGAGTCCAAGTGCTCGCGATCGCGGCCATCGTCATCCTCACCGCCGCCAACGTCCTGGGGGCACGCGTCGGAGCGGCGGTGAGCGAAGTGACCACGCTCGTCAAAGTGGCCGCGCTGGCGGCGATCATCGTGGGCGCGTTTCTCCTCGGTCACGGCAACCTGTCGCACATCACGGCGGGAGGCGCCGTGGCCGGCGACGGGTTGGCCCGCGCGGTCGCCGCGGTCATCTGGACCTACGACGGCTGGGTGGCCGTGAGCATGATCGCGGGCGAAGTCGTGGCGCCGGAGCGCCTGATGAAACGCATCATCATCGTCGGGATGCTGGTCATCGTCACGCTCTACATCGGCGCGAACCTGGCGTATCTGTATATGATGCCGGTCGGCGTCATGGCGCGGCAGCAGGAAGCCGTAGCGCGGACCGTGATGACGGCGATTGCCGGGCCCGCCGCCGGTGTCGCCGTCATGCTCGGTATCATGACCAGCGTGTTCGGCGCGCTCAACGGCAACTTGCTCGCCAAGCCACGCGTCGCCTATGCCATGGCGCGCGACGGCCTGACGTTCGCATTTCTGGGACGGACCCATCCGCGCTGGGCCACGCCGTGGGCGGCGCAGCTCATCGTGTCGGTCGTCGCGATCGTCATGGTCCTCACGCTCCGCGATTATGACACGCTGATCACGTACTTCGTCGTCATCGAGTGGGCGGCGCTCATCTTTGCGGTCGGCGCGGTGTTCGTGCTGCGACGGAAGATGGCGGAAACGCCGCGGCCGTTTCGCACGCCGCTCTATCCGGTGGTGCCGCTGCTGTTCGTCAGCGGGACCGTCGTGGGTTTGTCAGCGATCGTGTGGGGGCAGATTCAGGTGAAGAACTACTCGCCGATCTACGGTCTCGGCATTGCGGCGGCGGGATTCCCGGTGCATCACCTCTGGAAACGATTGAAGAGGAGCTGATGAGACAGGCCATTCAAACCGACCAGGCGCCGAGGCCGATGGGTCCGTATTCGCAGGCGATTGTCGAAAACGATTTCATTTTTGTTGCGGGCCAGGGTCCGATCAATCCGGGAACCGGGAGCCTGGAGCTCGGGGATGCTCGCACGGAGACGAGACGAGTATTCGAAAACCTCAGTGCAATCCTGCGGGCCGCCGGTTCATCACTCGAACACGTCGTGAAGTGCAATGTGTATCTGCGCGACATCAACGACTTCGCCGCGATGAACGAGGTGTACGAGACGTACTTCGCCAAACCGTTTCCGGCGCGCACCACGATCCAGGCGGGCGCGCTGCCGGGTGGGATCGCGGTCGAGATCGAGTGCATCGCGAAGCGGGCGAAATAGTGCTCGTCACCTTCGGCGAAGCGATGGTGCGGTTGTCGCCGCCGGTGTCGCAGCGACTCGAGCAGGCCCGCAGCTTCGACGTCCACATCGCCGGATCGGAGCTGAATGTCGCCGTGGTTGCCGCGCGGCTGGGCGTCGCGTCACGGTGGGTGTCGCGGCTCCCCGACAACGCCCTGGGGCACATGATCGCGAATCGCGCCCGCGAGCAGGGCGTGGACGCACAAGTCGAGTGGACCGCCGACGCGCGAGCGGGTCTCTACTTCATTGAAGTCGGCTCCACGCCGCGCGACAGCACCGTGTTGTACGATCGCGCCGGGTCGGCAATCAGCCGAGTCGTTCCCGGCAGCATCGACTGGGCAGCGGTGTTTGCCGGCGCGCGCTGGTACCACGTCAGTGGCATCACGCCCGCGCTCAGCGACGGCGCCGCGCAGGTCACGAAGGAGTCGCTCGTCGCGGCCAGGCAAGCAGGCCTCACCGTGAGTTACGACCTGAACTACCGCGGCAAGTTGTGGAGCGCCCGGCAGGCGAGCGCGGCGCAGGAGCCGCTGATGGAGTACGTCGATCTCCTCAACACGACCGAGGAAGACGCGCGCCTGGTCTTCGGAATGCGCGGCGACCCGGCCGAGGTCGCGCGCGCGCTGGCGCAACGCTTCGCCCTGGGCGCGGTGGCGGTCACGTTGCGAGACAAACCCCTCGCGGCGGTCGTCGCGGTGGATGGCACGATCCACAGCGCGCCCCGATTTCAGGTCGATACGGTGGATCGGATCGGCGCGGGTGACGCGTTCACGGGCGGTCTGATCGTCAGCCGGCTGGAGAATCGCGGCTGGGACGCAGCGCTGCGCTTTGCGACTGCGACGGCCGCCCTCAAGCACACGATCCCGGGCGATTTCTGCACGGTCACGCGCAGCGAGGTCGAGCAATTGCTCGTCTCCCGGTGAGAACAGAGGCAGTCGCGCGGCTGCGCGAGGTCGGCATCATCCCGATCATCCGGACGTCCAGCGCGGACGTCGTGCTGCCGATTGCCGAGGCGCTGCTCGCAGCGGGACTGCCCATTGTCGAAATCACCATGACTGTTCCCAAGGCGCTCGACGCGATTGTCGCCGTGGCGCATCGTTTCTCCGGCAAGCTGCTCATTGGCGCGGGAACCGTGACCGACGCCGAGACCGCGCAGCGCGCGGTAGATGCGGGCGCGGCGTTCATTGTGATGCCGTGTCTGGTGCCGGAGGTGATCGACGCCGCGCGGCGCGCGGACGTCGCCGTGCTCCCGGGCGCGCTGACGCCGAGCGAAGTCTTTGCGGCGTTTCGCGCGGGCGGCGATATGGTGAAGGTGTTTCCGGTGCAGAGCGTCGGTGGGGCAGCCTATCTGCGGGCGCTCCGCGGGCCGTTTCCGGACATCCCGCTCGTCCCGACGGGCGGCGTGAGCCTCGACAACATCGTCGAGATGTTCAAGGCGGGCGCGGTAGCCGTGGGAATTGGCGGCGAGCTTGTTTCAAAGGATGCGTTGGCTCGACGAGACTACGCCGCGATTGGGGGAATGGCGAAAAAATTTCTCGCGGCCGTGAAGCTGAGTCGGGACAGCGGGATTTGAACCCGCGACCCCCTGAACCCCATGTGACTCGTTAGGGGACCGAGTTACGACACCGAGTAGCAATCACGCGAAGTCCTGGGCGTCGTTGTCGTAACAGCGGACCCGAACATCAACCGAGTGTCGTGAGAAACTCACAGCAAAACTCACAGCACGAACGAGCACAACAAGACACTCACAGCAAACTCACAGCACGCGACCCATGCAGCAGAGACCAAGAGCAACGTTCGTTTCATCTGTACCACGATCAGCGATGTAGCGAGGCTGAATCGCCGCTAGTTAGAATGAACAGGTCGGTCCAAGCCAGTATGAACGAGTTCCCGAATCACGACGTTCGACCATGACGCTGCATGGGGACGGCTCGTGCGGCGACTACAATCCAGGTCCAGACGTGAAATTCGCCCTCGTAAACGGACAACGCCAAGAAGCTCAGCCCAATCTTTCAGGCGAGTGTCCTGGCTGCGGAACACCCATGGTTGCAAAGTGCGGAGAGGTTCGCCTTTGGCACTGGGCTCACAAAGGGCGTCTCCATTGCGATCCGTGGGGAGAATGAAACGGAGTGGCACCGCGCTTGGAAAGATCAGTTTCCCCCTGAGTGGCAGGAGATCGTCCACCTTGCCGGAGACGGTGAACGACACATCGCAGACGTGAAGACCGGTGATGGTTGGGTGATTGAGTTCCAGCACTCTTACATCACACGCTGAAGAGCGTCGATCTCGCGAAGTCTTTTGTCCGAAGTTGATTTGGGTGGTGGATGGAACGAGACGAAAGAGAGATAGGGCGCAGCTGATCAACGCTTGGAAAAAAGGTGTACCGGTCAGAGGGACGTCAAGAAGGGGCCATCATCGAAGCCAGGCTGGCGGATCGCGCTGAGCGGTCCTGAAAAACACGAAGAGGTCTTGCCACTCGTCCGGGCGGCGGCGGATGCGGCGCTCGAACGTCCGAAGCAGGGCGCGGGTCGTCTCGACGCACTCGCTTCGCCTCCGCCCCGGTTCCATGGGCGGGCCGATTCGCACGCGAATCGCCCCCGCGGCATAACCAACGGTGACAGGAACGACGGGTACGCCTGCACGCGCCGCCAACCACGTCGCGCGGATCGTTGCGCGTTTGTGGACGCCGAGGAACACGACGTTGCACCCGGTTTGCGGTGGGAACTCGTCCGCGACGACCGCGACGCGCTGCCCTTGCGCCAACAGGTTCACCGCACGGTGCAATCCTCCAACCGATGCGGCGATGTGCGCATCCCCCGTCCAGCGCGACCAGCGCTCGTGCGCGAAGACGCGCGCGAATCGCTGCGAGTTGACCCAGCGCGCCAGCACTCGACCCCAGTGCGAATGGACGAGCGCGATGACACACCCTTGACGGGGCAGACGATGTGTTCCGCGGCAACGGACCCGCCGCAAGACGGCGGCCTCGAACCCCACGAGCATCGCAATCTTGAAGACCTGACGGGCAAGCCGCGCAAACACGACTTGCCGCAGGGCACGCAGCGTCCCATGTGGGCACTGGCTGAGCCACCGCCGCAAGGCTGGCCAGCGCTGCAACATGACCCACTCGATTAGGGCTACAGGAACGGCGAGCCATTGACATGCTGCGAGAGCCATCCCCAGAAGGAGATCGATCGCGGACCGTCCGCGTGAATCGCGGCCTAGGTTCATGGGCCAACTGATGAGAGGTTGGCGTCAAGCCCGAGTCAAGCCGCCTTCAGTCTTTGAGACCGGCCACCCTGCCCCGCAACACTGGTGATGGACGCTTTTGGAAGCGTGATCGTGGACGGCGGGCCCGCGAGGAGCGTAGCGACGGGCGCATGATCGGGATCGGGATGACTGTGATGAGCGTGACCGCCCCGGTGCACGAGCCCATCGAGCCTTTGAACGCTGCTAACTGCAGTCGGGACAGCGGGATTTGAACCCGCGACCCCCTGAACCCCATTCAGGTGCGCTACCGGGCTGCGCTATGTCCCGCGACGCAAGTAAGATAAGCAGTTAGCCTATCTGTGGCGCTACTGGTCGAGAGAGCCCTTCCCCCGTTTCTTCCCCTTTTCTCGTTTTCGTGGGATGGGCGGTCCGGCCTGGGACCCAACAATCGAGAGCTACGAGCTCCGCTCGATCAGTGGCTGATCATGAGGTTGATGTTGTTCCTGTACTGTCAGGTCACCCAGATGACCGACCTCTACTGTGTGCCGGTCAACATGCTTCGAATCATTCTAGGTGAGCGGTACACGATGGAGCCGCTGGCCCCTCTTCCAAAGGTGCCGCCACCTAACGAAGCGAGCCTCTGAGCAACGAAGCGTCGCAACTCACCAGGACCTCGCAAGACTGTATTCGACGTTCTCCCTCCGACAGATTCGAAACGCCTTCTATCACAGTGACTACGCATTCGAAAGAAGTGGCGTCTTCAACATCCGCCGCGGCGGCAGGGGCGGCCGAAGCCATGATTCAGGCGGGCATCTTTGGGCGATTGTCGCATTCTGCTAGGCCCCTCCCGCTACCTGTACCCACAGGCTGCTCGCTACCCCCGGCATCGGTCTTGCCTCAATCATGGATGTCGCGGCTAGAGCTGCGGCGCTGCGTTCACCGCTAAGAGCACACCCGGAGCGATCCGGGGTCGCAAAGCTAGGGGTCTCCCGGAGACAGCCCGGCTGCCGAAGGAGCGCAAATGCTACGAACCGTCTCGGAACGGGTTCGGGCCGCATGGGCTGCCACCCCGGGCCCGGGCCCCGCCTGGTTGCTCGCCGTGACCGCGCTGGGCCTGCCAATCGCTGCAATGGTGGCCTTGCAGGGTCTTCTCGAACTCGACGTGCCGCTCCTGCGCAGTGCCACGTGGGGTGCTCTCATTATCGGTCTGGTCGCAGGGTCGCTGCTCCTGCTCCAGATCTATCGCCGACACCAGCTCCGGGCGGACGTCATCGAGGCCTTTTCCCGCCAGTTGCACTCGACGCTCGACCTGCGGGAACTCACCCGGTTGATTACCCGTGAGGCGGCGGCACTGACGGGCGCCGACGGTATCGCGCTGGGCTCGCTCGCCGAGAACGACCTGTTGCTCATCTCCTCACTCAGCACCGGACCGCTGGCCGCGCTCGCGGGACAGTCGTTACCGCGCACGGTCCCCGGGGATTGGACCATTCCGATGCCCGGCGGGCACGACGTCGTGATGGCCCCGCTCAGCATCGCGGGGACGCGCATCGGCGCGATGATCGGCGCGCGTGCGCGCCGCTGGCGGCGGCGCGAAGTGGCGGAGTGGCACGTCCTCGCGGAGAAGGCGGCGCTTGCGCTGTCGAACGCCCATCACTACGAGCGGGCCCTGGCGCGGCGCCGGAGCTCCGAAGAGTTGCACCGTTTCGCGGCGAGCGCCGTGGGCGAGCTGGATCGGCAGAAGGTCTTCGATTCCGTCACGCAGCGCGCGGCGCGCATGTTGGGCGCCGACGCCGCGTCGTTTGTGTTGTCGGACGGACCCGATGTCGTATACCAGTCGCGCTTCGGGCCGGAAGTCTATACCCCGGGGTTCCGACTCCTCGCCCGCGATTCGATCGCCGGCCGCGTCGTGCTCGAGGGCCGGGCGCTCCGCATCGCCGACATCTCGAAGGATGAACGCTACAACCCCGAACGGATGGAGACGGCCACCCAGGCGGTTCTGGCAGTGCCCGTGAGCCTCGAGGACAGAGTCCTTGGGTCCCTCGGCGTGCTGCAGTACGCTGCCCGGAACTTCAGTGACGACGAGGAGGAGATCCTGCGCCAACTCGCCGCCATTGCGGCGTCGGTACTGCGCAGCACGACCGCGTTCGAGGCCGAGCAGACCGCGCATCACCGCTTCCAGAGCTTGTTCCGCACGATGCCCGAGGGCGCGCTGCTCGTGGCGCGGGATGGACGGATCGTCATGGCCAATCCCGCGGCCGAAAAGCTGTTCGGGTCCGCATCGGGACTGACCGGCAGCGCGCTGGACCGGTACGTGGTGGGCGGTGACGCTTTGGTGGGAAGACTCTTCGCCGCGACGTCCGCGGACGTGCCGGAGCGCGGGCGACTGATCCGCGGGGACGGCGAGATGCGCGAGGTGGAGTGGCGCGCCAGTCCGCCCGAGGCGAACGGCGGTCACGTGCTCTGCGCCGTACGCGATCTCACCAACGAGCTGACGGCCGCCGCGGAGAATCACACGCTGGCGGCCGCCGTCCGCTACATGCGTGACGGCGTGGTCTTGATCTCTCCGTACGGCTCGATCGAGTTCGTCAACACTGCGGCCGCCCGCATCCATGGCTACGCGTCGCCCGCCGACCTCATCGGACGGCCGGTCGACGTCGTCGTCCCGCCGGAGCAAATCGAGCCGTTCGCGGCGCTTTATGGACGGATACGGACCGAGGGCTGGGCCGGGGAGGGTCGCGTGCGACACCGCGATGGTCACGGTGTACCCGTGCAGCTCGCGATTTCGCCCATTCACGACGAGGGACGGATGTTGGGCGTCGTGGCCGTGATCGCCGACCTCACGGAGCGCCGCGCCATCGAGCAACGGGCGGCGGTCGGCGAGAAGCTGGCGACGCTCGGCCGGTTGGTAGCCGGCACCGCGCACGAAATCAACAACCCCCTCGCGGCGATTCTGGTGAACGCCCAGCTCGCGCTCGAATCGGCCCCAGCGGGAGACATCCGCGGGACGCTCGACGTCATCGTGAACGAAGCGCGGCGCGCGGGCAAGATCGTGAAAGGGATGCTGTCGTTCGCGCGGCAGAGGCCGGTGACGGAGCGCGTGTTCGATGTGCGCGAGTGCGTCGCCGACGTGCTGCACCTGCGCCGCGGGTATCATCACAGTCTCGGCATCGAGGTCGCCGCCGACCTGCCCGCGGAGGAAGTCGCCGTGTTCGGAGACCCCGACCAGATGAAACAGGTGCTGCTCAACGTGGTCGTGAATGCCGAGCATGCGCTGCGGGGCGCCGCGGCACGCTGGCTGCGGTTGCGGGTGACACACGGCGAGGGGGGGTGCCGCATCAGCGTCGAGGATTCAGGTGGCGGCGTGCCCGCGGACCTGCGCACGCGCATCTTCGAGCCGTTCTTCACGACCAAGCCCGAAGGGGCCGGCAGCGGTTTGGGCCTTTCCGTGTCGTATGGCATCGTGAAGGAGCATGGTGGGCAGATTTGGGTGGAATCGGGCGAGACGGGCGGCGCTCGCTTTATTATCGCGCTGCTCGTGGACGACGAGGAGACGATTCGGTCGGTGGCACAGCGAGTACTGGCTCGTGTCGGTCACGCGGTCGACGTGGCGCCCGATGGCCAGGCAGCCCTCGCGCTGATTCAGACTGCACGGTATGACGTGATCCTGTGCGATATCCGGATGCCGCACATGAGCGGTCCCGAGCTGCACGCCGAGTTGCAGCGCCGCGGCGTGCTGCAGAGCACGCGGTTTGTCGTGACGACCGGTGACATCGCCGATCCGGAGACTCAGGAGTTCGTCGACGCGGCGGGGGCGCCGGTGCTGCTCAAACCCTTCGAGTTAACTGCGCTCGTGAACGCGGTCGGTTGACTGAGATCGTGCTGAAGTCCGTGGGTGTCGACATCGGCCAGGCGTCTTGAGCCGGACCGCCGGGTCGGGCCACGAGCCCGCTTGCCTGGTCTGTGTACTGCCACCATTCTCTCCCCTCCCAAAATCCCGGAGAAACGGAATGCGCGCCCAGCGTTATCTCCCGTTCATTCTCGTAGCCGCAGCCTGCCAACCGGCCGACACGACCGCCGGCGCGAAGCAAGCCATCGAAGCCGCCAACGCCCAGTGGCCGCGGCTGACGAGCGGTGGCCACGCCGATTTCGATCGCGGAGTTCTATAGCGGGACACTCGCCGTCGAAACCGGCCGCTGGGTGTGGGCCTTCCCAGCCGGCGCGAAGCTGCCGCCCGGGACGCCGGCCGTCGACTCCGGCAAGTACATCGTGCGCTGGGCGCAGCAAAACGGGAAATGGGTGATGGTAGACGACATCTGGAATTCTGACCTGCCGCTGCCGACGCCGGCACCCGCACCGGCGACTACGGTATCGAAACGTCGAAGCGTGAGGTAAAAAGCAGCCGATCCGCCGCGTGGACGGTCCCGAAACCGACACCGGCGTGCCAGATGAAGCCGTTGCTCACGCGGACGTCGGCTGTGGGAAAGACTTGCTGCCACGATCCCGGGGCCGTGGTGCTGTAATACTCGACGCCGAGCTTCACGGCGTCGCTGACGCGTGCCGCGGCGCGAGCCTTGGGTTCGAATTCGAACTCGTGACCGGGGCCCGTGAGATCGCGCTCGAACGCGGCATTGACGATGAGCTGCAGGCCCGCGATACGCCGCTCGAGCACGGCCGCGAGCTCGAGCCCGCGTTTGGATTCGTTGAACGCGGGCTGCGCGTTCTCGAGCTCGACGCTGAGCCCCAGCTGTACCGGCAGGCGCCAGGAGTCGGGAGCGTCGAGCCGGGAGCGCAGCCGCCAGCCGGCATACTCGAGTCCGAGCGTCGGAACCTGGGCGCCAAGAACGAAGGCCGAAATCTCCCAATGATCGGTGATGCCGCGCGTGAGCTGGCCGGTGAAGCGCACCTGTCCCTGCGTGGGCGCGAGGGCGCCGCTGAACCCCGTAGAGCCCCGGTTCGTGTAGTTGACCTGGCCGTCGAAATCCCACTCACCGCGTGACGCGGTGGCGGCGGGATAGACCGAAATGTCGAACGCGTCCTGAGACGCCAAGGGCCCGCCGCTGAACGCGGTGAGCCCAAGGGTTATCATAAGCAATCGGCGCGTCACAGCGTGTAATCTACGCGCTCTTCTTTTTCGGCGGCTCTCGCTCCTCCGACCTGCGCTCCTCACGCAGCTGCGTGACGGCGCTCCGCACGTTGTCCGTGATCTCGCGCTCCTGCCGCAGCGCCGCAATCACCGTCTCGGCCTGCTTGGTGTGGAACTCGAGTGCGCTCGCCTGCGTGACGGCCTGATCGAGCAACGCCTTCTGGCCCGACAGGCGCTCGAGGCCCGCCTGCACCTCGGCCAGCAACGCCTCGGCGCGCGCCAGACGATCCTCCGCCTGCTCGACCTGCCGCTTCTTATGGTCCAAGCTGTTCGCGGCATCGTGCACGTGCGACACCATGCTGAGCACCGTCTCCAACATCGTGCGCGTCTGGCCGACTTCCTCGCGCGCGCTCGCGATCGAGCGCACGTCGTCGGTCGTCTTCTCGGCGACCTCATAGAGGCGGTGCATGTCCGCCTGCATGGCGTCGACGGTCGCCTGGCGCTGATTCATCTGATCCAGCGCGCGCGTGAGCTGCGATTCGACCGCCTCCCACTTCGCGAGCCGTTCCTCGAACTGCGCCATGCGTTTCTGCGCGAAGCGCAACGAGCCCGACCGGTTGTCGAGCTCGTCCACCATCGCCGTCAGCTCGAGCAGCCGGTTGCCCGCGCTCGTGACCGCGGTGCCGAGCTGTGACGAGCGCTCTTCCAACTGTTGTGCGGCCGTCGCCGCTTGCTCGCGCAGCTGGGCCACCCGGTCGAGATGCTCCGTGGCCTTGTCGAGCGCGCCTTGCTTGAGCTCGAGCTCCTGGCCCAGCGCACGGGTGCGCTCGGACAGGACCTCGAGATTGTTCGCGCGCGATTCCATTGCCGCAACCTTGCCGTCGACTTCTCCGACTCGGGCGTGGGCGCGCTCGACGGTCGCGACCGCCGCCGGCACGAGCTTCTCGATCCGCGCGGCCTCGTCGGCCCGGGCGTTCAGCGCTGCAAACCGCTCGTCCGCGCCCGCCATCCGCGCCAGCAGCTCGCGACTGCGCTCATCGAGCTGCGTGCCGAGGGTGGTGAGGTCGGTGAGGCGCTTGTTGAGATCGTCCACCATGCGGCTGCGGGCGTCGATCTGGCCCATCGCCTGCGACAGCCTGTCCGCCTCGCCGCGCACCGACTCCACCGTCGGCTTCAACTCTTCGATCGCGGACATCTCGTTCCGCAGCGCGTTGATCTGATCGGTCACCCCGGTCAGCCACGCCTTGGTTCCGGATTGCTGCTCGAGGACGCGCGCCATCTCGTCGGCGGCCCCTTCCACCTGCTCCAGCGCGCCCCGGACAGATTCGTGCGTGCCCCTAAGCTGGGCGACATCTTCCAGCGCCGCCTGCACGCTCGGGTGCGACTTCTCGAGCTTCGCGACCCGCTGCTCCATCCCTTCTACTGTAGTGCCCAGCCGCCCCGTGCTCGCCTCGATCACGCGCACGCGCTCGGCTTGGGAGCCCAGCATCGCCACGTTCTCCGCGATGCCCTCGAGCTGCGTGACCAGGCCGTCGGCTTTGGAATTGACGTCGGTGATCGCCCGGCTCGACTCCTCCAGTTGCTTGAACCGGCCTTCCATCGCCGTGAGGCCGTTGCGCATGTCGACGATGCGCTGGCCGACGGCGTCGAGCCCCTGATTCTCGAGCTCGAAGCGCTTCACGGCGCGCCCGACCTCGTCACGCAGGCCGGCGAGCCGATTGCGCAGCTCCTGATCGGCCTGCTTGACGCTTTCGTGATTGGCGGTGATCTCGGTCGACCGCTCGATCACTTCGGCGTGCAGATTCTTCAGCTCACCGACGCGCGCCTCGAGGTCGCGCAAACCCTTCGCGCTTTCCTCGTGTCGGCGGATCTTCGCATCGACGTCCTGCATCAGCTCGTGGAGCTTGCCGACCTCCGCGCTGGCGCGCTCGACGACGTCGCGCTGCTGCTCGAGCGCGGTGACTTTCTGCGTGACGGTGTCGGCGAGCGCCTTGAGCGTCGTGAGCTGACGCTTGGTCTGCACCGCTTCCGTCGCCGCCGCCGAGAGGTCTTTGAGCGTCTGGCTGACGGCGCTGGAGCGCGACTCGGTCTCGGAGACCGTGCGTTGCACCTCCTGCTGGCGATCTTCGAACGCGCTGACGCGCGACGCGACCGACTCGCTCGCCTTGCGCAGCTCTTCGTGACGCGCGCGCACCTGGTCGAAGCCGGTCGTCAGCTCGCGCACCGCGCCGCTCAACGTGTCGGCATCCATGCGCAGCGCCTTGAACCCGCCGCCCAGCTCGAGGAAGCCGGCGACCTCGTTTTTCAGCGCGAGCGCCTGCTCGAGCACGCCGCGCAGCTCGTCGATTTCCGTACGCAGCTGCTTGGCGCTCTCGGAGTTTTGCTCGAGCTGCGTCTCCGTGCGGCGCTGCGTCTTCGAGACGTTCTCGGTCTGGGCATCGAGCGTCTGCAGCACCGGTACAAGCCGCTCGAGCGCCTTGATGCGCGTCTGCAGCTCCGCGATCACTTTCTGTGCTTCGGTGACCGGCTGCATCAGCAGCGAAAGGTTCTGGCTCGATTCGCGGGCGCTCGTGGTCAGGTTCTCGAACGCGACGCGCTCGCGCTTCATGTCGGCGAGGATCGCGCGCAGTTCGGCAGGGAGCTGCTCGGGCGTCGTGTCGCGACCGAAGATATTCCAGGCGGCCATAGGTCCGACCCTCGGTTAGGAGGGCTCCAGACAGCGGGTCTTGGCGGGGGGGCGCAGTCCCCGGCCGGGGACGGTATTGGTGGCGGGCCAATGTAGGAATCTCATTTCCAAAAGCAACGTGAGGGTGCTCACGAGCATGCTGGGACGCCCACAGTCCCTAAATGTCCCCCCCGCCGGTTACCGGTCTCCACCCAACTCCATCTCAAAGCGAGTCTTAAAGATCAGCCGGTCCCCAGCCGACGGCCCGCCGAAGCCGACTCCAACCTGCAGTGTCATGTCATCGCCAAGTCTGAGCTCCGCTGTCGGGTAATACTGATGCTTCTGAATGGCCGCTTCGAAGGCGCCGTAGTACTCGAGGCCGAGGGTCACCGTGCGAGTGACATCGAATCCCGCGCGCGCACGCGGCTCGAACTCCCACTCGTGCTGGGGGCCTGCGAGATCGCGCTCGAACGTGGAATTGGCGAGCAGCTGGAGAGCGCCGAACCGCCGCTCGACGATCGCGCTGAGCTCGGCAGTCCGGGCACTCTCGCTGAAGGCGGGCCGCGCTGTCTCATACTCGGCGCTGAAGCCGAGCTTCACCGGAAGCCGCCAGGAGTCCGGCGCACGGACACGCGAGCGCAGCCGCCAGCCGGCGTACTGAAGACCCATGCCGGGGACCTGCGCGCCCAGAACGTAGCCGGCGACCTCCACGTGATCAGTGATCCCGCGCGTCACCTCCGCTGCGAAGCGCCATTGGCCCTGCGTGGGCGCGACTGAGCCGTCGAACGCGCTCGTCCCGCGGCTCGCGAGGTTGAGATGGCCCTCGAGCTCCCATTCGCCGTGATGCGCGGTCGCAGAGGGATAGACGGCTATTTCGAAGTGTTCCTGCGCTGCGAGAGATTGAGTGAGAAAGAGAGCGACGAGGCCGGCGAGTCCGAGGACGTCCTGGAAAGCTCTCCGCATGTAGCCGATCACGTGAGTTGAGGAAAGCCGAGTCTAATTGTCGGGATTCAACGGCGCAAGGCTTCCATTCGTACGTCAATCGCTGCACGATTCCATCACACACACCATTCATCGATTGAGGACCGTCATGTTCCAGCGCCTGTGGGCGGCGACCGCCGTCCTCATCGTAGTCGCAGTCCCGCTGTTCGCGCAGAACCCGCCTGCACCGCCGCCGCAACCCACACCGACATCGACCGACACGACGCGCGCACCGCGCTCGCGTTTGCCGCGTCCGCAGCAACCGCCGCCGCGCAACGTCACCGTGACGACGGGTGCGCCGGCGCCCGCGCCCGCAGCCGGCGCGCTCGACTCGACGCTGCTCGCCGGCTTCCGCTGGCGCAGCATCGGGCCGGCGAACATGGGCGGCCGCGTCTCCAGCGTCGTCGGCATTCCGTCGCCGTCGAAAACGTTCTTCATCGCGGGCGCCGCGGGCGGCATCTGGAAGACGACCAACGCAGGGACATCGTTCCGGCCCGTGTTCGACAACGAGCCGTG
>DATGEQ010000067.1:0-17407 GCA_035309945.1 Gemmatimonadales bacterium | reverse complement strand
CGTGCCCCAGGCGCCGCCGCCGATCACCGCGACCTTCACGCGGGCTTCCCGCGCGTGCGAAATCGATTCTCCGTTCCCGCGACCAGGCGTCCGATGTTGCGGCGGTGCGCGAAGATGATCAACGCTACCAGCGCGACGCTCGCCCAGAACACATAAGGCGAATTCGGCTGCCACACCGCGACCCAGACCGGCACGGTGAGCACCGCGATGATCGAGCTGAGCGACACATAACCCGTGAGCCACAAGCACACACCCCAAACGGGAATGGCGAGGAGCACGGCGAGCGGCGCGAGCGCCAGAAACATTCCCGCGGCGGTCGCGACGCCTTTGCCGCCCTTGAAGCTCACGTACGGCGAGAACATGTGGCCGAGCACCGCGGCGCCGCCGAGCGCGACCGGCAGCCACGGGTGTTCCGCGGCGCCGCCCCAGCCGGAGAAGAACAACACCGGCACGGCGCCCTTGGCGATGTCGAAGAACGCTACCGGGATCGCATACTTCCAGCCGAGCATACGGTAGACATTGGTCGCGCCGAGGTTCTTCGAACCGTGTTCACGCAAATCGATTCCCCGCCCCAGCTTGCCGGCGATGTAGCTGGTCGGCGTAGCGCCGAGCAGGTAGGACGCCACGATCGCCAGGATGGCGGTCAGCGTCGGCCTCGCTTGCGGCGAAATTTTATTGTGAGCGGCGCGCCGGTGAATTCCCAGGCCTCACGGAAGCCGTTGTGCAGATAGCGCGTGTACGACTCGGGGATCGCCTCGGGACGGTTCGCGATCACCGCGAACCGCGGAGGCGCGGTGCCGGTCTGGGTGGCGTAGAACAACCGCACCGATTCACCGACGGGCTGCGGCGGCTGCTGGCGCGCCAGCAGCGCTTCGAGCACGCGATTCACCTCGGCGGTGGGCACCCGCTTTTCGCGCTCGTCCGCGACGGTGACGATCGCATCCAACAGCTTGGTGACGCGCTGGCCGGTTTTGGCCGAGACATAAAAGAACGGGATGAAATCGAGGAACGGCGCCCGGGCTTTGATCTCTTTCTCACCACGGATCGCGGTGTTCGTCTCTTTCTCCTCGATCAGATCCCATTTGTTGACGGCGACGATCACGGCGGCCCCGCGCTCCCAGGCGTCGTTGGCAATCTTCAAATCCTGCACGCGCATGCCGTCCTTCGCATCCACCACCAGCAGACAGACGTCGGCGCGCTCCATGGCGCGCGTGGTCCGCAGCGTCGAATAGAACTCGAGATCTTCTTCCACCTTGCTGCGCTTGCGCAGACCCGCCGTGTCGATGAAGACCAGTTGGCGTCCCTCGTACGCGAGCGGTGTGTCGATCGCATCGCGTGTCGTGCCCGGCTCGGCCGCGACGATCAGCCGTTCCTGGCCGAGCAGCTTGTTCACGAGACTGGACTTCCCGACGTTGGGGCGGCCGACAACCGCCACATGGATCGCTTCGTGCTCGGCGACCGCCGGCGCATGCGGCAACAGGGTCACGAGCCTGTCGAGCAGGTCGCCGCTGCTCTTCCCCACCGCCGCAGACACGGGGAATGGATCGCCGAGGCCCAGCTCGTAAAAAGCGAGCTGGCGCGTTTCGTCCGGCAGATTGTCGGCCTTATTCACGACCAGAATGAGCGGCCGCTCGGACTTGCGGAGATACTGGGCGATCTCGAGGTCCATCGGATGGATGCCGGCTTCGATGTCGACGACGAACAGCAGCACGTCGCTCTCGGCCACAGCCTGCTCGACCTGCCCGCGGATCGCGCGGTTGATGGGATCGGAAGACCCCGGGACGAGCCCGCCCGTGTCGACCAGCCAGAAGCGCCGACCGTTCCACTCCGCCGGCGCGAAGTGGCGGTCGCGCGTGACGCCGGGCTGGGCGTCCACGATCGCTTGCCGCCGGCCGATGATGCGATTGAAGAGCGTGGATTTGCCGACGTTCGGGCGGCCGATGATGGCGACGGTCGGAATACTCACGCCGCCACCTCTTCGCCGACCAATGCGTCCGCGAAGTCGTACGACAGTTTGACGGGCATCGGTAGCTGCGCCGCGAGGTCGTGCGCTTCCATGTCATCCATGAACAGCAAGTCGTCATTCACGGACTCCGCGGGCAGCAGTGCGAGGTCAAGGTCGACGCGGGTTTTCAAGGCTGTGAGTACCGCCTTGCCCGGTAACAGACCAGCAGTCGTCACCGATGGTCCGAACAACGTGTTCTCGAGCGCCAGGATCTCGAAATGCGCTCCGGTCAGCGCCTCGAGATCGGTCACGACCTGGGGGAGCAACGGCCCCATCGCCGTTCCGGTCACGATCCCGATGCGTTTGCCGCGCCAACTGCCGGGCTCGATCTGCGCCGCCTGGATCCGTGTCTGCAGATAGCGAACGGCCCCGACACCGTTCTCCCGCTGCTCGAAGTCGCCGTACCATTCCGCCGGCGGGAGCGGCACGTCCGCCTGCAGGTACAGATCGTCGGCGCCGTAGCACCACGGCAGACCCCGATCTGCCAACGCCCGCGCCGCGAAATCATCCACGATGGCGAGAGCGGCACGACACTCTTCACGTGTCGGTTGGCGCACGAGCGCATGCTTGCTGAACTCGGTGAGCGCGACTGGGACGACAGAGACGGAGAGTACGGCGTCGCCCAGCCCGTAGAGATCGGTCAACGTGCGCATGAGCTGCGGGCCGTCGTTGACGCCAGGAACCAGCACGACCTGCGTGTGGAAGGTAATCCCCCGCTCCGCGAACCACCGGAGCTGCGGAATCACGTCGGGTGCTTCGGGATTCCGCAGCAGCCAGCGCCGCACAACCGGGTCCGTGGCGTGGACCGAGACGTACAGCGGGGAGAGGCGGTATTCGACGATGCGCGCGAGATCCCAGGGCTTCAGGTTGGTCAGCGTTGCGAAATTGCCGTAACGGAAGGACAACCGGTAATCGTCGTCGCGGATGTACAGCGCCTGCCGCAGTCCTTGCGGATTCCCGTCCACAAAGCAGAAATCGCAGTGATTCGCGCAGCGGCGGATGCGTGGCGGCTCCAGCATGACGCCCATCGGCATGCCTTCCGGGCGTTCCACGTCGTACTCGACCTCCTGACCAGACGGAAGCCGGACCTGCAGCACGAACTGCTCGTCGGCGGTCAGGAACTCCCAGTCGAGAAAATCCTCGAGGGGCCGACCGTTGATCGAAAGCAGCTCCGTGCCTGGGACGAGTTCGAGGGCAGCACCCAACGAATCCGGTGCCACCGCCTGTACGCGAATCACTGCCGGCCGCCTAGAGGTTCAAGGAGTTTCTGAAGCTAATCTCGCAACTTCAATAGGCAACCGCAATTAGTACTTCATCGCTGGCGCCCGAGGCGGCGACTGCTCGAATGCGGTGCGATCCGGGGATTAGCACCCAGCGGGGTTGGGAGACTGGGCGGCCGTCGACAAACCAGCGCACGGCCCGTCTGCGCCGGCGTGCTGGCTGCGCGGAAAGCGATTGTGGCGTAACGGCGGTCGATTCCAGGCGGAATCTCGTAACGGTCGCCCGCACGCGGGGAGACGATTTGGAACTGAGCTCCCGCTGCTTTACCTGCCGCCGCTTTATCTACTGCCGTCTCATTCGCCGCACCATTCTGCTCGGCCCATTCCACATACTCGGCGGGCCACACAATCTTGCCTCCCTGGTGCCAATCGCAGCTCTTGTCGGGCGCAGGCGAGGTCAGGACAGCCCTCGACCGCTCGCAGTCCCGAGAGCGCACATATGCGAACCTGCGTGGCACCGAACGCACGCGGGCTCTGGAGTTCACCAGGAGGATAGCGTCGCGCGGTGACGAGCATGGCGCGATGCAGGAGGGGGCCGGCGCCTGATATGCCACTCACACCTCGCATCGGCTGGCCGTCGAAGTTCCCAACCCACACGGCGACGGTGAACGCGCCCGTCACGCCGACCGCCCAGTTATCCGTGAAATGGTGACTCGTGCCCGTCTTCACCGCACGGTGTGGCGCACTTCTGCCTCGAGGGCCACTTGGAGCGGCAGATCGAGCGAAGTCCGTCGTGTGCCACCGCGGTGGTATCCAGCGATTCGAGCACGCGACTGGTGAAAGAGCAAAAAGAGGACCAGACGATTACGTTACCTCCCGAACAATCACCCGGTCTTTTTGTGATGCGACTATCCATTGTCCTTGCGTTCGTGTTGGTCCCCGTCGCGCTGGATGCCCAACAGCATCCCGCGCCTCCGCTGCCGCCACCATTGCACGTTCAGGTCGACACGGCGCACCGCCGCGTCTTGATCACCGGTGGCCCGTACCACGTGCCCGTCAGCCCCGAGATGCCCGGCATGATGATGGACATGCCCGCGATTCCGGTGCAGAAGTTCGTCTTTCCGGAAAGCGGCTGGCTGCAGGGCTTCCGGGTCGAATTGTTCGACGATCATGGGCGCGAGCTGTCGCATCGCCTCCTGCATCACCTGATCATGGTGAACTTCTCGCGCCGCCAGTTCCTCTATCCGGCGCTCGAGCGCCTGCTCGGCGTGGCCGAGGAGAGCGATACGGGCGACTTCAAGATCCCGCGCACGATTGGCGTGCCGATCCAGGCCGGCCAGCAGATGGGCGTGTACGCGATGTGGAACAACGACTCGGGACCGGAGATTCCGGTCGCCTACTGGCGCATCGTCATGTACATGGCGAACCCGAGCCTCAAGCCCCGGCCGATCAACGTCCTGCCGGCCTACATGGACGTCAACATCCAGACGAACCCGGAGGAGAACCGCTTCAACGTGCCGCCGGGGCACTTCGAGATGGGTTATGAGTTCACACCGCCGCTCTCGGGGCATCTGCTGGTCGTCACCGGTCACCTGCACGACTATGGTGTCGTGGTGAAACTCCTCGATGCGGGAAGCGGCAAGACGCTCGTCGAGGTCAAATCGAAGCGCGACTCGCTCGGGCACGTGCTCTCGATGCCGCGCAAGCTGCTCGCGCTCCGGGGTGAGGGGCTATACCTCAAGGCCGGTCATCGTTATCGCGTGGTGGGAGTGTTCGAGAATCCCACGCGCGACACGTTGTACGGCGCCATGGCGCACATGGTGGGGCTGTTCGCCCCCGATCGGTACCGGGAGTGGCCCCCGCTGGATGTCGCCGATCCGTACTACAAGCGCGACTTGGTCGACCTGATCGGCAATGGCGCCACGGACTCGGTGATCGTCGGTGGCGTGTTACCGGCCAACGACCGGCGCCGCTGAGCACTCACCTACAACGCAAAAGCCGCGACTCGCAAGTCGCGGCTTATTGCTTCAGAGCGGGCGACGGGATTCGAACCCGTGACGTCCAGCTTGGGAAGCTGGCATTCTACCCCTGAATTACGCCCGCCGACTGGGCGGAATGTGTTCGCACACGCCGCCCGCTGTCAATTGTCACTCCTTGCGGTAGCGCCATGCCACGATGCTGGCCCCCTTCGGCTTCAGATCGAACTCCTGCTTCTGACCCGGCGGGATCGCCGGCACCTTGACCGTGTCAGTCGTCACCACCTGCCCCTGCAGATTGACGAAGTCGAAGATCAGGGTGAGCGGCGGATTCGCCGTCGACCGATCGTTCGTGACCGTCACCTTCACGTCTCGACCCGTGTCACTGGAATCGAACTGCGTGACCGCGACGCTCGCGACCAACGTCGAATCGCTCATCCGGAAGTACGCAAGCGCCGAATCGATCTGGTGGTTTTGCTGTTGGGCGAACGCCATGATCTTGAGCGCCTGCTTGTTCATGGGATCGATCGCGAGCAGGCGGCGCGACATCGCCAGGGCCTCCGTCGAATCGCGCAGGCCCAGGTCGGTGTTCGCGAGGAAGATCAATGTCTCGCGATAGTACGGGTTCAGTTTGAGGCTGTTCCTGAGCGCCTGGGCGGCGAGATTGAAGGCCTCCTGCGAGCTCGCAAAAAACGACTTCGCGAGGGCCTTGCTGGCGGAATCGCAGCTCGCGCGAATGCGCGCGGCCGTCAGCGGCGGGCGTCTGGACCGTGCCGCGCTCCGGCAGCTCGCGCCGATGGCGGACGTGTCGGGATCCTCGGGAACAGTCTGCGAGATTTCGGCGCCGACGCGATAGAGCTGGTAATAGCCCATCGAGTCGCCTCTCGCGACGATCTCGCGGTAGATGGCGAAGGCGCTGTCCTTGTAAACGCTGTCTTTGTGCGTGCTGTCTCTTGACGCCATTTGCATGTACAGACCGCCCAGCGTCGCCATGATCTCGGGATCGTTGGGGAACACCTTCAAAAACTCCTGATATGTCGCCTTTGCCTCGGCCAGCTTGCCGAGGCTTTGCTGAATGCGGCCGAGGTTGTAGAGCGCGTCTTTGCGATCTTGCGCCGACTTCGGATTAGCGGCCGCGACATCAGCGGCGCGGCGGAAGTAGAATAACGACGAATCGCTCTGGCCCGCATTAAAGAACAGAATCGCCGAATACTTGAAACTGAGCGGGTCGCTGGAGTCCCAGCCGTGGGCGCGCCGGAATGACGACAACGCCGAGTCGGTGTTGTTGGCCTGCCAGGCCTGCACGCCGGCGTTATACGACGTCCGCCACAGGAATTGCCGCCACAGCGCGATGTCCCCCGCGCAATCGGCCTTCAGGGCCTCCGCTTTTTTGAATGACGAATCGAGTCCCTGAGCGTCGTTCGCCAGAATGTAGTACCGGCCCAGGTAGTACCATGCCGCCGGATTCTTGTCCTGCCCGCCGGTCGTGAGGGCTTCGGTCAGCACGCGCAGCGCGTCGCTCAAGTCCTTCTTGCGCTGATCCTCGAACTTTCCAGTCGTGGCGCTTTTCAGGTACATGTAGCCCTGATTGACCAGATTGTTGTTCGGCTTCAAGTCGCACTTCGGATCCGACCAACGCGCTTGCTGTTGTTGCTGCTGCGGTTGCTGCGCGGCGAGCGGCACACCGAGCGTCGTCAGTAACAAGAGCGCGAAATTCCGAACCGTTGGCACATTCACTCCTTGGATTTTGCGAGAAGAGCCTCGGCGTCGCGCTCGACGGCGCGCGCCACGTCGAGCGGCGGTCGCCCCAGGGCCTGCGCCGCCGCGATTACGTCATCGTATTCTGGCTTTACCCGAACACTCCCGCCATCCAGCACCTTCACCCGCACCGCCACCCCGTTCAGCCGTACCGTCAACTGGCGGCGCGGCAGCGTGGCGCGTTCCGCGATCCAGCGACGCACACCCGCCGTCGTGCTGTGCCGGAACAGCTCCGCGGTCACCGCGTCCGCGAGCGCCTCCGGCGCCATGACTTCGACACGGAATCCCTGCCGGCCTTTCTTCATCTGGACCGGCCAGGTCTGCACATCGAGCGCACCCGCGGTCACCAAGGCGTGCCGCAGCGGCTCTACATACTCCGGGCTCATGTCGTCGACATCGGTGGCGAGCAACACCACTCGGCCGGCCTCGCTCGCGGCCTCGGCGACCATGAGGCGGAGCGCGTTCGGGTAATGCTTCGGATCGCGCTGGCCCGCCCCCCAGCCGCTCCCCACCAGCCGCCACCGATCCGGTGGTGCACCCGAAGACAAGACGCGCAATAACACGGCTCCTGTCGGCGTCGTGGCTTCACCCTCCACCGGCCCGTTCCCCGTGGCGATTTCGAGCCCCTCGAGCAGCAGCGCCGTGGCTGGCGCGGGCACCGGCAATTGCCCGTGCTCCGCCGCTACCCAGCCCTTCCCCACCGCGACGGGAAAATGGTGTACCGCTTCCACGCCAAGTCGCTCGAATCCTTCGATGGAACCGACGATATCCAGCACGGCATCCACCGCGCCGACTTCGTGCAGATGGACCTTCTCGGGCGCCACCCCATGCGCGCGACCCTCGGCTTCACCCACGAGCCGAAAGGCGCGGACCGCCCGCTCCTTCACCCAGTCGGAAATCGGCGCGCGTTCGACCAGCCGAATCAGCTCACCGACGTGCCGGCCGTGCGGCTGCTCCGGAATGTCGAATTCGATCTGCTTGCAATTGATTTCGGACCTGCGCACGTCCCGCACCGTCACGCCGACGTTGTCCAAACCGAGGCGCCCGGGGAGCTCGGCGAGCCACGACGCGGGAACGCCCATGGAAAGCAACGCCCCGAGCGTCATGTCGCCGCTGATGCCGGCCGCGGGATCGAGGATGGCGATGCGCATGGAGGGAAGTCTTGCAATATAGGTGGCTTAGGTTCTGTAGAGCCACCCGGCGCCGGTATTGAACAACACGACGCGCTCATCCGCGCGCAGCGTGCCGCGTCGCTTCAGCTCCACGGCGCCCGCGAGCGTAGCGCCGCCCTCGGGCGATGCATCGATCCCTTCGACGACCTGCAGCTCGCGCGCTGCGGCGACGAGCGCTTCATCGCTCACCGCCACCGCGCCACCCTTGCTCTCGCGCAGCGCGCGAAGCATCAAGCGGTCGCCGAGCGGTGAAGGCACACGCAACCCCGCCGCCACGGTTTGCGGATCCGGCCACGGTGTGACGCGCTCGGCACCGGAGTCGAATGCCTGCACGACCGGCGCGCATCCCGTCGACTGCACGGTGAACATCCGCGGCAGGATTCCGCGCAACCAACCGCTCTGACGGAGCTCCTGAAACGCCTTCCACATACCGATCAGCCCCGTGCCGCCGCCCGTCGGATAGATGATTGCATCCGGCAGTTTCCAGCCTAACTGCTCCGCGAGCTCGAGGCCGAGTGTCTTCTTCCCTTCGATGCGGTAGGGCTCGCGGAGGGTCGAGACGTCGATGGCACCGGTATTCGCGGCATGGAGCCGGGCGGCGATTCCGCAGTCGCCGATGTGACCGTCGAGCAACATGAGGTCGCCGCCAAAGGCGCGGATTTGGTCGAGAATCGTGTGCGGCGTCGTCCTCGGGGCGTATACACGCGCTTCGGCGCCGGCACGCGTCGCATATGCCGCCAGCGCGACGCCGGCGTTCCCGGCAGTCGGCACGACGAATTGCTTCGCGCCGGCGAACACGGCTCGTGTCACGGCGGCGGCGAGTCCCCGCGCCTTGAACGATCCCGTGGGGTTCGTGCCCTCATCCTTGACCCACAGATGATCGAAGCCGTGGCGTGCCGCGATGCGCTCGACTCTCAGGAGGGGCGTGCCCCCCTCACCGAGGGTGACCGGACGTTCGCCATCGCGCAGCGGAAGCCAGCCGTCGTAGCGCCACATGGTCCAGCGTTGCGCGCGCAAATAGGCCTTGGCCTCGGGCGCGGGGAATGTCGCGTACCGCACCAGATAGGGCGACCCGCAGACCTCGCACACGGCCGGAAAACCATCGGCGTCGCGCGTGCGCGCCGGAACGCACGCCGAGCATTCCAAAGTCCAGGAGGTCATACGCGCTGATGGAGCCGGTCGAGAATCCGGTCGGCGAGCTTGGTGGAGAATCCCGGCAACGCCGCGATTTCCGCCGGCGTCGCGGTCCGGACGCCCGCCAGCGAGCCGAAGCGCTCGAGCAGGAGGCGACGCCGGGCCGGTCCGATTCCCGGAATCCGCAGGAGCTCGGACGTGATGGTGCGCTGCGCGCGGCGTTTGCGGCTGTAGGTGACCGCAAACCGGTGGGCTTCGTCGCGAGCGCGCTGCAGCAGCTTGAGCGATGGGCTGCGGCGCGACAGGCGCAGGGGTTCAGCCATCGTGGGCAGAAAGATCTCTTCCTCGCGCTTGGCGAGCCCCACGATCGGTAACCGTTCCTGCCCCAGTGTTGTCGCAGCCTCGACGGCGGCACTCAACTGTCCCTTGCCGCCGTCGACGACGATGAGATCGGGCAACTGCTTCTTCTCCTCGGTCCGGCGCGTGAGGTAGCGCGTCACGACTTCCTTCATTGCGGCAAAGTCGTCGATTCCCAGCACCCCTCGAATTCGAAAGCGGCGATACTCGGCCTTCTTCGGCCGCCCGGCCTCGAACCAGACCAGCGATCCCACGGTATCGCGGCCCTGGTTGTGCGAAATATCGATGCACACCATTGACCGCGGCACAACCGGCAAGCCGAGGTCGCGGCCAAGCGCAAAGACCGGGTCGGCCGCGCGCTCGTCGATGTCGAACGTCTCGATCTTGAAGCTGTCGAGCAGGTGACGCGCGTTCTGATCCGCCAGCTCGACCAGCCGGACCGCCGAGCCGCGCTGCGGAACGACGAAGTCCACGCCGGGCGCGAGCTCACGCAACGCATCGAAGTCGGCCGGGGCGAACGGCAGCACCACGCGCTCGGCGCGTTGCTCGAGCGGCAAATAATAGCCGACCAGGAAGGTCCGCAGTACTTCACCCTCGGGCGCGTGCTCGACGTGCTCCAAGAACCGGTGCTCGCGCGCGACGAGCTTGCCGTCGCGGATGCGGAGAATGACGCCGACCGCGTCGTCGCCGTCGCGCGCCAGGCTGATCGCGTCCGCCTCGCCGCCGCCCACGACCTCGACCGTCTGCGGCTGCTCGAGCTGATCCAACCACTTGAGCGCGTCGCGCAGCTGTGCGGCGCGTTCGTAGTCCTGAGCGTTGCTCGCCTCGTGCATGCGCTCACGAAGCCGCGCGCGCACATCGAGTGTCTTGCCCGAGAGAAACAGCAGCACGTCGTCGATCATGCGCCGGTAGTCCTCGGCCGACTGATAGCCGACGCACGGAGCCTTGCAGCGCTCGATGTGGAAGTCGAGACACGGACGGTCGGGGGCTTCCTCCGGCAAATGCCAGGCGCAGGAGCGCACCGTGAAGATCCGGCGGATGATCTTGAGCGTCTGGCGCAGCGTCGCGACGTCGGTGTACGGGCCGAAATAGCGGGCCCCCGGAATGCTCACGCGCCGCACCACCAGAACGCGGGGAAACGGCTCGCCGAGAGTTACGGCGATCTGCGGATAGCTCTTATCGTCGCGCAGCCGGATGTTGAACTTCGGCTGGTTCTCCTTGATGAGCGTATTCTCGAGCAGCAGCGCCTGCGCTTCGTTCGGCACGATGATCGTGTCGAGATCGGCGATCTGGCCCTGCAGAACTTCCCGCTCGATGCTGCCCTGCTCCGCGGCGAAGTACTGCGGGACGCGCGAGCGGAGGTTGGCCGCCTTGCCCACATACACGATCTCCCCCGCGGCGTCTTTCCAGAGATAGACGCCGGGCGAAGCGGGCAATGCCGCTATTTTGCGGGCGAGCCGGTCAGAGATTGCCATGCGCGTATCGCGTCGGGATGGCGAAACGCCGTCGTCAGCGCGGCGTACGCCATCCCAAAGATACCCAGCACGACAATGCCTTGAGGGATGGGTCTCCAGGCGCCGACGAAACGCACCGCCGCCATGGCCAGTAGCGCCGCCGCCAGGCCGGCGACGACCGTTGCGCCAAGAATGCGCCAGTCGGCGCGCTGCAAGACGGCTCCGATGCGCTTGTCGAGGTCGTAGAGATGGAGCACGGTGTTGAACGACTGTCCGATCGATGAGCCAAGCGCAATCCCGGCCGGGCCGAATTGTCGCATGAAGAACCACGAGAGTCCGGCCGAAATCAGCAGCGATGTGGCCGCAATTTTCACGGGCGTACGCGTGTCGCGCATCGCGTAGAAGCCTGAGGCGAAGAGGCGCACCGTGGACGTCCCGAGCAGACCGATTCCATACGCCGCCAACACGCCACCCACCAGCATCGTGTCATCCGCGTCGAATTTGCCGGTCTGAAAGAGTGCGCCGATGATCTGCGGACCGAGTGCCGCGAACGCGAAGGCGGAGGGAATGACGAAGAACGCAATCCGTCGGAACGCGACCGCAATCCGCGCGCGCAGCTGCGCGTTGGGACTCTCGCCCACGGCTTCGCGCGACAGCTCCGGCAGCGAGACGGCGGTCAGCGCCACGCCGAACAGACTGATCGGTAATTGCTGGACGATCTGGGCGTACGTGAGACTCGCGAGCCCGCCCTCGCCGGTGTAGGAGCCGAGGAAGGTATCGACCACGCCGGACAGTTGCGCGACGCCTGCGCCTACGAGCAAGGGCAGCCACGCGATGATCACATCACGCACTCCCTCGGGCGCGAGACTTGCGCGCAGCGGGATGCCGCCGAGCAGTCTCCAGCACGAGGGAAGCTGGACGGCGATCTGCAGGATGCTGCCGACCACCGTGCCCCACGCGAGCGCCAACGAGAGGCGATAGAGCTGCTCATCGGGGGGAAGACTCCGGCCCTTGAGCCACGCGGCCGCAGCCACCATCGCCGCGATGCCGGCGATGTTCCAGAGCGCGGGTGCCGCATACGGCAGAAAAAAGCGGCGATGCGTGTTCAGGATGCCGAGACACCAGGCCGACACGACCATCAGTCCGGTCATCGGGAACAGGATGCGGACCAGGATGGTGGTCAGCTCGCGCCGGGATGGATCGAAGCCTTGCGCGATCACAGCCGTAACGGTTGGTGCGAAGGCAATTCCGATGAGCGCGAGGACCGCGCTCGAGAGCAGGAGGAGCCCGAGGATCGTGCCGGCCAAAGCACGTGCTGCCGATTTGTCTCTTTGGTCTAATGCCGCATAGACCGGAATAAACGAGGCCGACAACGTCCCTTCGCCGAGCAGGTTGCGGATGGCGTTCGGAATGCGGAGTGCCGCGCGAAAGGCGTCCGCCGCGGCGCCATTGCCGAAATAGTGGGCAAACACGCGCTCGCGGACGTAGCCGAGCACGCGGGTGACAAGGATGCCGGCCGCCACGCTCGCCGCGTGACGTCCGCCGCCACCCCCGCCGCGCTGGTTCAAGACGTGGGTTTTTTGCGGTTCGGGTCTTCCAGCAGGCGCTGCATGAATTGCAGCTCTTCACGCATCCCTGAAACCGAGCGGTTCAGGTCCTCCAACTCCGTCTCGAGCAGCTCGACCTTGCGTTGGACGTCGCGGAGCTCAGGCGTGGAGCCACCGCCATCGAGGCGGCCTTCCATCCGCCGGGCGACCGACCTGCCGAGCGGAGAGTCGACCAGAATCGCCGCGACCGGAATCAACAGCGCGACGACCAGAATGAGAGCCAGCACCCACATGGCTCGGATTCTAGAGACCCTCGGCCCAGCGCGCCACCTCCGCGGCGATTTCGTCCAGCAGCGAACCGCTGTAGCGTGCCAGAAACGAAGCGATCGTGATCACGCGTTCCTGCGGCTTGCCCCCGGGTACCAGCGCCGCACGCGCGCGGGCCAGCTGGCTGGTGAGCGTGCCGTGCGCGCGTTTCACGCTGGCGACGGCTTTCTTTTCGATTTCGCGCGTTCCGGAGAGCGCGGCATTGCGAGCGGACTCCACTGTCCGCTCGAGCGTGGGATCGAGCTGCTGGATTTCACCGCCGATCCTGGCGTATCCAGTCTCGATCGTTTCGCGCAGCGCCTCCAGCGCGGTGGCAAGGTCCGGCGGCAGCTGCTCCTGCGCCAGGCGCGACTCGAGCGTTCCCGGCCCGCCGTCGAAATCCGCCGGCGTCA
This sequence comes from Gemmatimonadales bacterium, assembly GCA_035309945.1. Lineage (GTDB taxonomy): Bacteria > Gemmatimonadota > Gemmatimonadetes > Gemmatimonadales > GWC2-71-9 > 20CM-2-65-7. Next base: position 4,065 of record DATGEQ010000067.1, on the reverse strand, counting down.
ATCCGTGCTTCGCGAGGACCTTCTCGACCCTTGCCTCGATAACGAGTCCCGACCAGCGCGGCACACGCGCCTGCGGCGCGACGCCGAGTTTCGAGAAGAGGGACGCCGATTCCTGCAGGTATTCCATCTCACCCGGACCGCCGACGTATGCCACCGTCGGAAAGAGCGCGGCCTCGATGATCGGCCGCAACAGCACGTTCGGTGACAGCCGTTCGGGCGTCTCCGCCGCGATCCGCTCGAGCGCGCCGCGCGTGAACCGCTCGCCGCTGCGCCGCGCGACGAACTCGGGCCCGTCCTTGCGCAACCGGTCGCGCCCCAACCGCCCTTCGACCAGAACAGGCGTCAGGCCATCAGGCAGCACGTCGTCCAACGCCCGCAGCAGCAACGGCGCGGCGGCTCGCTTTGCCGCGCGGTCGTGCGCGCGGAAGACGGCGAGCCCCTCGCCGCGCGCGCCGAGCAGCCGCTGGAGCGCATCGGCGCCGGCGTCCGCGAGATTCGTGTCGGGCCGGTAAGTCGATTCGAGCCAATGGCGCACGTCCGGCTTGCTCTCGGAATCGGGAAGCGCGGCGTCGAACCCGACCAATGCCCGGCGGATATCGTCGCCGAGAGGTTCGCGGAACAGAGGCAGCTGTGGTGCTTCGTGGGGCCGCTCGCGCAGGACGATCTCGACGACTTCGCCGTCTTTGCCGAGAACCGCCGTGTGATTGGCCTCGGCAAAATCGTGATCGTCTCCGGCGATCCAGAAGATCGGCACGACCGGGACGCCCCGCTCTCGTTCGAGCCGCCGGGCGAGCGCGATGGCGGAGAGCGCCTTGTGGACGGTGTACATCGGGCCCGTGAACAACGCGGGCTGCTGGCCGGTCGTGACGGCAAGGACATCGCCGCGGGCCAAACGATCGCGAGCCGGGCCAGGAAGAATCCCGGCGAGCACGTCGGGCGCGACGCGGCGGGCCTGGCCGGCGGGAATCCGCTCGGCAGGCACCGGTATCGGCGTCGAGAGAATACGAGCGATCATGGAGCCGGTTATTCGACGAAGACGTCTGCGGTGAACGTGAAGACCTGCGTGGCTGGTTCCCGCCAGCTGCCGGCCGCAAGGCCCGCCTTGTGACACACAGCGTTCAGGAATGCGTCGCGGTCGAATCCCTGCTCGGTGGCCACCTGCGGCAGCAGCACCGCCTGCGTTCGTTCGCGCCGCACCAGGAGGCCGTCGCGACCGATGACGATGCCGTACAAGTCGGACGTGGGAATGAGGACGGGCTCGCTGAGTACCGAGATCTCGATCCGCAATGCTTCGAGCTCGTCCGGCGCCACCGGCGGAAAACGTGGATCGTGCCGCGCCGCGGAAACCGCGACCTGCCGAATCACTTCGCCGAGCGGACGATCGCCCGCGATGTGCCCGATGCAGCCCCGGAGATCGTGGCTGTCGCGCTCCTCGAGCGTCACGAACGCGCCACGGTACAGGCCGGCGCCGGGCACGGCCGGGAGCCGCGGCGGCGGGCATCGGTTCAGCGCCGCCGCAATCGCGCCGCGCGCCAGCGCCAGCAGCGCCGCGCGGTCGGCGAACGTCAGCTCAGGATCCGCGATGGTATTTCTCTCCGCGCCGGATCGTATGGGCGCGATAGAGCTGCTCGTAGACCACGACGCGGGCCAGCTCGTGCGGGAGGGTGAGCGGCCCGAGACTCCAGCGACGCTCCGCGCTGCGCAATACCTCGGCCGGCAGTCCATCCGCGTCGCCGATCACGAACGTCACGTCGCGCCCCTCCATTTCCCAGCGACCAATGAGCTCGGCGAGCTGCTCCGAGCTCCAGGCTTCGCCGTTCGATGCGAGCGCGACCATGCGCGAATCCTCCGGGATGCGCGCTTCGCCGACTTCCCGTTCCTCGATCTTGGCGTAGTGCTTGATCCGGCTCAGGTACTCGTCACACGCGGCCCGCAGCGCCGCGCTCTTCATTCGCGTGCCGCCGAGCGCTATGAGACGGTACCGCATCACGCATACATGCCGCGCAGCCGGTGCATCGCCGCCACCCGGTCGACGGCAACGATGTAGGAGGCGATGCGGTTCGCCACTTTGTGCTTGGCCGCCATCGCCATCACTTCGTTGAACGAGCGCACGAGGATCGCCTCGAGCCGCCGATTGACGGTTTCTTCGTCCCAGAAGTAGCCGCCGCGGTCCTGCACCCACTCGAAGTAGCTGACCGTCACGCCGCCCGCGTTGGCGAGGATGTCGGGGATGACGAAGACGCCTTTTTCTTCGAGAATCTTGTCCGCGGCCGCGCTGGTCGGGCCGTTGGCGCCCTCGCAAATGATCTTGGCTTTGATCTGACGGGCGTTCTTGCTGGTGATCACGTTTTCGGTGGCGGCGGGAACGAGCACGTCACAGTCGACCTTCAGCAGCTGCTCGTGGGGAATCGTCTCCGCCTTCGGATACCCCGCGAGCTGGCGGTGCTCCCTGGCATACTTGAGCAGATCCTGCACGTCCAGTCCTTTGGGATTGTACAGCGCGGTCGACTTGTCGGACACGGCCACGATGATCGCCCCTTCTCTCGCCATCAGATCCGCGGCCACGGAGCCGACGTTGCCGAACCCCTGCACCGCGATGCGCGCACCCTTGAAGCTCATCCCCAGCTTCGCCAGCGCTTCGCGGGTGACGATCATGCAGCCGCGTCCCGTCGCCTCGCGCCGCCCCAGCGAGCCGCCCATCTCGACGGGCTTGCCCGTCACCACCGCCGTCACGGTGTGGCGTTTGTGCATGGAGTACGTGTCCATGATCCACGCCATCACGCGCTCGTTGGTGTTGACGTCGGGCGCCGGGACGTCCGAATCAGGACCGAGCGTCTCGATGATGCTCGAGGTGTAGCGCCGGGTGACCCGCTCGAGCTCAGCCATGGACATCGTGGTCGGGTCGCAGACCACCCCGCCTTTGGAGCCACCGAACGGAATGTTGACAAGCGCGCACTTCCAGGTCATCCAGGCCGCCAGCGCCTTCACTTCCTCGAGCGTGACGTTGAGATCGAACCGGATCCCGCCTTTGGCCGGCCCGCGCGACGTGTTGTACAGCACACGATACCCGGTGAAGACCTCGACTTCGCCGCTGTCGCGCACGATGGGAATCGAAACGATGATCTGCTTCTCGGGATTGCGCAGGACTTTGTACAGGCCGGGATCCAGATTGAGGAGCTTGGCGGCGTGGTCGAAGCGTTCCATCATCGCTTCGAACGGATTCTCCTCCGCCAGAAACGTCTGCTTGTCGGGTCGGATGATCGCAGGTTCGCTCATACCACTCGTCTCAGTACCCCTTCCAGTACCTGTTCGACGGCGTCGCCGTTCAACTCCCACCGCACGGCGAGCTCGGCGACCAGTGGTTCGGGCGCGCCGGCCGGCCAGCGGCCGCGCAGCTTCACGGCATCCTTCTCAGTGACTACAACATAATCGGCGTCTTTTGCGGCCCGCGCGAGCCGGGCGACGTCGCCCGGGGGGTACGCATGATGGTCTTGATACGCCGACAGTTGCACGCTCGCCCCGAACGCGCGCACCTGCGCCGCAAAGCTGACGGGGTCGGCGATTCCCGCCGCCACGAGGACCCGCTTCCTGGCCAGCGCCGCCAGCTCGACACGGCGCCCGGATTTCAGTCCCGCGAGGCCGTCCAGCGCGAGATGCACGGCGGCGACGACGGTCCCGGGCCAGCGCGCGGCGATATGGCGGGCGAGCGCGCGCGACTCCGCGACGGCGGCGCGCCGCCGCGTCACCACGATCACGTCCGCGCGGCCGAGCGCGCTCCAATCCTCCCGCCACGGTCCCGCCGGCAACGGCCACGCGACATGGCGCGGCGGTGAGCTCTCCGTGCTGACGACCGCGACATTGACGTCGCGGCCGACGTTCAGCCGCTGGTACGCATCGTCGAGCACGAGTACGCGCGCGCCGTTCGCCTGGGCCTGCCGCGCGCCCGCCAGGCGATTGGCGTTCGGTACGACGACGGCGTCCGGCACGAGTCGCTGATGTACGGCCTGCTCGTCTCCCCGGTACCCGCGCAATAGGATGCCCGGCTTCGCGCCGCGGCGCGCGAAG
>DATGEQ010000066.1:0-13750 GCA_035309945.1 Gemmatimonadales bacterium | reverse complement strand
GCACCGCGCTCGCGCTATCGGTCCGGGTGAGGCCCGCGGCTTCCACGATGTGGAGCGTCTGGCCGGCGCTCACACGCTCCAGCCTCTGTCGAATCCCGCTCGGCCAATTGATGACGATGCTGTCCACCGCGTCCAGCGTGCCCAGCCCGAAGTGCTCGGTGAGATCGTTCTGCGACAGGTAGGATGGCTGGGCGCCCACTTCGCGCAGCGCCACGGTCTTGCCGGTATACACGCGGATCTTCGCGCCGAAGGCGCTGCGATTGCTGCGGCGCCCCTCGAGCTTGAGGTTGAGCCAATGGCCGCGATTGCCGCCGTCATTGCGGAGCAGCGCGGCCGCGCCGCTGTGATTGACGACGACCACGTCGAGGTCGCCGTCGTTGTCGTAGTCGGCGAACGCGGCGCCCCGGCCCACATGCGGGACCAGGAAGTAGTCGCCGCTCACCCGCGACGCGTCGTAGAATCCTTCCACCGAACCGCGGTTCCAGAAGAGCTGCGCCGTCTCGGGCGCGAGCAGCTGCGGCGCGTCGCGGCGCTGGAACGTGTGGCCGTTCGCGACGAACAGGTCGAGCCTGCCGTCGTTGTCGTAGTCGAAGAAGAACGTTCCCCAGCCCACGAAGTCGAGCGCGATCTGACCGACGCCGAAACGATCGGCGTCGTCGCGGAACTCGAGCGGCTTGCGGCTGACCTGCGTGTAGAGCGCGTTCTCCTGCGCGATCCAGTGCGTGATGAAGATGTCGAGCTTCTGGTCTCCGTTGTAATCGCCGATCGCGAGGCCCATCGCGCTGCGGTAGTCGGCGACATGCGCTTCGGGGGCGATGTCGACGAATTTGCCGTTGTGCAGGTTGTGGAACAGCTGATTGTCGCTGACGTCGTTCGCGACGTATAAGTCGGGCCAGCCGTCGTCGTCGAAGTCGACCCACGCCGCCCCAAGGCTCTTGCCGTGCTCGCCGAGTACGCCGGCTTTGGCCGCGACCTCCGTGAACGTGCCGTTGCCGTTGTTGTGGTACAGCAAGTTGCGTTCGGGCTGATACGCGTTGGGGTTGATGCCGACCGGGTTTTCGACGTCGTACCGCTCGGCGGCGGCTTGCATCACCTGCGATGGCGGTCGGTACTTTACGTAACCGGTGATGTAGAGGTCGACAAAGCCGTCACGGTCGTAGTCGCCCCACGACGCGCCCGACCAGAAGCCGATCTTGCCGCCGAGGCCGGCGCGCTGGGTGACGTTGGTGAAGGTGCCGTCGCCGTTGTTGTGGAACAGCACGTTCTCGCCATAAGCGGTGACGATGAGGTCGAGCCAGCCGTCGTTGTCGTAGTCCGCCCAGGCGGCGCCCATTCCCCAGATGCGGAGATCCACGCCCGCCTGCGCGCTGACGTCGGTGAACGTGCCGTCGTGATTGTTGTGGTACAGCGCGCAGTGGGCGGGCGAGCGCCGCAGCGAGTCGGCGCTCAACGTGATCGGGCCCGCGACGTTGACGATGAAGAGATCGGGCCAGCCGTCGTTGTCGTAATCGCCCCAGGCCACGCCCGATCCCATGTCCTCCGGGATTTGCGACGTGCGCTGTCCCCAGAAGTGCTGGAACGTGATGCCGGCGGTCCGCGTGACGTCGGTAAACGTGACGTGCGGGTAATCCGCGGGCAACGTGCGGGACAGCTCCGACGTGAGTCCTTCGACTTTGCCGCCCGGACGATACCGCGCCGGGTGCAGTACGAACGACGTTACGGCCGCGGCGACGACGAGGAAGGCGACTGCGAGGCCCAGCGTAATCGCGAGACGGCGACGGCGGCGCGTGAGGTAACGGGGAGGACTACCGACCACGGACCTCGATGCTCTTGGCGTCCTGCGACACGACGGTCACGGGCGCCGTGATGCCGGAGTTGGCGCCGAACAGGAAGTTCAGCAGGAACTGATCGACTTTGCGGTAGAGCAGCCGTGCCGTGACGTCGAGGCGGGTCACGCGCCGCGCCGGCATGTGAAACGCGAATGTCCGGTTGCTGATCTCGCCGTGGGCCTGCTCGCGCGTGAACGGGGCCGCGGGGCAGTGGAATGCAAACTCCGCCTGATCGGACTGCCCGGGGAACAGCGAGCGGCGATATCGCACGCCGACCATCTCCCACAGGTTGTGCCGGTCGATCAGCTTGCCGTACTGGTCCACCGGCTCGGCTTTGAAGATGAACGAGCCGGGCTGAATGAAATGCTTCTCATCGCGCTGGCCGGTCTGGTAGACGATGTTGCCGTCCTGATCGCGCACGACGATCTCGATCCACGATTGAATGATGTCGAGCGGCCCGGTCGGGAAGTCGTGGCCGACCTTGTTGTTCGTCACCAGCACTTGCAGGTCGACCTTGTCGCCGGAGCGCACGCTGTCGGGTACGACGAGCTGGATGGGGACCGCGGGGCCGGTGCGCCACTTGTCGGCGATCTCGGGGATCGCGATCCGGCCCTGGAGCCACCGCTCGGTCAGCGCGGCGTGTTGCCGGGCGCCGGGCAGCTTGAGCGCCACCGGCATGAATTGATTCGCCGCGAGGAAACGATGGCTGCGATGCATCCCATCGCTCGGGCTGCGATTGTAGTCGCGATCGTCGCCGCTCGCCGGATCGTGCGACGGCACGAGCCGCATGTGGCATTCGCGACATTCGATCGTGCGGCGCGGATTGGTCGAGTCGTTCCAGCGGCTCTTGCGCCAGTTGTCGTACTGATTCTGCAGCTGCACCCAGCCGACCTGATTGATCTCTTTATCGATGAACTGCTTGTGGCAGGCGGCGCAGAACTCGGGACTCTTGAACAGGCCGTGCTGGAGCGACTGGACGTGCTCGCGCCGGTAGGCGCGGATGAGAAAATCCCGCAAGCGGCGCGCGGTATTGCCGTCGCGCAAATCGAACATATAGCGCGGCGGCTGCGCGATGACATAGCTGGCGTTTCCCTTGACGTCGGTCTTCTTGATCCCGTGACAGACGACGCAGGAAATGCCCTCGTCGCGACCGATCGGATTCGTGAGATCGTCGCGAAACAGGTTCTTGGTGCCGGCGAAGAGGGAGATCGGGTCGTGGCATCCCGCGCAGTAGCGTGTCGATTCAGGGCCATTCTGCTTGCCCATCGTGGCCTGGATGGCGCGGAAGCCCAGATCCATCGCCGCGTAGCGATGCGCGCTCACGGACCACTCGTCGTAGATCTGTTGATGACAGCCGGCTTCGCCGCACGATTTGGAGCCGCCCATCGAGCGGGCGTCGAACGCTTGTCCGGTATTGGTCTGCGCGAGACTCGGCGCAAACGGACGGTCCGGTCCGTACACGAAGCTGTAATCGGACGGCAGCTTGTTGACGAGCGGCACGGGACGATACGTGTACGACAGCACGGCCACGCCGAGGCCGAGCGCGATCGTGCCGTAGAGCGTGAGGCGGCCGAACCGGCGCTGCGCGCGCCGCAGCTCCACCACGCCTTCGGTCGAGCCGCGGCGGGCGTAGTAGACGAGACTCAGAATATGCGGCAGCACCGACGCGAGCAGCGCGAACGTCGCGACGATGTGGACGAGATCCCAGCCGTACGAAATCCGCGTCGTGAAAATGGCTTGCGCGGCGAGGACCAACCCGGAGATCGTCACGGTGATCGCGGCCGCGAGCGCGAAATAGCCGGTGAGCTTCACGTGCGTCAGCTGCCGCTCGCGGTACTTTCGCCAATGACGCAGCTGATACCACACGTACGGGACGACGCAGACGATCCCGACCGCGGTGTGGACAAACACCGAAACCTGGTTCGGCACGCTGAACGGCAAAAGGTAAATCGAAAGGCCGGTGAGTGTCTCGAATGCGAGCAACGCGGCGACGCAGGCGAGTAAGCGTTGCTGCCACTCGGAAGTCTTTGCGCGTACTTCCGCGGGAGTGATCATGGCGGGCTAACGTAGCCCGCGCATTGCTCGGTCGTCCAGCAAATTAGTGTGAAAGAATCAGTTACTAATTTTCACGAAATTTTTACTGTTGCCGATCCGTTCCACCCGTAAACTGTCGTTGTTGCGGGCCACGACCATGAGCCGCTCACCGTTCGCGCGCTGCAACAACGCCAGGTGCCGTACCTGGCCGTCGATAGCGAGGCCGCTCTGTTCCCCGTCGACGGCGGTGAAGTCACCGCGACCATCACCCTTCAGGAACAGTCCGTAACTCGCGTCGTAACGCCCTTCCGCGGGCGTGACACCGTAGAAGTTGCCGCCGAGGACGATGTCCGTCTTGCCGTCGCCATCGAAGTCGCCGGCGAGCGACGCGTACACCGGCGCGAGCTGCGCCTCGGCGGGCAGTGGCCGGAGCTCGAACGTCCCGTCGCCGCGATTGAGGGCGATCGCGCTCGCGAATTGATCGGCCTCGAGCACCCGCGCTTGACGGAGCGCCTTGCCCGGCACGATGTCCTCGATGCGGCTCGCGCCGAACGACGCGTGGGTGGGAAAGCGCGCGCGCAGCGACGGCGCCGCCCGCAGTAGCTCGTCGCGCCCCACGAATGGGTAGCTCTTTCCGTGTCGATACGACGTCAGAATCGGGATGACTCTGCCGGTGCCGAAGAGATCGCCGACGTACAGCCGCGCGGGCTCGCCTTGCGACGCGCGAATCATCGAGTTCAGGCCGAGGTTGCCGAGGATCAGGTCAGGACGACCGTCGCCGTTGAGGTCGGCGGCGGTGATGCTGTTCCACCAGCCGTTCGACTTGGCGAAGCCGGCCTGGGCGGTGCGGTCGACGAACTGGCCGTTGTTCTCCTGATGAAATACGCGGACCGGCATCCATTCGCCGACGACGATGAGATCGAGCTTGCCGTCGCCGTCGTAATCGACCCACGTCGCGGCGGTGACCATGCCCACCGAGTCGAGCCCGGGCGCCAGCTCGCGCGTGACGTCGCGGAAATGGCCGTGCCCGTCGTTCTCGAGCAAGTAACTCCGTGGAATAACGCCGTACTGCCGGGGGACATCGCGACTGCCGACGAACAAGAACGGACCGCCGGCCGCGACGCAGGAGCCGTTGTGGTAGAACTCCGGTAGCGCGTTCTCGGCGCGCCGGAAATTGCCGTGGCCGTCGTTCAAGTACAGGCGATCGCGCAGCGGCTCGCCTTCCCAGAACTCGTTGCCGCCACTCACGACGTAAAGGTCGAGCGTGCTGTCACCGTCCGCGTCGAAGAACGCCGCGGCGACGTCTTCGTCGAGACTGTCCGCCACGAAGGCGGGCTGGGGCTTTGGCCGGAAATGACCGGTCGCGTCCTGTACGAACAGCGCACCAGGCTGCCATTTGGCGCCGCCGACGTAGATGTCGGCGCGGCCGTCACCGTTGACGTCGCCCACCGCGAGCGCTGGGCCTTCGGTCGACAGCAGATGCGGCATCAGCGGCTCACGCGAGAAGTCGAAAAAGCGGTTCTCGTTGTGTTTGTACGGCGGCGCGAGCTGCGCGCTGACGTCGCTGAAGAGCGGACTCCCTTGCGGGCGTACATAGGACCACCGGCCTTTCGCATCAGCTTGCGACAGCGTGATGAAGCGATCGGCGGGAACGTTGGTCAGTGTTTGAAACCGTCCACTGGGCCAGATGACGGTCAGCGAGTCTACGACGCGCGTGGTGCCCAAACCGAAGTGCGGCCGCGGATCCACCGCCGACTCGAAGCCGCGCGTCGGCACGACTTCGATCATCTGATGTTTGCCGCCGGCCGCGATCATCACCTTGGACCCGATGCCGCCGGTGTTGGGTGTGGCACCGTGAAGGATGACGCTCAGGAAATGATGCGAGGCGCTATCGAGGTCGCGCGCGTGATTACGGTAAATGCTCGCCGGGGCATTGAGATTGTTGACGACGAGGTCGAGCGCGCCGTCGTTGTCGAGGTCGACGTACGCGGCGCCGTTGGAAAAGCCGGAAGCACCCAGGCCCCACGTCTGCGCGACGTTCGTGAACGTGAGATCGCCGTTGTTGTGGAACAGGTAGTTGGTGGAAGGGCGGTGCGGCATCTTCGCGATCAGGCGGGCAGCCGGCGGCTCGGCACCCATCGGGATCGAGTCGAGTGATGCGATGTAATCGAGATCGTTCGGCCGCCGATAGATGCCGGTCGTCACGAACAAGTCCTTCAGGCCATCGTTGTCGAAGTCGGCGAAGAGCGGCGCCCAGCTCCAGTCGGTCGCCGCTATTCCCGCGAACAGGCCGATTTCGCTGAATCGCAGTTTCCCGGCGGTCACGCCGCGGTTGAGCTGCAGCGTGTTGCGCGTGTACTGGTAGTGATAGCCCCGATCCAGGTACTGGTTGAACAGCTCGAAGCTCGGCGCCGGCGCGGCGGTCTTGAGGACACTTTCGCTGTCGGGCAGCATGTCGAGCACGGCGATGTCGGGCCGGCCATCATTGTTGAAGTCGGCGGCGTCAACGCCCATCGAGAAGCGGCTGGTGTGGCCGGTCGCCTGCGCGATCGCCTCGGTGAACCTCCCGTGGCAGTCGTTGAGATACAAGAAGTCATTCTCGGGAAAGTCGTTGGCGATGTAGATGTCGGGGCAGCCGTCGAGATTGACGTCGCTCACGGCGATGCCCAACCCAAAGCCTTCGACGCCGCCGTAGATACCGGCCGCGGCGCTCACGTCGGTGAAATGCCCGCGTTTGCCGTCATTGCGATACAGCCGATCGCCGGCTTTCGCGTTACGCACCAGCCGGCTTCGATTGTGACTCGCCGCCAGCTCCGAGAAGGTCGAGCTGTTGAGCAGGTACATGTCGAGGTAGCCGTCGCCGTCGTAATCGAAGAAGGCGGCCTGCGTCGAGTAACCCGCGAAGTCGAGGCCGTATTCCTTTGTTCGGTCTGTAAACGTGCCGTCGCCGTTGTTGATGTACAGGACGTTGCGCCCCGGCATGCCGAGGTAATTCACGCCGGAGACGAAGATGTCGAGCTTGCCATCGCCGTTGACGTCGGCCATCGTGACGCCGCTCTTCCATCCGACGGAATCGGCGACGCCGGCTTTGGCGGTGATGTCTTCGAACCGGAAATTGCCGAGGTTGCGGTAGAGGTGGTTGGAGCCCAGGTTCGACGTAAAGTAGAGGTCGATCCGTCCGTCGCCGTCGATGTCGCCTGCCGCTACGCCGCCGCCGTTGTAGTAGTAGAGATAGTTGACGATGTTGACCGTCGAATCATCGGGCAGGATGTTCGCGAAGGTGACACCGCTCTGCTGCGGAGGGACGGTAGAAAACAACGGGGCCTCGCGGTGCGAGGTCGCTCCGCGGCAGGCGGTGAGAACGAGCGTGAACGCAATGAGTCTGCGCAAGGGGCGCCAGTATAGCGTGAAAATTCTCATCCCGCTCGGCCTCGTGTTGCTGTTCTTCACGGCGGCGTGTCGCGAGAAACCGATCGACCAGGGCGCGCTCATCACGGCCCGCACCGTCGGATTGGAAGATCTGCAACGCGGGCGGCTGCAGGAGGCCGAAGAGGAGTTTCGCAAGGTCATCGCTATCGCGCCGCGCGATCCGCTCGGTTATGCGAACCTTGGGTTGACGTACCTGCGCGAAGCTCGCTACGGCGAGGCCGAGTCGCAGCTCGACCGCGCGCGCCGGCTCGATCCCGCGAACGCCGATATCGCGCTCACGACCGCCAAGCTCTATCAGGTCACGGGGCGGGGAGAGCAGGCGCACCGGCTGCTCACGAGTCTCAGCCCGAACTCCCGAATCCTCTTTGCCTTAGCCGAGCTGGAGCGATCGAGCGGTGACAGCGGGCTGCTGCGTTATGCCGACCTCCTGCGGCAAGTGCTGCAACGCTCGCCTGCGAATCTTGCGGTACGTCTCAAGCTCGCCGACGCGCTCCTGGCGCTCGGCGAGAGTGACAGCACGCTCCGCTACCTGGAAGAGGTGCGCCAACTGCGGCCCGAGCCGCCCCGCGAAGCGAAGCCGCAGCTCGAGGCCGCGATCCAGGCGTTGCGCACCCAGCGCATTCCTGTAGCACGCGCGGCGCTCGACCGGTTCTTGCGATTGATGGAGGTGACGGCCCCCTATCAGGCCGCGCTGGCGCAGGTGAACTGGACGGAAGGGCCGCTCGTCGGCCGGCCGGTGCTCGCGTTCAATCCCGCGTCCCTGATCACTATGCGGGGCATCGCGCCCGCCGCCAACACGGGCGTCCGCTTCGTCGACGTCACCGATGAGAGCGGCCTGCCCACACTCAATGCTCCCGTCACCGCACTTGCCCTCGGCGACGTCGACGGGGATGGCGAAGACAATCTGCTGATCAACAATCGACTGTACACGCTGCGGCGCGGTTTCGTCGCCGACGCCGGCACTCCCGTGGCACTCCCGGAAGGCGTGATCGCGGCGTCGTTCGGCGACTACGACAACGACGGTTGGCTCGATCTCTTTGCCATCGGCCCAGACGGTCACGGCTATTTGCTGCACAACCGCGAGGGCAAGCAGCTGGAGGATGTGACGGCCAAAGCCGGCCTGCGCGACGTCGGCACAGGCGCGCGCCACGCGTTGTTTGTCGATCTCGATCACGACGGCGATCTCGATCTACTGCTCGTCGGGGGCGGAACGCTTACCGCCTACCGCAACAACGGCGACGGCACGTTCGCGCCGTTCCCGAATGGCGACGGCATCTCGCAGGGCGGCTCGGACGCCGTGTTCGGTGATTTCGACGACGACGGTCGCACCGACGTGTTCGTGGCGAGTGAAAAGGGAGTGGACGCGCTCTTCCACAATGACGGCGTCCGCGGCTTTACGCGGATGGCTGACACGATTCGTGGCGCGGGTCCCGTGGCGCTGGGCGATTATGACAACGACGGCGCCCTGGATCTCTTCGTCGGCGGAGCGCTCTGGCACAACACCGGTTTGGGTGCGTTCACGCCGGGGCAGCGCCTGCGCAGCGCATCCGCGGGAACGGCGACGTTTCTCGATTACGACAACGACGGCTGGCTCGACTTGTTGGTCGCAGGACCGGCTGGCATGTCGCTGTACCACAACGACGGCCAGGGGCGATTCCAGGATCGGAGCCAGTTGCTGCCGGCGGCGGTGCTGCACGACTCCATCGGACCCGTGCTCGTTGCGGACGTCGACGGCGATGGCGACCAGGACATCCTCTACAGCGACAAAAGCGGCGTCCACCTGCTTCGCAACGACGGCGGCAACGCGCACCTCGGCATGCAGGTCCAGCTGATCGCGCTGCGCGCGGGAAGCGGGAAGAACAACACCTTTGGCATCGGCTCGAGGCTCGAGGTGCGCGCGGGAGAGCTGTATCAGACGCGCGTAGTGACGGCACGGGTCACGCCGTTCGGCCTGGGCAACCACTTCAAGGCGGACGTCTTGCGCGTGCAATGGACCAACGGCGTGCCGCAGACGATCTACTTCCCAGGCAGCGATCAAGACGTGCTCGAGTTTCAGCAGCTCAAAGGCTCGTGCGCCTTCCTCTATACATGGGATGGAAAGCATTTCCGCTTCATCACCGACATCATGTGGCAGAGCGCGCTCGGAATGCCGCTTGGCATCATGGGTGGAAATGCTGCTTATGCTCCAGCCGGCGCGTCGCAGGAGTACATCCGCATCCCGGGCGATGCGCTGCAGCCCCGCGACGGCCGCTACGTCCTCCAGGTTACTGAAGAGCTGTGGGAAACCGCGTACCTCGATCAGCTGCGGCTGCTCGCGGTCGATCACCCCGATTCGGTGGACGTCTTTGTCGACGAGCGTTTCCCGCCGGTCGCGCCCGGGAAACTGCATCTCTACCAGGTCGTCCATAGCCGCGCACCGCTGTCGGCGATCGACGACAACGGGGTGGACGTGCTCGACGAGCTACGAGAGCACGACTATCGCTACGTCTCCAGCCTGACGCCGGCCCGATACCAGGGACTGACGGAGCCCCACGACTTGAAGCTGGGGTTGGACGCCGACGCCGGGAAGCCCGGCACTTTGCTGATCCTGCGCGGCTGGATCTATCCCTCGGACGCCAGCATCAACGTCGCGCTCTCGCAGCAGCGGCAGGTGCACGCCGAGTTGCCGGTGTTGGAAGTGCGCGATGCGCGAGGCCGCTGGGTGACGGCCAAACGCGATGTCGGCTTCCCGTCCGGCAAGGACAAGACGATCGTCATTGATCTCGCCGGCATTTTCCCGACTCGCGACCATCATGTACGGTTGCGCACCAACCTGCAGATCTATTGGGACCAAGCATTCGTGGCAGAGAACATCGGTGTCGGGGGTCAGGTGTCAGGGACCGGCAGCATACAGATCGCACCCCTAACACCTGGCACCGGAAACCTGCATTTCCGAGGGTTCTCACGAATGTATCGGCGCGGTGGTCGATATGGTCCCCAGTGGTTCGACTATGACTCCGTGTCCAAAGAGTCTCCGTGGCGGCCTATCACCGGGGCGGCGACTCGGTTTGGCGACGTCACGCCGTTGCTCGATCGCTCAGACGATCAGTACGTGATCATGGTGCCGGGCGACGAGACGACGGTGGAGTTCGATGCCGGCGCGGCCCACGCTCCTCCGCCAGGTTGGACGCGAGACTTCGTGCTCTACAGCGACGGCTGGATCAAGGACTCGGATCTGAACACGGCGAACGGCACGACCATCGGTCCGCTGCCGTATCACGCGATCACATCGTATCCCTACGCGCCACGGGACGGGTATCCCACCGACTCCGCGCGCCAGCGCTATCTGCGTGAGTACAACACGAGGATCATCAAGCCAATGATCTTTGATCGGCTCCGCGGAGCGCGGGAAGAGCACTAATCAGCGACTCGCGGCTCATGCCGAGTGTGGCGTGGCGCTGGACGAGGACATCGAGGTCGACGGGATAGAGTCCATGGACTGCGGGATTCGCGAGGCCGCAGACATTGCGTGCGGCAATCGAGCGGGTCACCCAGTCGATAAAATCGCGCCGGTCTTGAGGCGTACGGGCATGCCGCAAACGCCACAAACTCGCGCGCGGCACGCCGCCGAGCACGCGATCTCCCACGCCCAGAAACCCGGACCACGCCACGTCATCGCTCGGCGCCACGCGCTGGCGGACCTCGGCGAACGAGACGGCGGCGAAGTAAATCATCGCCTGAGCGGCGAACAGCTCGAAGCGCGACATCGCGAGATACGCGCCGGCGACGAGCCAGTCGATCTGATCGGCCTCCGCGGAAAGCAACGCGTCGTAGCGAGTGAGCTCCTGCTCCCTCGGCGCGCGAGCATGCTCACAGCACAGCGCCAGCCGCTCGATAGCGCGCAGGCTCCAGGCGATGCCAGTCGAGAAGAGCGGATCAACGAATGCGTAGGCGTGCGGCAACATCGCCCAGCCGCGACCCGCGGCGTGGGCCAGGCGGTGCTGGATGCGGGGCTTGTAGGCGATGGGAAACAGTGGCTTTGCGTCGCCAAACAGCGCGCCGAGCGTGGGATAGCGCTGGAGCAGGCACCGCCACATCTCCTCCGGCGCACCCGCCACACTCTGTTTCAGCAGGAATCCCGCGCTCGTCACGCCGTGATCAAACCGAAGGGAATAGAGCCACCCTTCCTCTATTACGTGATGCACGGCCGCCCAATCATCGGGGTAGGGGCCCGCGGGGAGGCCCGGGACGGCGTCCCGCATGAGCCGCGCGCCATCGAAGTGGCTGAACAACAGACCGGCGCGTGTGTGCATGCACTCGAGGCGCGATGGGACGCCCAGATGGCGCGCGAGAAATCCGCCCGCCCCTGATGCGTCGACAGTGAAGTCGACCTTCAGGCGCTTGAGCGTTTCCGGCGTCACCTCACTGCGATCTCTGTAGTCCACGCCGGCCGCAATCGCGGCGCGCACGAAGTGATGATCCACGTCGGCGCGGAGCCAGTGGGTGTCGGCGACGTGATCGTTCGGACTGGCCGCGACCAGCAATCGCTCGGAGCGCGCGCCCTGTACGGCGAACGGCCGGCCGGGGTGGTGGCGATAGAAGGTGAAGCCGCGCTTCAACCCGCGCCGCAGCTCCGGAAAGCGCTTGATCCAGCGACCGTGCGCCGCGAGGTCGTAGCAGTCGTCCAGACCGTAGCGCCTCGCGAGACGCTCGAGCGCGAGATTGGCGAGCGGCGTGCTCGATTCCCCGATGGCGAAGCGGGGGTGGGTGCCGCGCTCCAAGAGAACGACGTCGTGGCCTTGGACCTTGAGCACCCGCGCAAGCAGCGAGCCGGCAAAGCCACTGCCGACGACAGCTACGCGCACGCGGGACAGTGGACGACCGGTTCGTCGCGCCCGGTGATGTTCATACGCTCGATACGCGCGACGCGCGCGGGCCGGCAGGTCTCGCATGCCGGCAGGCGCTGCAGGTCCCAGGTGTCGGCGGTAACGGCGGCGGGGAGCATCAGGCAGTACTCGAGCGCGCTCTCGAGCTCCCGCAGTGTCGGGGGCCGAAAATGGCCGAGGCGTTCGAGGCGCTCGAGCTCGCCATTGCCGCCGCGGACCGGAATGATCGCGACGCGCTCGGCGCCACGGGCGATGGCATGTTCTGCGGCGCGTACGATCCACTCGATCGACTCTTCCGCCGGCACATACGGCGCGCCCAGAAGGACGAACGCGCGCAAGCCGATGTCGTGCGCCGCGAGAAATGCCGCGGCATCATCCCAGTTCGACAAATCGAGCCGCTTGTTGAGCTGGGCTGTGGCAACGGGATGAATGGTCTCGAGCCCGACCGCGACTTCGAGCCTCCCGGCCAGCAGGTCCGCGAATTCGAGTGTCTGGTCGCCGATCGTATTCGCGTGCGACTCGACAGTCACCGCGGCGAACGGCTGCGCCAGCTCCGCGATTCGCGGCACGTCGGCCACGGGCACGGCGCGGCGATCGAAGAAGTTGCTCGCGTTGTAGAGCTTGAGGCGGTCGGGGAATGGCTGTGGGATTTCCTCGAGCGCGGCCGCGAGCTGGGCGGTCAGCGCGCCGCCAGGAGTGGGCCCCTCGATCGTCCACCGCCACAGATCGCAGAACGAACAGGTGAAAGGACACTCCGCGCCGGCGAGAAAGACGGTGACACTGCGCTCGACACCACCGGTCGCCGTGCGCTCCTCTTCCATGATGGTGCCATGCGCCTTCCACGGATCGACGACCGGCTTCGGAGGCCGTAGTCCCCGAATCCGGCTGTCAGCCGTGAAGTGTGTGGAAATGGCGGCGATACCGCGCCTCGTCTTTCGTGAAGACTGCGCCCGCTCCTTCTTGGAACCGACGCTTCGGGTAAATCGGCATATCGATGCCCAACACTGCACGCACGCCGCGCCGCACGATCTCGCCTTTCAGGGCATACAGCCGGTCGTGCGACCCGCCGGTCAACTCCGCAAACGGGACGGCCTCGGCGACCGCGATGACGGACGGGCGCGTGTATGGGCTGAACGACACGAATCCGCAGCGGCTCGCGCAGGCATAGCCGCGCACGCAGCCGCGGCTGTAGCCGCCCGAGTAGGTGAGCGAATGCTTCAGCGAGTCCACGCCCCAGCCTTCCTGGTACAGCATGCGATTGTTCACGACGCTACGAATCGTGAGCTCGCTGTTCGCTTCGATTGGGTAGTCTTTGAGATTCTCATCGCCGCCGTCGCCGTCGACGAGCAGTCGCCACTCGGGATAGCGCGCGCGGATCGCGTCGAGCAGCGCGAGATTGACCGCGGCGCACTCGACGTCGAGCGGCTTGTAATCTTCGATCACGGCGACGGCGCGCAGCGGATCGAGCGCGCTCGCCGGCACGTCGATCGTCTCACCCAGCATCTCGAGATCCGTGGAGCGCAGAAACTCGCGGGCCTGCCGGGCATCGTCGCCGCTGCCGTCCAGGGAGAGGGTGAATGCTTTCAGTCTCGC
>DATGEQ010000065.1:0-50595 GCA_035309945.1 Gemmatimonadales bacterium | reverse complement strand
GTGTCGGTCGCTGGCTCGGAGCGATCGAAGGGAAAGGATCGCGCCAACCTGCTCTTCATCAACAACGGCGACGGCACGTTCACCGAAGAGGCCGAGAAATACGGCATCGCCGATACCGGCTTCACGACGCAGGCCGTGTTTCTCGATTATGACGGCGACGGCTATCTCGATCTCTTTCTGCTGAACAATTCACCCCAGGACTTTGCTCGCGGCGCCGCCGACCAACATCCGCTCGGTGTGAAGAGCGAAAGTCCCGGCGGCTGGAATACGCTCTATCACAACAACGGCAACGGGACGTTCACCGATGTCTCCGCGAAGGCCGGGATCCTGCGACAGGTGGGATACGGACTCGGCGTCGTCGTTTCGGATTTCAATCGCGACGGCCGGCCGGATATCTACGTATCGAGCGACGTGGCGCCGAACGATCAGCTGTACATCAACAACGGTGACGGCACGTTCACCGACCATCGCGGCGACTGGATCAAGCACGCGAGCTTCGCGGGCATGGGCGTCGATGCGGCCGACATCAACAACGACGGCTGGCCCGACATCGTGCAGATGGACATGCTGCCCGCCGCGCTCGAGCAGCGGAAGAGGATGAGCGGTTATCTCACACCGGGAGGGCGCACGGAGCTCAGGCAGCGCGGCTTCCGCGACGACTACGATCAGAACTCGCTGCAGCTTTCGAGCGGCGTGATGCCGGACGGCAACATCACGTTCAGCGAGATCGGCCAGCTGGCGGGCATAGCGGCGACGGATTGGAGCTGGAGCGCGTTGTTCGCCGACCTCGATAACGACGGGCGCAAGGACATCATCGCCACGAACGGCTACCCCAAGGCACCCAATGATCTCGACTACCAGGCCGCGGCCCTCGGCGCCCGGCGCGCGAACGATGTCGCCATGGCGCGACGCGAGCTGCGGAAGCTGCGCAGCTACCGCGTGCACAACTACGTCTTCAAGAACAACGGCGACCTGACGTTCACGGACGAGTCCAAGAATTGGGGGATGGATCAGTCGAGTTTTTCCTACGGGGCCGCGTACGTGGATCTGAACAACGACGGCCGGCTCGATCTCGTGGTCAACAACATCGACGATCCCGCTTTCATCTACGAGAACGTCAAGCCGAAGGACGATTCGACGCACTATCTCACGGTGCAGCTCGTGGGTGATCCGCCCAATCGGTTCGGCATCGGCGCCTCACTGACGCTCACGGCGGGCGGCCAGAGGCAATACATCTATCACTCGCCGTATCACGGCTACATGTCGACGATGGACACACGTGAGCACTTCGGGCTGGGCAGAGCGACGACGGTGGATACGCTGGAGGTGGTCTGGCCCGACGGACGCTCGCAGGTGCTGACGGGCCTCGCGGTAGATCGGATGGTGACAGTGAAGCAGGTGTCGGGTGTCAGGTGTCAGGTACAGGGATGCAGAAACCTGACACCTGACACCCGACACCTCCTGTTCCAGCCTTCGCATGCTCTGCAATACAGGCAGCCCCCCGCGACCACGCTCGATTTCGACATCCAGCCGCTGCTCCCCTACGAGCTGTCGCAACAGGGGCCGCCGATCGCGGTCGCGGACGTGAACGGCGACGGGCTCGACGACGTGTTCATCGGCGGCGGGGCCGGAGTGCCGGGGAGGCTGTTCCTACAAAGGAAGGATGGGAGCTTCGTCGAGTCCACGCGGGGCCAACCGTGGGCCGCCGACAAGGACTACGACGACTGGGGTGCGCTGTTCTTCGACGCCAACGGCGACGGCAAGCCGGATCTCTACGTCGCGAGCTGCGGCTACGAGCACGCTCCGGTCGCGCGGTTGCTGCAGGACCGGCTCTACATCAATCAGGGCAATGGCCGCTTCGTGCGCGATACCGCGGCGCTGCCGGAGATGTTGACCTGCACGTCCGCGATCGCGGCGGGCGACTTCAACGGCGACGGCAAGGTCGATCTATTCGTCGGCGGGCGCCTCATGCCGCGCGATTACCCCTACCCTACCCGTAGCTACATCCTGCGCAACGACGGCGGCCACTTCACCGACGTCACGGCGCAAGTGGCACCCGAGCTGGCGCAGCCTTTCGGCATGGTGACCGCGGCCGTCTGGGTCGATTTCGACGGCGACGGCAAGCTCGACCTCGTGACGGCGGGTGAGTGGATGCCGCTCGAGTTCTTTCACAATGAAGGGTCGCAGTTCCGCAACGTGACGGCGTCTGTGGGAATCGGACAGACGCGCGGCTGGTGGTGGAGCCTGGCAGTCGGCGATTTCAATCACGACGGCAAGCCCGATCTGATCGCGGGCAATCAGGGACTCAACTTCTACTACACGACCTCACCACGCAGCCGCCTGGGCATCTACGGCGGCGATTTGACCGGGACGCATACGCCCGACATCGTGCTGACGCAGGACTCGGCCGGCAAGGAGGTGCCCTGGTTCGGGCGCGCGAGACTGGGCCCCAGCATTTATCCTGCGGCGGTGCGGTTTCCCACGTACGAAGGCTTTGCCAATGCGTCGGTCCAGGATCTCTTCGGCGCCACGCAGTTGCAGCACGCGGTGCACTACGAGACCGACACGTTCGCGAGCCTGTATCTCCAGAACAACGGCAATGGGACCTTCACAGCCACGCCGCTGCCGAACTTCGCCCAAATCTCACCGATTCGCGGAATCGTGGTGAAGGACGTGGACGGCGACGGTAATCTCGACGCCATTGTCGCCGGAAACCTCTTCGCCACCGAACCCAACACGACGCCCGCCGATGCGGGCAACGGGTTGTGGCTGAGAGGCGATGGTCGAGGACACTTCACGCCGGTGCCGCCGCTCGAGAGCGGGTTCCTTGCGCCCCGGAATGTCGCCGGACTCGCGCTCGTCAGAACTGCCGGAGCCGGGAGCGCTGTGCTCGTGGCGAACACCGCCGACTCATTGCAGGCGTTCGTGATTCGAAAGCGGTAGCACATGGAGCTCAGGATACAGCTTGATCCAATGTGTCCGCACTTTCACCCGATACTGCCCACTCCGCTCGTTCGCGATGATGGTGTTCGACGGCAACGCCGGCATGTGACAATCGACGCACCTCCCACGTAACGCCTCAGCGTATTTCGGAAACAGACCGCAGCTCTGCAGAGTGTGGCAGGTGAGACAGCGGCCGGACAGCTCGGCCACGTCCCCCTGCTCGCGATGCAGGTCGTGACAGGTGATGCATGTCATTTGCGAGTGCTGGAAGCAGCGGCTCTTGGCGAGCAACGCAACCTGATTGCCGTGCACGTCCACCGGGCCGGTGTCCGGCAGTGCCGAAACGAAGAACAACTTCTGGAGCGGCTGGCCGGGCACATACGAAAACGGCGCGCTGCGCAATGGCGCGATGCCCGCGTGACACAGCGCGCATGCATCGAGCTGGCGCTGGCGCGACAGCCGTGCCGGATTCACGATCGCGGGCCGCAGCACCCCGTGCACGATCGATTGCTCGCGCACGACATGCGTGCCGCCTGCCGTGTGGCAGGTCTCGCACGTGAGCCCCAGGATCGCGCCGGCGGCGCGATAGCGATTGCCGAGGAGCGAGTCTGGGATCGATTCGAGCCATGTCGTATGGCACTCGAGACAGCGCGGGGGGATCTGGCGATCGAAATCGAGCACGCCGTCCGGATAGTTGGGGCTGTTGCCCCATCCCAGCGCCGCCCAGTACGAGACCGGCAGCTGATACAGCCGGTCGCCGCGCCAATAGAGAAATGACTATCCTTTGCGCGAGCCGGCGACGTACGCGATGCGCTCGGAGCGTGCGGTCGTATCCGGTGCCCGGCCGACGACGGCCGTCTGATAGAAGCCGGTCGCGGTCGAGTCCATATGGAAGTAGAGACGCGGGTTCGACGTCCGCAACACATTCCGACCGGAACGAAAGCTGCCGAGGAGCGACGCACTCGTCGGGAGGCGCAGCGAGAGCCGGTGCGCCGTTTGCTCGAGGGTCGCCTTCGGCTGGTGGCACGACACGCACGCCGAATCCCCGATTGCGTTGGCGGGGCGAACGGCAACGGGCCGGTAGCGGCGCCGAGGGACAACCTGGCCGCGATCGCGACGGCGCCCACGAGGATGAGCACCGCGAGTGTCACCCACACGTGCCTGGCGAGTCTCATGGGTTGAAAAACGCCTGCAGGGAGTGACCCCTGCAGGCGTTTCCGCAACGTAACCGGCTGCTGCTTACCAGCCGGTGTTCTGTACCAGCCGCTGCTGAGTTCCCACCTTGCTCAACTCGATCTGAATGGAAGGAATTGGATAGAACTGATACTTCGGCAGCGTGAACGCCGTCGCGATTGTCAGATATGGAATGTGCACCTTCTCGGTGTTGATGTAATTCGCGATGACTGTATCCGCACCGCCCCAGCGCCGCAGATCGAAGAAATGCTGACCTTCCATCGCGAGCTCCAGCCTGCGCTCGATATGAACCGTGTTCCGCGCGGCTGCCTGGGTGGCAAAATACGGCGACCCCGGCGGGTAGAGGCCAATGCGATAGTGCGCCCACGGCGTCGCCAGTGTATCGAGTGTCGGGTTTCCCGCCGGCGTCTGGGTGAGTGGTATCGCCATGGGCAGATTCGCCGCCACCGCGCAAAAGGCCGCGTAGCGGTTGGTCACGGCGGAATCAGTCGAACCGCAACCCTGGGCCGTTTGACCGGCACGGGCGCGGATCTCGTTCACGATGGTCCTGGCGCTGTCGAGCGCGCCTGCCTCGACCTCCGCCTCGGCGAGCAGCAGCAACGCGTCGCCATACCGGAAGATGTGAATCGGTACGTCATTCGTCTGCGTCGTCTGCCAGCCGACATTGTCCTCGGCGTTGGGCGCGTTCTGCTCATGGACGTTCTTCTTGGGGCTGTACGGGCCGCTGTAGGACGCGTCCCGGATCCACGAGCGCTTATGAACCGTCCAATCTTTGTAGGGCACGTTATCGCGACCGACGGTCCAGTCGAGGCGCGGATCGAGCGTCCGGTCCATGCCCGCGTAGGTCGTTTCGCTCGCCCAGGACGACGTCGTCAATGCCAACGGCAACCCGGTGACGGAATCGACCTCGAAGAAACTGACCAGGTTGTACGACGGTTGATGGAAGCCGCAGCACCCGAAGTGGCTGCCCGAGTGCGGGAAGTTCAGGCGCTCGCCCCAGTTCGAGTTCCAGCCGCTCGGCTCGCCATCTTTGACCGACGCCTGGAACGCGAGGATCGTCTCCGACCCATCGCGGTAGGCGGGGAACGCGGTCCACACGTGATCGAAGCTCGTCTCGAGCGCGAAGTGCTTCGACGCCCGCACGCCGCGAAGGGTGGTGAGCGCCTGCGCCCAGTAGGACGGGTTGAGCGCCGCGGCGTACACCTGCACCCGGCCCTTATAGGCTTCGGCCGCCCACTTCGTGACGCGGCCCTTGTCGCCGTTCCGCGGCGTGAGCGGCAGATATGCGGACGCCGAATCGAGATCGTTGATGATCAACTTCACGATCGAGTCGAGGGGCGCGTCGTTGGGCTTACGCAGATCGGTATCGGTCTCAAAGTAATACGGGATGTGACCCCAGAGTCGATACGCCTCGAAGTGATAGTGCGCCCGGAGGAACAGCGCTTCGCCGCGGATCTGTTGTGCTTCCGCAGCGGAGAACTCACCGGGTTTCGTGTCCACAACCTGTTTCAGCAGCCGCAGCGTTGCGTTCGCACGCGATACGCCTTCGTACGACTGGGCCCACTTCTGGTTCAGATAGCCTTCGGCCTCGCCGACTTGCCAGATGTAGGTCTCGATGTCGTTGATCGGTTGCTGATCGCCGAGGTTCGAGCCCTTGTGGGCGTCGCCGCTCGTGACGCTGCCCCACACCCAGTTGCTCGCGGCGCAGCCCCACGAGCCTGCCGAGCTGGCGTCGCAGTCGAGCGCGCGGTATGCCGCGATGAGTGCTCCCTCGACGCCGACGCGGTTTGTCAGCGTCGATGCATCGAGCGTTCCCTGGGATGGTTGGTCCAGGAAATTGCTGCATGCGTACGTGATCGCCCCAAAGGTCGTCAGCACCGCGGTCGCGATCACAACCTTGGATCTTAGAAGTTTTTTCATCTCTCGCGTCCTCTGTGAAAGACGACCCGTTAGAACGTGGTCGAAATGCCGACGGTGAACGTGCGATTGCTCGGATACGTGCCCTGATCGATGCCGCGCGCCTGGTCGCGGATGTCGCCCAGCGCGCCCGTCGAAGCGGCCACGGGGAGCGACGGATCGAGGCCGGAATATCCGGTAATCGTGAACAGGTTCTCGGCCTGCACGTACACGCGCGCCGCCGGAATCCAGCGGATCAACGCGGGCGGCAGGTTATACGCGACCTGGAGTGTGCGCAGCCGCACGTACGAGCCATTCTCCACCCAGTAGCTCGAGAACTGCCGGCTAAATACGTCGCTGCCGTCGACGCGCGGATACTTCGCGTCGGGGTTCGTGACCTGTCCCTGGGCGTTGAGCTTGACCGAGTTCTGCAACAGGTCGGCTGCGACGTTCGTGTCGAAGTAGCGGAAGACGTACCAGTACTTCTGGGTGTTGAAGATCTGGTTGCCGAACGTGCCGAACACGGTGGCGCTGAACTCCCATGCGCCGTGACGCGCCGCGAGGTCCAACCCGCCCGTGAAGTCGGGGTGCGGGCTGCCGATGACCGTGCGGTCGTTGCCGTCGATGACGCCGTCGCCGTTGATATCCTTGAACTTGATGCGGCCGGGGCGCGCGCCGCTCGACCAATACGGAGCGGCGTCGACGGAATCCTTGTAATACCCTTCCGCCACCAGGCCGTAGAACGCGCCGATCGGCTGGCCGACCTCGTTGATGACGGCGTTCTGCTCGCGGACCACGGACGAGCCGCGACCGAAGAAGAAGTCGGACACGCCGTCGATGCGGACGATCTTGTTCTTGTAGTGGCTGCCGTTGAACGTCACGCTCCACAGGGTCGAGCCGATCGAGCTGTGATAGCCGAGCGAGAAGTCGACGCCGTCGTTCCGCATCGCGCCGATGTTGACGATCGGCGGCGCGGCCGAGCCGCCCGTCGCCGGGAGCTCGGGGTCGAAGAGCAGCTTGTCGGTGTTCCGGCGATAGAGATCCACCGTGAAGTTGCCCTTGCCCTCGAGGAATTCGAGGTCCAACCCGATGTTGCCCGACTTCTGCTCTTCCCACTGCAGGTTCGGATTGCCGAGCGCGGTGACCTTGAACCCGGGCTGAATCGTGCCGCCCGTGCCGCCGATGTCGTAGAAGGTGTCGCCGCGGTTGCCGCCGAACTGGTCGATGATGCGGCCGCTCGGAATCTGCTGGTTGCCGGTGACGCCGTAGCCGAACCGCAGCATGATGTTCGAGAACGTCGTGTTGTTCTTGAAGAACGATTCACGCGACAGCCGCCAGCCGAGCCCGACGGCCGGGAACGTGCCCCAGCGATGCACGGGCGCGAAGTTGGATGACCCGTCGCGCCGCACCGTCAAGCTCAGGTAGTACCGGTCGGCAAAGTTGTAGTCGGCTTTGCCGAAGAACGACAGCAGCGCGCTGCGGAAGCCGGAGCTGCCGACGTTCTTCGATGTCGGATCGCACAACGCGTCCTGGATGTAGCGCGAATCGACGCCGTTGTTGAGCAGGTTCGCGCAGCTTCCCGACTCGAACCGGTCCTGACTCTTGTTCGCTTCCTGCCCCAGCAGCACCGTCAGGTTGTGCTGGTTCATGATCCGCGAGTAGTTGAGCGTGTTGCTCCACGTCCACTCGGTCTGGACGTTGTAGTTCTCGTTGATGGCGTCGATGCTCGTCACTTCGGAGTTTTCCGGCGTCGTCGGCGAATAGCCATGATAGTTCTGCTGGCCGAGGTTGAAGCCGAGCCGGGTCTTGAGCGACAGCGAGTGACCGGCGTCGAGCGAGCCGAAGAAGTTGCCGAAGATGCGGTCGTTGGTCTGAATGTTGTTCTGCGCGAAGTAGGCGATCTTCAGCGGGTTGGTCAGGTTGCTCAGGCCCACGGCTTTGCCCGACGCGAAGTTGCCGCGGATGTCGTAAATCGGGACGACGGGCTGCTGGAAGATGTTCTTGCCGACGATCCCGCCCTCGCCGACGGCGTCGTCGCGCAACCCTTCGGCGCCGTACACGCGCTCGCGTGTCACGGAGATGTTCTCGCCGACGCTCGCGCGGCCGACGTTGAACGTGGTGTTGACGCGGGCGCCGCCGCGCTGCAACCGCGAGTAGACCGCCGTCCCCTGCTGATCGAGATAGTTGAACGACACGTGATAGGCGTTGTCGTCACCACCGCCCGACAGCGCGAGGTTCGCGTCGCGGAACTGCCCGGTGCCGAAGACCGCCTTCCACCAGTTGGTCCCGGCGCTGCCCGGCATGATGAGGCTGTTGGGATACGAGTACGTGCTCGGATCGACGTTGGTGCAGGGCTGGGTGCCGGGCGGCGTGCCGCAGTTGTTCGGCCAGATGAACGCCGGCACGGTCGGATTCGACACGCTGCCGTAGATGTTCGTCGGTACCGGCAGTCCGGCGTTCTGATACGCCGTCTTGACGACCTGGAAGTAGTCCAGCGAGTTCTGAATCAGGATGTTGTCGTAGCCGTTCGTCGGCTGCGCGATTCCGGTCCGGACGTCGAGCGTCACCTGCCGCTGTCCGGGTTTGCCCTTCTTGGTCTCGATGATGATGACGCCGTTCGAGGCGCGCGAGCCGTAGATCGATTCGGCCGACGCGTCTTTCAGCACGTTGATCGCCGCGATGTCGGCCGGGTTCAGGAAGTTCAGGTACGAGTCCTCAACCGGTACGCCGTCGATGATGTATAGCGGATCGTTGTTCTGGAACGAGGAGACGCCGCGGATGCGGACGGTGGTGCGCGAGCCGGGTGCGCCGTCGGATTCGACGGTGACGCCGGGGACGCGGCCGTCCAGCGCCTGCAGCGCGGTCGCCGTCGTCTGCTT
This sequence comes from Gemmatimonadales bacterium, assembly GCA_035309945.1. Lineage (GTDB taxonomy): Bacteria > Gemmatimonadota > Gemmatimonadetes > Gemmatimonadales > GWC2-71-9 > 20CM-2-65-7. The sequence continues at coordinate 41,683 of DATGEQ010000065.1, read as the reverse complement.
CGACATCGACTCGGTGTTGGCGCTGCTGGCGGCGCCCGTGATGCTCGTGCGCGGCTGCGCCGTGTAACCCGTTACGACGACCGGGTCGAGTACGGCGACCGCCGACTCGAGCGCGACGTCGATGGTCGGCCGGCCGGCGATCGTGCGCGCCGCGCCCTTGTAGCCGATCAGCGCGAACAGCAGCACGCCGCCGCTCGGCGCGGTCACGGTGTAGCGACCGTTCGCGTCGGTGGTCGTGGTGGTGTTCGTCCCGCGCACCTGCACGGTGACGCCGGGGAGTTTCTCACCCGTGGACGACGTGACGACGCCGGAGACTTGCGCCTCCTGCGCGAGGGCCGTGCCGCAGAACGTCGCCGCGAACACGAGGCCCATGACGAATGTCGCGAGTGCTCGAATGATGTTCTTTTGCATGAACCCCTCCGCCTCCTTCATTCCACGGGTCTCCGCAGGGACACGTCTAGGACGGAAACAAAAAACCGTTCACATCGAAGGACGATGGAACGGTGCTATCACCTCGGACCGCGACGCGCGCGATGGTGCCGCCACGTCGAGTGTGAAACGACGAACACGTGCGCTAGCTGCATAGACGGCGTCTCCCGTTGGCCAACGGTATCGAACGCGTAACGACCGCTACCATATCCCTGGCACGATGGGCGACAAGACCCCTGCTACGGGTCACCCGATCAGGCTACAACGTGTGGTGCCTGCTCTCGTGCCGTTTCCGCGCGGCGCTGGTGGGCGGGCGCTTGGGAAGCGCGCGGAATTCCGCGAACACTCGCACCAGCAGCTGCTCGCGGCTCTGCACCTGGAGCTTGCGATAGATGCGCCACAAATACGTGTGCACCGTGTGCGGCGACAGGCCGAGCCGCTCGGCGGCGTCTTTTTCCGAATCGCCGTCGAACACCGCGCGCACGATGCCGCATTCGCGCGGCGACAATCCGAGACACGAGGCGAGCGAGCGCCATTCACCGGGAACGAAGACGGCTTGGCCGGGAGTCATCGCGCACCAATATGCTGCGCGCTCCGCTCCCACCGCCAGACCGGGCCGTCGTCGGGATCGTCGACCGGACCGACTTGCATGAATCCGCATTTCGTCAGCACGCGGGTCGACGCGTTTTTCTCGGGCCGCGTGTGCGCGCGGATCGTGCGAACCCGCGGATCGTTGGTGGCAAAGTGAATCAAGGCGCGCGCGGCTTCGGTCGCGTAACCCCGGCCTTCGCGAGACGGCACGACGCCATACGCGATTTCCACGACGCCGTCGCCCTCGGGCGCGCCTTTGAATCCCGCCCCGCCGACGATCTGGCCCGTCGCTTTCTCCACGATCCAGAAGCCGTGGCGCCACGGGTTCGGTCCTTGCCCCACGGCGGCGCGTAACGCGGCGAGCCAGGCGGGCGACACTTCGCCCGAGACGTAAAACCCCCGGAGTCCATCCGCGGGGGTCAACGCTGCGAGCTGTTCGAAGCGCTCCGGTCGTTCGATCAACGCCAGCAGCTGCTCGGGCGCGTACGCGAGCAGCGTCAGCCGCGGCGTGTCGATGGTGGTTTCCGCCGAGCCGTCATGTCGCATCGAAGCCGGCGTAGTCTCCGGTCTGGAATACGTTGCCCTTGTACCGCTGGTCGTCGTGGATGCCGATCTTCGACGTGTAGTAGGCGCGAACCGTCGCGCCCTTGATCTCACGGAAAAACTTTTCGGCATCGGTCTTGGGATCGGCCTCGGCGGCGGCGATGCGAGTCAGCAGCGCGAGGCGCTGCTCCGGCGTGGATGCCATGAACGTCTTCTGGTGCATCTCCTGTGAGAGCGCCTCCACGGCTGCGATCCCGCTGCGCCACTGCTGCGGCCGGTCCTTCTCGAAAGCTTCGGCCAGGCGCGCGTCGATGTACGCGGCGCAGGCCGCGGCGCGCGCACCACCCGACTGCGCGTCGGTCGGAATGATCATGTCGCTCATCTCGTCCACCAACGCGAACTCGGCCGCCGTGAAAAACTTCGGCTTGGGGGCCGGGGACGGCAGAGTCGGCAGTCCCTTGATCAGCGGCGCGGCGGCCGCCGCCGCTGCCGTCTGCTGAATCATGTCGCGACGCGAAATCGTCATAGGTTCCCCCGCTTGAACTCGTCAGCCAGATGCTCGCACGAGCGCCAGCACAGCGCCATGATGGTCCACGTCGGGTTCTGGCACGACGCGCTCACGTGACTCGACCCATCGACCACGAACAGATTCTTCACGTCGTGCGACTGCTGGAACTGATTCAGCACACTCGTTTTGGGATCCGCACCCATGCGCGCGGTGCCGAGCTCGTGAATCGACCAGCCTTCCGTCAAGATCGTCTTGTCCACCCCGATCACCTCGATACCCGCAGCCTCGAGCATCTCTTTGCCGGAGTTGGCCATGTCCTCGCACATGTTTTTTTCGTTGTCGCTGAACTGATAATGGAAGCGCAGCGAGGGGATGCCCCAGGCGTCCTTCACCTCGGGATCGAGATCGACATAGTTCTCGTACCGCGCCAACACCTCGCCGAACCCGCCCATGCCGATGAACGCGCCGGCGTGGTCGCGCACCGTTTTCTTGAACTCGGCGCCGAAGCCCGGCGTGCCGCCGGCACTGCCGGGGAAGATCGAGAAACCGGCGCCGCCCTCGAACCCGTAGCCGCGAATGAAGCCGGGCTGCTTGTCTTCGAGATTGCGGAACCGCGGAACGTAGAAGCCGCCCGGTTTACCGTCATCGAGCGTCGGCTCGACGCCTACGAGCTCCTTGACGAATCCGGTGACGCCCGGGCCCATCACGTGCTCGCAGAAGTTGTGGCCGACGTGGCCGCTCGAATTGCCGATGCCGTTGGGATACTGCCGCGACTGCGACAACAGCATCAGCCGCGCGCTCTCGAGTGTGGACGCCGCGAGAATCACGACTTTCGCTTTCACTTCGTACGTCTTGTGGTTTTGCGAATCGACGAACGAGACGCCGCGCGCCTTGCCCGTGTTCGGATCGACCAGCACCTCGTGCACGGTCGCATTGGTCCGCAGGGTCAGGTTGCCCGTGTCCATCGCCGGGTAAATCAGGCCGGTCGGCGAGTCGAACGCGGCGTGAATGTCACAACCGCCGGGGCGGCGGTCGCACGCGCCGCGGCCGAAGCATTTGCTGCGGTACTTGTTCTTCACACCGTCCGTCGTCACACCGGCGCGATACGGCGTCGCCGTGCGGCCCATCTTCTTCAAACTCTCGCGCAGCTTCACGCCCGCCGCGGTCAGTTTATTGGGCCGCTGGAACAGGCTGTCGGGCAAATGGGGCAGGTTTTCCTTGTGTCCGGAAATTCCCAGCAGCAGATCGACCTTGTCGTAGTACGGCTCGATGTCGGCATAGGAAATCGGCCAGTCCTCGCCGTAGCCGTCGTGCGTCTTGCCCTTGAAATCGTAGTCCGACAAACGCAGCGCCAGTCGTCCCCAGATGTTCGTCTTGCCGCCGAGCAGGCGCGCGCGCACCCAGGCGTAGTGCGTGCCGGTGTAAGGATGGTCCTTCTCGTCCACCAGAATGTCTTTGACGTAGTCCGTGTTACCCCAGCCACCGACGTACGAGTACACGTGCTTGAACGTCGAGCCCTTGGCGTAGGGCGGCTGGCGAATCGTGTACTCGTTGTAGCTGATGGCGTGATATCCGGGGGGCGCGTCGCCGCGTCGCGGATGGTCGTACGGCCACTGCATCGACCGCAGCTCCGCGTTGATGTCGATCTTCTTGCCAGCCTCGAGCAGAAGCACCTTCATCCCCTGCGAGGTGAGCACGTGCGCAGCCATGCCGCCGGCCGCGCCGGAGCCCACGACCACGGCGTCGTAGGTCCGCGACAGATCGACATCCTGGTTCTGGTTGTACTTGAAGCGAATAAGAGTCATGGGAGAGGGCTTTCTTTTATTGCTGGAGCGAGGAAGGGGCCTTCATGCTGGAGCGCCCCATGCGGGACATCGTCGAGCTTGTAGTGGCTCGCCAGAAAGGCCTCAGTCGAAGGCAGGAAATAGCCGACGCTGTCCACCAGCGACGGCACCGCGTCTTTGCCGAGCACCGGGCCCCAACGGTAGTACTTCCACTCCGAGTTGAGCACGAGATGCACGCCGACCGAGATCTGCGGATTCTTTTTGAGGATCTCGACCGCTTCCTGATACCACGGACACGCGAACATCACCGACGCCGACAGCGGCATCTTCGTCTCGGCCAGCTGCGCCAGGCCCAGATTCACCGAGTGATTCATGCCGATGTCATCGATGCGAATCAGCAGCTCGGGCTTGGGGGATGGATTCTGGACCAGCAGTGCGGCGAGGAGAAAAAGCGAAGTCATGGGGCCTTAACGTGCTGCTCGTATGAGACAAACGCAACGTACCGGCTGTCGGGCGACCAACTCGGCACGTTGATGGTTCCCTGGCCGCCAAAGAACTCAGGCGTGAGGTCGCGCACCGAGCGATCGCGCAAATCCATCAGCCGCAGCTTCACCTGTTTGCCGAACGGGTGATTTTGGCCCTGATCCTCGATGAACGACAGGAAGACGATCCAGCGGCCGTCCGGCGACGGATGCGGGAACCAGTTCGCGTACTGATCGTTCGTCAGCTGCTCGGGTTGACTGCCGTCGGGCCGCATGCGCCAGATCTGCATGCGACCGCTGCAGAACGAGTTGTAATAGATGAATGCGCCGTCGGGCGAGTAGTCGGGCCCGTCGTCGAGTCCTTTGCACGTCGTGATGCGACGTTCGTCGCCGCCGGTCGCCGGAATCGTATAGATGTCGAACTCATCATTGCGCCTTCCCACGAATGCCAGCGTCTTCCCGTCCGGCGACCAGCCGTGCCAAAAGCTCGGCCGTCCGGTGGTGATCTGCTTCGGCTCACCACCCGCGATCGGCAGCAGGTAAACCGTGGACGTCAGCCAATCTTCCGTGGGCTCGCTGCTGATCGCCAGCCATTTTCCGTCGGGGGACATGCCGTGGTCGTTGTTGACGCGCGTCGCCGAGCCGGTCGGGATCGGCTCGGGGTGTGTGGCACCGACGTCGAGCCGGTAGAGCCGGCCGGCGCCGTTGATCAGAAAGAACTTGCCGTCGCGCGACCAGTTGGGTGCTTCGAAATGTTGATTGGAAGCCGTGAAGACCGTCTCGATCTTCCCGGTCGTGATGTCGACAGTCTTGAGAAAAGTACGAATGCTGTCCTGCTGGGCGCTCAAGGCGAACAGAACGCCCAGCAGGACGGCGCTCAAAAGTCGAGGCCCGCGAGATACTGGTAATTGCTGCGGGCGGCGCCGAGCTCGTCCGCGGGGCTTTCGTCTTCGACGTAGCAGGGCTTCTGCTCGAGGTTCGGCACGGCCGCGAGGAACTTCTTGAAATCGAAGATGCCCTTGCCGAGCCGCGTGTCGGACGAGCGGTCCGGCACGACGTCTTTCAAATGGAAGCTCCAGTAGCGGTCCTTGTATTTCTCGAGATACTGCATGGGGTCGCCGCCGCCGATCACCATGTTGCCGACGTCGAGCTGCAGCCGCGTCACCGCTGGGTCGAGGCGCTGCACGAAGACATCGTACGGCACCTGCCCAGCAATCGGCTTCATGTGATCGGCTTCGTTGTGGAAGGCGAGCCAGATGCCCGCCTTGCGTGCAGCGGCGCCGGCGGTGTTGAAGTGATCGGCCCATTCGCGCCAGTCATCCAGCGTTTCCACGGTGTCGCCGAAGTCCGGCACGATCAGATAGTCGTGGCCGAGTACCTTGGCGTTCTCGAGGCTGCGCTGCCAACCGACGAGCAGGATGACCGGCGAGATGTGCGCCGATGGCGCGCGCAATCCTTCCTGCTTCAGCGTCGCCGCCACCTGCGCCGGCGTACGACCGAACAGATGGAAGGACCACAGCAGCTCGACGTCGCTGTAGCCGATCGCGCGGATGGCGTGGAGTGTGGCTTCCGGATCCTTCGCCATCGCGCGCCGAGTGGAGTACGTCTCGAGCCCGATGCGCTCGAGCTTTTTCGGAAAGCGCGGCCGCAGCGAGCCCGCAACCGTTACCGCGCTCAGCGTCTGAAGAAAGTCGCGTCGTTTCATGGGGCGCAAATCTACCGTTCGCTGAACGAGTCAGCGAGCGATATCGTATGCCCCATGATCATCCTTCTGGCCGGATTGGCGCTACTCGGCGCTGTTCAGGACACGACGCTTGCGGTTATTCCTCGCCCTGTGCACATGATGCACCGCGCGGGCTCTTTTGCACTGACACCCGGGACGGCCATCGTCACCGATCGGGCGACCCGGCAGATCGGCTATCAGCTGGCGGACTGGCTCTATCCGGCTACCGGCTACCGGCTAGCGGCTACCGGGACTTCGCGTGGTGCGACCCATGTCGTGTCGCTGGGTGTGGATTCCACGCTGTCGCGACTGGGTGAGGAAGGTTATCGACTAACGGTCACGCCGGCGCGCGTCACGATCCGTGCGTTCCGACCCGCCGGGGTCTTTTACGGCGTCGAGACGCTGCGGCAGCTCTTGCCGCCCGACATCTTCCGGGCCGCGCCTGTCGCCGGTGTCGCGTGGACGGTGCCCGCCGTCGAGATCGAGGACTGGCCGCGCTTCTCGTGGCGCGGCGCGCATCTCGACGTCTCGCGCTCGTTCATGCCCAAGGAATTCGTCAAGAAGTACATCGATCTCCTCGCGCTCCACAAACTGAATCGCTTCCACTGGCACCTGACCGACGATCAAGGGTGGCGGATCGAAATCAAGCAGTATCCGCTGCTCACCCAGGTCGGCGCCTGGCGCAGCCAGTCGCTCGTGGGCGTCCAGCACCGCTACGCCGATACGACGCAGTGGGTCTTCGACAAAATCCCGCACGGCGGCTTCTACACGCAGGACGACGTGCGCGAGGTCGTCGCCTACGCGCAGGCGCGCTTCGTGACGGTTGTCCCGGAAATCGAGATGCCGGGCCACGCGCAGGCCGCCATCGCCGCCTACCCCTGGCTCGGCAACACGGGCCAGCAGCTGCAGGTGCTGACCCACTGGGGCGTGGATCAGAACATCCTGAACCCGTCCGACTCGGCGATTCACTTCATGCAGGACGTATTGACCGAAGTGCTTGCACTCTTCCCCAGTCACTGGATCCACACCGGCGGCGACGAAGCGCCGAAACAGCAGTGGCAGGCGAGCCCGGTGGCCCAGGCCCGCATCAAGCAGCTCGGCCTGCGCGATGAGAACCAGCTGCAGAGCTGGATCACGGCGCAGATGAGCCAATGGCTCGCGGGGCGTGGTCGATCGCTGATCGGCTGGGACGAAATCCTGGAGGGCGGAACCGAAGGGCTGGCGCCCAACGCGGTCGTGATGTCGTGGCGCGGCATCGACGGCGGTATCGCGGCCGCGCGCGCCGGCCACGACGTCGTCATGACTCCGACGTCGAACACGTATTTCGATTATTACCAGTCACAGGACACGCTGCACGAGCCGCTCGCCATCGGCGGTTTCCTGCCGCTCGACACCGTCTACGCCTACGAGCCGATCCCTGCGGCGCTCGATTCGCTGCAGGCGAAACACATCCTCGGCACCCAGGGCCAGATCTGGACCGAGTACCAGCGCACGCCGAAAAACGTCGAGTACATGGTCTTCCCGCGCCTGGTCGCGCTCGCCGAGGTCGCGTGGACGCCGAAGGAAGAGAAGGACTTTGCGAATTTCAAGGCGCGGCTCGCGACGCACCTGATGCGATTGAGCGTTTTGGACGTGAAGTACCGCCCGCTCACGCCTTAGGAGTTACTGCAGGCTGTAAACCCGGACGTAGTCGATCAGCATCGTTGCCGGAAAGATCGCATCCGACTGCGGATTGCCGTCGAAATTACCGCCGACCGCAAGATTCAAGATGATGAAGAACGGCTGGTCGAACACCCAATTGCCGTAGTGGTTCACCGCCGTCCGCGACACGACGTAGTGCTGCGTGCTGTCGACGAAGTAGCGGATCGAGTTGCCGTCCCACTCGACTGCATACAGATGGTACTCGGTCGTCGTGACCGGCGCGTCGATGTGCACAAACGGCGTATTGCCGAAGTAGCCAGGCCCGTGCACCGCCGAACTCGTGCGATCGGTCTGGCTGCCCTTGTTCTCCATGATGTCCATCTCGCCGCAGGTCGGCCAACCCACGGACGTGATGTTCTGCCCGAGCAGCCAGAACGCCGGCCAGAGTCCCTGCCCCGCCGCGAGTTTGATGCGCGCCTCCACCCGGCCGTGATACGGCAGCACCTTATTCTGCGTGGTGATCTTCGCGGATGTGTAGTGACACGTGGTGGCGTAATAGCAGTGGAGGCTCGTGTCCTGCGTGACGCGCGCGACAATCTGGAGCTGGCCCTGACCATTCTGCTGGATGTTCGCCGTGTCGGACGTGTAATACTCGCGCTCGTTGTTCCCCCAGCCACAATTGTTCGGGCAGCCGTCGCCGACGTTGTAGTGCCAGAACGTCGTATCGACTTGTGAACCAGCCGGCCCGTTGAACTCGTCGCTCCAAACGAGCTTCCACGTCGGTGGCGGCGGCGGTGGTCCCGGAGGCGGCGGTGCTGGCGCGACCGCGCCTCCCGAGGCGCACGCGAGCAGCGCGGCGAGCGCTAGCGCGCCGGCCGAGCGGCTACTGGCGGCTGGCGCAGAGCGCGACGGCAAGCAGAATCGCGCAGGCACCGGCGAGGAGCGCGATGAAGAAGCGACGGTGATATTCGCGGCCGGTTGTCGTGAGATCGCTGCTGCTGAACGGAACCGGCTCCCACCACACGAGCGGCGTGCGCCGCTCGTACCGCATCTGAATCAAACACCACGTGGCATAGACCCAGGCACTCGCCGATGTCACGAGGAGCAAGTAATCGATTGGCGAGCGGACTTCGCAATTCCAGAAATACATGGCTCGAAAAAATCCCTCGGCTAAAGATGCGCGGCCCGCCGCCAGTGTGCGGCGATCACCGCGTGTCCGGCTGGGGTAGGGTGCACGCCATCCGCCGCCCAAAATGCCGGCGGCGCGGAACGAATCTGCTGATCGAAAATAGCCTGCAACGGCACGAACGTCGCATGGGCGTGCGATGCGACTCGCGCCGCCGCGGCACGGCGCTGATCGAACTCGGGGAACCAGCGCGCATCCACCGCCCCGGTGCGCAACACGAACGGCTCGAGCACGATCAACCGCACGTTCGGCAGCGCGCGGCGCGTCTCGTCGAGCAACGCGGTGTACTGCTGCTCGTAGTCCTGTACCGTTCCCGTGTAGCCCTGGCCGAGCTTGTGCCAGAAATCGTTCACGCCGATCAAAATGCTCAACACGTCGGGCTTCAGCTCGAGTGTGTCGGTGGTCCAGCGCTGTTGCAGGTCGGGGACCGTGTTGCCGCTGACGCCGCGATTATAGAACTGCAGCCCATCCTTGGCACGCTCGGCCAGGACCGCCGCGGCGACGAGAAGGGGATAGCCGTTGCCGAGCGCACCGGCGGAGTTCGGGTCTTTGGAGTCACGATTACGTCCGGCGTCGGTGATCGAGTCGCCCTGAAAGAGCACGACCATCCCCTGCTTGGCCGCCGCCCGCGGCGGGTCAGTGATCGCGCCGATGGGGCGCTGCGCCGTGCCGGCCAGCGCTGCAGTCGTCATGATGAATGCACGTCGATCCATGTTTTCCTCGTCGCAAGAAGCGGCGCCTCTCACCTGCCGGGCGCTGTCTCACTACTCGCAAATGGCCAGGTTCCCCGCTTCCATGACCAGATGGCGAAGCAAGCCAGCCCCAGCAGCAACGCGCCGAATGCCCAGCCTACGATCGTGGCCGGCGTCGTGGCAAAAATGAAGATCCAGCCGAGGAGCGCAACCAGGCTGGGCAGCGGATAGAGCCACATTCGATACGGCCGCGCCATGTCCGGCTCCCGCCGCCGCAGCAGGGTGACCGCACCGATCTGGCCGACGAACTGCACCAGAATGCGCAACGTGACGAGCGCGAAGATCACCGTGTCGAGGGAAACGAACCCGGCCAAAATGGAAAGCACGCCCAGCACAACGAGCGAGACGTACGGAAATCCCCCGACCGCGTGCACGCGCGCGAAAATGCGGAAAAAGTAGCCGTCGCGCGCCGCCGCATAGGGAACCCGTGAGTATCCGAGCAGCAGCGCGAACACCGAACCGAACGCCGTCCACAAGACCATCGCCGTGAACACGGTGGCGATGCCCGATCCGTAGATGCGCTCCATGAAAATCGACACGACGAAATTTGCCTGGGGATGCGTATCGGCCGGAACGAAGTCGCGCCACGGCACGACGCCGATGATCGAGAAGTTGATGGCGATGTAAATCAACGCGACGCAGACGGTGCTCAGCAGAATCGAGCGCGGGATCACGCGACCGGGATTTTGGACCTCGTCGCCGATGTAGCAGACGTCGTAATAGCCGAGGTAGTCGTAGACGCCGATCGCGGACGCGGCGCCGAGCCCCCGCAGGAACTGCGGCGACAGGTTGAACGCGCCCGGCGGAAAGTCGAACGCGACCTTCGGGTCGAAATGCATCGCGCCGGTCACGATCACGACGAGGACCGTCACGATCGTGCCGACCCACAACGTCAGGGTGATCGTGGCGATCGACGTGATGCGGCGATACAGCAGCACGATATTGACGATGCCGATCGCGGCGATGACCAGCATCATTTGCCACGAGTTGCTGCTCTTCCAGATGTAGCCGAGATATTTCGCGAAGCCGATGTAACCGGACGCGATCTCCAGCGGACCGCTGAGGACGAACTGCCAGACGAACAGGAATGCCATGAGCCGGCCAACCGTCTGGGCGCCGTAGCCGTAGCGCAAATACCCGAATGATCCGCCCGAGCCCGGCAGCGCCGCTCCCAGCTCGCTCCACACCATGCCGTCGCATACGACGATGATCAACGCGACCGCCCAGCCCAGCATCGCCTGCGGGCCGCCGAGCGCCGACATCAGCAGTGGGATCGTGATGAACGGCCCGATCCCCATCATGTTCGTCATGTTCAGCGCGGTGGCATGGAGCAGGCCGAACCGCCGCACCATCGGAGGATTCGTCACGCCTGGCTGTCTTCGTGTCGCTTGAGGCGCAGCTCCAGATGCCGGCGCACGTCGGGCCACTCGGCGGCGAGAATGCTGTAGATCACGACGTCGCGCGCGCTGCCGTCGCGGCGACTTCCGAAGTGGCGAATCACGCCGTCCTTCTTGGCCCCGAGTCCCTCGATCGCGCGCTGCGAGCGGAAATTGAAGTTGTCGGTGCGCAGCCCCACACACTTGCAGCCGAGTGTTTCGAACGCGTGGCGCAGCAGCAGCAGCTTGCACGTGCTGTTGACGTGGGTGCGCCAGCGACTTTGGCCATAGAACGTGTGGCCGATTTCGACGCGGTCGATCGCGGGCACGATGTCGTGGTAGCGCGTCGATCCGACGATCGTCCCGCTCGGCACGTCCCGCACGACCCACGGCAGCATGTGGCCCTCGCGCTGACCTTTGAGCGCGTCGCCGACGTAGGTCTTCATCCCGGCGGGCGGCGGAACAGCGACATAAAACATCTCCCACAACCGCCCGTCGCTCGCGGCGGCGGCGAGCGCATCGACGTGCTGCTCGGTCAATGGCTCGAGACGGATGCCGTGACCCTCCAGCTGCACGGGCGCCGGTTTGATCACTTGCGTTCGACGAATTTCTTCAGGCCCGCCAGCATGGTGTGCCAGTTTCTTGCGGAGTGCAGCTGCGCATCCTCGGTGGGGTTGTTGTCCTGCGTCAGCGCGACGCGCGTTTGCTTGCCGGCGTCCGACAGCTCGATCGTGACGGTATGATAATTTTCGGGTTTGTCCGGCTCGCCGGTCAGCGGACTGAAGTGCGTGTATTGGAGCGCGTAGTCGGGCTCGGCCTTCAGCACCACGCCCTTGTCTTGATACGGTTTGCCCTCCCAGACGCCCGACCAGGTGATCGGGCTCCCTTCTTTCCAGTCCGATCGCACGTCGGAACCGAAAAAGAACTCCTTCAGCGCCGCGGGGTTGACCAACGCCTTCCACACCCGGTCGCGCGACGCATTGATCACCACCGACGCTCTCGCAATGAAGTCCGGTCTCATGCCGCCCTCCTACCTGCCACTCGCGATGTAGTCCTGCGCGGCGACGATCTGCCATGCGCTGCCGCGCTTCACCCACGTGTCCGTGAAGCGATAGTGGCGGTCCGATAAGGCGCCGCCGTTTCTCGTCCGCACGATCAGCCATCCCGTCACCACCGCCGTCGTGGGGCCGAAGCGATGCACGATCATCGAATCGTTGCGCGCGGCGACGACCGTGTCGAGCCCCGCAGCCAGCGAGTTGAGCACGCTGGCGCGATCCATCATCTGATCGTTTTCCGTGTACACGAAACCGTCCGCCAGCATTCGATCGAAGACGACTCGGTCGCGATTCACGAGCGCGCTCGCCCAATCGTTTTCCAGATTCAGCAGCGCGCGGGTGTCCGCATCCTGCACGCCAACAACGAGCAGCGCGAAAAGCAGTAACACCTTCATAGAATCATTCCCCCAGGACTTTGATGATCACGCGCTTCTTTCTCTGTCCATCCCACTCCCCATAAAACACTCGCTGCCATGGACCGAAGTCCAGCTTCCCCGCCGTGATCGGCACGATCACTTCGTGCCCGATCGTGAGACTGCGCAGGTGCGCCGCCGCGTTGTCTTCCCCCGTTTCATTGTGGCGGTACCGGGGCGGATCCCACGGCGCGATCGTGCCCTCGAGCCATTTCAAGATGTCGTCCCAGAGTCCCGACTCGTGATCATTCACGAAGACGGATGCCGAGATGTGCATGGCGCTGACCAGGACATAACCTTCCCGTACCTCGCTCGCCGCGACAGCCTTCGCAACCTCGTCAGTAATGTCGATGATCTCCTGACGGCGCTTCGTGTTGAACCACAGGTAGTCCGTGCGGGCCTTCATCAAACCCCCCGTGTCGAATTGTCACAGGCAAGTCGATTCCCTAAATTGGCGCCAAATATGGCGCTTCCTTTCAGGCGGCGAATCTTCGTCGTACTCGTCGTCATGACCGTGGTGCCGACGATCCTGGCCGTGGCCGGCTGGGTATTGTCGGTCCGCCGGTTACTGCCGGCCGCCGGCGCGCGCGCCTCGACCGAGCGCGTCGCCGCCACGGCGCGCACGCTGCTCGAGGGCGTGGACACCCTTCACCTGACCATCCACGAGCGCGCGTTGCTGCGCCAGCACCTCGACGAAGTCTCGGCGTCGGTGAGTCTCGCGCGGCGCGCCGAGACGTTCTTGCGCTACTACACGGCGGGATTCGCGGTGGTCATCGTGTTGCTCGGCGCGGCAGTGCTGTATGCCGCGGTGAACCTCGCCGGCCATCTCTCTCGCCAGCTCTCGCGCCCCATCGACGAGCTGGTGGGGTGGACGCAGTTGATCCGCCGCCGCGAACCGCTGCCGGCGGGCGCGGCGATTCGCGGCGCTCCCGAATTCGAGGCACTGCGTCAGGCGCTCCGTGAGCTGGCCGCCGCGTTGGACGCGGCGCGCGACCGGGAGCTGGAGGCCGAGCGCCTGCGCGCATTCCGCGAAGTCGCCCGTCGCGTGGCACACGAGATCAAGAATCCGCTCACCTCCATGCGCATCGCGGTGGACCAACTCGGACGGGCGGACGGGCCGATGGGCAGTCGGGCCGCGACGGCCATTCAAGTGCTTGAGGCCGAGACGGATCGCCTGGAACGCCTGGCGAGAGAGTTCTCGGAATTTGGACGACTCCCCGAGGGGCCACAGAGCGAAGTCGATCTCGTCGAGTTGCTGGAAGAACTGGGACGCACCGGAGTCCCCGAGGGTGTGCAGGTGACTGTCCACGCCAACGGCGGGGGGGGCGGGGGGGGCGGGGGGGGACCGCGCTCACTGCTCGGCCACTACGAACCACTGCGGCGGGCGTTCGCCAATCTCTATCGCAATGCGGCGGAAGCGATGAAAGGACGCGGGACGATTGACGTCACCGTGACGGGTGATGGGTCGGGTCTCGCCGTCATGATCGCCGACCACGGTCCGGGGATCCCGCCCGAGCTGCGGCAGCGAGTCTTCGAGCCGTACTTCACGACGAAGGACGACGGCACGGGTCTCGGACTCGCCCTGGTGCGCGTCACGCTTGAAGCGCACCGCGGCACGATCGGTGTGACCGAAACACCGGGCGGTGGCGCGACATTCATGATCGTCTTTCCATCACCCTCGCCATCGCTATGAGCCCTCGCGTTCTCCTTGTCGACGATGAAGTCAACATCCGGCGCATGGTCGGCGCGCTGCTCCAGTCCGACGGCTTCGAAACCGTGGAAGCGGCGGACGGCAATGCGGCGATGCTGCGACTCGTCGAGGATGCGCCGGACGTCGTACTGCTCGACCTGATGATGCCGCCGGGACCCGACGGGCTCGCCACGCTCGAGCAGATCCGCAAGCGCGCGCCGCAAGTCCCCGTCGTCATGATGAGCGGCAAAGCCAATCTGTCCGACGCCGTCCGGGCCACGAAGCTGGGCGCGTTCCAATTCCTGGAGAAGCCACTGGCGCCCGAAGGCGTGCTCGTCGCGTTGCGCAGCGCGCTCGAACTGGGCCGCACGCTCGCCGAGAACCGGCGGCTGCACCAGGAGCTCGGTCACGCCGATCCGCTCGTCGGCACGAGTCACGCAATGGAAGACCTGCGCGCGCTCATCGCGCGCGTCGCCCCAACCGAATCTCGCGTGCTGATCACCGGAGAGTCGGGAACGGGGAAAGAGCTGGTCGCGTCCGCGATTCATCGTCTCAGCGCGCGGGGCAACAAGCCCTTCGTCACGGTCAACAGCGCCGCCCTCCCGCGCGACCTCGTCGAATCCGAGATGTTCGGCCACGAGCGTGGCGCGTTCACGGGCGCGCTGGACCGCCGCCAGGGCCGCTTCGAGCTGGCCGACGGCGGTACCCTATTTCTCGATGAGGTCGGCGACCTCGGCCCGGAGGCACAGGCAAAGCTGCTGCGGGTGCTCGAGAGCGGCGTGATAGAGCGTGTCGGCGGCGAGAAGCCGTTCGCGGTGAACGTGCGGGTCATCGCCGCGACCAACAAGGATCTTCCCTGGGCGGTGAAGCAGGGCGAGTTCCGCGAGGATCTCTGGTTTCGGTTGAACGTGTTGCCGATTCACATTCCGCCGCTGCGCGAGCGGCCCGAGGATCTCGCCCCACTGCTCCGGCATTTCGCCGACCGCTCCGCCGCCCGGCTCCGCCGCCCCGTTGCGTTCGACGCCGGAGCCGTGCCGCTGCTCGCCGCCTATAACTGGCCGGGGAACGTGCGCGAGCTGGCGAACATCGTCGAGCGGCTGGCGATCCTCGCGAGCGGCGAGACGATCAGTGCCGCCGACGTCGCCCGGGTGCTTCCGAATAACGGCGCCGCCACTCCCGTTCCAATTCCCACCATCGCCGAGCAGTGGACCGACATCGCCCTGTCCGATACGCTGGATCGATACGAGCGCGAGCTGATCGCGAGGGCGTTGTCGGTATCGCGCGGCAACGTCGCCGAGGCGGCGCGCCGCCTCAAGACCGATCGCGCCAACCTGTATCGCCGGATGCGGCGCCTGGGCATCGAGCCTCCAATGCGGGTGGATCTATGATCACACTCTTCTTCGTGCTGGCCGTCCCCTTTTCGCTCGTGCAGGACACCACCATCGTCATCCACCCCGAGAGCGCGAGCGTGTCGCTCGAAGCGCTCGCGTTGCCGCGCGTCGTGTCCGACGAAGTGATCACGTTCTACAACGCGCCGGGAACGACGCGGCTCGTCGGCCGAACCCGCCTGCCGCGCGGCAACGAATGGCGCGGCGACGTCGCCGTCCGCAGTGGGCCGGTACTGGTCGCCGGGCGTGTGCAGGGGTCGCTCGTCGTCATCAACGGCGACCTCCGCTTCGACACGGGCGCCGAGGTGACCGGCAACGTCATCGTGGTCGGCGGGATCGTCGACGATAGCGCAACAGCGCACATCGGCGGCGAGCTGCGGCAGTACCGCGAGCCGCTGCTGTATCGACTCCGCAAGGACGGCGACGAGATCGTGTACGCGCCGAATCTACGGCGGCGGCTGTGGAATCCGGGCGCGGAGGTGTCGTGGGGCACGGCGGATTCGCGGTCGGCGCTGACGATCGCCACCGGCGGCACGTTCAACCGCGTCGAAGGACTGCCCATCGTGTTCGGGCCGCTGTTCGACTGGAAGCTCGAGCGCAACTTCCGCATGCGCGTCGATGCGCTCGGCGTGTTCCGCTCGGCGGGCGACCTCTCCGACAAGCGCAGCGATCTGGGCTACATGTTCCGCAGCGAGCTGCGCTCGGGCGACGCGCGGCCGGTCGGCCTCGCGCTGCGCGCGTTCGATATCGTGTCTCCGATCGAGGATTGGGGGCTCAAAAACTCCGAGATCGGCTGGAGCAGTTTCTTGTTCGCGCGCGACTACCGCGATTACTACCTCAACAAGGGATGGGCCGCGCGCGCGTTCGCGCAGGCCGAGCGGCCGATCACGCTGTCGCTCGAGCTCAGGCGCGAGTGGCAGACCAGCGTCAGCCAGCAGGATCCGTGGACGATATTCCGCCACGCGGAAGCGTGGCGGCCCAACCCCTCCATCGACGACGGTCATTACACGACGCTCGCCGCCGGCGCCGTGCTCGATACGCGCAACGATCCGGATGAGCCGACGTCCGGCTGGCTCGTGCGTACGACGCTCGAGAATTCGTGGAGTCACGACGTCATTCCGAATCCGGGCGTGCCGACGGCCGTGCGCGATTCGATCCCGACCGGATCGTACAGCTTCGATCGGCTCTTCTTCGACATCCGCCATTACGCGCGCATCAGCCCCGGCGGGCGTGTGAACGTGCGGCTCGTCGGTGGCGGCTGGGTCGGCGGCGACGCGCTCCCCCTGCAGCACCGTTTCTCACTCGGCGGTCCCGACCCGATGCCCGGCTATCCGTTCCGCGTGGCCGCCTGCAACAATGCATTCAGCGATTCGACGCTGAGCGCGGCGCACGTCGCGGCCTGCGATCGCGTGATCGCGTTTCAGACGGAATACCGCGGCCACGTGAAGCTCAACTGGAGTTACGATCCCCGAGGAGAAGAGAAGACGGACCGCGACGAGACCAGCGGGCCGTCGCTGTTCTGGCTCGAGGGATTGGATGTCGTGGTGTTCGCGGACGCGGGCCAGGGCTGGCTCGTGGGCAATGGGCCCGGCCGCGTGCCGCCCGGTCATCTGCCCGCGTTCTCGAGCTGGCTCGTCGACGCGGGCCTCGGCGTCGACTGGGGTGGATTCGGCGTCTACATCGCCAAGGCGGTCACGACCGGCGAACATTTGCGTTTCACGGTCCGGCTGGATCACCGGTTCTAGAGTGCGCCTGCCGACGGCGGGAGCCATCGCTCTCGCCTTCCTAGCGACGGCGGCAGGGGCGCAGGCTCCCACCCTCACCGTCACGCTGCAGAACGAAGTCCCGCGCGTGCGCAGCACCGGGCTGTTGGCGGACGGCAAGTTCGTTTCGCTGATGCGCTCCGGCTTTCCGCTCCGTTTGCACTACCGGCTCGAGCTGTGGCGCGTGCGCGCGAGCTGGTTCGATCAATTCGTGAGCGAGGTGAGCTGGGACGCGGTGGCGCGCAACGACCCACTGGCTGACGACTTCGTCCTGATTCGACAGGGCCGCAGCGTGAGCCGCTACGCCACTGGCGAGCAGCTCGCGAGGGCGCTCGAGATCCCGTACACGGTCACGCTGCATCCCGCGGGCGACGGCAAGTTCTACTTCGTCGCGCGGCTCGAAGTGACGACGCTCAACGACACCGATCTGCAAGAGCTGTCGCGCTGGCTTTCGGGCGACGTCGGACCGGCGGTTTCAGGCGAAGGGAATTTTGGCGCGGCGTTGGCGCGCGGTGCGCAGCGCGTGCTGGTCCGGCTGGCGGGATTGCCGCGCCAGCGGCTCGAGGCGAGGAGTCCTACGTTCCGAACTGGCGGTCAATAGCGGCGCGGATGTCCATCAGCGATTGCCCGCGCGCCGCCATCGTGCTCGCGAGCATCGCTTCCCCCATGCAGATGTCGCAGAAGGCGCCATGATCGCTCTCGAAGCAGGTGAGCAGCGAGCGATGCCCTGAATGCTTCGAGCAATCGCAGTGACAATAGACGCCGTCCAGCGTCGCCGGGGCACGCCGCGCTGCTGCATAGGCCTCCACGGCGCCGGGATTCTTCGGAATCGCGAAATCGGGCAGGATCTTCTCGGCGGTGATGCCGGGCCGCGGCGTCGGGTGAATCGAGCCCGACCCTCCCGGCCGCGTCAAGAACACCACGCCGGCGAGCGCGACCGCGGCCGCGCCCGCCACCATCCATGGCGCCTTCGACATTACATGGCCTCGAGAGTGGCCAGCACATCCGCGCCGTAGAAGAGCCGGATGTACTTCGCCTGTGTCCGCGTGAGACGGCGCACCGCCCAGGAGAGATGCACGAAATGCGGCTCGTGCGGCGCGCGGAGCGGATGCATGCCGACTTCCTCGGGCAGCAGGTTCCCCTTGCGGGTGTTGCAGCTCGAGCAGGCCGTCAGGACGTTCGTCCAGGCGTTCGTGCCGCCACGCGACAGCGGCACGAGGTGGTCACGCGTCAGACACTCGCGCTGCCGCAGCTCCTGCTGCGTGCGGCCGCAGAACTGGCAGCGGTAGTTGTCGCGCGCGAACAGGAACGTGTTGGTGACTTGGCGACGGAAGCGACGAGGAACGTGGACGAAGCGAACGAGTCGGATCACGGCGGGACGTGGAACCGACATTCGCTCCGACTGGACCGGCGTGCCCTCGGCCTCGACGACCTCGGCCTTACCATCGATCACGAGCCGCAGCGCCCGGCGCACCGGTACCATGGTGAGCGGCTCGAACGAGGCGTTGAGAGCTAGGCAGCGCATGCGATATGCTAATACCGGACAGCAAGTTGCAGCAAGGGACGCGTTTACACGCTCGCTACCGGCTGAAACAACCGTCGTAGCTCTTCGACTTGCGACTCCACGGAGGCGCGTGATGCACCTCCAGGCGTGGCACGGCTTTCGACGCTGTCTTCCCACGTTCCCAGCTGTGCCAGCGCCGAGCCGAGCGCCGGATGGATGTCGGTCGCGACTGTGACGGGGATCTTGTCGAGCGGGACGCCGGCTTGCTCCGCGGCGCGGACCAGCTTGCCGATCAATCCGTGGCTTTCGCGGAACGGCACACCAGCCTCGACCAGGAGATCTGCGAGATCTGTGGCCCGCATCGCGGGATCGAGCGCGGCGGCCATACGGTCCGCGTTGATCGATAGCGTGTCGATCGCCCCGGTGACGGCGGGGAGAACGGTCGCGATGGTGTCGCAGGCGTCGAACAACAACGCCTTGTCCTCCTGCAAGTCTTTCTGATAGCCGGCTGGAATCCCCTTCAAGGTCGTCAGCAGCGCCACGCAATCGCCGAGCAAGCGGCCGGCTTTGCCGCGCGCCAGCTCGAAGACGTCCGGGTTCCGCTTTTGGGGCATGAGACTCGAGCCGGTACTGAAGGCGTCCGACAGCGTGATGAAGGCGAACTCGCCGCTCGCATACGTGATCAACTCGGCGCCAAGCCGCGAGAGATGCGTGCCGAGCAGCGCGATCGCGAACAGCAATTCGGCAACGAAGTCACGATCGCCGGTCGCGTCGAGGGCGTTCGCCGACAGCGCGCGGAAGCCGAGCGCTTCTTTGAGCAACACGCGGTCGACCGGGAAGCCCGAGCCGGCCAGCGCGCCGGAGCCGAGCGGCATCTCGGCGGTGCGGCGCCGGGCATCCGCGAGCCGCTGGCGGTCGCGCACGAGTGGCCAGGCATGCGCGAGCAGCACGTACGCCCAGCGAACCGGCTGCGCGCGCTGGCCGTGCGTGTAGCCGGGCAGAATCGCGTCGACGCCGTCTTTGGTTTTGGCGACGAGCGTGCGGCCAAGCGCGGCGACGCCGGCATCCAGCTCGTCGATGGCCGTCAATGTCCAGAGCCGCAGATCGGTTGCGACCTGATCGTTGCGCGAGCGCCCGGTGTGCAGCTTGCCCGCTACGGGACCGACTTCGGCATAGAGTAGGCGCTCGACGAGCGTGTGCACGTCTTCGTCGGGCGCCCCGACCGCGGCGCCGTCGGCCAGCTTCTCGGCAACGCGGTCGAGGCCCTCGAGCAGCTGAGATTCTTCGCCGGAGGTCAGAACGCCGGCGCGGCAGAGTGCGTGCACCCACGCTTTGCTCGCGAAGACATCCTGTGGCCAGAGGCGATGATCGACGGGAAGGGACCGGTTTAACGCATCGAGCGCTTCGCTCGGACCAAGAGCGAAGCGCCCGCCCCCGCCCCACATGTGATGCGTCTCAGCGTGTCGGGACATCCGTCCGTTCGGCTGCGAGGCCGGCGGCGATTCTGCTGGCGAGCCCGTAGAGCCGGATGAACCCCTCGGCGTCCTTCTGGTTGTAGACGTTGTCCTTGCCGAACGTCGCGTACGAGGGCTGGTACAACGCGAACGGACTCTCGCGGCCCGCGATGCTGACGTTGCCCTTGAACAGCTTCAGCCGGACCGTGCCCGTCACGGTCTTCTGCGTCGCGGTCACGAGAGCGTCGAGCGCCTCGCGCTCCGGCGTCCACCAGCGGCCGTCGTAGACGAGATCGGCATACCGGAGCGCGAGCTCGTCTTTCATCCTGAGGGTGCGACGATCGAGCGTGAGTTGCTCGAGCTCGCGGTGCGCCGCGTAGAGCAGCGTCCCGCCCGGCGTCTCGTACACGCCGCGCGACTTCATGCCGACGAGCCGGTCCTCGACCACGTCGGCGCGGCCGACGCCGTGCTCGCCCGCGATCTCGTTCAACTGCTCGAGCAGCTCGACGGGCCCCAGCGGCACGGCATCGACGCTGACGGGATTGCCCTCCTCGAAGCCAATCGTCACGACGGCCGGCTCATCCGGCGTCTCGAACGGATTCTTGGTCATCACGAAGATGTGCTCGGGCGCTTCCTGCGACGGATCTTCGAGGATGCCGCCTTCGTGCGAGCAGTGCCACAGATTGCGGTCGGTCGAATACGGCTTCTCGGCGGTCGCCTGCACGGGCACGCCCTTCGCGTGCACGTAGGCGATGAGATCCTCGCGGCTTTGGAATTTCCATTCGCGCCATGGCGCGATCACCTGCAGCTCCGGCGCGAGCGCGGCGTACGTCAGCTCGAAGCGGACCTGGTCGTTGCCTTTGCCGGTGCAGCCGTGCGCTACGGCGTCGGCGCCTACCGCTCGAGCGACGGCGACCTGGTGTGCCGCGGTGAGCGGCCGGGCCATCGACGTGCCGAGCAGGTAGGTGCGCGCGTAAATCGCGCCGGCGCGCAGCGTCGGGAACACGAAGTCGCGCACGAACTCTTCGCGCAGATCTTCGATGATGCAGTCTTCGGCGCCGGAACGTTTGGCTTTGGCGATCAGCCCGTCGAGCTCGCCGAGTCCCTGCCCCACGTCGGCGGCGAAACAGACGACGCGCGCGCCGTATTGCTCGCGCAGCCAGGGGACGATGGCGGAGGTGTCCAGCCCGCCGGAGTAGGCGAGGACGACGAGCGGCTTGGATTGTTTATGCATATTGGTGAATAAAAATACATACGGCCAATGAGGGTGCGCAAGGGCAGGTGTCGGGTGTCAGGGGTCAGGTTCTAAGCCTGACACCTGACACCTGACACCTGACACCTGACACCTAACACCTAACACCCGACACCTGTGCTAGAGCGACCATCCCTGGCGATAGCGCGGCTTGATGTACTCCTCAGGAATCCCGGGCGTCACCACGGCCCCCGTTGCGGGATTCACTTCCACCGGCTGCGCCGTCCGCACGGCGAGGTTGCCGAGCAACACCATCTCCGTCAGCGGCCCGGCGTGGTCGGGAATGTTCGACCCCGCCGGCTTGCCCCCTTTGCACGCCGCGATCCATTCGGCGTACACGCCTTCGGTGCGCGGGTACTTCTGCGGCACGGGATGCGCCGTCACCTCCGCCATCTTCGCGTCGTCGAGCAGCCGCGGATTCTCGCCATAAATGCCGGCGATCATTCTGCCCGCGTCGCCGATCCACAGCTGGCCGCTGGTATCGAACGGCCACGACGCCGGATCGGTGAATTCTTTGGGCCGGGGCGGATAGAGGCTGCCGTCGCGCCATACGACGGTGACCGGTGGGCGATTGCCCTTGGCCGCAAACGCGTACGTGATGCGTGAGCAGGCGGGCGCAGTCTCCGGATAGAGCTTCGTAGACTCGGCCTCGATCCGGGTCGGGTACCCCAGGTCGAGCGTCCAGAACGACGCGTCCATCGAGTGGCACGCGATGTCGCCCAGCGCGCCGGTGCCGAAATCCCACCAGCCGCGCCACTTGAACGGCGCGTAGGCCGGATTGTACGGCCGCGCCGGTGATGGGCCGAGCCAAAGATCCCAATCCAGCGTGTCGGGCGTGGTGTACTGCTCGAGTGGGCGGTCGATCGCTTGTGGCCAGATCGGCCGGTTCGTCCAGAGCTGGATCTCGCGCACCGTCCCGATCAGTCCCGCTTCGACCCACTCGCGGATCAGGCGAGTGCCTTCTTCGGCGTGTCCCTGATTCCCCATCTGCGTCGCGACTTTCGACTTCCGCGCCATGTCCTCGAGCTGTTTCACCTCCCACAACGTGCGCGCGAGCGGCTTTTGAATGCGGACGTGCTTGCCGAGCTTCATCGCCGCCATGCCGGCGACCGTATGCACGTGGTCGGGCGTCGAGACAGTGACCGCATCGATGCTCTTTGCCTCTTTGTCGAGCATCACGCGAAAATCTTTGTACCGCTTCGCTTGCGGGAACGCCTGAAACGATTGCGCGCCCTGGCGATCGTCGACATCGCAGAGCGCGTAGATGTTCTCCGTTTTTCCGACGCCGCGGACGTCGTTCGCGCCCATGCCGCCGACGCCGATGCACGCGATGTTGAGCTTGTCACTCGGCGCCACCCGATTTTTGCCGCGCGCGCCCAGCACGTGGGGTGGGACGATCGTGAAGGACAGACCGACGGCGGTCAAATCGGTGACGAACTCGCGGCGCGAGACAGGATCGTCGTGATCCTTGGAATTTTTTTTTCTCATGGCAGCACTCGGATCTTGATGTTGCGGAAGGCGACCACGTTACCGTGATCCTGCAGGCCGATGTGGCCTTGCGCGTTTTTCCCAAAGTGCGGGTGTGGCGCGAATTTGCTGGCCGCGACTTTCGAATTCCAGTCGGGGCTGCCGAATTCGTATTCCACGAGCTTCACGCCGTTGAGCCACTGCTCGACATGATTCCCGTTCACGACGATCCGCGCCGTATTCCACTGATTGGCCGGTTTCACCACGCCCGCCTGCGCCGGATACAAATCGTACGCCGCACCGGCCGCGGTCAGGCGATTCTTGCCGTCGGGATGGCAGGCGTCGTCCAGTACCTGGTCCTCGGGTGCGTTCCAATAGATGGCGTCGCTGTCTTCGCTCGCGCGATAAAAGATGCCGCTGTTGCCACACTGCTCGATCTTCCAATCGAGCGAGAGCTCGAAGTTTTTGAACTGATCGGTCGTGATGATGTCGCCGCCCGCACCGACGCGCGTCAGCGCGCCGTCTTGCACCTTCCAGCCGTCGGAGAGCGTGGGCTTGCCGTAACTCCTCCAGCCGCTCGTGGTCTTGCCGTCGAACAGCAGTCGCCATCCTGCGGATTTCTCGGCGTCCGTGAGCGTGTTCTGCGTGTTGGTCGAGGTTGGCGGAGATTGTGGAGGCCGTGACTGAGCGTTACAGATACCGGTGACGCCAACGAGTGCTGCGAGTGCGACCAGGTTCTTCATGCGGGGAGTCCTGCGAGCTCCTGCAGCCGCACCTGCACGGCGCGGCGGCTTCGCTCGCTGCGAGTGATGACCAGGATGGCATCGTCACCTGCGATGGTGCCGATGATTTCACTCCACCCGGCGCCGTCCAGCGCCAGGCCCAACGCCTGCGCGCCGCCCGTCGTGGTTTTCAGCACGAGGAGCGGCCCTACGCCTTCAGCGGAGACCAGCATGGTGGGAAGTAACTGCTCGAGGTGCGGGCGGACACCGGGCGCCCCCTCCGGCGCCGCCGCGTAGTGCGAAGCCCCGTCGGGCGCCGCGACTTTCGCCAGTCCCAGCTCCCGGATGTCGCGCGACAGCGTCGCCTGCGTCACGTTGAAGCCTTCGGCCTTGAGACGCTCGCGCAGCTGTTCCTGACTGCCGACCGTCTCTCCACGCACGATCCGCAGAATGGCCGCGTGACGTTGCGTTTTCATGTGGCGGAAATTTGATGCACGATCTTGCCGCTGACTACTGTGAGTACAGCCGTTCGTGAAGCTCCGGAGATGACGGCAAGATCGCCCGCTTTGCCCACTTCGAGCGAGCCAATCTCCCGATCCCAGCCGAGCGCCCGCGCCCCTTCTATTGTAAGCGCGCGAAGCGCGTCATCCCCGGCGAACCCCGCAGCTGCGGCTTCTGCCCAAAGGTCGAGATCTCCGACGCTCACGACCGAGTCGGTGCCGAGACCGACCGCGACACCCGCGTTTCGGATCCGCCCCAGTGGCAAGACGCCGTGGCGGTGCGCGCGATTGGACAGCGGGCAGTGCGCCACCGCGGCTCGCGTAGCGCGCAGAAGCTCGATGTCGGCGTCATCGACCTGGACGCAGTGAATGCAGAGCGTTCTCGCACCGATGACCCCGAGCTTCACGAGATAGGCCACCGGCGATAGCTGCTGCGCTCGAACGGCGATGCCGCGCGCGCGCAGCGCGTCGGCGAACGGCCCCGCGCCATCGCGCACAAGCAAGGTTTCGTCGGGCGATTCCGCGACGTGGACTGCCATCGGCAAGCGTTCGCGGCGCGCGTATGCGGCGACGGCTTCGTACAGCTCCGCGCTGACGGTGTACGGGGCGTGCGGCGAGACTCCAACCAACAGTTGTGAAGTTGCAAGACGGCGAAGTTGCAGGACGGCTGTCTCGAGCTCGGCCATACTAGCCGTCCACTTGGTGCCATCCGGTCCAAAAACCTCGTGAAAGACGATACCGCGTCCGCCCAGATCGTGGAGCGCCTGCATGACCGCGCCGCTGCTGCCCGTCTCCGCGATACACGTGACGCCGCGCTTCCAGCAATCGCGCACGCCGTTGACTGCGGCCTCGTAGAACGCCTTCGGCGTGGTCGCTTCCTTGAGCTCGCGGATGCGGCGGATCCATTTCAGGAATTCGGGCTCGTCGTGTTTGCCCCCGCCGCCGAGCTGCGACAGCTCAAGATGCGTGTGGCAGTTGACGAGACCAGGTGCGATTTCGGCGTCCGGAAAATGCAACGACGGGCCGCGCCGCGGCTCCAGAACGCTCCCATGGGGGCCGACTGCTGCGATCCTGCCGGTTGCATCAATGAGAACGGCGCCGTCTTCAATCGAAGGCGCCGTCACTGGACGGACAATCCCGGCGCGAATTCTAAGCATCGAGCCTCAAGCTTGTCTCGAGACTTAGGGCGTCACTCCAACGCCGAAGGGTGAATGCACCTGACAAACTTGCGTCGGCTCTGTCCCAGGATAGAACCACTCCCACCGGCGCACTTCCAAGGGACAAAATGGCGTCGCCAAGAATCCGTTGGACCAGTCTACTTCGCGCGTGACCAGATCGTCGGGGCGGGACCAGTCGGCCGGCGCGGGGCGCCGCTCGTACACGTCGCGCATGAATTTCGTCCACGCCGGCGCCACGATCTTGCCGCCACCGGCGTCGTTCATGATGCGGCGCTGGAGATCGTAGCCCACCCAAATGCCGGTGACGATCTCCGGTGTATAGCCCACGAACCATGCGTCGGTGTAGTCGTCCGTCGTTCCCGTCTTTCCCGCCATCGGGATGTGCAAGCCTCCGACCGCGCCCGCGGCGGTGCCGCAGCGATGCGGACCCGTGCCCGGCTGGCAGCGCATCACGTCGCGCATCATGTCGAGCATGAGCCAGTTGTGCTCCGGATCGAGCACCTGCTCGCGCTTCACGGTCGACTGATAGAGGATGTTGCCCTGGCGGTCCTCGATGCGCTGAATGCCGATCGGCTCGACGCGCACGCCATTGTTGGCGAACGCCGTGTACGCCGCGATCAGCTCGATCGGCTTCACCGCGTTGGCGCCGATATGCATGGCGGGGTACGGGGGCAGCGGCGTCGTGATTCCGTAGCGCCGCGCCTCGCCGACGACCGTCTGCTCGCCCAGCGCCATACCGAGCTTGATCGTCGACAAGTTGCGCGACAGGAACAATGACTGGCGCATCGGAATCAACCCGAGCGTCGTGTCATCGTAGTCCTTCGGCTGCCACAGCGAGCTGTCGAGCTGCATGACCGGAGGATTCAGCGGCGTGTCGTCGAGCATTTCGGTGACGGGATGCCCGGCGCGGATCGCCGCCGAATACACGAATGGCTTGAAGGTCGACCCGGGCTGCCGCGTCGATTGCGTCACCCGGTTCCACTTGGAATCCACGAAGTCGCGGCCGCCCACCATGGCGAGGATGTTGCCGGTCTTGGCGTCGAGCGCGAGCAGCGAGCCTTGCAGGTATGGCGCGAACGGTCCCTGCTCCTCGGGGGTCGCCTTTCCCTGCTCGATGTATTCCCGGTACGGCTTGCCGTCGAACTTGCCGTGGGAATACACGCCCGCTTCGATCTCGCTCAGCTGCGATTCGAGCGCTTGCTCCGCCGCTTCCTGCATGTCGAGGTCGAGCGTCGTATAGATCCGCAGACCCTTCTCGTACAGATCGCGGCCAAAGCGCGGTTCGAGGAACGACGTCCGCAACCACTCGACGAAGTACGGCGCGACATCGCCATAGCTCGTGCGCCGCGTCGTCAGCACCAGCGGATACGCCTTCCAGTACTCGGCGTCCTCGGCCGTGATGAAGCCCTGATCCTTCATGAGCGAGAGCACGGCGTTGCGCCGGCGCACCGCGCGATCGGGGTGCGTACGCGGATTGTACGTGCCCGGCGCCTTGGGCAGCGCGGCGAGCGTGGCCGCCTCGGCGACATTCAGATCGCGCGCCGATTTGCCGAAGAACACCTGCGCCGCGGCCTCGACGCCCGCGACGTTCGGTCCCAGGCTGATCTGGTTCAGGTACAGCTCGAGGATCGTGTCCTTGGGGAAATTGCGCTCGAGCTCTACGGCGACTCGCGCTTCACGCAACTTCCGCGTCAGCCGCTTCTCGCGACCGAGGTTCTCCGGGAACACGTTGCGCGCGAGCTGCATCGTGATCGTGGAGAAGCCCTGCGCCCACGACAACGACATGACGTCGGCCCGCACCGCGCCCAGAATGCGCCAGTAATCGATGCCGTGGTGCGAATAGAAGCGTTTGTCCTCGACCGCAATGAAGGCCTGGCGGACGTGCAGCGGAATCTCCGTCAACGGCAGGACGGTGCGCCGCTCGACGCCGAGCTCGCTGATCAGTCGGCCGTCGGCGGCATAGACTTTGGATGTCTGGAGCTGGATGTTGCCCCTGGTATGCGGATCGATCCGCGTGATGCTGGGGCAACGCTCCGCCGAACACACGCGGGTCCAGGAGCCATAGGCCAGACCGGAGCCGTACAGCAGGGCCAGGACGGTCCCGATGATGACGCGCCGGCGCTGGACACGGTCGTGCCACCAGCGTGTCAAGAACGGGTGGCGTGGCGGCGGAGGAGGCGGAAGCACAGTCGGTGAGGCCATCTGTGTAACAACCTAGCGAGGCGATAGATTCGCCGCCATGACTTCTGCTAACGTGTTGCAAGAATTGGAGTGGCGGGGTTTCGTCCAGCAAGCGACGACGGGGCTTGCCGAGCATCTCGCCAAGGGACACGTGACGGCGTACTGCGGCTTCGATCCGACCGCGCCGTCGCTGCAACTCGGCAACCTGATGCCGTTGATGTTGCTCGCCAACCTGCAACGCGCCGGCCACCGGCCAATCGTATTGATGGGTGGCGGTACCGGTTTGATCGGTGATCCCTCAGGCAAGGCCGGCGAGCGGCCGCTGCTCTCCAAGGAACAGATCCGCGAAAACCTGCAGCGCCAACGCGATCAGATGGCGCGCTTTCTCGAGTTCGGCGCCGGTCCGACCGCCGCATTCCTGTTGGACAACGCGAAGTGGCTGGGATCGCAGGGATTGATCGACTTTCTCCGCGACGTCGGCAAGCACTTCACGGTCAACATCATGCTGCAGAAGGAATCGGTGAAGGCGCGGCTCGAGTCGGGGCTGTCGTTCACCGAATTCAGCTACATGCTGCTGCAGGCCTACGATTTCCTGCACCTGTTCCGCGAGCGGCAGTGCACGCTGCAGGTGGGCGGCAGCGACCAGTGGGGCAACATCACCGCCGGCGTGGACCTGATCCGGCGGATCGAAAACAAGGAGGCGCACGGCCTCGTCGCACCTCTGGTCACGATGGCCTCCGGCAGGAAGTTCGGGAAAACGGAAGAGGGCGCCATCTATCTCGATCCACAGCTCACGTCGCCGTACAAGTTCTATCAGTTCTGGATCAACGTGGATGACAGAGATGTCGAAGGATACTTGAAACTGTTCACGTTCATGTCCAAGACCGACATCGAGGCCCTCATGGCAACGCATCGTCGTGATCCGGCGCGACGTCAGGCTCAAAGCAAGCTGGCCATCGACGTGACTACGCTGGCGCATGGCAAGGACGCGACGTATGGAGTCGTCGCAGCAAGCAAGATCCTGTTCGGGGATATTCGACCGGGTGATGCTGAAAGCGGCGCGTTCGACACACTGGCGCAGGAGATTCCGACGATGCGCGTGCCGGCAGCGACCAGCTCATTGATCGATGCCGTGCTTCAAGCCGGACTGGCGAAATCGAAGAATGAAGCTCGTCGCTCAATCGAGCAGGGTGGGATCTATGTGAACGAAGAGAGGGCCACACTCGATAGAGAGTTGTCCGATGCGGACTGGTTAAAGGGAAAGAACTTGCTGCTGCGAAAAGGCAAGAAAGACTTCGCCCTGCTGAGACGCGAGGGGTAACCCATGTTCATCGGCCACTACGCCCTGGGATTCGCCGCCAAGCGCGCGGCGCCACGGACGAGCCTCGGCAACCTCTTCATCGCGCCCACACTCGCCGACCTGCTGTGGCCGGTCTTCCTGCTCCTCGGCGCGGAGCACGTGCACGCCGTGCCGAACGCGAATTCGTTCCTGACGTTCTGGTTCGACGACTATCCCTATTCGCACAGCCTCTTCATGCTGATCGTGTGGGGCGCGCTGTACGGCTATCTCTACCGGCGCAAGACGGGAGACAAACGAGCCGCGGTGGTCATCGGCCTGCTGGTCGTCAGTCACTGGGTGCTCGACGTCATCACGCATCGGCCCGATATGCCGATCTATCCGGACGGCCCGCAGGTCGGACTCGGCCTGTGGAATTCCCCGACGGCGACTATCGTGGTCGAGGTGCTGATGCTGATTGCGGGCGTCGCGATCTACGCAGGCACGACGCGCGCGCGCGATGGCATCGGGCGCTGGGGCCTCTGGAGCCTCGCCGCGCTGCTCCTGATTGCGTATGGCGGCTCGATCAAGTCTCCGCCGCCGCCGAACAACACGGCGCTGGGGGTGGGTGGAATCATTTTCGGATCGGTATTCGTGCTGTTCGCGTGGTGGGTGGATCGCCATCGGGAGGTCGTGCAGCAGGTGCCGGCATTGTAGGGTACGCCGCCAACGGTAGGGGCGCACCATGCTGCGCCTCTACACGAGATCGTCCAACACCTCGATCACTTTTTCCATCTCTTCCATCGTGTTGTAGCAATGCGGCGACAGGCGAATCGCGCCCTCGCGCAGGCTGCACACGACCCGCGCCCGCTTGAGCCCGTGATACGCTTCGACCGGTTTGGGCGGCGCGATGCAGAGAATCGCCGAGCGATGCCCGTTTTCGATGGGCGACGTGATCCGCATGCCGCTTTCCTGCGCCCACTTCACGATCGGCTCCTGCACCGAGCGTGAGACTTCGGCGATGTCGCGGACGCCGATCTCGAGCAGCATCGCGAGCGATGTGGTCATGCCGACGAAATCCTGATACGGCAACGTGATCATCTCGAAGCGGCGGGCATCGGCGCGGAACGTCGGATTGTACTCGGTGAGCCTAGAGAAGTCGTCTGTCCCTTCGAACGCCATCCAGCTCACGAACGCGGGCGCCAGATCCGGAATCAGGTCCTTGCGCACGTACACGAAACCCGATCCCCACGGCGACAACAGCCACTTCTGGCCGCCGCAGGCCAGGATGTCGATGGGCGTGTCGCGCACATCCAACACGGAATTGCCGATGCCCTGAATGCCGTCGACCACGAGGAAGGTGCCGTTCGCGCGGCACGCCGCGCTCAGCTTCTTCAGGTCGGCGCGATAGCCGTTCGAGAATTGCACGAATGAGACCGCGAGCACGCGCACCTGGGGATCGCGCAGTCGCTCGAGGAGGTGCTCCTCATCCGGCCAACCGTGCTGGTTGCAGCGTGCCATCTCCACCTTGATGCCCTGCTCGCGCAGCATCAGCCACGGATAGACATTCGCCGGAAACTCTTTGTCCGAGATGAGCACGACATCGCCCCGCTTCAGGGGCAGCGCGCGCGCGGCGAGGTTCAGGCCCCAGCCGGTATTTGTGGCGAGCGCGATCTCCGACGGGTCAGCATTGATGAGCTGCGCGACGCCGAGCCGCGCGGCAGCGAGTCCCGCGAACAGCTCCCGGTCGGGGAGCAAATGCGGCGCGGTGCGTTTGGCGGTGAATTCGTCGATGGCGCGGCGCGTCCGCTCCGGAATCGGTCCGATGGAGGCGTTGTTCAGATAGATCGTGTCGGCGGTCCAGGGGAACTCGGCGGTGCGCAGCGCCTTGAACGTCTCGCGCAGCGCGCGAACGTGCGTGGGATGATAGGCGATATCGGTCATGCGGCGGGACTCGTGACGGCGCGGCCCCCGCGGCCCCCGCGGCCCAATCCGTGCACATCGAGGGCGTCGCGCAGGCCGTCGCCGAGGAGATTGAGTCCTAACACCGCGAGTCCAATCGCCACACCGGGTGCAATCGACACCCATGGCGCGACGCGCAGCAAATCGCGCCCCTCGGCCACCATGGCGCCCCAGGACGGAGTCGGCGGCTGGGCACCCAGGCCGATGAACGACAGCGCCGCTTCGGCCATGATCGCGCCGCCGATACCGAGAGTGGCCGCAACAATCACGGGGGCGATCACGTTGGGCAGCAGATGCCGGCGGATGATGCGCGCATCGCTCGCGCCGAGCGCCCGCGCGGCCTGCACGTACTCGAGCCCGCGGGCGAGCAACACCTGACCGCGAACGATGCGGGCCATGCCGGCCCAGCCGACGATGCCGATGACGACGAACACGACGGGCAGCGAGGGCTTCACGGCGGCGGCGATGGCGATGAGCAGCAGCAGCGAGGGGAACGCGAGCGTGACGTCGGCGACGCGCATGATGACGCCATCGACCCAGCGGCCGTAAAAGCCGGCGACGAGGCCGAGGGTCAGGCCGAGCGCCAGCGCGATGCTTTGACTGATGAGCCCGACGGCGAGCGACAACCGGGCGCCGTAGAGGACGCGGGAGAGGACGTCACGGCCTTGCGCATCGGATCCTAACAGAAAGGCGTGCGATGGGGGACGGAGACTCGCGGCGAGATCGCCGCGAAACGGATCGCCGGGCGCGAGCCAGGGCGCCAGGAGCGCGAGGAGCACGAGACTCGCGACGACCCCGAGCCCGAAGCGGGCCCAAGGATCGCGCGAAAGGTGTGTCCAAAAACGTGGCGCAGGCATGGGGGTCCCAACTACTTTACTCGGGACTCAACTCCCCGGGCAAGCGGACACTGCTGTGAAGCGTGACACACCGTTCACCCTCGTGCTGGGCGGCGGCGGGATGAAGGGCCTCGCCCATGTGGGCGTCCTGCAGGCGCTGCTCGAGCGCGGCCACCGTCCGACCCGCATCATCGGATCGAGCGTCGGCGCGCTCGTCGGCGCCGCCTGGGCCGGCGGCATGGGCATCGCCAAGCTGCGCGAGATCGCGCTCGGGCTGAAGCGCAAGGACATCTTCGCGGTCGCCCACGCCGACATGGCGTTCAAGCGCATGCGCTCGCCCGCGTTGTTCCGGCGCGAGCCGCTGGAGCAGCTCATCGCCCGCACCGTCGGCGACCTGACGTTCCAGCAGCTCGATCCCCCCGTCATCGTGAATACCGTCGACCTGAACTCGGGGATGGAAGTATTCTGGGGCCTGCCCGGCCTGGACGACATCCGCGTCGCGGATGCCGTGTTCGCCTCCTGCGCGCTGCCCGGCTACTTCCCGCCACACGAGATCGGCGGGCGCTTTTACGTCGACGGCGCGGTGGTCGCGAACGTCCCGTACGACGCCGCGCGCGCGCTCGGCCCCGAGCTGATCGTGGCGGTGGACGTCTCGGCGTCCAGCGTGCTGACGGCGGATGCCCAGGACGAGGGCTTTGCCGGCGTTTTCGCGCGCGCGACCGAGATCCTGATGACGACGCTGCTCGAGCAGCGCGTGCGCACCTGGACGTCGCCGCCCGTCTATTACATCCAGCCGCGGGTCGAGCACGTCACGATGTTCTCGTTCGATCACCTGCGCGAGGAGGTCGAGGAAGGCTACCGCGCCACCGCCGCCGCACTGGACCGCGCCGACGAATGGCCCGAGCCCGGCGATGTCGGGATCTTTCCCAAGCGGCGTGTCCGCGTGCGCGTGGAGCGCGAACGGTGTATCGGCTGCGGCGCATGCCTCGTGCACGGGCCGCAGGGCTTGTTCGTGCTGGATGCCGATCGCAAAGCCGTCGTCACGCAGCCGGATCAGGAGTGGTCGCCGATGGATGGCGCGTATATCCGGCATTGCCCGACCTACGCGATCATCGCGCGACCCGCGGATCAGCAGAAAGAAATGCTGCGATCGGGATGAGCTTCACATGCCGACGCGATATCGCTGATCGATGTCGATCAAATCCTTCACGACTCTATCCCAGTTGTAGTACTGCTCGACCGCGCGCCTGCCAGACGCACCCAGCTGCTTGCGCCGCGCCGGATTCGACAGCAGCTCGTTGATTCCCGCGGCGACCGCGGCGGGATCATCTGAATCGACGAGCATGCCGGTCTCACCCTCGAGCACCGCGTCCGGCACACCGCCGGAGCGCCCGCCCACGACCGCGAGACCGCATGCGGCGGCTTCGACGAGCGAGATGCCGAATCCTTCGACCAGCAGCTCGACACGGCGCGACGCGCCGACGTACAGATCGGCCGCGTTGTAGATCGCGGGTAACTCGGCGTCGCTGACGAGTCCCAGGAAGCGCACGGCGTCGCCGAGGCCGAGGTCGCGCTGCAGCTGCTCGAATTGCGGCAGACGCTCGCTCGTGCCGACGACCGCGTAGCGCGCGGTGGGGTGTGCGGCGCGAATCTGCGGCATGGCTTTCATCACCACGTCGATGCCTTTGTGCCATTCGAGTCGCGCGACGGTCAGCAGCCATGGCCCGCCGTTCAGGCCGTACTTGGCGCGCACGGCGCTCGTGTCGACGCCCGGCCGGAACTCCGATGGCGTGGTGCCGAGCGGGACGGACTCGACGGGGACGGCGAGATCGAGGGCGGTGAGCACGTCGAGCGCGAGATTCGCGGTCGAGTTGCTGTTCGCGACGATCACCGCGGCGTTGCCCATGATGCTCACCGCGGTGCCGCGCTTGAACTCGCTCCGCCGGATTTTTTCCTGAATGAGCAGCAACTCGGTGCCGTGAACGATCAGCCCGTATGGCACGTGGTGCCGCGCGGCGAGCCAACGCGCCGGATACCCCGCCGGCTTGAGCTCCGCGCACCACGTGAAGTCGGGCCGCCAGCGTTTGGCGAGCGCGCCGGCGTGCAACGTCCACATCATCAATCCCTGCACGGTTCGCAGCCGCGTCGCGCGAATGCCGACGCGGTCGATCACCTGCGGGAAGCGCGCATCGCTGGCGGCGCTGCCCTCGTACGCGCCCGTCGACACGACGAGTGCGCGCTCGGGAAAGCGGAGCGCCATTTCGCCCATCATGCGGGCGATGCCGCCGCCATGCGGCGGAAAGTTGAACGCTAGGAGGAGACTTGTGATTCGATGTCCCGCAGGTCGCGGATCACACGGTCCCAGTTGTAGTAGGTCTCGATCGCTTTCCGCCCCGCCTGGCCGAGCCGGCGGGCGAGAAGCTGGTCGCCGAGCAGGCGCGTGAGCGCGGCGGCGACCGCTGCCGGCTCATCGGGATCGACGACGAAGCCGGTCTCGCCGTCTCGCACGGCTTCCGCCAAACCGCCCGACTGCCCCGCGATCACCGGCAGCCCGCACGCGCTCGCCTCGGCGAGCGCGACGCCGAAGCCTTCGACGCGCGAGCCGTCGGCGCGACGCGAGACGCCCAGGTAGACGTTCGCGAGATTGAAGACCGCCGGCAGCTCGGCTTCCGGCACGTTGCCGACGAAGCGCACGTGATCGGCGATCTCGAGCTCCGCGGCGAGCCGCTGATACTCCTTGCGCTTCTTGCCGCTCCCGACGATCAGATAATTGACGTCCATGCCTTGAGTGCGGCATTGCGCCACCGCGCGCAGCGCCATGTCGACGCCCTTGTACGGCTCGAGTCGCGCGACGGTTAGCGCCCACGATCCCCCGTTCACGCGGTAGCGCTCGCGGACGGCGCGCGTGTCGATGCCGGGCCGGAATTGCTCGGGGTCGGTGCCGAGCGGCACCAGGCGTACGGTTTCGGCGAGCGGATCGAGGCCCAGCTCGCGCAACACCTTCTGCGCCTGCTCGCGCGTCCACTGGCTGTTCGCGACGACCGCGACCGCCGAGCCGAGCAGCGCCTTCGCCGTCTTGCGCGCAAAGCGGGAGTGATGGATGGCGTGCAGCTCTTTCAAGAGATCGCCGCCATGCACGAAGACACCGTACTTCGTGCCCACGCGCTCGTGCATCCACTTCGCGGGATAGGTGCAGGGCCGGATTGAATCACACCAGGCGAAGCGCGGCTGGTGCTGGCGCGCGAGCGACGCGACGCGGCGCGACCAAAAGAGAAGCCCCGCCAGATTGCGCAACGCCTTGCTCGGTACCGGCAGGCGGTCGACGACGGCGCCGCTGAACCGGACGTCGGAGTCCTGCGAATCACGATGCTGGCCGGTGGAGACGAGCAGCTCGCCGCGCGGGTAGCGGCGCGTCACC
Source organism: Gemmatimonadales bacterium (assembly GCA_035309945.1). Classification (GTDB taxonomy): domain Bacteria; phylum Gemmatimonadota; class Gemmatimonadetes; order Gemmatimonadales; family GWC2-71-9; genus 20CM-2-65-7. Next base: position 6,609 of record DATGEQ010000065.1, on the reverse strand, counting down.
TCACCCATCATCCGCGCGATGCCCGTTTGCATCGGCGGAAACTCTCCGGTGAGCAGGAATGTCTTAACCATCGCTGTTACGCCCGAGCTCCCACAAACGTACGTACTTAAGGAAGACGCTCACGCCCGTGAGCCCCGACAGCACTGCGCCGCGCCAGCCGTCGAGAAACCCGAGGCGCAGGATGTACATGGAAAAAAAACGGGCCGGCGGGCGGAGCAGCACATCGACGAGGTGAGCGCGGCGGCCTCGCTCCGCCAATTCCTCGGCCCCCCAGGTCGCGTACCGGTCGAGTTTCTCGACGTAGTGGGAAAGATCGCGATAGGGAGTGTGGAGCAGGGGGGCGCGGAGCTTGCCGACGTCGTCGCCGTGCTCGAGGTGCTCATGGACGCGACGCTCTACGTAGCGGCGATCGCGACGGAACAGCCGCACGACCCAGTCGTCGCCCCAGCCACCGAACCGGATCGTCCGTCCCGCGTAGCTATTGGCGCGGCGCACGGCGTAGGCGCGATGCTCCGGCGCGCCCACCGTCGCGCCGATCTCTTCGGCCAATTCGGGGCCGACGCGCTCGTCCGCGTCGACGGCGAGTACCCAGTCGTTACGCGCGGCCGCGATCGCCGCATTCCGTTGCGCCGCGATCGTGCGCCACGATCCCTGCAACACCTTCGCGCCGGCCGCTGCCGCCGCGCGCGGCGTCTCGTCGCTCGACCCGCCGTCGGCGACGATGATTTCATCCGCCCAGCGCACCGCGCGCACGCAGTCGGCGATCTGAATGGCTTCGTTCAATGTCGGAATCACCGCGGTCACAGGCGCCGATGGAGGCATGTTCCCAATCTTAACGGGACCTTTCCCCGCCGAGCAATCGCCGCCGTTGCAGCGCCTCGATGTAGACCGCCTCGGTCCGCGCGGCGGTGCGTTCCATCGTGAATTCGCCGCGCGCAAGATCGCGCCCGGCGCGCGCGAGCCGCTGCCGCAATCCGTCGTCGCCGAGCAGGCGTTCGAGCGCCCGCGCCCACGATTCGGGATCGAGCGGCGGCACGAGCACCCCGGTCTCGCCGGGATACACCAGCTCGGGATTGCCGCCCGCTGCCGACGCGATCACCGGCACGCCGAGCGACATCGCTTCGAGCAGCGCCTGCGACAACCCTTCGATCCGCGACGGCAGCGCCGCGACGGCGGCAAAGCGGTAGAACGCGAGCGGGCGCTCCGTGAACGGCACGAACACGATGCGGTGTCGAGACGGCACGGCGGCCTGCGCGGCTCTCAGCTCGTCGTCGGGCACGATACCGATGAACGCGACGGTGACCGGACGCTCGAGCGCGGGCAACGCGCGCACGAGGATCTGTTGATCCTTGCGGCGCGCGACGACGACGACGATCGGTCGCCCCGAGTTTCCCAGGGCGGCAGAGACCTGCGCGAGATGCTGCGCCGATGGTGCAGCGTCCACGCGCGCGAGGTCGATGCCGTTGCTCACGATCCGCAGCCGAGCGCCGGGATGCAGGCGCCGGTGCAGCGACTGCGCGACCGCGGCGCTCACCGCGATCGTGCGATCGGCCGTGAGCGCGACCGCGACGAGCTCGGGCGGCGACGTGAGCGGCATCGTGCGCCGTGTGACGACGAACGCTTGCGGCAGGAGCCCACGCCACCGCAGCCACGTCAGCGCGCGGCGGTCGCCGGTCGCGTGGCTGTTCACGACGTCGACGCGATGCCGCGCGATCACGCCGGCAATCGCGCCGGCGACGGTGCGCACGCGCGTGAAGTCCAGCGGGATGTGCGTGAGCGACGGCTCGGCCGCAGTCATGCGCGCGAGCAGTGACTCGGGCGGCGAGCCGACCAGCACGCGATGCCCGTGACCCGCCAGCTCGCGGCTCAGACTGAAAATGGACTGGGTGGATCCCGCGCCGTGTCCTTCGTAGGTGAGCTGCAGGACCGTCAGCGACCGAGGCGGCATGGTGCGAAGCTAGTTATACTGGGACTCCGATGCACGTCGTGGTCGCATCCCATCACCGGCTTCCGGTGGAAGGCTATGGCGGACCCCAACGCGTCGTCGTGGCGCTCGTCCAGGGGCTCGCGACGCTCGGCCACCGCGTCACCGTGCTCGCCCAACCCGGCACCAGGCTTCCGGCCGCTTCCCGCGTCATCGAAATCCCGGCGCGCGAGCTGAAGAACAACGTCGACCTCACGCCGTTCCTGCCCGACAACGCCGACATCCTCCACGCGCACTTTCCCCTGAAGCAGGGCCCGAAAAGCGTCCCGTTCGTCCAGACGCTGCACAGCAACTGGAAACCGGGAACGGCGCTGCCGCCCCACACCATCTTTCTCTCCCACGACCACGCGCGACGCCACGGCAGCGACAGCTTCGTCTACAACGGGCTCGATCCCGCGGATCTCATTTTCCGCCCGCGCAAGGAGCAGTGGGACCTCTTCCTCGGCAAGCTGCACAGCGATCGCGGCTATCATTGGGCGATCGAAGCGGCAAAGCGCTCGGGCCGGCGGCTGATCGTCGCCGGCGGCTGGCGGCCCAGCTTCACCGGCGTGATCAAGTACGTCGGTGAAGTCGCGGGAAGGAGAAAAGCGGTATTGCTGGCGCGCGCCCGCTGCCTCTGGATGCCGGCGCAGTGGGACGAGCCGTTCGGGTTGCCGACGATCGAGGCCTTGTTCTCGGGGACGCCGGTGCTCGGCACCAAGCGCGGCGCCTTGCCCGAAATCATCACGCCCGACGTCGGTGCGGTCTGCGGCACGCTCGATGAGATGCTCGCGGCCGCGGAAACGATCGGCACGCGCGAGCCGCGCGCCTGCCGCGCGCGCGCGGAGCGGTGGTTCACGCATCTCGTGATGGCCGGCGAATACGTGCGGATGTACCAGGCGCTGATCAGCTCTGGCAAGCTGCCGACCGGCCGCGAGGCTCGCTAGCTCTGCACGTCGTCATCCTGTCGCACCATGCGCTGCCGATCCGCGGGTATGGCGGCACGGAGCGCATCGTGGCGGCGCTCGTCCAGGGACTCGCGGAGCTCGGCCACCGCGTCAGCCTGCTCGCTCCGCCCGAAACGAAGCTTCCGGGTGCGACGTGGATCGACGTGCCACAGAAGGTGCTGCTCGGACCGCTCGACGATCTCGTGGCGCGGGTGCCCGGCGACGCCGATGTCCTGCACGCGCACTATCCGATCCAGCGCCTACCGGCTGGCATTCCATTTCTGCAGACCATGTACGGCAACATGGGGTCGAATCCGGTCGTGCCGCCGAACAACGTCTTCCTGTCGCAGAATCACGCGCGGCGCCACGGCGGCACGAGTTTCGTCTACGCCGGCCTGGATCCCGCGACATTCACGTTCCGAAGCGCGAAGGCCGATTACGATCTGTTCATTGGCCGGCTTCATAGCGTGAAGGGTTATCGCTGGGCGATTGCGGGAGCGCGGCGTACCGGCCGCAGGCTGCTGCTCGCCGGCGGATGGCGGCCAAGTTTTCGTCGCGGGATTCGTTACGTCGGCGAAGTGGACGGCGATCGCAAGCGCGAGCTGCTGGCGGGCGCGCGCTGTCTCTGGATGCCCGCGCTGTGGGACGAGCCGTTCGGGCTCACGCTGATCGAAGCGCTGTTCTCCGGCACGCCGGTGCTTGGCACGCATCGCGGCTCGTTACCGGAGATCGTCACGCCGGACGTCGGCGCGCTGTGCGACTCGCTGGAGGAGCTGATCGAGGCCTCGCGCACGATTCAGTCGCGCTCGGCGCAGGCGTGTCGCGCGCACGCGCTGCGCTACTTCACGCACGTCATCATGGCGGAAGAGTACGTTCGCTGTTATCGCCACCTCATGGCGACCGGGTCGCTGCCGCCCGGCCGGCCGACCCCCTACACGATCACGTAATTGCGAAACTCGAACGGGCGCGCCCCGGTCAGGCGCTCGATCCAGTCGGAGATGTAATAGCGGAGATGCGATGCGTTGAACCGCGGCGCTGCGATCGCGAGCTGCGGCTGCTGTTTGCTCTGCGCGATCCATTCACGCGCTGCCGCCGGATGGCTGCCGGAGAAGTGCCGCAGCAGCGGAATCCAGTCGAGCGTCTCGCGCTGCCGCGCCTGTTCGAGGCGACCGGCGGCCCACGGATACATCGTCTGCGTGATCTGCAGCTTTTCGTTGATCGCGGGTGCGGGCCGCGCCCAGCCGTAATGAAACATCACCGCGCCCGTCGGCCGCGCGCGAATCTTTCGCTGCCCCGGTCCGACGCGAAATCCCTGCGCGCCTTGGTACGGATGAATGTCTTTGCCGAGCCGGATGCAGCGCACTTCCCGGGCATACCAGCGACGGTTGGTCGCGATCGTTTCGAAGCCGCCGTAGAAATGCAGATACTCGACGAGCAGTCCTTCCACGATCGGCTCGCGGTCCCATTCGGCGACTTTGGCTTTCAGAATCCTGGCCCCCGATTCCTCCAACACCTCGTCGGCCTGGATGTAGAGGCCCCAGGAGCCGCGGCACGCGGCCATCGCGCGCGCAGTCTCGGCGGCCAGCGTCCGGTCGCCTTTGCTCATGTCCCAGACCGTGTCGATGATGCGGATGCGCGGGTCGCCGATGCCGGCGACCAGGTCGCGCGTGGCGTCGTCCGACTTGCCGACGTTCACGACGACTTCGTCGCACACTTCGAGGATCGACCGAATGCTCGCGACGACGGGGAAGTTGAGATTGACGGCGTTGCGAACGAGCGTGAAGCCGGACAGCACGTCAGCTGCGGAATTGCAGGTTGTACAAGCGGCGATACAGCCCATCCGCGGACAGGAGATCGCCGTGGGTGCCCCGCTCCACGATGCGGCCTTCCGCGAGCACGACGATGAAATCGGCATGCTGCACCGTCGCCAGGCGATGCGCGATCACGAACACCGTGCGGTGCGCCATCAGGCGATCGATCGCCTCCTGCACGAGCCGCTCGGACTCCGTGTCGAGCGCGCTCGTCGCCTCGTCGAGAATGAGTATCGGCGGATCGCGCAGCAGCGCGCGCGCGATCGCGATGCGCTGGCGCTGGCCGCCGCTGAGCCGCGTGCCCCGCTCGCCGAGCACGGTGTCGTAGCCCTCGGGGAGGCGCATGATGAAGTCGTCCGCATTGGCGGCGCGCGCGGCGGCGCGTACCTGATCGAGCGGGACGTCCTTGAGACCGTAGGCGATGTTGGCGAGCACGGTGTCGTTCAGCAGCACCGTTTCCTGCGACACGATGCCCATCAACTTCCGCAGCGATGTCCGCGTGAACCGCGTCAGGGGAACACCGTCCAACAGAATCGTGCCGCGCGTCGGCTCATAGAAACGCGGTAGCAGGTCGACCAGCGTCGTTTTTCCCGCGCCCGATGGCCCGACGATGGCGACGATCTGGCCGCGCTTCACCTCGAGATTCACGTCGCGGAGCACCGCCTCCGTGGGCTCGTATTCGAACGACACGTCCCGAAACTCGATCCGCTCGTTGAACTCCGCCGTCGTTTCGCCCGGCCGGTCGCCCTCGGCGGGCGGCATGTCGAGCACCTCGAACACCCGCTCCGCCGATGCCACAGCCGTCGCCATCACCGTCGGATAGTTCGAGACCGACTTGATCGGCGACATCAAGCGTAAGCTGACGGCGAGAAACGTGATCAGCACGGCGGGATCGAGCGACGATCCAAGCGCGAGCCGCGTCCCGACCACGAGAATCAGCACGATCATGAAGCCGCCGAACACTTCGCTGACCGGACTGGTCAGGCTCGAGTAGCGCTGCGCGCGCATCACGCGCTTGCGATAGCGCTCCGACAGCTCCGCGAACCGTGCGCGCTCGAACGCCTCGGCGACGTAGGCGCGGATGAGCTTGGCCGACGCAATCATCTCGCCCACGTGGCTCGTGACCTCGCCACGCTCGGCGGCCAGCTCGCGCGAGCGGCGGCGCAGCCGGTTGATCAGCGGCCGGATGATGAGCAGCAAGAGCGGCGCGAGGAGAAGCGACAGCAGCGTCAATCGGACGGAGAGGCCGAAGAGAATGAAGACGTAGACGATGATGACGACCACGTTTTGCAGCAGCGACGCGAGCGCGGCGCTCACCGCCGTCTTCACCTGATCGGTGTCGCTGATGACGCGCGCGATCGTCTGGCCGGCGCGCGTCCGCTGGAAGTAGCCGAGCGGGAGGGTCTGCAGATGCTCGACGAGCCGCACGCGCAAATCGCGGACCACGCCTTCCTGGATCGCGACGCTGCCGAGCGAGGCGAAATACGCGGCGATGTTCTTGAGCAGCAGCGCGACCAGCAGCACGATGACGACGTTGCGGAGCGCCAACTCGGGCGAGCCGGCCTGCAAGAACGGGCCGGCGATCTTGTTGAGGACCGCTTCGACCTCGGTCCCGCCTTGCGCCGGGAGTGCCGCGTTTCCGAAGAGGGTGCGGAGAAACGGGATCAGCAGCACGAAGGTGAAGCCGTCGAGCACGGACGACACCACCGTGGCGCCGATGGTAGCGACGAACGTCAGGGTGTATGGCCGAAGCAGTGACAGCAGCCGCGTGCCGCGCTTCATCAACGCGTACCGCGCGGCGTGAGCAGCGCGACGGGCAGGATCATTTCCTCGGGTGTGGCGCCGCCGTGCAGGAACGCGCCACGGTAGCGCGCCTGGTATTCACGCA
>DATGEQ010000064.1:0-18665 GCA_035309945.1 Gemmatimonadales bacterium | reverse complement strand
CCTCCTCCACCGCCCAGCCTCGCATCATCGAGGACCGCCCGGAAGACGCGGTCGCCACCGACGAGCGCATCCGCGCGGATCTCGCGCGCCTGCTCCAGGCCCGTTTGGTGCAGGAGAGCGGGCTCGGGGTCTTCGCGCATCCCCTGCTCATTCTCGTCATTGCCGTGCTCGCCTGGCCCAACGCCCCGCACGATCTCGTGCTGGCGTGGGCGAGTGCCGTGTGGTTCGGTGCGATCGTGCGTGGCGGCTGGCTGCTGTACGCGTCGCGCCGCCATCTGGATGACCGGGTTGTCCGAAACGGCGTTCGCGCGACGGTCACATTGCTGGCGATCGCGTGGGGAGTCGGCGGCGCCGTCGTCCTGCCGATCGTGCCGTTCGAGACGGCGGCCCTCGTTCTGGTGGTCCTGGCCGGCATCATCGCGAGCGCGCTCACCACCCTCGCCGCCGATCCGCTCAGCATCCGGGGCTTCATTGCCGCCATCACGCTGCCGGTGTTCGTGTCGCTCGCGACGAGCGAGCAACCCTATGATCAAGCCGCGGCGGTCGTCGTGGCGCTGTTCACGCTGGTCATGGTTCTGGTCGCGCGCCGTGCCCATCTGGCCCTCGTCGATCACCTGCAGGTGACGGCACGGTTGGCCGTCAGCGAGGAAGCCGCGAAGCGGGCGGAAGCCGTCATGCGTGACGCCCGCGATCTTGCCGAACGCGTCGCCCGCGCCCGCTCGGCGTTCCTGGCGAACATGAGTCACGAGATCCGGACCCCGATGAATGCCGTGCTCGGTTTCGTGGAGCTGATCCTCGACACCGAGCTGTCCACGGAGCAGCGCCGGGCGCTCGAGCTCGTCCGGTCGTCGTCCGAAGCGCTGCTCATGATTCTCAACGACATCCTCGACTACTCGAAGATCGAAGCGGAACATCTCGAGCTCGAGTCGATCCCGTTCGACGTCTCGAAGGTCGTCCACGCGACCGCGAGTCTGCTCGCAGTGCGGGCGCGCGAGAAGCATCTCGAGCTGCTCGCGGAAGTCGCGCCGGACGTGCCGCGGGCGGTGCGTGGCGATCCGACGCGGCTGCGCCAAGTCCTGATGAATCTGATCGGCAACGCCATCAAGTTCACCGAGCAAGGCGAAGTCGTCGTCTCCGTGGCCGCTTCCGCCAACGACGACACCGTCACGCTGCGGTTCGCGGTCCGCGACACCGGCATCGGCATCGCGCCCGAGAACGTCGGCACCATGTTCAAAGAATTCACGCAGGCCGATTCCACGATGACGCGCCGCTACGGCGGCACCGGCCTCGGGCTCGCGATCTCGCAGCGGCTCGTCAAACTCATGGGTGGCGTGATCACGGTCAGCAGCGAGCTCGGTCGCGGCAGCGAGTTCTCGTTCACGCTCTCGCTGCCGGTGGAAACCGCGCCATCCGGGCGGGGCGCGGGACTCGCCGCGCTCGGCGGTCGCCGGATGCTGATCGTGGACGACAATCAGACGAATCGCCGCATCCTGCGCGAGATGCTGGCCGCCGAGGGCATCAACGTCGACGAGGCGGCGACCGCGACGGAGGGGCTGACCGCGCTGCGGCGCACGCGCTACGACCTCGCCATTCTCGACGTGCAGATGCCCGACATGGACGGCTTTCAGCTCGCGACCGCCGTCCGCGCCGACAAGAAGATTGCGCGTACCAAACTCCTGATGCTCACCTCCGCCGGCACCCGCGGCGACGGCGAGCGCTGCCGCGAGCTCGGCATTCGCGGCTACCTCACCAAACCGTTGTCGCGCGGCGACCTCATCGAGGCGCTCGGCGCCGTGCTGGCGACGGCGCCGGGCAAAACCGGCGCCCCCGACGTCGTCACGCGCCACACGATCGCCGAGTCACGCGCCTCGATGCGTGTACTCCTCGCCGAAGACAATCCCGTGAATCAGCAGGTCGCCGTGGCCATGCTGGTCAAACGGGGCCATGAGGTGCACGTCGCCGCCAACGGCCGCGAGGCTGTCGCCGCGATCCGCGAGCGCGACTACGACGTCGTCTTGATGGACATTCAGATGCCGGAGATGGACGGCTTCGAGGCGACGCACGCAATCCGCGCGCTGCCTAAGGGTAAGGACCTGCCCATCATCGGTCTTACCGCCCATGCACTGTCCGGCGAGCGCGAGCGCTGCCTCTCGCACGGCATGACGGATTATCTCGCGAAACCCTTCAAGGCGCACGAGCTGTTCGCGCTCATCGAAGGGACCGCTACGCCGCAGGAGCCGGCGCGCGCGGCGCCCACAACCACTCCACCCGTGGATCTCGACGGGTTCCGCACGACATTACGCGAAGCCGGCGCGGAGAGCGCGCTCTATTCCATTATAGACACGTTCGTGCGGCAGGCGCCCGATCGGCTGGCGGCCCTGGCGGGAGCAGTCGCGAGCGGTACCGGTGTAGAGATCGCCAAGGCGGCGCACGTCTATCGCGGCGCGGCCGCGACGATCGGCGCCCGCGAGCTGGCCGAGCTGCTCGAGCGCGTGGAGACGGCGGCGCGCGCTGGCGAGGTCGAGCAGGCCAAAGAAACGTTCGAGCTCCTCAGCCCGATCGCGCACGACGTGACCGACTATCTGCGCCAGCAGCGCGCCCTGCTGCCGGAGGAATGATGCGGATCCTGCTCGCCGAAGATGACGCCGTCGCCGGGCGGACGCTGACGGCGATTCTCACCGCCCAGGGGCACGAGGTCACGGCCGTCGACAACGGCGTAGATGCGTGGGGACTGTGGAAGGTGGCGCGACACCGCATCATCGTCTCGGACTGGCTCATGCCGGCGATGGACGGCATCGAGCTGTGCAAGAAGATCCGCTCCCAGCCACCCGGGCCCTATACCTACTTCATGATGCAGACGATTCGCACCGGACTCGCCAATTTCCTCGCGGCGATGCAGGCCGGTGTCGACGACTTCATTACGAAACCGATCGTCCCCGAAGAGCTCGTGGCTCGGCTGAACGTTGCGGAGCGCATCCTGGGCCTCCGCGAAGAGCTGATGACGCTGGAGGGGCTGCTCGCGATGTGCAGTTACTGCAAGCGGATTCGCGACACCGACGGCGTCTGGACTCCGCTCGAGCGGTACGTCGAGGCCCGTTCGGCCGCGCGCTTCAGCCACGGCGTCTGCGAAACGTGCTACGAGAAGTACCTGAAACCCCAAGTCGATGGATAGGGTCATTAGGTAGACCGAACGCCTAGGACGTGGTCATGCCAGAAGCAGCGGCGGGCGAGGCCCACTTACGCGCCCGTGCCATTCTCGTCATTGAAGACGAAGCCCAGATCCGGCGCGCGGTCAAGAACGCGCTGGTGGAGCTTGCCAGCCGGGTCATCGAAGCGCCCACGGGAAAATCCGGGATCGATCTCGCCGCCGCGGAGCGGCCGGAGCTCATCGTGCTCGATATCGGCCTGCCGGACATACCGGGCGTGGAGGTCTGTCGCGAGATCCGTCGCTGGGCAACCATGCCGATTCTGGTCTTGTCGGCGCGCCACGCTGAAGAGGAAAAGGTGCAACTGCTGACCGTCGGCGCCGACGATTACGTTACCAAGCCGTTCAGCGTGCTGGAATTCGCAGCTCGGGTTCGCGCGCTCCTGCGGCGGGCGCGGACGCCCAGCGCTCTCACCCATTCGGTGCTCCAGACGAACGACGGCTTGACGATCGATTGGGCGCGGCGCACGCTGACCCGCGACAGCCAGGCGATCCACCTCACGCCGCTCGAGTGGGAGATCTTGAGCGCCTTGGCGAAGTCGGCGGCGCGGACGCTGACCCACCAACAGATTTTCGATGCGGTGTGGGGGCGTAACTTCGGCAATCCGCAGCAGTACTTGCGCGTGCACATCACCAACCTGCGACGGAAAATCGAGAAAGACCCCTCCAACCCGCAGCTCATCATGACGGAGCCGGGCGTGGGGTACCGGTTCGAGGTACCGGAGGCCACGTGATTCGCATTTCGGCGCGGGCCGTGTCGGTCGTCATCTGGACTGCCGTGCTGATCGCCGTAACCGTTGTCCTGCGTGCAAACAGGAGCGATACGGACCAGGCGCACGTCGTGCTGGCCTACCTGCTCGTCGTGCTGGGAGGCAGCGTGAGTGGCGGCCGCGCGCTCGGCTTCAGCCTGGCGTTCGCCGCATTCCTGCTCATCGACTTCTTCTTTCAATTGCCGTACGACAGTCTCACCGTCAACAAGGCGCTCGACTGGGTGATCCTGGTGTCGTTCCTCGTCACCGCGATCGTCGCCACGCAATTGCTCGCCCTCATTCGGGCGGAGTCGCTGGAGCGGGAGCGTTTAGCCGTCGAGGCCGAGCACGCGGCGGCGCTCCGAGAAGCGAATCGCATGAAAGACGTGTTGCTGGCGTCGGTCTCCCACGACTTGCGCACGCCGCTCACCACCATCAAGGCGCTCGCCCAGAACGCGGCGTTGCGGGGCGACGAGAGCGCGCGCGTGATCGAGGAGCAGGCCGATCGGCTCACCCGCCTGGTCGCCGATCTCCTCGACCTCTCGCGACTCAAGGGCGGCGGATTTCCGGTTTCCCTCGAGCTCAACATGGCGGAGGATTTGGTGGGCGCGGCGGTCCGTCAGGTGGCGGGTTTGTTGAACGGCGGGGGGCGCCGCGTGGTGACACATGTCGACACCCAGGGACCTCCGCTTGCCGGCCGCTTCGATTTTGTGCAGTCGCTGCGCATCCTCAGCAATCTGATCGAAAACGCGTTGCGGCATTCGCCGCCGGACGGCGTCGTCGATCTCAGCGTCGAGCGTGCCGGCGAACAGCTGATCTTCACGGTCAGCGATCGCGGGCCCGGCGTCGCGCCGGCGGACCGCGAACGGATCTTCGAGCCGTTCTACCGCGCGCAGGGCTCCGCACCCGACTTTGGGCGAACCGGGCTGGGTCTGTCGATCGCGCGACGGTTGGCGGAGCTGCAAGGGGGGACGGTCGACTATGCGCCGCGACCGGGGGGCGGCAGCGTCTTCAGCGTGCGATTGCCGGCAACGGATGTCTTAGCAGAATCTTAGCGGCGCCCGTCTCTCTCTTAGTCGATTTTTAGCGGCCGGCCGCGTTACCGTGTGGGCCGATGTCGCGACAGCTTGGTCTCGCAGCGTTTGCGGCCGCAGTGCTGCTGCCGATCGCGCCGTCCTCCCACGCGCAGGCGGTGGAGCCCCCCGGCCCCGCCCCGACGCTGGACCAGGTCGTCGCGATCGCGCTGCAGCATAATCCCGACGTCGTGCTGGCGCGGCTCAACGCCGAATCGATGCGCGGCGAACAGCGCATCGCCCGTGCGCTTCCGAATCCGCAGCTCCAATCCGCCCCGAATCAGCCGTGGCAGTACACGATCACCATGCCGCTCGACATCACGCCGCAACGCTTGCTGCGCACGCGCGCCGCGGCGCGTGGCAGCTCAGCCGCGCTCGACGACGCCGTCGACGCGGAGCGCGAAGTGCGCTTCGCCGCGCGCCAGGCCTTTCTGGACGTGCTGCTCGCCGAGCGCCAGCGCGACCTTGCGAACGAGCGTCGCGACACGTTCGAGCAGCTGCTGCGCGCCGATTCGGCGCGCCTCGTGGCGGGAGACATCCCGCCGCGCGAAGTGACCAAGGCCGAGTTGGAGGAAGCCCGCGCCGCCGCCGACGTCGCGCGCGCCGACGGGCAGGTGCATGCCGCGCGCCTTGCGCTCCAGTTGATCATGGGCATTGCGTCGCCCGATACGGGATTCCGGGTCGCGGGCGAGCTGGTGTATCGCGCCGTCGATCTGCCGCTCGACTCCTTGTCGCAGCTCGCGACGGGGCGTGCCGACGTTCGCGCCGCAGCGGAACGAGTCGCGCAAACCAAGGCGCTGGATGGGCTCGCCACCGCCTCGCTGTTTCCCCTACCGGTGCTGACCTTTTCACACAGCGCGCAAGTCTTCCCGCGCGGGGATTTGTTCACGTTCGGGACGCGCAATTCGATTGGCGTAGGCTTCACGTTTCCCCTCTTCTACTTCAATGGTGGCGAGCGACAGGTGGCCCGCGCGGCTGCGGCCGAAGCGCGACTCGACGTTCAGCGCCTCGACGCGCGGGTGGCCAACGACGTCGCGACGGCGCTGGATGCCTATCGCTCGACGCGCATGCTCAGCGAGCGGTACCAATCGGGGCTGCTCGCGCGCGCGCGGGATGTCCTGCAAACCGCGCAGTACGCATATCGCACCGGCGCGGTCTCGCTGCTCGAGTTGCTGGACGCTATCGCGACGTATTCCGACACGCGCGCTGATTACTATGCGGCGGTACACGACTATTGGGTTGCCGTTTATGCGCTGGCGCGTGCCACGGGTCGCGAGTGGGTACTCTAGGCGCGCGCGGCGTACTGGCCGTCGCGCTGGTCATAACGACGGTAAGCTGCCGGAGAGCAGATGTGGCTCAGGCAGCGGGGGAGCCGGTCGCAGGGCCTCGGGTTGAAGGCGATCGGCTCATCCTCCCCGACACTTCCTCCACGACAGGCGAATTCCAATTACGCGAGGACGCCCGCGGCATTACCGTCGCGGCTGCCCACGTCGAGCAGCTGACCGACTATCTCGACATCGCCGGGCGCGTTGCGGCCGACCCCACGCGGGTCGTCCACGTGTATCCTCCCGTCGGCGGGCGCCTGGAAACTGTGGCGGTCCGGCCTGCGGATCGAGTGGTTCAGGGCCAGGTGCTCGCCGTTCTCGCCTCGAGCGATGTCGCGACGGCGTTGGCCACCTACCGCCAGGCGCGCGCCGACGCGCAGGTCAAGCAACAGGCGGTCACGCGCGCGCAGCTGCTCTACGAACACAACATCATCGCGCTCCGTGACTATCAACAGGCGCAAGCGGATGCAGCAGCGTCCGGCGCGGCTCTCGAAAGCGCTGCCGAGCGACTCACGTTGCTGGGCATCGATACGACCCACTCGACCGATGAGCTGACGGTTCGGGCACCGCGAGCGGGGGTGGTCACTGACGTGCAGGGCGCCGCCGGTGAGTACACGAAATCGCTCGACAACGCGAGCTCACTCTGCACGATCGCGGACCTGTCGACGGTGTGGGCGATCGGAGATGTCTACGAGCAGGACGTTGCCAGCGTCCGCGTCGGGGATTCTACCGACGTAACCGTGCGAGCGTACCCGAACGATCATTGGCGGGGCCGTATCGCGGCGATTTCGAGCACTTTGGACACGGCGACGCGCACACTCAAAGTGCGCGTCGTGCTGCGGAACGCCGATCTGCGTCTCAAGCCCGACATGTTCGCCACGATACGCGTGATCCACGCGATCCGGACTGCCCTCGTCGTGCCTCAGGTCGCCGTCGTGCGCGAGGGCACGACGGCCTACGTGTTCGTCCGCACCGCCGTGGGACGCTTCGCGCGCCGTTCAATCACCCTGGGTCGTGCCGCGGACTCCAATCGTGTCGAAGTGAGAGCGGGATTGGTGGCGGGAGACAGCGTCGTCGTCGACGGAGCGGAACTACTGCGCGCAGTCGCTACGCCCCTGTAACGTCGTGTCGTCTCTCGTTCGTCTGTTGCTCGGCTACCGCGCGCTGCTGTTGGTAGCACTCGGCGCCTGGCTCTTGACCGGTCTCTACGCCCTCGTTCGCCTCGATATCGAGGCGTACCCCGACCCCTCCCCGCCGCTGGTCGAGTTCATCACACAGAATCCCGCCTGGTCGGCTGAAGAGATGGAGCGACAGGTCACGGTACCCGTCGAGACCCAACTGTTTGGCATTCCAGGCCTCGAATACACGCGGTCCATCAGCCTGTTCGGTCTCAGCGACGTAAAGCTCTACTTCTCGTACGGCACAGACTACTTCGCGGCGCGGCAGGAAGCGCTGAATCGTATGCAGCTGGTGACCCTCCCGGCGGGCTTGACCGCGCAACTCTCACCATGGTCGACCATCGGGGAGATTTATCGGTACCGGCTCGACGGTCCCGGATACTCGCTCAACGAGTTGAAGGCCGTCGCCGACTGGGACATACGCCGCGTGCTCAAACAGGTGCCCGGCATCGTCGACGTCACCACGTTTGGCGGCACAACCCGCCAGTACCAGGCGGAAGTCGACCCACAAAAACTGCTCGCCTACGACGTCACGCTGCCGCAGGTCCTCGACGCGCTGAGCGCCAGTAACGCGAACGTGGGCGGCAACTATCTCACGGTCGGAAGCCAGAGCGTGAACGTGCGCGGCGTCGGCTTGCTGCAGACGGTCGACGACATGAAACAGGTCATCATCGCCGAGCGTCACGGCGTCCCCGTGCTGCTCGGCGATGTCGCCGATGTCCACGAGGGCTATCAGCCGCGCCTCGGCCAGGTGGGCATGGATGGGGACGACGACATCGTCAAGGGCACCGTTCTGCTCCAGCGCGGGGAACAGTCGCTGCCCGCGCTCCGGCGACTGCACGAACGCGTCGCAGCGCTCAACAACGGCCTGCTTCCACCCGGCATGCACCTTCGGACGATCTACGATCGCACAGACTTGATCCACATCACGACGCGCACCGTGCAGCATCTCGTGCTGTTGGGGCTCGCGCTCGTCATGACGCTGTTACTGGTGTTCCTGGGTGACCTGCGGCTTGCGCTCATTACGGCGCTGACGATTCCGGTATCGATTCTCTTTGCGTTTGGCCTCATGGTCGTCACGGGCAACTCGGCCAACCTGATCTCCATCGGGGCGATCGACTTCGGTATTCTGGTCGAAGCCGCGATCGTCGTGGTGGAAAACATTCATCGGCGCCTGGCAGCGAGTCGCACCGGCGATGCCGAGTCCGCGGTCATCGCGCACGCGACCGCCGAAGCAGCGAAGCCTGTGCTCTTTTCGACCCTCGTCATTCTCGTGGCGTTCCTCCCACTGTTCACCATGCGGGGAGTTCCCGGCAAGATCTTTGCGCCGATGTCGCTGACGTATGGGTTCGCGCTCATCGGCGCGATGCTCTTCGCGCTCGTTTTCGCGCCGGCGTTGACTTCGCTGATCGACGCGGCACGGTGGAGAACCCGCGCGAGCGAGACCCGGCTGGTCGCCTGGGTGCATGGCCACTACGCGAGGCTGCTCCCCAAGCTGCTCGCGCGCCGGCGACTTGTCCTGACCATTGCCGGCGTGGCGCTCATCGTGACCGGACTGGTGACGCGGTTTGTCGGCGGACAATTCATGCCCAAGCTTGAAGAGAGTGATCTTTGGGTGCGCGCGACATTGCCCGTTGACGTGTCGTTCGAGCAGTCGGTAGCCCGCTCCGCGGAGATCCGTCAGCTCCTGCTGAGCTTTCCTGCCGTGTCGCACGTCATCTCGCAGGTAGGCCGTCCCGATGACGGCACCGACGTCGTCACCTTCAATAACATCGAGTTTCACGTTCAGTTGAAACCGCCCGGCGAATGGCCGCGCGGTGGAGGCAAGCCCGCGCTCGTGCGGGGCATCAGTAGCGCATTGAGCCGCTTCCCCGGCATCGCGTTCGGCATCTCGCAAAACATCGAGGACAACGTCGAAGAGGCCATGTCGGGCGTGAAGGGCGAGAATTCGCTGAAGATTTTCGGCGACGACATCGCTGTGCTGGCCCAGCTGGCGGATCGGATCCGCGGGGAGATGGCGCAGGTGCGCGGGATTCAGGATCTCGCCGTAATCCAGGAAACCGGCCAACCGGCACTCGTCATCAGCACCGACCGCGCTGCAAGCGCACGCTATGGATTGGCCGCCGCGAACGTGAATGCCGCCGTCCAGGCCGCCGTCGGCGGACAGTCGGCCACCCAGATCCTGCTCGGCGATCGCCACTTCGATTTCGTGGTTCGTTACGCTCCCGCGTACCGCGCGACTCCGGAGGCGATCCGCAACATCCTGCTGCCCACGCCTGCGGGAGCGCGAGTGCCGCTCGGCCAGGTTGCGCGGGTGGAACTGCAGCAAGGCGCGTTCATGATCTATCGCGAGAACGGATCGCGCTACATCCCGATTCGTTTCAGCGTACGCGGGCGCGACCTGGCATCGACCATGACAGAGCTGCAAGCCAGGGTGCGGGCGATCCCCCTGCCCGCAGGATACCATTTCGAGTGGGCCGGAGAATACGATAGTCTGCGCAAAGAAATACGTCGTCTGGCAGTCATCATTCCCGTCAGCCTGCTCATCATTCTCGGCCTGTTGTACACCTTATTCAATTCGTGGCGCGACGCCGTGATTGTGCTGGCGGCTCTTCCGTTCGGCGCGATCGGCGGTGTGTTCTCGCTGCTGCTCACGGGTACGTCGTTCAGCATTTCCGCGGCGGTGGGATTTACCTCGGCACTGGGGGTAGGGACACTTGGGGGATGCGTATTTCTGTCGGGTATTCGGCGGGTGGAGCAGCGGGCGGGACATTCCCGTCCCAGTCACTCTCAGGGAACACGAAGTGCGATCGAGGAGGGAGCGATACTCGAACTGCGCCCGATCCTGATGGCATGCCTCGCCGCCGGCCTCGGACTGCTGCCGGCTGCAATTTCGAATGGTATCGGCGCCCAAGCGCAGCAGCCACTGGCCCGCGTGGTCGTGGGGGCGATGATGACCACCGCGCTCGCAATTCTGATTCTGATTCCGATCTTCGCGAGTCTCATGCCGCACGCCGACTCGCAGAACAAGGCTGAGGGACGCTAGCCTTGCTTCCTGTTAATCGGGGCGGCGGGATTCGAACCCGCGACCTCCTGGTCCCAAACCAGGCGCGCTACCGGACTGCGCCACACCCCGGACCGCCCATCGGGCGGAAGCTGCAATGTAGAATGATCAAACATCAATGATCAATGACCAATGATCATTGATCAATGATCATTGATCATTGATGATTGATCATTGATCATTGGACATTCTGCGCAGCAGCACCTCAATTAACGCTCGAAACGCCCGTCCCCGATGCGACACACGATGCTTCGCCGCCGGCGGCGCCTCAGCGAACGTCATCTTCAGCTCCGGCGAATAAAACAGCGGATCGTACCCAAAGCCGCCGGCGCCGCGCGGCGCAGTCAAAATAAACCCGTCGCACGTTGCCTCCACGATCTCCGGCACGCTGCTCGCCGTGGCGACGAAGCCGACCACGCAGCGATAGCGCGCCGTGCGCTTCTCCTCCGGCACGCCTTTGAGCTGTGCGAGCAACAGGGAGTTGTTCTCCGCGTCGCCGCCCGTCGCCGACCACCGCGCCGAGCGGGGGCCGGGAGCGCCACCCAGCGCGTCGACCTCGATGCCGGAGTCGTCAGCCACCGCCGGCAGCCCGCCGCGCGTCGCGAAGTAGCGGGCCTTGGCGACCGCGTTCTCGACGTAGCTCATACTCCGCTCGAGATCGGCTTCTTCGGGCAGCGGCTTGAGCAGCCGCTCGCCGGGAAACGACAGCTCAAACGGCAGGCCCGCAAAGAGCTCGCGAATCTCCCGGGTTTTGCCTGGACTGCGCGTCCCGACGAGCAACTTCATTCACCGCCCTCCCCCCCGCGCAGCCGCTCCAGGAGCTTCGTCGTCGACTTGTCTTTCACGAGCGGGACGCGCACGACGCGACCGCCCCAGCCTTCGACCTCTGTGGCGCCGACAATCGCGTCGGGGGCGTAATCGGCGCCCTTCACCAGGACGTCGGGTCGCAACGTGCGGATCAGCTCGAGCGGCGTGTCTTCACCGAACAGCACCACGCAGTCGACCGCCGCGAGCGCGGCGACGAGCCGGGCGCGCTCCGCCTCGGGGACCAGCGGCCGGTCCGGCCCCTTCCCCAGGCGACGTGCCGACGCGTCTCGATTCACTCCGACGATGAGGACGTCACCCGCGGCGCGCGCGGTCTCGAGCAGCGCGACGTGGCCCGTGTGAAGGAGATCGAAAACGCCATTGGTGAAGACGACCCGCCGCTGCGCGAAGCCGGCGCGCCACGCAGCGGCCGCTTCGACCGTCCGGATCTTCTCGGCGGTGTTCAGAGCGGCTGCGTGGCCCTGGGGTGGAAGGAGAACGTATGATTGAAGAACGGGAGCGATACGCTCTCGCTGTAGCGCGTCTCGATGACGATCTCGCGGGGGGATTCGGTACGCCGGACGGTCAACAGGTTCCCCGCGGAATCGGGGATGCCGATCTCTTCGACCGCCGACTGGACGCGACGCCGAATAGTCCCGTCGTCGAGACCGGCCGCCAAATGCGCCTCGGTTTGCATCTCGTCGACCAGGCGATAATACCGGAAGAACAGCTCGCCGACGTTCACGCCGTAATACAACGCGGCGACGAAGATCAGCAACGACAACAGGCAGCCGCTCGAGCTCGCGCCACGCCGCGACGTCACCACTGCGATTGCGCTCCGTCGACGATCTGCTGCACCAGCTTTTGCCACGCGATCTTGCGTCCGTCCTTCTCGTTCGGCGGGTTATAATCGCCGTCCACCGCGAGGCCCGGATGTTTCCAGACCGTCGTCCCATCGCGCTGGTTGACGATCTCGACGTCGACGGTGATCTGCACTTTGCGCTTCGTCACCGTGACCTGACCGGCGCCCGATTGCAGCGAGATGGGGATGTCGGGATCGTAGCGCACGACGCGGCCGCGAACGATCGCATCCGCGCTGGCCTCGGTCGCGATGCGCAGCCCGAGCCGGCCCTCCAGCGCTTGCCTCACCGCATCGCTGACCTCCTGCGTCAGCGCGGGCTCCGGCGTGTCGTTGTCGAAGGGAAGGATGGCCACGGTGCGGACGTTCGGGAGCGTGCCGCCGGCAAATCCATAGGGGCACCCGGCAACCGCGAGCGCCGTCGCGCTAACGGCGACTGCGCCAGACAGCCGGCGGAATAACCGCCGCGGTATCGACGACGCCAACCGTGAGCTCAAATCTGGCCGGGGCCTCGGGAAAGTCGACGCGCGCGCTCGCGGGGCGCTGCAAAGCGTCGAGTTGGGAACGGCTCCGCGCCACCACAGCTCCACGACGCCGCCATTCGGCCTCTAGGACGGACTCGCGACCCGCGCTGTCCGTCACCACATAGTCCAGAGTATCCTCGACCTGGGCGAAGCGCCAGAAGGCGCGGCGTTTGTGCTGTACCGAATCCGTGAGCTCGGCGCCGGACACCGTCGCATCGGCCGCCGGCGGCCGCACCATGGCGAGCGCGGCCCAAAGCATCGGAATGGCCGGGACGAGCGAGCGAAAGTTCTTCTCGGGGTCCGCCCAGGCGACCGAATCGCCGATCACCACCGCCGCGCCCGCGCCCAGGTTCATGAATCCGGCGTAGTCGAACCGCATCGAATCGGGCGGCGCGACGCGCGCGGAGCCGCGGCCCGCGTACTTCACGCGCTCGTCCTGATAGCGCCAGCGAAACCGGATCAGCGTCGGCGCGCGCGGCAGTGTCGCTCGCGTCCACAGCATCGCGCTGTCCCGATTCGCCGGCGCTAACGTGACCCCGACGGGAACGAGCGGCGCAAGCTTGCCCGGACCCGGACAGGCCGCGAGCAGCAAACACGCGCCAATGTAGGAACCGGAGCGCAATCGGGTCAATAGTTGAACCCGAAGAAGAAGTCGACGAACCGCCGGTTCCGCGTGTCCGACGGCAAGCTGTACCGATCGATGTCGGTTGTTCCAAGTCGATACCCGAGATCCAATCGGAGCACGAGCGGCGGCCCAATCGGCATGCGCAAGCCGAGGCCCGTCGCACCCAGCACGCCGCGATCCGTCGTCGTTTTCGTCCAGGCGCGTCCATAGTCGACGAACAGGGCGCCTTGCACGCCCGGAAAGCGCGCATCGCCGAACGGGAAGCCGATCGTGAGAAAGTCGAGGATCGGGAACCGGTACTCCGCATTCACGAGCCAGGCGCGCGTGCCCGCGACGTAGCCGTACTGCGGATACCCGCGCAGCCCCCACGAGCCGCCGATGCCGATGCGCTGCGGCCGCTCGCCGCCCGACGTGTACGCGAGCACCCGAAGCGCGAGCGCGCTGTGGAGTGACGTGCGGAAATATTTGCGCACGTCCGCGGACATGAGCCAGGAATCGAATCGCCCATGACTCAAGTCGTTCACCAGACCGGTCGTCAGGTTGTACCGTTCGCCGTCGATCGGGCCGGTCTCGAGCCAGAGGGTGTTGTCCTTCACGTACGTCAGATAGTTCGAGGCGAGCCAGCCGATGCGCCGCGGCTCGTCGATACCATCGGTGGTGAGATCGAGTCGATCGGAGCGCTCCAGCCGATACTCCCCGACGACGCGGCGGAAGCGATCGATGGGATAGCGCACCTGCGCGAATGCGCCGTAGGACTGCTCCTGGAATAGCGAATTGAAGTCGCCCTCGTAAAACACGCCACGCTGCCGGAACGCGCCGACGCCCCAGTTGATCCGGCGCGATTGATTGAGATAGAAGGCGGTGCCGCTGAGATTGCCGAGCAGCGTGCCGAAGCCGGTCTGAAACGAGGAGAGCGACAGATACAAGCGGTGATCGGACAGGAGGTCGCTGAACACGAAGACCGCTCCTTGCGCCGAGCCGATCCCCGGCGCGAGGGCGGCATCGCCCGCCGCGAAATCGAGGGTGAACTTCCGCTCATAGGGAGCGCCATCGGCGCGCGCGTACTGTGGATGCGACAGCTCGCCCCAGGTCCACGACGCGGCCGGCAGACTATCCGCGGGCGCCAGTGCAAACGTGGCCTGCGCGTCGTCAAGCGGAGGCGCGAGATAAATGTTGAACGTCAGATCCGCGAACGCATCGAACAGCAAGCCGCTCTGCGACCCGGTTCCAGATACCCACTGCGGATCGAACGCGCCGTTCAAGCTGCGCGTCTCGCGCCGTCCCGCCCCGGTCGAGTCGACCGAATAAATCTGGAACGTGCCGTCGCGGTCCGAGGTGAAATAGATCCGGCCATTTCCCCAGCGCGGCGCTTCGTCGCGCCAATCGCCGTAGGTCAGATAGCGAATCGCGCCGCTCCCGAGATCGAGCGCGAACAGGTTATGGGCGCCATCACTGCCATATGGCGTCCGATCGGACGAGAAGACGACGGTGCGGCCATCCGGACTGAAGGTGGGATCGAGATCCTCGTACCGATCGGACGTGAGACGCTCCAGCCGTCCCGCGCCGAGGGAGTCGCCGGGGTCCTTGATCCACAGGCGATAGAGATCGGAGTAGCCCGATACCGACAGTCCGCTGAACACCACGCTCTTGCCGTCGGGCGCCCAGGCGGGCGAGAGTATCGAGACGAGCTCGGAGAACTGATAGCGCCCGACGACCTTTGCCCGCTTCAGATCCCAAAAGAAAAGCGCGTCGCGCTCGGCGTACTTGCTGCTGAACGCGGCGATGCCGTCGCGATTGACGCCGATGCGCGATTCGAAAAAGTGGAACGACTCGAACTGCTCGCTCCGCTCCCCCTGCACCACCGCGCGCCTGCCGCCGCCCGCCACAGTCTCCGAGTAGATGGTCGTGTACCCGCTCGACGGCGAGAAGAAGAGAAACGACGGCTCGGAATCACCGGCGAGCTGATAGGCCGTCGGCTTGATCGCCAGGGCGGTCAGCTTGCGTGCGGTGATCGCGAGCGGCGGCTGGTTGGCAACCGCCGGATAGTAGTGCTGGCGCATCCAGTACTGCCATTCCTCGGACAATTGCCCGATGCTCCGGCCATACACGCCGAGCAATGCCGCGTCGAAGCTCGAGTACTTCCAGATGTCGTTGTACAGCTCGAGGATGCGCCACTCGCCGTAGTGCTCGGCCAAGAAACGGTGGATACAGCCGCCGACGGGATAGACCAGGCCGCCGTAGGCATAGGCAAGATCGCGCAGCGTCGGCAGCCGGCCCGCGATCGTCATGTCGCGCAGCACCATTTCGTCCCGCGAGTCCTCACCCGCCGAGAAAAACTCGGCCAGACCCTCGGTCCACCAGAGCGGCAGGCTGACTTGGCGAAAGCGGGGATAGCGGCTGAACGTCTGGGACGCGAGGCTCAGCTGGAAGACGTGGACCAGCTCGTGACGAATCGTATGGCGAAACTCCGCGTAGCTGCCGCGGAACGGCAGTGTGACGCGGTGCTTCAGAAACTCCGTGACGCCGAGCAAGCCTTCGGGCGGGATGAAGGGCAGGATGTTCGTCTGCTCGAAGTCCGAGTGTGAAGCATAGACGATCATCGGAATGCGGCGCGTCACCGCGTGGTTGAAGCGCCGCTCCAGGACGTCGTAACTCGCTTCCGCATACGCGAGCGCGACTCGGCCCAACTCTTCAGCTTCGGGATAGTAGTAGAGGTCGACGTGCTCGCCGTGCAGGACGCGCCAGTCAAAGCGGCGATACTGAATCTTGTTTTGGCCGAAGTAGCCGTACTGCGCCGCGGCGGGGACGGCAAAGGCGATCGCGGCAATGATCACACTGGTGAAAACCTGTGCCCGGCGAATCGTTGCCGTTGAGGGCAGCATCATCGATGAATGCTCCTGATGCGATCGCCCTGCCCGATCTCGTCCAGCACATCGAGACCGCCGACGACGCGACCGAAGATCGTGTAGATGCCATCGAGGTGCGGCTGCGCGGAATGCGTGATGAAATACTGACTGCTGCCCGTGTTCGGTCCCGACAGCGCCATCCCGACCGATCCGCTCTCGTAGCGGACCGGGTTCACTTCATCGCGCACGACAAAGGCGGGTCCAGGTCCTCCCCAACCATCGCCACGTGGATCGCCGTCCTGCACGACGAAGTTCGGGACGACGCGATGCCAGCGGAAACCATCGAAGAAGCGGCGCTCGACGAGGCCCATGAACACCGCGATCGTGATCGGCGCTTCGGCCGGTAAGAGCTCGATATCGAGCCGGCCGCGGTCGGTCTCCAAAACGACGTGTGGGTTGATGCCTCCCAACGCGGGCACCAGCCAGCGGCGCGCGATGTCGCGATAGTCCGAGATCGTACGGCCGGTAGCGATGGGGAGAACGGGGCCCCAGGCGTCACGCGTGTCGGGCAACGTATCGGCGGCGAGACGCCGCACGAGGTAATCGCCGGGCCGGGGGGTGGCTGAGACGAATGCCGTGGCCACCCGGACCCGGCCGGCCGCTGACGACCCGGCAATCGCCCCCAGCGCCGAGACCGCCGACAGCCGGGCATCGTCGAACGGATCCCCCTCCGCGCGCCGGTACGCCGCAACGAGCAGATCGACGTCGTCGATACTCGGATGACGCGCGGTCAGGTCGGCCGCGACGCTGCGCACGGCGGGATCGAAATGCGAGAGCAGCCGGCGCGCGCGCGCGCGCAACCCGGAGTCGTCGGCTGGGACGATCCGCTGCAACATCTGCAGCGCCTGCGCCACGACACGACCGTCACTGTCGGCGAGCTGCGCCGCGAGCCGGTCGCGCGCGCGCGCCGCGCCGAAACTCTCGGCTGCCACGCTGCGCCACCGCCAATCGGCGTCGCGGCTGACCGCGAGCGCGGCGGCGACACCGGCCGCGCTGTCGGCCTGTGCGGTGGCGATCAGCGCCTGGCGCTTGAGAGCGAAAACGCCGCTCGCGAGGCGTTGGCGCAGGGCCGCGAGCGCGGCTCCGCCACGCAACACGCCCAGCGTCGTTTCGGCCTGGACCTGGACGCCGAGGTCACGATCGGCGAGCAGCGGCACCGCGGCGGGCGCCAGCGCGGAGTCCCGAAACGATGCCAGGGCGCGCAGCGCATTGATGCGAATGTGGGCATCGGCGTCGTCGAGCAAGCGCCGCAACCCCGCGACCGCCTCGCGCGAGTCGAGACGGGCGCTGTCGAGCAGCGCCTTATTGATGCCGCGCGCCGCGACGGTGCGCGTCCGCGCGTCGGCGTCGCTGAGACCGCGCACGAGTGGGGCGGCGCCCGCTTTTGCGCGCAGCCGCCCGAGTGCGTAGAGCGCTCGCCACCGCGTCGCCGCATCGGTGGCGTCGGTGAATCGCACGAGCTCGGCGATCGGCGCGCGCGTTCCCAGACGCCAGGACTCGAGCAGCGCGGCATTCACCACCGGGGTCGGCGAGGTCGGAGACGCGGAGGCGATGACGTCGCGCAACGCCCGCGCGCCATCGTCGCCGCCGATCTTGGCGATCGCGGTGACGGCCTCGAGCTGCGGCACGCCCTGCTCCGCGGGTCCGACCGCTTCGATCGTGTGCTCGAGCGGGGCAATGGCGCGCGCATCCCTCAGCAGACCCAATGCGAACGCGGCGGCGGCCCGGACCACCGGCGCGGAATCGTTCAGTACGGGGATCAGCAGATCGACGGCGGCGGTATCGCCGATGCGTCCCGCGGCGAGCGCGCCCTGGCGACGGACGGCGGGGTTCGTGTGACTCAGCGCGTCGCGCAGCGACGCGGGATCGAACACCCTGGCGTCCGCGGCGGCGAGGACAGCGGCCAGCACGCCGATCGTCGTTTCATCAACCGGCCGCTGCGCCAACATCTCCACCGGCCGCGCCGCGAACAGCGCGACGCATGCCACGAGTCTAGAGACGAACCGGGTCTTCCGTGGGTTCGAGCAGCTCACACACGTGCTCCGGAATGCGCGACAGCGTCTGTTGTGGATTCAACGCGATCAACGACGTTTCGCCGGTGGCGAGCAGCTCGTCCGTGGCCGCTCGTTCGATCGCGTATCCGAAAATGACCCGCCGCGAGGCGAGATCGCGCACCCAGCAGCGGACCCGAATCATATCATCGTAGCGGGCGGGCTGCCGATAACGGACGTGGACGTCCGTGACGGTAAGATAGGTGCCCTGCTGCTCCAGATCGCGATACGACATCCCATGCTCGCGCAGATGCTCGGTGCGCGCCATGTCCATCCAGATGAGATAGTTCGCGTGGTACACG
>DATGEQ010000063.1:0-19526 GCA_035309945.1 Gemmatimonadales bacterium | reverse complement strand
ATCCAGGCCGCACGTTCACGGGCCGCGTGAGCTTCGTGTCGCCCACGGTGGACGACAGCAGCCGCAGCGGGCAGATCCGGGTCGCGTTCTCGAACCGAAGTGGTGACTTACGTCCGGGGATGTACGCTACCCTGCTCCTCGAGGCCCTGGTCAATCGCGACGCCGTCAACGTTCCCGCCGAGGCGGTCGTGCAGACGGGGGAACGGAACCTGGTCTTCGTGGTGGCGCCCAGCGGCGCGCTCGAACCTCGCGCAGTCGTGCTCGGCGGACGCGCCGGCGATCGCTTTCAAATCGATAGCGGCCTCAGCGCGGGCGAGCGCATCGTGGCCTCGGCCAACTTCCTCGTGGACGCCGAATCCCGACTCACCGCCGGCGCCGGGATGAGCGACATGCGCGGCATGAACATGAGCACGGAGAAGCGGCCATGATCGGCACGATCATCGCGTGGTCGCTCCGCAACCGATTCCTGGTCGGGCTGGGGACGCTGGCGCTGGTCGCGGGCGGCATCTGGGCGGTGACCACGACACCGATTGATGCATTGCCTGACCTCTCGGATGTACAGGTCGTGATCCAGACCGAGTTCAGCGAGCAGGCGCCGCAGATCGTCGAGGACCAAGTCACCTATCCGATCGCCTCGGAGATGCTCAAGGTGCCGGGCGCGCGCGTCGTGCGAGCGTATTCGTTTTTTGGACTGTCGCTGGTCTACGTGCTCTTCGAAGACGGGACCGACCTGTACTGGGCGCGCTCGCGCGTCCTCGAGTACATGAACGGCTTACGCCAGCGGCTCCCGCAGGGCGTCGAACCAACGCTCGGCCCCGACGCGACCGGCGTCGGGTGGGTGTTCGAGTACGTCCTCCAAAGCGACTCGCTCAACCTCGCGCAGCTGCGCAGCCTGCAGGACTGGTACGTCCGCTACCAGCTCACCGCAGTCCCCGGCGTCTCGGAAGTCGCCAGCCTCGGCGGCTACGTGAAACAGTATCAGGTGGAGGTGAATCCCGAGCGGCTGCGCGCGTTTCATGTTCCGGTCATGCGCGTCGTTCAGGCGATTGGCGCGCACAACGCCGACGTCGGCGCGCGCGTCATCGAGATGGGTGGCCGCGAGTACATGATTCGGGGCCTGGGCTACCTGCGCTCGGTCTCGGAGATCGAGGACGTCGCGGTCGGCGCCACAATGGATGGCACGCCGATCCGGGTGGGTGACATCGCGACGGTACAGGTGGGGCCGGCGCCGCGCCGCGGCGCGGCGGACCTGAACGGGCGCGGTGAGGTCGTGGCCGGCATCGTCATCATGCGGTTCGGCAGCGACGCCCTCAAGACGCTCGAAGCCATCAAGCATCGGATTGCCGAGGTCCAGCGCACGCTGCCGGCGGGCGTCAGGCTCGTGCCGGTGTACGACCGCGCCGATCTGATTCATCGCGGCATCGCCAATCTCAACCGTACGCTGGTGGAAGAGTCGATCATCGTGGCGCTCATCTCGGTGCTCTTTCTACTTCACTTCCGCTCGGCCCTCGTCGCGATTGTCACCCTGCCACTCGGGATTCTCGTCTCGTTCCTGGTCATGCGGTCGCTCGGCGTCGGAGCGAACATCATGAGCCTGGGCGGGATCGCGATCGCGATCGGCGCGATGGTGGACGCGGCAATCGTGATGATCGAGAACATGCATAAACACCTGGAACGGGAGGGAGCGGGGAGCGGGGAGCCCGGAGCAGGAAAGAAGGATCGGTGGGACATCGTGCGCGAGGCGGCCGTGCAAGTGGGACCGCCGCTCTTCTTCTCGCTGCTGATCATCACCGTGTCGTTCCTGCCCGTGTTCACGCTGGAGCAACAGGAGGGCAGGCTGTTCAAGCCGCTCGCCTTCACCAAGACCTTCGCGATGGCAGGCGCTGCACTGCTCTCGATCACGCTCGTCCCCGTGTTGATGGGGTATCTGGTGCGCGGGCGCATCCGGCCTCAGGAAGGCAACCCCGTGAACCGCTGGCTGATGCGCGCTTATCGTCCCGTGATCGCATGGGTCCTGCGCCATCCCTGGCGCGTCGTCATCGGGGCGGTGGTCGTGCTCGCGGTGACGGTACTGCCCTGGAGCCGGCTGGGCAGCGAGTTCATGCCCCCGCTCGATGAAGGCTCGCTGCTCTTCATGCCGACGACGGTGCCGGGCGTCTCCATCGGGCAGGCGCGCGACATCATGCGCTATCAGGACAGCGTGCTCGCCGGCTTCCCGGAGGTTGCGACGGTCTTTGGGAAAGTGGGCCGCGCCAGTACGGCGACCGACCCCGCGCCGCTCGACATGTACGAGACCACGGTCGTCCTGAAGCCGCACGACCAGTGGCGCTCCGGCATGACCACGGAGCGGCTGGTGAGCGAGATGGATCGTGCGACGCGGCTGCCGGGCGTCACCAATGCGTGGACGATGCCCATCAAGAACCGGATCGACATGCTCGCAACGGGCGTCCGGACGCCGATCGGCATCAAGATCTACGGGCCGAACCTCGACACGCTGCAGCAGCTCGGCATTGAAGTCGAACGCATTATGAAGCGTGTGCCGGGAACGCGGAATGTCTTCGCCGAGCGCAACGTCTCCGGCTACTACGTGGATGTGCGGACCGACCGCCTGCAGGCCGCGCGGTACGGGCTCAACGCGGGTGACCTGCATGATGTCGTGATGGCCACGGCCGGCGGCATGACGGCGGCGATCACCGTCGAGGGTCGCGAGCGCTACGAGGTCAACGTACGCTACCCGCGCGAGCTCCGGGACAACGCGCAGAAGCTGCGCGAGATCGTCGTGCCGACGATGTCCGGCGTGCAGATTCCGCTGGGACAGGTTGCTCAGGTGAATGTCGTTCAGGGGCCGATGGCCGTGAAGACCGACAATGCGTTTCCTGTGACGACCGTGTACGTGGACATCGAGGGGCGGGATCTCGGCGGCTACGTGCGGGATGCGCAGCGCGTGGTCGCCGCGCAGCTCACACTCCCGCCAGGCTACCGGCTGGCGTGGAGCGGGCAGTTCGAATTCATGGAGCGTGTGGCGCAAAAACTCAGGATCGTCGTACCCGTCACGCTCGGCCTCATCTTCCTGCTGCTCTATCTCAACTTCCGCCGTATCGAAGAGACGCTGCTCGTCATGCTGGCGCTACCCTTTGCGCTCATCGGAGGGATCTGGTCACTGTGGGCGCTTGGCTACAACACGAGTGTCGCGGTATGGGTCGGCTTGATTGCGCTGGCCGGCGTGGCCGCGGAGACCGGCGTCGTAATGCTCATTTATCTCGACGAATCCTTCCAGCGGCACCGGCGGGAGGGCGCGTTGCACGGCCCCGCGGACGTCGCCGCGGCCGTGGCCGAGGGCGCAGTGCAGCGGCTGCGGCCGGTGATGATGACGGTGACGGCCGTGATCTTCGGCCTCGCTCCGATTCTGTGGAGCGCGGGCACAGGCGCCGACGTCATGAAGCGGATCGCCGCGCCGATGGTGGGTGGCATGGTGACGTCCACGGCGCTCACGCTGGTGGTCATTCCGGCCATCTACTTCCTGTGGCGGAAGTGGGAGCTCAGGCGGACTGGCGAATCGTGACGCATATGAACCACGCCGCGCATCAGCATCACCATGCGCAACATGGACCGCAAGCCACGGCTGCGCACGAAGGGCACGCCGGGCACGCCTCCATGGTCGACGAGTACCGCCGTCGCTTCTGGGTCTCACTCGCGCTGACCATTCCCGTCCTTGCGACCTCCGAGATGCTCCAGCACCTCGTGGGATTGCGCGACGCGCTCGCGTTCGCGGGTGACCGCTATGTGGGATTCGGATTCGCGTCAGCGGTCTACTTCTATGGCGGCTGGCCGTTTCTCACTGGGCTTGTCGACGAGCTGAAGAAGAGGCTTCCCGGCATGATGACGCTGGTCGGGCTCGCAATTACGGTCGCGTACGTCTATAGCGCGGCCGTCGTGCTTGGCGTCTCGGGCAGTGTGTTTTTCTGGGAAACGGCCACGCTGATCGACATCATGCTGTTCGGGCATTGGCTCGAGATGCGCTCCGTGCTCGGTGCGTCGCGCGCGCTCGAAGCGCTGGTGCGCTTGCTCCCTGCCGTGGCGCATCGAATCCGCCCCGATGGATCGACCGAGGATGTACCGCTGACTGAGTTGATGTCCGGCGATCTGGTGCTGGTGAAGCCCGGAGAAAAGATCCCGACTGACGGCACGATCGCGGATGGCCGCACCACGATCAACCAGGCATTACTCACGGGTGAGTCACAGCCAGTAGAGAGGGCCGCGGGTGATGCCGTCTTGGGCGGCGCGGTGAACGGCGAGTCTGCAATCACGGTAGGAGTGACACGAACCGGCGCGGACACGTATGTGTCACAGGTCGTCGATCTCGTCCGGCGGGCGCAGGAAACGCGCTCTCACACGCAAGACCTCGCGAATCGCGCCGCGATGTGGCTGACGGTGATCGCCGTCGTGGCAGGAACGGTCACCCTGGCCGGCTGGCTCGCGGCAGGACGCGAACTCGACTTCGCGCTCGAGCGCATGGTGACCGTCATGGTCATCACCTGTCCGCACGCTCTCGGTCTCGCGGTCCCGCTTGTCGTTGCGGTCTCGAGCGCGCTGGCCGCCCGAAGCGGTCTGCTGATTCGGGATCGGGCAGCCTTCGAGCGGGCGCGCGAACTCAACGCCATTGTCTTCGACAAGACTGGAACGTTGACCGAAGGTCGCTTCGGCGTGACCGACGTCATTTCGCTCGATGGACGGAGCGACGCCGAGGTGCTGCGTCTCGCCGCGGCAATCGAGAGTCGGTCCGAGCATCCCATTGCGCAAGGCGTCGTACGCGCGGCACTGGAGCGACGTGTCAGGTACTCAACCCCGGCCGACGCGGCCGCGATTCCCGGCAAGGGCGCGCGCGGAACCGTGGATGGAGTGGCGGTTGCTGTCGTCAGCCCTGGCTACCTCAAGGAACAACGCCTCACGGCGGATCATGAACGCGTGCGCCGCGTTGCCGAGCAGGGCAAGACAGTCGTGTACGTCCTCGTTGACGCGAAGGTCGCCGGCGCGATCGCCTTAGCGGACATCATCCGCCGGGAAGCACGCGAAGCGCTCATGCGACTCAAGGGAATGGGCATCCGCTCGATGATGCTCACGGGCGATGCCACGGCCGTCGCTCGGTGGGTGGCGGACCAGTTGGGCCTAGATGAGTACTTCGCGGAGGTGCTGCCGGATCAAAAGGCCGCGAAGATCCGTGAGATCAAGAGCCGCGGCCTCACCGTGGCGATGGTTGGGGATGGCGTCAACGATGCTCCGGCACTCGTCGAAGCGGATGTGGGGATCGCGATCGGGGCGGGCACCGACGTCGCACTGGAGTCTGCCGACATCGTCCTGGTTCGCTCCGACCCACGGGACGTTCCGGCCATTATCGCCCTGGCGCGGGCGACGTACCGAAAGATTGTGCAGAATCTGTGGTGGGCCACTGGCTACAACGCCGTGGCCCTCCCGTTGGCGGCGGGTGTGTTGTACCGAGCGGCGGGCATTCTACTTTCTCCAGCGCTCGGCGCGGTATTCATGTCGGCATCGACGATAATTGTCGCCATCAATGCCCAGCTGCTCGGACGGCGCAAACGATCGGCCTAGATGTGAAGGCTCGACATGTTTTGCCTCCGAGCATGGAGCAATGGGCTTTCGTTTCGACACAGATGGCGTAGC
Organism: Gemmatimonadales bacterium; assembly: GCA_035309945.1. Lineage (GTDB taxonomy): Bacteria > Gemmatimonadota > Gemmatimonadetes > Gemmatimonadales > GWC2-71-9 > 20CM-2-65-7. The sequence continues at coordinate 13,847 of DATGEQ010000063.1, read as the reverse complement.
AGTCAAGACAGTTCTCGATGCAGGTACGCATGTCCTGACTGATTGCATGTTCGGAGGGTTGCACAGGACCGTGAGACCGACGCGCTATTTGTAAAGACAAGCGGCGAGCGTCTCGCAACGCTCGCCGCTGTTTGTTTGCCAGGCGCGTCTACTCCCACTCCCTCTTCGGTCCCTTCTTGGGCCGGAAGTCGTCCTCGTCTCCCTCGTCGAACTCGTCATCGAGGTCGTCGTAATCGTCTTCGTCGAGATCCTCGTCGTCGAGCTCGTCCTCGTCCAGCTCATCATCGAAGTCTTCGTCGAGTTCCTTGTCCTCTTCGAATTCCCCGAACTCCTCGTCGACTTCGTCGCTCCTGCGCTTGAGCGACCAATGCGTCGACGTCTCGCGGGCCAGCATTGCCACCTCCGGCTGAGGTTCGTGTCGAACGACTGCTCCAGGACCGTTGCCCTGCCCTACTCCTCCAACGCGCGCTTCTCGCTGCGCGCGAGCTTGCGACGCTCCGTGGCCCCCAACAGCCGCTTGCGAAGCCGCAGCGACGACGGCGTCACCTCGATCAACTCGTCGTCCTCGATGTACTCGAGCGCCAGCTCCAAGGTCATCTGGCGTGGCGGCTCCAAGATAATCATCTCGTCCGCCGCCGTTGTGCGCATGTTCGTGAGCTTCTTTTCCTTGGTCGCGTTCACGTCGAGATCACCCGGCCGCACGTGCTCCGCGATGATCATCCCCTCGTAAACCGGATCCCCAGGCTGTACGAACATCGTCCCGCGCTCCTGAAGATTGAAGAGGGCGTACGCGACCACCACCCCCTCCCGGTCCGCCACCATCACACCGCGGTTCCGGCCCGACAACGGACCGGCCCATTTGTCGTACTCGAAAAAGCGGTGATGGATGATTCCCGTCCCCCGCGTGTCCGTCAAGAACTCCGAACGATAGCCGAGCAGCCCGCGCGCCGGAATCTTGAACCGCATGCGCACCATGCCGAGGCCCGGGTTCTTCATGTCCAGCATCGTCGCGCGGCGCGGCCCCAGCTTCTCCATGACGACCCCGACGTACCCCTCGGGGCAATCGATCATCAGCTCCTCGTAGGGCTCCAACCGCTCCCCATTCGGCCCCTCGCGCGGAATGATACGCGGCCGGCTCACCTGGAACTCGTATCCTTCGCGGCGCATCGTTTCCATCAAGATGCCGAGATGCAGCTCGCCACGGCCCGACACCGTGAAGGCGTACGGCGTATCGGTGTCCTCGACCCGCAGCGCCACGTTGCGCTCGAGCTCGCGATACAGCCGCTCCCGTAGCTGCCGTCCCGTCACGTACTTGCCCTCGCGCCCCGCGAGCGGCGAGTTGTTGACGAGGAAGTCGACCGAGATCGTCGGCTCCTCGACCGCGATGCCGGCCAGGCGATCGAGGTGATCGGGCGCGGTCACCGTCTTGCCGATTTCGACACCGGCCAGCCCCGCAACGGCGACGATCTCTCCGGCGGCGGCGGTTTCGATCTCGGCGCGATCGAGCCCCTCGAACGCAAAGAGCTTCACGATCCGCGCCTGCTCGAACTTGCCGTCACCGACAGGACCCGGCTCGCCGATCGGCAGTAACGCGACCGTGTCCCCGACATGCACCAGCCCCCGCTCGATTCGCCCAATCCCGATGCGGCCGAGATAGGACGAGTAGTCGAGGGTCGAGATGAGCATCTGGAACGGGCCATCCTGGTTGGTCGCGCCCTGGGGCGGCGGGATCGTCTCCAGAATCGTGTCAAAGAGCGGCTTCAGGTCCTTCCCCGGCTTCTCCAGTTCGAGCGTCGCCGTGCCCGCCCGGCTCGACGTATAAAGGAAGGGACAATTGAACTGCTCGTGCGACGCGTCGAGGTCCATGAGCAGCTCGAGCACCTCGTCGTGGACCCGCATCGGCTCGCCGTCGGGCCGGTCGATCTTGTTGATCAGCACGATCGGTTTGAGCCCCAGCGCCAGCGCCTTGCCCGCGACGAAGCGCGTCTGCGGCATCGGACCTTCCGCGGCATCGACGAGGAGCAGGAAGCCGTCCACCATGCGCAGGATCCGCTCGACCTCGCCGCCGAAATCGGCGTGGCCCGGCGTGTCCACAATATTGATTTTCGTGTCGCCCCACCGAACCGAAGTGTTCTTCGCCAGGATCGTAATACCGCGCTCGCGCTCGAGCGGGTTGGAATCCATGACGCGCTCCGCCACCTGCTGATTGGCGCGGAAGACGCCGGCCTGGCGGAGCATCTGGTCCACCAGCGTCGTCTTGCCGTGATCGACGTGGGCGATGATAGCGATGTTGCGGATCTTCACTGGCTTACGCCCTCTGAGGTCTCCAAATGAGGGGCGCAGTATACAAGGGCGGCATGGGGCGGCACAAGGCGGCAACAGCCTCTGCCGCCTATTGCCGCCCTAGTCGCATGTAGGCTCTCGCTCCACCTGCACCGTGACGTGCTGGATACCAAGCGCCCGCATGCGGTCCTGCACAGCCTCGAGCACGGGTTGATTGTCCGTGGGATTCTTGACCACCAGGTGCCCGCTCATCGCGACGACGCCGCTCGTCACAGTCCAGAGGTGCAGGTCATGCACCGATTCGACGCCCGGAACCGACGCGATCCGATCGTGCACGTCGGTGAGCGCGATGTGCGCGGGCGCGGCCTCGAGCAAAACGTCCGTGCTTTCCTTGACCAGCCGCCAGGCGCTCACGAGCACGAGCATCCCGATCAACACCGAGATCACCGGATCCGCGAGCGTCCAGCCCAGCGTCAAGACGATCACGCCGGCGATCAGCGCGCCCACCGAGCCGAGCAGATCGCCAAGCACGTGCAGGTAGGCGCCGCGTTGGTTGAGCGAATGCTCGTGACCGTGATGCAGCACGAGCGTCGTGGCAAAATTCGCGATGAAGCCGATCGCGGCGACGCCGAGCAGCAGCGCGCCGTTGACCGCCGGGGGCGCGCGGAAGCGCCGCCATGCCTCGACGCCGATGCCGAGCGCGATCGCGAAGAGAATCGCGCCGTTGACCAGCGCGGCCAGGATCTCGAGACGCATGAAGCCGAAGGAGCGCTCCGGCGTCGCAGGGCGCTGCGCGATCCACGCGGCGAGCAGCGCGAGGGCGAGCGCCGCCACGTCGGCGAGCATGTGCGCCGCGTCGGCGAGCAGCGCCAACGAGCCCGCGAGCCAGCCGCCCGCGAACTCGATCACCATGACGACCGCGGTGATGATGAGCGCGAGCGTCAAACGCCGTCGAGTCTCGACGTTGATCGGCGCGCGATACGTGCAGTGGGCTTCAACCGGGAGCACAGATGTTTCCTCGGCGCAAATCTAATACTATTAGGCCGTGAACGTCCTGGGCTTGCGACTCCTCGCGATCATCGCGCTCGTCGCCATCAACGCGTTCTTCGTCGCGGCGGAATTCGCCCTCGTGGCGTCTCGGCGCACGCGACTCGAGGCGATGATCCGACGCGGCGACCGCAAAGCCCGCCTCGTGCGCAAGGCCATCGGCGACCTCTACCGGCTGCTCTCGGCGACGCAGCTCGGCATCACCCTCACGTCGATCCTGCTCGGCTTCGTCGCCGAGGATACCGTCGGCCACCTGTTTCGCGATTGGTTCTCGGCGCTGCCGCCCGCTCTCAACTTCCTCGCGCGCGGCGGCATCGCCTCCGCGATCGCGGTCGCCGTCGTTTCGTTCTTGCACGTCGTGTTCGGCGAGCTCACGCCCAAAGCATGGGCGATCACGTATCCCGAGAGCACGAGCCGCTGGGTTGTCACGCCGCTCATGGTGTTCTCGTGGATCACGCGGCCGTTCAATCTGGCGCTGAACGTGAGCGCGCGCCTGGCGCTGCGCGCCCTCGGCATCAAGAGCACGAGCCTCGCTGCCGATCGCGTTCACTCTCCGCAAGAGCTCCGCATGCTGGTCGAGCAAAGCCGCAAGACCGGAGGCCTCGGCGCGGGCGACGCGCGCCTGTTGGAAGGGGTGTTCGAATTCAGCGAGAAGAACGCGCGCGAAGTGATGACGCCGCGCACCAAGATCGTCGCGCTCCCCGCCGAGCTGGCGCTCGCCGAAGCCGCGGATCGCGTAGCCGCCGCCGGCAGGTCTCGCTATCCCGTCACGGGCGAATCGCTCGACGACGTCGTCGGTATCGTGCACGCGAAAGACATTCTGCGCGGCTTACTCTCCGGCTCCGAGTCTCCCGTGCAAGACATCGCGCGACCGGCGTTCTTCGTCCCGGGCACGCGCGAGGTCGAGGACGTCTTGGCCGACATGAAACGGCAGAAGGTGCATCTCGCCATCGTGCTCGACGAATTCGGCGGCACGGCGGGACTGGTGACGATGGAGGACCTGCTCGAGGAAATCGTCGGGCCGATCTACGACGAATACGACAAAGCACCCGCCGCCGCGGCGGGGGCCGCCGCCGGAACGCCCGGCGGCGGCGTTCCGGTGATGGCGGGAAGCACCGAAATCAGCGACGTCAATCGCGCGCTGAAGCTGCAGCTCGATGACGCGGATTACACGACGATCGGCGGCCTGCTATTCGGACGACTCGGCCGGCTGCCCAAGGTCGGCGATCGCGTGAACCTGCAGGGTGCCACGTTCGAGATTCTGGAGATGGATGGCCGGCGGGTGGGACGCGTGCGGGTGTGGCCGGCGACCACGCACGTCGCCGAGTCGTCGAGCTAGCGCGCTGCTGCCTGTCCCTCGCGCGAGTGCGTCAGCTGGACCGCCAATTCGAGCGACGCGCGCATCGACCCCGCGTCGGCGATTCCCTTGCCGGCGATGTCGAACGCGGTGCCGTGATCGGGCGACGTGCGAATGAACGGCAAGCCAAGCGTCACGTTCACTCCGGTGCCGAAGCCCGACACTTTGACCGCGGTCATACCTACGTCGTGATACGGCGCGAGCACCGCGTCGAATTCCCCGCGGAGCGCGCGCACGAACACGGTGTCGGCCGGCAGCGGCCCGGCGGCATCGAGCGCCGCGGCTGCGGGCTCGAGGATGCGCGCATCTTCGTCGCCGAACAACCCGCCCTCGCCCGCATGCGGGTTCAGCGCGCACAGCGCGAGCCGCGGATTGGCCACACCCCACCAATGTTGCAGTGCGTCGACCGCGATGCGTCCCGCCTGAACGACGCGCTCCGTCGTGAGCGATGCAATCGCGTCACGCAACGACAGATGCGTCGTCACGAGCACGACGCGCAGCCGGCCGGTCGTCAACATCATGGCCACCGGTATGTCGCCCGCGATGTGTGCCAGAAATTCCGTGATGCCGGGAAAGCGGTAGCCGGCGGCGTGCAGGGCGGTCTTGTTGACCGGGCCTGTCACGATCGCGTCCACCTCGCCTGACAGCGCGAGCCGCGCCGCGGCTTCGATCCCCTGCGCGGCCGCGCGGCCCGCCTCGATCTCGTTGGGGGCTCCGTCCTCCCAGCCGCCCACGATGCGGACGTCGGCGTCGAGCGGCTGGCGCAGCGCCTTGCGCACGACCTCGGGGCCGATGCCCCGCGGATCTCCGACTGCGACAGCGAGACGGGGACGGCTCGCGGCCACGCTAGAGTCTGACGTCGACGTAGATCTGTCGCTTCAACTGATCGATGTAATGCCGGATCGCGAGCTGATCGCCGAGGGTTTGCCGGATCTTCAGCTTCACGTCGTCGAACGAGAGATCACCGGCGTCCTTCCGCGCCGTCACTTCCAGCACGATGAACTTGGGCCGCGGCGTATCGGCGCCCTCCGTGATCACGGGCTTGAGCCCGAGCGTCGTGTCGGCCGAGAAAACCTTTTGATACTCGGGCGGCATGTCGGTGAGCGGCGCGTCTTCCGCCAGCTTCGCTTCGAGCGGATCCGCGTACATTTTGGCGAGCGAGTCGAACGAGATCGTTACGGTGCCGCGCGCGAGCGCGTCGTGCAGCGAGTCGGCGAGATGGCGCGCTTTGTCGATCTGCGGCTTGCTGATTTCCGGCGTGATCAGAATGTGACGCGCCAGGATTTCCGCCGGCTGCGTTCGCTCGACGTTGATGATGTGGAAGCCGAACGGCGTCTCCACCGGATCGGAGATTTCGCCGGGGCGGATCCGGAATGCGACGTCTTCGAACTCCCGCACCATGACGCCGCGCCGGAACCATCCCAGCTCGCCGCCCTGCGCGGCTGACGCACTGTCGTTCGAGAACCGCTTCGCCACGGTGGCGAAATCGGCGCCATGCCGTAGCTGCACCACTAACGACTCCGCGCGCTGGAAAGCGCGCAGCCGCGCCACCGAGTCCGCCACCGGTTTGATGACGATCTGCCGGAACGACGCCGTGGCCGGACGCTTGGGCTGCTGATCCTTGTTCTGATCCCAGAACTCCCGCATTTGCGCATCGGTCGGCGGGATTGGTTTCAGCTTGCCCTTCTGCCGCTGCGCTTCAATCAGACGCTGTGCGTAGAGTTGCCGCCGCTGCTCGTCTCCCAGCCAGCGCCGCCACTCCTCCACCGAACCGAACCGCGCCTGGCGAATCTGATCGCGGAAATCGTTCTCCGAGGCGAACTGCTTGCGGACGTTCTGATACGTTTGCTCGACCTGATCGAGGACTTCCTGATCCGTGACCTTGATCGACGTGTCGCGCTCGGCCTGCTGCACCAAAATCTCGACGTCGATGAGACGATCGAGAACGTCGTGCCGGAGCTTCGCGAGACCGGCGGAATCGGTCGGCAGCGCCTGGCCTTGCGCCTGCTGCTGCACCATTTCTTCCTCTATCTGGGACGCGAGAATCGGCCGCGTCCCCACGACGGCGACGATGCGATCGAGCAGCGGATTCTGCGGCGGACCTTGCTGTGCCGCCGCCGTCGTCGCGCACGCGAGCAACAACCCGAAGACGAGTTTCATCGGCCCTTCCGACCTCCCCCTTGCGGCCGCGCCGTGTCGATGGGCGGAGGACCGGGCGCTGGTCTCATGTTCGGGCCGGGCGCCTGGGTAGAATCGCCCCGCAGTTGTTCACCACGTTCCCCGGCGCGCCGCAGTCCCGTTTCGTCGACGTCCCACTGCGCCTGGTTGCGCAGCCGCTCCGCCAAAAACACCGGCACCGGGAAGTAGCGTGTCCGCTTCTTCAGGACACGGTCGAGGTATTCCGTCGCGCGATCGGCGGCGAACTTGGACCGATCGGCGGCCGTCTTGCCGGCCGAGTCACGCACCACCTCCGGCGTAAGATTGAGAATCGTGGTGAGCGTCACGATCGTCGAGTCGTGCTCTTCGCGGATCTGTTTCCAGTCGTCGTCCGTAAGCTTGATGCCGGCCGAGTCCGCCTGCTCCAGAAGGAGCTGGCGCTGTGTGAGGATTTTGAGGAACTGATCGACCTGCTGATCGTTGGCCGTCGGCAGCGTCTGCATGAGCTGCGGGTTCAGCGCCGCGAGCCAGCGCACCAGGTCGCGTACCCGGAGCGAGCCACCGCGATACTTGACGAGCACCTGCCCGCTGGCGCGTGCCGCATCGATGTCCGACAACGCGGTGCGCGTGATCTCGGGCGCACGATCGACCGGCGTGATCTTGCGCTTGATCTCGAGGCTATCGACGTACACGGAATCGAACTCGCGCGTGACCCGCTGCTCCAACTCGACGCGGAACGAATCACGCACTTCCGCGAGCGGCGGCCGGCGAATGATGTGATAGCCGAACTGCGTCTTGATGACCGGGCTGACGCCGCCCGGCGGAAGCTTCCACGCCGCGTCTTCGAACTGCGGCACGAACTGCCCCCGGGTCGACAGGCCGAGCGATCCACCCGCGGCCTTGGCGCTGGGGTCCTCGGAGTAACGGACCGCGAGTTGGCTGAACCGCGGGCCCGCGCTCCGCGCCTGTGGTAACAGCGCCTCAGCCTGGCGGTGCTTGCGCTTGTCCACGCTGTCGGCGGCGTTCTGCGGCACCTCGAACAGAATGTGCTGGAAGACCCGGATGTTGCCCGCTCGGTAGACCGAATCGACCTGTTGCGCCGTGAGATTGTCACGTGCCGTCAGACGATCGTGCAGCCGCTGCCATTTGATCTGGGAGACGAGTGGCCACATGCTCGCCAGCGCGGTCGCGGAATCGCGCAGGTTCTTGCCGTCAACGACCGCTTCGGCGAACAGCGCGTAATCCACCCACGCGTGCGCCACGCGACCAAGCGTCTGCTGATCCAGCGGGAGATCGCGGTTCGCGCCTGCCCATCCCGCCATGCGGTCGACGGACAGCGTCTGGTCGTTGGCGCGCGCGACGACATCCGCCCGCGACGAGAACGCATCGCGCAGCGCGTTGCACCCAATCAGCGATCCGGCGACCAACGTCCCTCCCAACACCAGACTGACACGTCGCATCCGTTTCCTCTTTCGCTAGTGACGGTGATGATCCCGCAGAACGGCCGTGAGCGCCCGGACCAGTCCGGGACCGATCGACTCCCCGCCGAGCCGGCGGAGCCTGAGGGAGAGCGGTATCGCGCGCCGCACATCCGCTTCGAACTGCACGGCTTCGAGTGCCACTTGCAGGCCCGCGAGCCGCGGCGCCGCATCACGTCGGAACGAGAGCCGCGCCTCGTCGCCTTTGATCAGAATCGTCTCCAACCCCGTGCGCGCGCCCAGCGCGCGCAACTCGGCGACCAGTAAGAGACGCTCAGCAGCCGCCGGCAGCGGTCCGAAACGGTCACGCAGCTCGTCGCGGACGGCTTGAATCTCACCTGCTTGATCCGCGCGCGCCAGCCGCCGATACAGATCGAGCTTGGTATCGTCGTCGGTGACATATGCGTCGGGGAGATGCGCCGGCGCGTCGAGCGTCACGTCCGGCGGTGCGAACTGCTCCGGAGTTTCCGTTCCCTGCTCCCCGTGTTTCAGGCCGCGTACGGTCTCTTCGAGCCAGCGCAAGTACATATCGAAACCGACGGCCTGGACGTGCCCCGACTGCTCACCGCCGAGCAGATTGCCCGCACCGCGCAGCTCGAGGTCGCGCAGCGCGATGCGATATCCCGATCCCAAGTCAGTATGATGCTCGAGCACCTGCAAACGTTCCTCCGCCTGCGCGTCGACCTGATCGGGAACCAGCAGATAGCAGAACGCCCGGCGGTGGCTGCGGCCTACGCGGCCGCGCAGCTGGTAGAGCTGCGCCAGTCCGAGCCGGTCCGCGCGATCGACGATCATGGTGTTGGCGTTGGGGACATCGAGTCCCGACTCGACGATCATGGTCGAAACGAGGATGTCCACCTCGCCGCGCACGAACCGCCCCATGACGGCCTCGAGGTCGCCTTCGTTCATCTGTCCATGTGCAATGGCCAGTCGCGCCCGCGGCGCCAGCACCTGCACGCGCGCTGCAACGGTATTGATTGTTTCGATTCGATTGTGGACGAAATAGACCTGACCGCCGCGGTCGAGTTCGCGGGCCATCGCCTCCTCGAGTAACCCGTCGTCCCAGGGCTCGACAAAGGTGAGGACCGGAGAGCGATCCTTGGGCGCGGTCTCGAGCAGGGTGAGGTCCCGCAACCCCGCAAGCGAGAGATGCAGCGTGCGCGGAATCGGCGTCGCGGTCAGCGTCAGCACGTCGACGCTGAGCCGCAGCGCCTTGAGGCGCTCCTTGTGGCGGACACCGAAGCGGTGCTCCTCGTCGACGATCAGCAGACCGAGATCCTTGAATGTGACGTCGGGCGACAGCAGCCGATGTGTTCCGATGACGACATCGACCTCACCCGCCGCGAGGCGCTGCACGATCGGAGCGGCTTCCTTGGCACTGCGAAAGCGCGACAGGACTTCCACGCGCACCGGATAATCGGCCAGTCGCTCGCGAAACGTGCGCCCGTGCTGCTCGGCGAGAATCGTGGTGGGCACCAGCACGGCGACTTGTTTGCCCGCCTGCAGCACCTTGAACGCCGCCCGGACGGCGACTTCCGTCTTGCCGTACCCGACGTCGCCGACGAGCAGCCGGTCCATGGGCCGCGCACGTTCCATGTCACGTTTGACCTCTTCCGAGGCGCGCCGCTGATCGGGCGTGTCTTCATAAAGGAAGGACGATTCCAGCTCTCGCTGCCACGGCGTGTCGGTCGGAAAGGCATAGCCATGGGCGAGCTGTCGCCGCGCGTAGAGATCGAGCAGTTCGGCAGCCATCGCTCGAATGGCGGCGCGCGTCTTGTCACGCTGTCGCTGCCAGGTCGTGGCGCCGAGCCGGTGCAGGCGCGGCGGCGGGGCATCGCCGTCGCCGACGGCGCGATACGGCTCGAGCTGATCGATCCGATAGAGCGGGACGTTCAGCCGATCGCCACCCTCGTATTCGACGACGGCGACCTCGAGCGTACTGCCGTCGGCGCCAACCGCGATCGTCTGGAGTCCGCGGTAAATGCCGATGCCGTGCTCCAGATGCACGACGTATCCGCCGGGGGTGAGCGGACGCGATGCCGCCGTCGTCACGGCGCTGCGATAGCGCCGCGGCCGCCGCAGCCGGCGCGCGCGGCGGAAAATCTCGTGATCCGTGAGAACGCGCAGCGTCGGCAGGATGAAGCCGCCATCGAGCGCGCCGACCACGAGCGTCGCGCGATCGGTCGCCAGCAGCTCGTCCAGGCGCTCGAGCTGTCCTTCGTTGTCGCACAGAATGACGGTAGCCGGCGGCTCGGCGATGATCTGCCGCAGTCGTTTCAGATCGCGATCGATATGCTCCGGCGGCGCGAGCGGGAACCGTTGCTCCGTCTCGGCGTCGGAGACAACCAGACGCGGCAGCGCATGCAGTCGCTTGCGCCAGCCATCGGGCTCGACAAACAAGGCCTCGCGCGCCGGTGGCTCCTCGCCCATTCGACGCGCGACCTCGAGATGGTGCGCGGCGTCCGCCCACGCGCGCTCGACTTCGCGCTCGATCGCCGACTCCTGATCCAGGACGACGATCGTATCGGTCGGAAGCAAATCGAGGAGATTGGATCGGAGCGGGGCGGCATGCTGCGCCTCCATATCTTGAACGCTCTGTGCTTCGCTTCGTACCGGTAGGATCGTCACGCGGTCTATGGGATCTCCAGAACGCTGTGTGTCGAGATCGAAACTGCGGATCGATGCGACGGCATCGCCCCACCATTCGATCCGCGCAGCGCCGGCCATACCGAACCCATACACGTCGAGGATCCCCCCACGGACACTGTACTGGGCCACTTCCGTGACCGTCGGGACTCGCTCGTATCCGATCGCGTCGAGCTGTTGTGAGGTGGCGGTGAGGCTCCTTTCTTCTTTATTGACCTCGATCACGAGACGAGCCTGCTCCAGCGTGGTGGGGACCGCAGTTCGTTCGGCCGTGGCTCTCGCGGTGGTGATCAGAACGCGAACGGCTCCCCGCAGCAGCGCCTCGATCGTCTCGATCCGCTCGCCGGCAAGCTCGTAATGCGGCTCTTCGGCGCCGAGCGACTCGCGTTGCGGGTAGAGCGCGATCGCCTCGAATCCCAGCAGGGTCTGAAGATCCGCGAGCCACCGCTCCGCGTCCGCCGGTGTCGGCGCGACAACGGCAAAGACGCGCTGGGGGAGCTGGCGAGCGAGGCTCGCCACGAGCACAGCCGGGCTCGAGCCGGGAAGTCCGCCCACGCCGACGCGCGCGCCGGGCGCGGGCAAGCGGTCGCGGAGCGAGCGTGTCGCCGGCAGGTCGTGGAACTTCTCGAGAAGGAAATCGAGCGGCATTAGCGCGTGCGGGTCGCGACCACCAGCTCCGCCGCCGCGAGCAGTAGCGCCAACACGAGGAGCGCGGTACTGAAATCGGCGCGGCGGGCGCCCGAAAATTGCTCGGCGAAGAGATCGTTTGCGCTCAAGACGGCTACGCGATCCTTACCGCCAAGCGCCGCCATCGCGACCGGGACGGTGGCGGGCGTAAGATCCGATTCGCGCGGGTCGGGCCCAAAGACCGTGGCGCCGGTTGTATCGGACCCTCCCGAGCGGGTGTGAAACTCGACGTGCGGCGCTCCTTCCGCAGACTCCACGTCTGCTTGGCCTATGACGAGGCGATTGACGAGCGCGTCGACGAACGGGACGAAGCCTGGCAGCGCCGGCAGCGCCGTCCATGACGTATCGAGGCGGCTTCCGAGGAGCACCACATTCCCCGAACGGACGAGCCACGGCTCGCCATTTACGGTTGCAAACACGTCGTCGGGAGCCTCGCCGCCGGTGAAGCGGTAGCGCTGCGTTACCGGTGCGCCGTTCAATACCGGGAGCCGTGGCGACACGATCGGTCCTGGCGTCCCCGGCGAGCCCCAGCGCCAAGACACGCCTCGCGACGCCAAGGCGCGATTGGCTTGGCCGACGAGCGCCGGATCAGCGGGAGGCTCCACGATCGCATGCGTGCCGGACGGCGTCTCCCCGCCGCTAATGACGACATCGCGACCGTCTACGACCCGCCGGCCCCCTTGCAGTACGGCGAGCGCCGCGCTGACGAACGAGCCGGCGCTCGGGGTCGCCGTCACACGCGCCGGTGGCGCCACACGCCACGCGAAGGGCCGCCGATCATCCGCCCGCAGCTCGTCGGGCTCGAGCGCCGCCTCTCCCACCCACCACCCCGGCTCCAGCGTTTGCGCCGGCAGAGAAACGGTGACCGCGGCTCGCGTCGAGCCACTGCTGTCGCCGCCCGGTGTCGCGAGTCCGCGGGCTGCGATCTCGCCGCGGTCCCGCCGCCCGCTGGTTATGCGAATGGTCACAGGCACGGCGCCGCTTACGGCACCACTCAATGCGATCACCGCCGCACCCTCGGAAACGGCCACCGACGCAATCCCCCGATTGGCCACTGCGCGTCCCGGCGCCAGCGCCAGCACCCGCACGGCGCGAGGAACGACGGCGCGGCCCGAGTCGAGCGCGGTGACCTGGAGGTCACTGAAGACGTGAACCTCGCGCCCAGGCAATGGTTGCGCGTTCACCGTTCCGGCTGCGCGCTCGACGGCCTGGACCAGGTCCAGGCGCAGCCAACCGGTGCGTGTGCTGTCGACAATCGCGAGCAGGGCTTCGCGCGTGCCGCCGCGGATTACCCCATCGCACAACATCAACCACACGCGGTCAGCGCTCGTCGTCCGTTCGATAGACGAACGCGCCGCAACTCTCAGCCGGTCGAGGACCAGACCACCGCTCACAATGGCGCCGGAGGATGGGGAGTTATCGAGAATGATGACGACGGCAGTCGGCTGATGGGCGCCTCCGCCGCGCAACGGCACTAACGGCCGCGCGGCGGCCAACACAACGGTGACAATCAACGCCGTGCGAAGAATCAACAGCAAGAGATGGCGGAGTTTCAGGCGGCGCGCGCTCTCGCGCTCGGCCGCGCTCAGATATCGCACCGGTGGGAAATCGACCTCGGGGGGAATTCTGCGCTGCAATAGATGAAGCAGGGCGGGGATCGCCGCGGCGACAAGACCCAGTAACGCCAGCGGGTGAAGGAAAGTCACGTCAGCAATCGCAAAGCGAGGCCGAAGGGCATGTCGGTCTGGACGTGATGGTACCCAATGCCATGGCGGCGGCAGGCTTTGCGCCACGCACCGATTTCCCGCTGGACCGTGTCCGCATAGGCGCGCGCCAACTCCCGCGGACGGACAACCACGCTGACCGTCGATTCCGGATCGCGGAAACGCACCTCCGGCGGCCCACTCAGCTGGACTTCAGCGGGATCCATCAGATGGAAGACGACGACCTGATGGCCGCGATGCCGAAGGTACCGCAACGCCGCGAGCGCCAGCTCGCGATCGAACAGCAGGTCGGACACCAACACCACGAGACCGCGCCGCGTCAGCAGTGCGGTCAAACGCTGCAGCGCTGCGTGGGCGGCCGTACCTGCGCCGTCCGGCGTGTCGAGTAAACCGCGCACGACCCGCGTCCACTGACCCGCCTTCACGCGCGCCGGAATCACCTGGCGCACCTGATCATCGAACGTGACC
>DATGEQ010000062.1:0-14496 GCA_035309945.1 Gemmatimonadales bacterium | reverse complement strand
AGGGGCGCAGCATGCTGCGCCCCTACCGGCAAGCTGACAATACCCGGTAACTATTTCCCCAAGTCGTTCACTTCAGCGATCAGCAGCTGCACCTTCGGTGCGTCGCTGGACTTCTGCGCGTCGGTGGTCAACTGCCGCGCGAGCTGCCGCAGCGCCGTGCGGCGTGCCGCTGCTGACGCCTTTTCCGCGCGCTGCAGCGCGCTGCGTGTGGCCTTGATCCGCGCGGCCGACAGCCCGTTCGAGCGCTCCAGTTGGTCGACATAGGCCCGCGCGACGACGAAACTGGTGGGCCAGACCTGCTTCTGCTGGTCCTGGGCGTTCAGGTAATCGAATCGCACGAGCTTCGCCGCGTCGATTTCGTTCTGTGAAAGCAGCGGACTCGGCTTCAACTCGAGAATGTCGAGCCCGCGGGCGATTTCGGAGCTGTAGATGTAGCCGTTGTACCAGTACGCCGACCAGGAGCCGGCGCCCACGAGCTTCGTGGAGTCCATCGGCCCGCGGTCGAAGAAGGCGATTTCCTTGGGATGGCTGGCGTCCGTCCAGTCGAACACCGAAATCCCGCCCTGATACCAGCCCTGCGCCATGATGTCGCGCCCGGGCACAGGAATGAGCGTCCCGTTGTGCGCCACGCAATTCTCGAACTGCGTTTGCGGGACCGGCAGCTTGTAATAGCTCTTGAACTGCAGCTGGCTGCCGCTGAGCGTGAAGATCGCGTCCGCGCCCCACTCGGGCTTATCCGTGACCCGGCACCGCGGCTGGAGGCCGCCGCCCCACTCGTCCGTGAAGAGAATCTTCGTCCCGTCATTGTTGAAGGTGGCCGAGTGCCAGAACGAGAAATTTGAATCGGACACGGCACTCACGCGGGTGGGGTTTGCAGGATCGCGGATGTCGAGCAGTAATCCGTAACCCGCGCACGCGCCACCCGCCAGGCCGATCGCCGGATAGACGGTGATGTCGTGGCACTGGGTCGGACCGCGCGGCGGTCCCTGACGAGCCGTTTGCGCCGCGACAATGCGATCGACGATGCTCTGTAGATTGGCGCGCAGCGTCGCGCTGTCGGCCGCCGTCGGCGCACCGGTGCCACCGCGCGCCTTGACGATGCTGTCGAGTTGGGACATGACGAAGTGCGGCGGCGCGATTTGCTCCTGGCCGCGAATCGTGGCGATGTAGCCGCCGGCCGTGCGCGCGGAATCGACCTGATGTTTGGCGGCGGCAATGTCTTCCGGCGCCTCACCGTGGCGCGGCGGGGCGGCCAGGTTCTCGAAAATGCGCGGCGAGCTGACGATGTGCGCCTGCTCGGGGTGCGCCAGCGGTACCTGAATGACTTCGATGCGGAACAGCGCGGTGTTCGGGTTGGAATCCGGCGGCGCACTCGAGCAGCCGGCCAGCTCGTTGGGCGAGCGCACCGGCGCCGTGCCCGAGACGTAGATGTAGAGGTTCGCCGTGTCGGTCGGCGACGTGACGATCGTATGCGTATGCGAGCCGCGGCACGTCTGCACGTCGACGATGTGCTTCGGATTGGCCAGGTCGGTGGCGTCGAAGATGCGGATGCCGCGCAGCCGCTCATGGCTGACGGTGTCGGAGACGCCCTGCGTGCCGCAGTCGACGCGGCCGTTCAATGCCTCGCCGGAGACGAACAGCAGATTCCGGTACACCGAGACGTCACTCTGCGAGCCGGGGCAAACGAACGCCTTGTACAACTTGACGCTCTTCGGATTCGACGCATCCCATACCTGCACACCGTTGAAGTTGCCCTGGATGACGTAATTGCCGCGAATCGTGAGATCGGAATTGATCATCGCGAAATCGCCCGGCGTCGACCGATTGATGAACGAATCCGAGGGCTGCGTGGTCGAGACGAGCTCCATATTCCACGCGGCCTGACCGGCATCGAACCAGCCGGCTTTGAGCCCGATGCGGGGATCGGGACGCGTGGTATCCGTAGCGGTCCGGGTTCTTGTCGGTGTCGCGGTATAGCGGGACTGTGCATGCGCGTCCGCAAATCCGGCGAATACGAGGGCGACGGCAGGAACCAAGCAGGCAATCCGTGATCTCACTGAGAGCTCCGTTTCAAGTCATTCAACATGAGTTGCATGCGGTTGATTTCGGTGGTCTGATCGACATTCACGTCGTTTGCGAATCGGAACACGGGGCCGTCTTCCGCGGCTCCCGGCACGGCGAGCAGGTCGTGCACCATCGTGATCGCCCCTTGATGGTGCTGTATCATGTCCGTGAGGAACAGCCGGTCGAAGTCCGGCCCGCGCGCGGAATCGAGCTGCGCCATCTGCTGCGGCGTGAGCATACCGGGCATGAGCATAGGCTGATCCATCCCCGGCATGATGTGACCGCGCGGATCCGCCGGCGGCACGTACTCGCCATGCTCGCGCAGCCAACGCTGCGTCATGGCGATCTCGTCGGTCTGCCCCACGACGATCCGTTCGCAGAGCCGCTGCACGGCCGGGCTCGCGCCGTGCGATGGGGCCCACTTGGCCATCTCGATTGCCTGGGCGTGGTGGCCGATCATCCCGGCCATGAAGTGCACGTCGGCCGGCGTGTAGCGCTTGGTACTCGGGGCCGCGGCGGGGGGCGTTGCGGCGGCCACCGGGGCGGCGGGCTGCGGAGCGGGTGCGACGTCGTTGGACGGCGGCGGTTGATGTTTGGCGCATGCGCAGATGGTCGCGAGCGCCACAACTGCGGTGATTCGTCTGTTCATCGGCCTTAAAGCTAGCGGGAATCCATCTCCTGACGAGAACCCGAGGCCGGGTTGAGAAATGAAACACCGTCGGACCGGAGCATTCCGCCGATACGGACTGGCCGCTCCGTGTCAGGATTACGTCAATCGTCCCGTCTCCTACGCTCAAGCCGCGGATCTGCACCTCGCGCATGAAGGACGGAGGAAAGGGATCGCGGCGTCACGGGCACGAGCTCCGCGGCGGTCTCCGAATCGGCGCTCGCAAACAGGGTAACCTCGTGACCCTGGCGGACTAATTCTTCCGTGAGATACGAGACGACGCGCTCCGTGCCGCCGTAGAACTTCGGCGGCACACTCTCGAATAATGGCGCAACCTGGGCGATCTTCATCGTCCCGCTTGTAACCCAATCGCGCGGCGGGGTCCTCTCGTCGTACTTTTGGGTGATGCCCGCCGCTCCCAAGAGTCCTGCGGTCGCGCCGCCGGTCGAGCCGATGCTTGCCAAAATCGCCGAGCAGGTTCCGGACGGAGAGTTTCTGTACGAGCCGAAGTGGGACGGCTTCCGCGCAATCGTCTTTCGGAACACCGACGACGTTTTCATCCAGAGTCGCGACCTGCGGCCACTCGATCGCTACTTCCCCGAGCTCCATGCCGTCTTCCTGGCTCAGTTGCCGCGCGGCGCGGTCGTCGATGGTGAGATCGTCATGCCGACCAAGCGCGGCCTCGATTTCGGCGGCTTACAGATGCGACTGCACCCCGCCGCGTCGCGCGTCGCAATGCTGGCCAAAGCCACGCCGGCCGCCTTCGTCGCGTTCGATCTGCTCGCGGTGAACGGCAAGAGCCTCATGACCGCGCCACAGGAGCACCGGCGCGCCGAGCTCGAGAAGCTGTTCAAGAAAGTCCGCCCGCCGTTGTACCTCACTCCCACGACCCGCGACGCCAAGCTCGCCGTGGACTGGCTGGAGCGCTTCGAGGGCGCCGGGCTGGACGGTGTTGTCGCCAAACCTCTGGCCGCGCCGTATCAGCCGGGGAAGCGCGCCATGTTCAAGATCAAGCACGTGCGCACGGCCGATTGCGTAGTCGCCGGCTTTCGGTGGCACAAAAGCGGAAAGGATGCCGTGGGTTCGCTGCTGCTCGGCCTTTACGACGACGCAGGAACCTTACAGCACGTCGGCGTCACGTCGTCCTTTACGATGGCGATGCGCAAACAGCTCGTGAAAGAACTGGCGCCGCTGCGCAACGACGCCCTGCAGCATCATCCTTGGCGCGAGTGGGCCGGGGCGCAGGCCGGGTCGAGCCGGATGCCGGGCGGCCAGAGTCGCTGGAGCGCGGGGAAAGACCTTTCCTGGGAGCCGTTGCGCATCGAGCGCGTCTGCGAGGTGAAATACGATCACATGGAAGGTGATCGCTTTCGTCACGCGACCGTTTTTCAACGCTGGCGACCGGACAAGGAACCACAGGACTGCCGCTACGACCAGCTGGAAGTGACGCCCGCCTACGAGCTCGCAAA
Source organism: Gemmatimonadales bacterium (assembly GCA_035309945.1). Taxonomy (GTDB): domain Bacteria; phylum Gemmatimonadota; class Gemmatimonadetes; order Gemmatimonadales; family GWC2-71-9; genus 20CM-2-65-7. The sequence continues at coordinate 10,296 of DATGEQ010000062.1, read as the reverse complement.
GGTGTTCTCGACCGGATCCAAGCGTTCCTGACGCGGCCGCCGCTTTGCCGGCACGTGCTGAAGATTGATGCGAATCCGGTACCACGCCGACGACCGGCCGCGCATCTGATCGACCAGCACGTCCGCCGGCTCGAGGAGCCTGGCGACTCGACTGTGCCGCTTTTTCCATTTTGCCAAGCCGGCGAGTGCTTCCTTCTTACTGCGCCCGCGGCTCACCTCGATCAGCGGGTACTTCTCGGCGCGCGCCCGCGCCTTGGAAGGCTGCACGCGCGGTGGCTCGCCCGGTTGCTTGCGATAGTGCGGCGGCCACGGAGCGTCGCCCTGCCCTTCCTGCTCCTGCCGAGCCGATAGCTCGAGCAGCTTCGCGAGTGATCCGGGGTGCTCGTCCATCTTGGCGTGGCGGTCGCCGATCCGCGCGAAGCGCTCCGGCATGGTCCCGAGCGTGAAGTCTTCAGGGTTGGCCGCTTCCACTTCGTCCCAATCGAGCGGCGCCGAGACGCGCGCATCGGGGAGCGGGCGAACCGAGTAGGCGGATGCGATCGTGCGATCTTTGGCATTCTGGTTGTAATCGACGAACACGCCTTGCCGTTCTTCCTTCCACCATTTACTCGTCGCGAGTGTGGGTGCGCGACGCTCCACCTCGCGTGCCAGCGCCAGCGCTGCGCGCCGAACCTCGTCGAAGCCCCAGCGCCGCTCGACCCGCACGTACACATGCATGCCGCGCGAGCCGGACGTCTTGGGCCATCCGACGAGGCCCATATCGTCGAGCACCTGCCGCGCGACCTGCGCCACCTGCCGCACTTGCGGCCATTTGATCCCCGGCACCGGATCGAGATCGACGCGCAGCTCGTCCGGGTGATCGAGGTCTTCGGCGCGGACGGGATGGGGATGCAGCTCGATGCACGCAAGATTCGCGAGCCATGCCAGCGACGCGGCGGTGCGCGGCACTACCTCGTCAGCGGTACGGCCGGAAGGAAAGCGCAACGTCACCACTTCGATCCAGGATGGCCGCGATTCAGGCGCGCGCTTCTGGTAGAAGGACGACTGGCTGATGCCGTTGGGAAAGCGCACCAACATGTTCGGCCGGCCACCGGCTCCGCGCAGCGCACCGGCGGCGACCGCGAGATAATAGTCGACGAGATCGAGCTTGGTGTATTTCGGCTTGGGAAAGAGGATCTTCTCCGGGTTCGAGATCGTCACCTCGTGCCCGGCAATGTTACGCGTCGTTGCACTGTCGGAGGAGCGCGCCATCGAGTTAAAAAGCTAAGGGCTCTCCGGATTTGTGCCTCGCAGACCTATCCCTTCGTGGTCAGGAGCGATCGCAGACCGACGTTCGCCGGCCCGTTGATGACTTCCCCGCTCTCATCGAACCGCGACCCATGCTAGCCGGCCAAACGGAGCCGTAGCGCGCGAACTGTGTTGTGACGGCGGTGGCCATGCCCTGAATCCCGAACGTTGGGCACGGTGTCGGGATTAAGTCTCAGTCATTTCCGTCGACGAATTCGACGATGCCGGACTCGACCGAATATTCCGCGCCGACGATCATCAGGCCGTCACGCTCGATCCGGCGCTCCAACAGTTGCGAACCGTGCCGCAACTGGTTGACGGAGGCGTGAACGTTGGCGCGCGTGGCGGCCGCTGAGAGCGACACTGGATCGCGGGCGAGCGCCGTCGCGAGTAATGGCTCCAGCGCGGGCCGGATCCGATCGACGATGTCGCGGAGATTGGGCGAATGCTGGTCCTGCGGCTGCCGCAGATCCTCCAATGTGGCGGCGACCGCGCCGCATTGCGTGTGGCCCAGCACGACCGCCAAACGGATGCCGAACCGCTCGACGGCGAATTCGACGCTGCCGATTTGCGAAGGCGCGATGATGTTGCCGGCCACGCGAATCACAAAGAGATCGCCGAAGCCTTGCCCGAAGATGATCTCGGCCGGTACGCGGGAATCGGAGCAGCCCAGGACGATGGCGAACGGCTGCTGCGCGGCACTCGGTCGTCCCGGGCTGATGGGACCGCCGCCGTGCTCCACGAATCGCCGGTTGCCCTCCCGGAGGCGCGTCAGTGCCAGAGGGGCGGGAATCATGCTACTCCGGCGGCCGGCTGCCTTGCGCCTGCTGCAGGCTGTCGCTGACCGCGCGCGCAATCACCTCGCCCCAGCGCTCACCCGCTGCCATGCTTTCCTTGAAGATCTCGGGCTGCACGGCGGTCAGCCGCTGGCCGATCGGTGAATTGTAGAATTTGAGCAGCTCCTCGAGCTCGCTTTGCGTCAAGTGCGATGCATAAATCGGCACGAGCAGCTCGACCAAACGCGTGGTGTCGCGCCGTGCATGAGCAAGGAACGCGTCCCAAAATGCGGGCGGAATTTGCGGATTGCCCTGCCGCTGCGACGCGATCATGGTCTCGAGGTTGCCGAGCATGAGTTTGGTTGCGCCTGTTGCCGCCAGCAGCCTCCGCGCGCTGGCCGCCGTTGCGGCATCGACATGCTTGGTGGAATCCTGACCCCGTGCGGGCAGCGCAATGAGAACCAGGCCGCACATGGCGGTCACGAAGGGACGCGTCATAAGAACCTCGAATTAGATGAGAGACCTGGGATCGGCAAGCGCCAGCCCGAACGCCTCGGCGACACCGGGATAGACGACCTTTCCTTCGATCACGTTCAGGCCCAAGAACAGACTCTGGTCCTGCGTGCACGCCTGCTTCCAGCCGAGCCGCGCGAGCTTCTGCACGTAGGGGAGCGTGGCGTTGGTGAGCGCCAAGGTCGACGTGCGCGGCACGCCGCCGGGCATGTTTGCGACGGCGTAATGAATGATGCCGTCGACAACGTAGGTGGGATGGTCGTGCGTCGTCGGCTTGGTCGTCTCGATGCATCCACCCTGATCCACCGCCACATCCACGATGACGGAGCCCAGTTTCATTACCTTGAGATCGTCGCGTTTGACGAGCTTGGGCGCCTTGGCGCCCGTCAGCAGTACCGCGCCGATGACGACGTCGGCTTTGGAGAGCTGCTCGAGTACGTTGTGGCGGTTCGAGTAGAGCAGGTCGACATTGGGTGGCAACACATCGGAGAGGTATCGCAGTCGGTCGAGGGAGATGTCGAGCAAGGTCACGTGCGCGCCCAGCCCCGCGGCCATCTTCGCCGCATTCGTTCCCACCACGCCGCCGCCGATGATCAAGACGTCGGCGGGCAGGACGCCCGGCACGCCGCCGAGCAGGATACCGTAGCCGCCGAAAACCTTCTCGAGATATTTCGCGCCTTCCTGCACCGCCATGCGGCCGGCGACTTCGCTCATCGGCGTCAGAAGCGGCAGCTCTCTGCTCGGCAGCTCGACCGTCTCGTACGCGATCGCGACGCACCCCGACTTGATCACCGCTTTCGTCAGCGGCTCGGAGGCGGCGAAGTGGAAATAGGTGAAGACGACCTGTCCTTTGCGCAGCCGCGGCCACTCCTGCTCGATCGGTTCCTTCACCTTCATAATCATTTCCGACTTCGACCAGACCGCGTCGGCCGACGGTGCGATCTCAGCCCCCGCCGCGCGATACGCGTCGTCGCTGAAGCCCGAGCCGAGCCCTGCGCCTTGCTCGACGAGCACGGTGTGTCCGTCGCTTGCCAGGGAGTGGGCGCCGGCCGGCACGAGCGCGACGCGGTTTTCCGCGGTCTTGATTTCTTTCGGAACGCCGACGATCACGGTTTGCCTCCATTGGGCCTCGGCCCGAGTGCAATCACTGTCTGCCGCTCGGGCGCGAAGAACTCCGCCGCCAGCGCCGATACCTCGTCTGCCGTGAGTGCCTCGACGGTACGCAGCACCTCGTCCAGGCTGCGATACGCTTCGCTGTATACCGCCGTGCTTGCCAAACGATACATCCGCGCCGTGGGGCTCTCCAGCGAGAGCATGAGCTGTCCCAGAGTCTGCTGCTTGGCGTCTTCCAGCGCCTCGCCGCGCAGCCCCTCGCGCGCCATTCGCGCAAACTCGCTGCGAATGGCTTCCGCCGCTTGCTCGGCGCGACCGGATTGGGTGCCGACGTAAACGCCGGCCATTCCGACCGCACGGTAAAACGATGTGAAGCTGTAAATCGAATACGCGAGACCCAGCTCCTCGCGAACTCGCTGGAACAGCCGGCTCGACATGCCGCCGCCGAAGATGTTGGAGATGACCAGCATGCCGTACTTGCGGCGGTCGGCGAACGGGAGGGTGTCGGTCGCGAACACGATGTGCGTCTGGGCCGTGTCCTTCTCGAACGAGCGGTTAACGCCGCGGACGGCCGCGGGCACCGGCGGCACCGGCGGCGGCGCGAGGGCGGGAGCTCTCGCATCGCCGTCGAACCAACCCTGTCGCTCGACCTCTTTGAGCAGCGCCTCGTGCGTCAGATTCCCCGCTGCTGCGACGACGCAGTTCCCGGGGAAATAGGCGCGCGCATGCAGATGCTTCAGATCGTCTGCCGAGAGGCCGCTCACTGTTTCCTTCGTACCCAGGATCTGGAAGCCATACGGATGCGTGGGCCACATCGTCTCGTAGGTGAGATCGAACACTTCGTCGTCGGGCGTGTCCTCGACGGTGCTGATCTCCTCGAGCACGACCTGCCGCTCGAGCGACAGATCGCTGTCGCGGAGCAGCGGCGTGCGTACCATGTCCGTGATGACGTCGAGCGCGCGCGGGAGGTCGGCGTCGAGCACGCGGGCGTGGTAGGCGGTCGAGTCGCGCGACGTGTAGGCATCGAGCGAGCCGCCGCGCGATTCGAGCGACAGCGCGATCTCCTGCGCCGTGCGCCGCTCGGTACCCTTGAACACCATGTGCTCGAGCAGATGCGAGACGCCCATCTTGGGCCGGAGCTCGTGCGCGCTGGCGGTACGAACCCAGACGCCGATCGCGACGGACCGGACGTTGGGCTCGCGCTCGCTCAACACGGTCACTCCGTTCGGAGCGGCCGTGCGGTGGATTTCACGGTCCAGGCGGACCGTGTCTAGCGTGTGGACCACGCTAGTTCTTCTCGATCAGCGCTTTCCGCGACAGCCGCATGCGACCGCGCTCGTCCACCTCGAGCAGCTTGACCCTCAGGTGGTCGCCCTTCTTGACCACGTCTTCGGTCTTCTCCGTGCGGCCGTGCTGCAGCTCGGAGATGTGGAGCAGGCCTTCGACACCGGGAATGATTTCGACGAACGCGCCGAACGCCGTCGTGCTCTTCACGACGCCCTCGTACACCTTCCCGACTTCCGGCTCCTGCACGATGCCGGACACCATGTCGCGCGCGCGCTCGGCCGCCTCGCCGACGCCGGCGATCGTGACCAGGCCGTTGTCGTCGACGTTGATCTCGGCGCCCGTCTGTTCCTGGATGCCCCGAATCGTCTTGCCTTTCGGACCGATGAGGTCGCCGATCTTGTCGGGACGGATCTGCACGGTGATGATGCGGGGGGCGTATTTGGAAAGCTGGGAGCGCGGCTCAGGCATCGCCTGCTGCATGATGTCGAGAATGTGGATCCGGGCCCTGCGGGCCTTCTCGAGTGCCTGGCCGATCACACCGAAGTCGAGCTTCTCGATTTTGATGTCCATCTGAATCGACGTGACACCATCGCGCGTTCCCGCAACCTTGAAATCCATGTCGCCGAGGTGATCCTCGGTGCCGAGGATGTCGGTAAGAATGGCGGTCCGGCCGCCTTCCGTAATGAGCCCCATGGCGACGCCGGCGCACGCCGACTTCACCGGCACGCCCGCATCCATCAGCGCGAGCGAGCCGCTGCACACCGTCGCCATCGACGACGAGCCGTTGGATTCGAGAATCTCCGACACGATGCGGATCGTGTACGGGAACTGTTCGTAGGGGGGCAACACCGCTTGCAGCGCCCGCTCCGCAAGCGCGCCGTGCCCAATCTCGCGGCGCGACGTGCCGCGCACCGGCTTCACTTCACCGGTCGAGAACGGCGGGAAGTTGTAGTGCAGCATGAACGACTTCGTCGTCTCCTGCGCGACGTCGATCGAATCGATGCGCTGCTCGTCGTCGGTCGTGCCGAGCGTGACGGACGCGAGCGCCTGCGTCTGCCCGCGCGTGAACAGCGCCGAGCCGTGGGTGCGCGGCAGCCATCCCACCTCGCAGGTGATCGGCCGGACGGTGTCGAGATCGCGGCCGTCGACGCGCTCGCCCGCACTCAGCACCCGCTCGCGCATCGTATGGTATTCGATTCCTTCGATGACCTCGGTGATCTCGCGCAGCTTATCGGGAAATTCGGCGACCAGCTGCTCGCCGATCGTGGCCTTGATGGCGCTCAACGCCTGCGTCCGCTCGGACTTTTCCGACAAGGTCAGCGCCTCCTTCACTCTGTCGTCCGCTAATTCCTTCACGCGCGCGACGAGCTCAGCCGGAGGCTCGGCCTTGACCCATTCCATCTTGGGCTGGCGCACCGCCTCCACCACTTCGTCGGCGGCCTCGAGCAGCTCCTTGATTCCCTTCTGCGCGACCTCGAGCCCCTTGATGATTTCGGCTTCGGTGAGCTCGAGCGCGCCGCCTTCCACCATGACGATGCTGTCTCGGGAGCCCGACACCGTCATATCGACGTCCGAGAACTCCAGCTGCTGGAACGTCGGATTGAGTATCCAGGCGCCTTCGACGCGGCCCACGCGTACCGCCGCGATGGGCCCGTTCCATGGCACGCGCGAGATCGAGAGGGCGGTCGACGCGGCGACGACGCCGAGCACATCGGCGTCGTTTTCCTGATCGGCCGAGAGGACGTAGACAAAGACCTGGACTTCGTTCTTGAATCCTTCGGGAAAGAGCGGCCGCACGGAGCGGTCGATGACGCGTGCGGAGGTGATTTCCTCGTCGGATGGCCGGCCTTCGCGCTTCAAAAAGCCGCCGGGGATTTTGCCGGCGGCGTAGGCTTTCTCCCGGTACTCGACGGTGAGTGGAAAGTACGGCAGGTTGGCTTGCGTGTCCGAAACGGTGACGGTGGCCAGAACGACCGTTTCCCCGAACTGCACGAGACATGAACCTGCGGCCTGCTTGGCCAGTCGCCCCGATTCGATTTTGAGGGTGCGGCCGGCGAAATTGGTTTCTACGCGCTTCACTGCGTTGCCTGTCTAGAGCACTTGAAAATGTGCCGAGCCCCCCGGTGCTCTCGCCGGGACGCCCAGCACGACGCCTTGTGCGACCTAATGTCGGAGACCGAGCTCGTCGATGAGCTGCCGGTACTTCGCGAGATCGGTGCGCTTCAAGTACTCGAGCAGGCGGCGGCGGCGGCTGACCATGCGCAGCAGGCCGCGTTGCCCGTGGAAGTCCTTGGCGTGGACCCGGAAGTGCTCGGTGAGGCTGTTGATGCGCTCGGTGAGCAGCGCCACCTGGACCCGGCTGGAGCCGGTATCGCGGTCGTGCAGCCCGTGTTTCCTGACCGGCGTCGTCTTGTCGTACATCGTTCCCTGTTCCCTAATCGTTGGAAGCGCCGTAGGTTAACCGACTTGCCCTCAATTGTAAAGTGACGAACGCGGCAACCGATCTCGTCGGCCAAACCCTTGGCCCCTACACCCTCGAGCGCCTGCTCGGCCAAGGGGGGTTCGCCTGGGCCTTCGTTGGCCGCGCGGCGGACGGCACTCCGGTCGCCATCAAGGTGCTGAAGCCCCGCTACGCCGGGGACGCCCAGTTCGAGAGCCGGTTTCGGAACGAGAGCGAGACCGCGGCCAAGCTCGAACACCCCAACATCATCCGGATTCGTTCGGTCGCGAAGAGCGGTGAGCATGTCTACTTCGCCATGGATCTCTGCGCCGACAGCCTCGGTGCGCGGATCGCGCGCGAAGGGCCGCTCCCCGAGGAAGACATCCTGCGGCTGGCCCGCGACATCACCGCGGCACTCGAATTCGCGCATCAGCAAGGCGTGATCCATCGCGACCTGAAGCCCGACAACGTCCTCATCCGCTCCGACGGCGGCGCCGTGCTGACCGACTTCGGGATCGCGCGCGCTGTCTCCGGCTACGTCGCGTCCACCGGCGTCAACATGACGATCGGCACGCCGCAGTACCTGTCGCCCGAGCAGGCGCAGGGCCGGCCGCTCGATCAGCGCGTGGACTTCTATGCGCTCGGGGTCACGCTGTACAAGGCGGCCACGGGCGAGGTCCCGTTCAGCTCGAACGACTGGTTCGAGCTCGCGCGCATGCATGTCGAAGATCCGCCTCCTTCCCTGCGCAAAAAGCGGGGCGATCTGTCCAAGCGCTTCGAGCGCGTGGTGATGAAGTGCCTCGCCAAGCATCCCGACGACCGCTACGCCAGCGCGGCCGAGCTGCGTGCCGATCTCGACGAGGTCGAGGAGAAGCGCCGGCCGACGGTCGCGCTGGGCGCCGCGCCAATGGGCACCTCGCAGCGTGAAGCGCTGAAGGATCCACAGTCGCGGCCGACGTGGCTGGTCGTCGCGGGAGTGGCGGTCGGCCTCGTGTTGTTGGTGGGATTGGTTGTGAAGCTTATGCGCTGAAAATCTTCTTGATCGCCCGGACGATTCGGCTGAAGAAACCCGGAGCCGCGATCCGGGAGTCGGGAGCGGGGGTTGCAACGACTGCCTGCACGGCATTCCGCAGATCTGCATCGTAGCGCTTCGGAAACGGTCGCTCCGCCAGCCTCACCGCAAACCCAGGCTGTTCAGAGCTTTCCGCAAGCTCGACGATACCGGGATGCGCCTTTTCAATGATCTCGACGATCGGCCGCAGCAGTTCCCGGCCCCCGGCTTCCGATTTCAGGCTCCAGTACGCAGCTGCCACCGTCGCCGCCAGACGGTCCGCGGTTACTCGCCCGGCGAGATAATCCGCGAGCGCGTCGTTAACGGAGGAGCCGGATGACGTCATTACTCAGAGCGACGACCATGAGGGCGAGCACCATCAGCATGCCGGCTTGCGTGAGTCGAAGGCGCAGCTGCGGCGACAATGGGCGCCGGCGCACGGCCTCGGCGATCAGGAACATCGCATGTCCGCCGTCGAGTACGGGTATCGGGAGGAGATTCAGCACCGCAAGACTGACGGAAAAGACGGCCAAGAAATTCAGGAAGTCGTCGAGCCCCCGGCGGGCGGCCTGTCCCGACATCTGGGCAATCGAAATCACGCTCCCGAGCTCGCGCGGGGAGGTTTGTCCCAGGACGAGTTGTTTGATCATCGTGACCGTCGTGACGAGCTGCACTTCGGTGATGCGCACGCCGATTCTCAATGACGCCGCCAAGCTGACGGGAACGCGCTCCGTCGGTAGATCCTGCGCCGCTCCGATCACGCCAAAGTGCTCGCCCGCCGAGTCGGTGGGCGCGGGAGTCACCGTGATGTGCGCGAGGCTGTCGCCGCGCAGTACCGTAAGCGCGAGCGGCTTGCTCGGGCTCGCGCGGACCTGCCGCACCATGTCCCTCCACGACGCGATCGAATCCTGGCCGATGCGGACGACGACGTCGCCGACCCGCAGGCCCGCCTTTTGGGCCGGCTGACCCAGCATCAGTGCCCCGATGCGCGCCTTGTAGAGCGGCACGATGGCGCGCGCCAGCTTCAGACGTGCCGCCCGGGTGCGCGCGACGTGGACGACGATCGGCTCGGTCCGTCCCGCGACCTGAAACCGGAGGTCCTCGGGTCCAGTCAGGATCTTCTCGTCGAGATCATCGAAGGTCTTCAGCGAATCGCCGTTGATCCGGGTGATGCGGTCGCCGCGCTGCAACGTCGCCAGCGGCTCGGCGCCGGACGGGAGTTGGGAGACGGTTACCGAATCGACCGGCATCAGCGCGAGCCGCGCATCTCCCGCAATCGCGACGAGGCCGGAATTGATCGCGAACGCGAGCAGTAGATTCATCGTCACACCCGCGAGAATGACCGCCATGCGGGCCGGGAGCGACTGCTGGTCGAATGCACGCTTCGGATCGATGGCGACGTTTGCCTTGCCGCCCTCGAGCTCGCCGACCATGCCCTCCTCTTCGAGCCCCGCCATCTTCACGTAGCCGCCCAGCGGAATCCACGCGATCCAGTATTCGGTCTCGCCGCGGCGCCATTGGAAGAGCGGCTGCCCGAAGCCGAGAGAGAACCGCAAGACCTGGATGCCGACGAGCTTGGCAACGACGAAGTGACCGAACTCGTGGACCGAGATCAGCACGCCCAGCAAGACGACGAACGACACGATCGTCAGGAGCATGCGACCTCCCGGGCGAGCCGGCGTGCCTCGGCATCGGCGTGCAGCACTTCGTCGAGCGAATGCGCGTCGCCGGCCCGCTCCGTATCCTCCGTCACGACCCGCTCGATAATTTCCGCGATACGCCCGAAGGGGACACGCTCCTCCAAGAACAGCTGTACGGCGACTTCGTTC
>DATGEQ010000061.1:0-16335 GCA_035309945.1 Gemmatimonadales bacterium | reverse complement strand
CGCATGACGGGGATCTGACGATGCGCATCGGCATCCTGGGCTCGGGCCGCATGGGCAGCAAGCTCGGCATCATCTGGGCGCGTGCCGGCCATGACGTCGTGTTCAGCTACTCGCGCGACACGAAGAAACTTCAAAGGGGCTCGCGGCCGAGCTCATCAGCGACGCCGGATTTGATCCAATCGATGCCGGTCCGTTGCGAATCGCCCGCTACATCGAGCCGTTCACGATGCTGGTCGGGCAGCTTGCATACGAGGGTACCCGGGGCCCGGAGCTGGCGCATCGCTTCGAGTGGCGGGGGAAATCGGCGAACCCTTGATCAGCAGCCACAGCATGATCGCCATCGGTCCTCCGAGTCAGGGACTCACGACATCGATCTCGACATGCGACGGACTCTGCGCCGTACGATAGATCCGGTGGGTTTGTGACCGATAATCAGAGCCCAAAGCCTTGAAGATATTGGGCACGAACGTCTGGGGATTCTTGTCGTAGAGCGGAAACCACGTGCTCTGCACCTGCACCATCATCCGATGCCCGCGGCGGAACGTGTAACTCTGCTGGTGGAGATCGACCGTAAACGGCGTCACTTGGTTGGCAGGAATGGCCGCTGGGTCTTCCCAGCTCTTGTAGTAGCGCCCGCGCATGATCTCGCCGGTCACCATCAGCTCATACCCGCCGAAATCGGGGCGCCCGGGAACGCTGTCGGGATAGACGTCGATCAGTTTCACAACCCAGTCGGCATCGGATCCCGTGGTGGACGCGAAGAGCTTCGCCACGACGTTCCCTGCAACGGTGACACTGTCGGTGAGCGGCGGCGTCTGCCACGTGAGGACATCGGGGCGTCCGTCCACAAAGCGCTGGTCCTCGGTTTCCCAGCGGCGCCAGCGGCTCGTGCGGGAGTACGTCAGCTCGACGGGTCGTGGGCGATACGGCACGGGGTGCGCGGGATCCGAAACAAAGCTGTCGGCCGCCTCGGTGTCGGTCGGTGGATCGAATGACAGACGGCCGTTCGCGTGGAAATAGAGGCTCTTGTGCAGCGCGTTCGCAGGCGGCCAGGAATCAAAGCTCCGCCAGCTGTTCGTCCCGGCGTCGAACAGCCAGGCCGTAGGAAACTTCCCGTCGCCCTGTCCTTTCAGGTAGTAATCGAAGAAGCGCTTCTGTAGCTCGCGAAACTCAATGCCGGTCGGACGGCCGAAACGCGCGTTTCCCTGCGCAACTCCGGAATCGGTGGACCACTGGCCGTGATACCACGGGCCCATGACGAGATGCACGATCTTCGCCGTGTCGGTCGCGTGAAGCGACTTGAAATGCGCGATCGGGCCGTACTCGTCTTCCTGATCCCACCAACCGCCCACGACCAGCGTCGGCACCGTGGCGTGCGTCATGTAGCACGGCAGGCAGCGGTGCTGCCAGGCGGAGTCGTACGTCGGGTTCGCGACAAAGCGCCGCCAGGTTGGAAAGCGATCGGCGCGAATCGTCCGGCCGAGGGAATCGAGCGTCGGGAACGCAAGATACCAGTCGTAGAGATCGTACCGCGACGGATTGGGGTTTTCGTCCTCTGTGCTCGTTGCTTCCATGGCCCAGGTGTATTCGGTGCCGTAACTCTGGCGCCACGCGCCCTGATGGAAGAAGTCATCACCCATCCAGGTATCGCCCATCGGCGCCTGAGGGCTCACGGCTTTGAGCGCGGGATGGGCACCGATGCCCGTGACGGCGGTGAGCCAGCCGGGATACGAAACCCCGACGGTGCCGACTTTGCCGTTGTTGTTTTTCACGTTCTTCACGAGCCAGTCGATCGTGTCGTAGGCATCGGTCGATTCGTCCGTCCCGCTCGGCATCGTCCGTGGCGGACGATTCATGTCGAATGTCCCACCCGACTCAAAGCGGCCGCGGATGTCCTGACCCACGAGGATGTAGCCCGCGAGGTGGAAGTCGTTGACGCGACGCGCCATCACGTCGGCAACCCCTGCGCCGTACGGCGTGCGTTCGAGCAGGATCGGCAATGGCGCCGCTGCGCCGCTGGGCCGTTCGATCACGGTGTGGAGCGTTACGCCGTCGCGCATCGGGATCATGACTTCGGTGCGCTCGTAGCCGGCGACTTTGACGGGCGTTTGTACGAGTAGGACGAAGGCGAGGATGAGCATCAGGTAAGGTGCTGCATGGTGGGACGACTGTAAATGCAGGGGCCTTCACCTATCACGACGGAGGCAACGACCGTTGCAGATGACTATGCCGTACCCCGTAGCCGAAATAGATCACAAACCCGATCAGCAACCACACCACGAGGCGAATCCAGGTATCGCGCGGCAGTGTGGCCATCAATCCGACACAGCAGATGATCGCGAGGATCGGAATAAGGGGGACGAGCGGGGTCTTGAACGGCCGCTCGAGGTCGGGACGCTTGCGGCGCAGTATCCACACGCCCCCCGAAACGAGCGCGAACGCGAACAGCGTGCCAATGTTCACGAGCTGACCCAAGAGCTGGAGCGGCAGGACGCCGGCTGCGAGCGCGACCGCGATGCCGGTGTAGATCGTCGAGAGATAGGGCGTGCGGAATTTCGGATGCACCGCGCCGGCCCAGGCGCCGAGCAACCCGTCGCGCGACATCGAGTAGAACACACGCGATTGGCCAAGCAGCATCACGAGAATCACGGATGCGATGCCGAGCACCGCGCCGAGGTCGATCAACAGCCGGACCCAGAACGGCGCGCCGACCTTTTCCATCGCGTACGCCATCGGCGCCGGCAAATTCAGCTCGGTATACGACACCATGCCGACCACCACCGCCGAAGCGAGAACGTAGAGGATGGTGCAAATCGCGAGCGAGCCGAGGATGCCGATCGGCATGTCGCGTTGCGGGTTCTTCGCCTCCTGCGCCGCGGTGCTGACGGCGTCGAAGCCGATGTAAGCGAAGAACACGAGTCCCGCGCCACGCAATACGCCCGACCAGCCGAACGTTCCCCACTCGCCGCTATTGGGCGGAATGAACGGCGTATAGTGCTCTGGCCTGATGTAGGCCGCGCCCGCGGTGATGACGAGCAACACGATGGCGATCTTGAGCAGCACGATCAGGTTGTTCACGCGCGCCGATTCGCGGATCCCGATCACCAAGACCGCGCCCATCAGGATGACGATCGCGACCGCCGGAAGGTTGATCAGAGCGCCGGTCCAGTTCAGTCCTGAATGCGCGCAGCCCGCGAGCTTGGCCGTCACGTTCGCCGCGGTGCACCACTGCGTCGGTGAATTCGCGAGCTCGGCCGGCACGGTGATCCCAAAGAGACCGAGCAGCGACACGAAGTGACCGGACCAGCCGACGCCCACGGTCGCCGCGCCGGCAGCGTATTCGAGCACCAAGTCCCAGCCGATGATCCAGGCGATCAGCTCGCCCATCGTCGCGTACGTATACGTGTACGCGCTCCCGGCCACCGGCACCGCGCTCGCCATCTCGGCGTAACAGAGGCCGGCCAGGGCGCAGGCGATGCCGACGAGGACCATCGCGATTGGGACCGCGGGTCCCGCGTAGAGTGCCGCGACCTGCCCGGTGATGACGAAGATGCCGGCGCCGATGACGCCGCCGACGCCGATAGCGGTGAGATGCAGCGGGCCAAGGGTGCGCCGCAGCGATCGGCCGGACGCCTCCTCGGCCTCGGCGCGCAGCGCCGAGATCGATTTGGTGGCAAAGAGTCGCATGCTGCCAATTTCTGAGGTTGGCTGCCTAGCGCGACGATTTTGGGACGAACGGGATTACGGAAAGGACAAACGGGCAGCATGCTGCGCACCTACCCACGCCTACTCGAGCGTTGCCCGCATCACGATTATTCGGTCGGTGACACCCCTAACAGATTCGTCCGATAGCGGCGTGACAGCGTGACCTGCGCTCCGCTCTGGAGGACCACGATCGCGTCGCCGTGGAACCAGGGCTGGATCTCACGGACGCGATCGAGATTGACGAGCGCCGAGCGGCTCACGCGGCGAAAGCGCGCGGGGTCGAGCCGGGCCTCGAGCGCATTGAGGGTCGTGCGCACGATGTGGGAGCGGCCGTTGTTGTGCAGCCGCACGTAGTTCCTGGCGGCCTCGATCCATTCGACATCGGCCGTGCGGACAAAGAAGCTACGGCCGCTCTCCGCGACCAGCAGGCGTTCGACACTACCCGTTGCCGGTTCCGCGCCGCGCTCTTCCGCCACGCGGTGATAGTGCAAGGCGTGCTGGATCGACAAGATCGCCCAGTAGATCAGCACTTCCCAGTGAAACAGCAGGGCGAAGTTGTCGATCAGGCCTTTGAGGAAGTCGTATGGCTGACCGGCGACCACGTGAAGCAGATCCTGAACGCCGACGACCGCCAGCAGATGGAGGAGCGCGAAGTCGAGGCTCGCGCCGAGGTGGAGGACAAAGTGGCGGCTGAAGTTCGCGCGATCGACCTGGAAGCGGCGACCCAGAAAGGCCACGAGCGGAGTCGCTGCCGCCCAGAGATACCAAAAGGCGAGCCCCGCCCCGAACGCCTCAAAGAGTGTGAAAGTCTCGGAGCTGAGTCGCCGGTGCGCGAAATAGACTTGGACACTCGACATCACGCCGAGGAGCGTCCAGAGACCGAAGATTCGCAGCCGTTGCGCGCGCATACCGGAAAAATGACGTCATGGGGCGGCTCAGGGGAGGGCGCCAATAAGGACGCGGATGACGTAGGTAAAGGCGCAGCATGCTGCGCCCCTACCTATCAGCGGCAAACGGGTGAGCCCTCCGGGTCGGAGTTCTGCGCCGGGGGGAATGGCGTCGCCCCGGCGACATAGATCCCGCACGCGATTGCGGTATTGCCGTTCGTCATACGCGCCGTCCAACCGCCCTGCCGGGCCTTCAGCTTGTCCAGGGTGTTTCCAGTCGACGCGCACCACGCGGCGCTGCCCGGCGCAGGCGGCGTGTTGCAATCCGTCTGTTCGGTGTAGGCGACCGAATCGGCGAAGTAGGCCTCCTCCGCCGTCACGAGATTGCGGAGGTCTGACTTCATCGACGCGATGTACGCCTTTTCCTTTGTGTTCCCAAACTTCGGAATCGCGATCACGGCCAGGAGGCCAATGATCACGACAACGATCATGAGCTCGATCAGCGTGAAACCGGTGCGATTCATGAGATCCTCCGGGCGAATCGCCCAGGCTCCGCTCGCTGCAACAACCGTACTTCGACATCGCACCCAGCGGTAACCACCGGTCCTGCATGTGGCTGACATGGTGACCCAAGACGCCGGTCATGCATCGCGCGTGATTCGACTGCCGTGTTTTGCGGGAGTACCGCTCCGGACGCGAGATGACGCTACGGCAACGAGTCAGCGCCAGTGGTGTACAAGAGGCGTGCGAAAGAAGGTCTTCGTCTTCGGTGTTCTGCTCATCGCTGCCGCCGCCTGGATTTACCTCTCGCCGCGACTCGCCGCGAAACGCTTCCGCGACGCGGCCCTTGCCGGTGACGTGACCACACTCAACGACGTCATCGACTTTCCGTCGGTGCGGGAGCACTTGAGGGCCGACCTGACGGCCAAGGTCGCGGGGCGCGTGGCCACAGCCGATCGCAACGATCCGCTGGGCACGGCGCTCGGCACCCGGGCGGGCGGTGCGATGGTGAACGGATTGGTCGAGCGATTCGTCTCGGCGCGAGGCATCGCCTCGTTGGCACGCTATGGCAGCACCGACTCGACGAGCACCGTCGACGTCATTGCAATGGGTTATCGCGATCCCAGCAATTTCGGCGTCACGGTCGGCAAGCCGCAGAGCTCGCGCAACACCGTCACTTTCGTGTTCCACCGCTCGGGCGTCTCGTGGCGGCTTGCGCAACTGGAGATTCCGAGCCTCACGAACCGCTAACGCCGCTCCTACGAGCGCACGTATGCGAAGCCGCGTTCGTGCGCTTTGGTCATGGCGATGAGCACGTCCGGCACCACGATCACGCCTTGTAGCGCGTGCGCCGTCAGATCGTCATGAATGGCGGCAGCAGTACCCATCCCTGACTGTTCGAGCCGAGCCGACCACCGTTTCAGCGCGTTGTTGCATAGCAAGAACACGACACCCCGCTGTTGCAGCGCTTCGATCGAGCTTTCCGGCGTGCCGTCGGCAACCGGATCGCCGGGTTGCGGATGGGCAAAATAGTTGCGGACGAGAGGCGCGTTGGTGGTTGAATCGGTGATGCCGATCGCCGCGCCGAGTTTGTACTTGGCCCACATCGCGTCCTGGACGCCCAGCGGCATCGTCCGCGCATAGAACGCTACGACGACGTTGACGTCGCGCTCGGCCACTCCGTATGCGTCGCGCCACGTGTCGAGGTAGCTGCGGGTGTGCCGCAAGACCGTGCCACCGTCCGGATCCGGCGCATCGAACAACTGGCGGTGCTTGCCTTTGAGTCGATCGAGCCAGGTATCAGAGGCGGAGGTCTGAGCATCGAGACTGGCAACGGCACTCAGCGCTGCGACTGTGCTCAGGAACGTGCGGCGGTCCGTCATGAGAGCCTCCGGGTCGTGGGATTGCGCGAAGGCATGTAATGTATCCGTCCCCATGCAGACCGCACCTCGCATCCGGCCCGCCACGCGTGACGACTTGCCGCGCATCGGCACACTCGGCGCCCTGCTCGTGACGGAGCATCACGACTTCGATCCGCAGCGGTTCCTGGCCGCGGGCGACCAGACGCCGGCCCGTTACGCGTCGTTCATCGGCTCGCAGCTCGACGAGCCGGACGCCGTCGTCCTCGTGGCCGAGGACGGCGGCAACGTGATCGGATACGTGTACGGTTCGGTCGAAGGCTACGACTATATGTCGCTGCGCGGGCCGGCGGGCGTACTGCAGGACATCATCGTGGATCCCGCGTATCGCGGTCGCGGGATTGGCCGGCTGCTGTTGCGCGCGATCCTGGACCAGCTGAAATCACGCGGCGTCCCGCGCGTGGTGCTGTCCACTGCCGCGGGGAACGCCGTTGCTCAGAAACTCTTTGCGAGCGCGGGATTTCGGCGGACGATGATCGAGATGACGCGCGAGATGTAACTCCATCACGTCGGGCAGCAGAACAGCTGAAGCGCTACGCGATTTCTTCCGCGGGCCGTACCGTAACGAACGCGCGATAGAGCACCAGGTCGTACACGATCTTCAGCACTCCCGCGATGAAGAACGGCACGTTGACGAGCGCGGGATGAGCAAACATGAATCCCGCAAACACCGGCGCGAGCGCGGCGCCCGTCGTGCGCGCCACCCCGGTAACGCCGGCCGCTCCCGACCGCTCTTCCGGGCCCACGACCGCCATGAGATAAGACTGTCGCGTCGGCACATCCATTTGACTGATGCTGAACCGCGCGAACAACACCGCGATCGCGAGCGGCAGCGTCGGCATGAGCGGCACCAGGATCAGCAGTACGTTCGACGGCAAATGCGTGAAGACCATCGTGCGCACGAGCCCGAACCTATTCGCGAGACGCGCGGCGAGTAGCGCCGAGAGTCCCGAGAGGACGTTGGCGCCGAAGAAGATCCCGCCCAGCGCCGCGGCGCTAACGCCGAAGCGAAGGTAGAACCAATAGGCCGCGAAGCTCTGGACGACGAATCCGCCCGCGAATGCGTCGACGGCGAACAACGCGGCCAGCCTGAGCACGATCCGGCGCGACGGGCCGAGGCCGAGCCAGAAGGGCGCACCTCCTTCCGGAGGCGCGACTTCGACTTTGGGCGACACGCCCATGAAGACGATCCCCAGGAGCAGCCCAATGGCCGCATACCCGAACACCACGATCCGGTAGCTGTGAAACGCCGCGGAGAAACCGCCGCCGGCGAGCGACCCGACCGCCGTCGCGATGGCACCCGCGAGCGTGTACCAGGCGAACACGGTCGTCCGCACCGCAGGCGCCACCACGTGCGCCAGCGCCGCCTGCTCGACGGGAAGGAACGGCCCGACCTCATTGGCGCTCGGGCTGATCACGCCGAGCGTGCCGGTAATCAGCAAGACCCAGAAGTTGCGCGTTAGCGCGAAGATCAAACCGGCCGCGGCCATGAGCGCGGCGCCGGCAATGAGGATGCGGCGACGGCCGACGCGATCGGCTCGCGTCGTCAGAATCAATGAAACCACCGTATCGCCGACGAGCGTGAGCGTCAGCAGCAGGCCGATCTGCGCCGTCGTGAGGCCGAGGGCACTGAGATAGAAGACCAGGACAACCGAGAGCGCGCCGTAGGCGAACAAGCGGACGGAGCGCGTCACCAACAACAGCCGGCGATCGCTCACCGGACAATACGGTGGACGATTTTCAGCACGAAGGCGCCGTTGAGCTGCTGCGTGAGCGAACGGAGCGACGGAAACCGGTACGGCGCCGCGGCGTTCGTCGAATAGCCCGAGTTCCAAACGAGAAAGACGTCGTCGCCGATGGTGGGAATCCAGTGGAAGCGGAGGTTGAAGTCGACGCGCTGGTCCTCGTCGGTGTACTGGATGAATCCGAGAAGGCTGGTGCGGGTGTCGAGATCGTACTCGATGTGGCTCGACGTCTGCAACGCGGTGAAGCCGCCGCCTGGCAAACGCGCCGCTGTGCGCGCGAGGTCGGTGCCGAGGATCAGGTGCCCGCCGCCTCGCCAGTTGGCCGACAGCTCGAGATCGGCGCTGCGACCCGTGTAGAACTTTCCCCAATTGACGAACGCGGCGAACGTGAGCGGCCGGTTGGATGCCATGATGTACTGCAGCTCGTACCGCGACCACCAGTAGCGCCCCGGCGGAATCTTCACCGCGCGGAAGATGTCGAAGGTGTCGCTGGGGGCGTCCAGCAACCGCTGGTAGTTGACCTCGAAGTGATCGCCGTTCTCGCGATCGCCGCCGAGGACGTGCCATTCGAACCACGCGGTCTGCCAATCGCCGGACCGGCCCGGCGATCCCGTCTCGTGCGCGAATACGTCCCAGCTCGGAATGGGCGTGACGTCGAACTGCCGGATGCCGAGCGCGTGCGGCCGCGGCATGAAATCGATGTGCCCTGTGGTCTCCCAGATGCCCGTGCGGCGCACGAAGCCGAGCACGGGATTGAATCCCGCGTCGATGCGGTAGAGCGAGACGAAATTGTCGAACAGGTCGTTGGGATAATCGGTCGAGACACGCCAGGCGAGCGGAAAACCGGCAACGCCGGGGGTGCGAGTGCCCGCGATCCAAAACTTCGGCTCGACGTTCTTGCCGTGCACGACGAGCGGAAGATCGATGTCCATGCCGCCCGCGGTTTGCGCGCCACCGTCGGAGACCGTGCGCATGCTCCCGATGGCGCCGATGTAGGACCGCGCGAAGAGGTCGTGCTGCACGCGCACGACCGCGTCGTTCGCGGGCTCGACGCCTCCGGTGCGCGTGTCGAGCACGCCGAGGCGCCAGGGGCCGACCCTGCCGTAGACGCGGCCGCCGGCGATCATCGGCACGGGATTCCCGCTCGAGTCGATGCCGATGCGCCGGGAATAGAAAACCTGGGTTCGCTCGGGCGTGCCGAAGTCGAACAGGCCGCTGGATTCGAGAAAGAACGCGCGCTTCTCGGGAAAGAAGAACGGAAAGCGGGTCAGATTGATGACCTGCTGATCTGCCTCGACCT
This sequence comes from Gemmatimonadales bacterium, assembly GCA_035309945.1. Classification (GTDB taxonomy): domain Bacteria; phylum Gemmatimonadota; class Gemmatimonadetes; order Gemmatimonadales; family GWC2-71-9; genus 20CM-2-65-7. Next base: position 6,779 of record DATGEQ010000061.1, on the reverse strand, counting down.
GCGCGAAATCGGTCTCGGCGGTGAGATCGGCGGTCATGGTCGGCGTGAGCGCGAGCTTTGTGTCGACACCGGCCTTGGCCCCGATGAAGCCGCCGCCAAGCCGCACGCCCGCGCTGTCGTGTTCCGGCTCGACGGCTCTGCTGAGCACGTACGGGAGGACTTCGATGGTGCGACCTTCGGCGACCGCGCCGATATCCGTCAGCTCGCCGGCCTTGAGCAGGTTGTACAAGCCCTCGGCTCGACCCCAGGAACGCCACAGATCCTCTTCGTTCCTGCGCCGAATGAAGCGACGCACATTGAAACCGAAGCGGAGCTCCGTGCCGCGCTCAAACCGCAGGGTACGGAACGGAATCCGGAAGACCGCCGTCCAGCCGCCGGTATCGCGCGACACGGCGACGTCCCAGATGCCGTTCCAGTTCTCGTTGAGGTCGTCGAGATCGGTGAGCTGGGCGTCCCAGCGCGCGCCGTTCGGGTTGGTGCCGAAGACAAAGGCGCCGCGCCGATCGTGAAAGCTGTCTATCAGCAGCTCAACGTTGTCGTCGCTCGCGAGGTCTGCATCACGGCGCAGTTGGACGGCGCGGATCCGCCGCGGCTCGTCGTCGTGGGCGCGTACGCCGATGTAGATTGCGTCCGCGTCGCGGATCGCCTTGACGACGGTCCGCTGGCTTGCGGGCGCGCCGACGGCGGGTTCACGTTGCCGGAAGTCGGTGATGGAGTCGGCCCCGTGCCAGTCGACGGCGTCCATGCGGCCGTCGAAGCGGACGGGCCCCGTCGCTTTGGCGACGTGCAACACCGCCGCGCTGTCTCGCGCGACTTGCTGCGCCGCAGCGGCGGCAGGCAGGAGCAATACCACCAGAAAACGCCTCACGGGAGGGAAAGAATATGACGAAGGGTTCGGCGGTGCGCGTGCGCGCGTACGGCGTTACGGTTGTCCTCCTGGTCCAGTCGCTCGTCCTCGCGGCCCAGGCCAGTCTCCCCGCACCGTGGGATTCGGTCGGCAAGGTTCTCAAGACCTCGGGGATGTTCACGGGCGGGTATTACCGCTACGGCTGGCCGCGGCGCGACATCACCTTGCGGATTGGCGATGTCACCGTGTCCCCCGCGCTTGCGCTCGGCGCCTGGGCGGGGTTCGCGGGCGAGCCGAGTGCCGTCACCGTCATGGGCGATCTGGTCCTGACGCCGGACGAGCTCAAACCGGTGCTCGCCGAGCTGGCGAATCAGCACATCGATGTCACGGCGATTCACAATCACGTCGTGGGCGATCCGCAGATCACGTTTTTGCATTTTCACGGGGAAGGTGCAGCGCTCGACGTCGCACAACGGCTTGATCGCGTGCTCGCGCGCACGAAGACGCCGCGCCCCCCAGCCGCCGCAGCGCCGCAGCCCGTCACGATCGATACCGCGACCATCTTTGGCACGCTTGGTTTACATGGGCACGCGCAAGGGAATGTCGCGCAGCTCTCCACCGTGCTCGTGCCCGGCGCCGTGACGGCCCACGGCAAGACACTGAACCCCGCGCTGGCGTACGGGACGCCGATCAACATTCAGGTGCTCGATGGCGGCCGGGCCTTGGCGACGGGTGACTTCTCGATTCCGGGCGACAAAGTCGCGCCGGTGCTGAGCGCGCTGACGTCGCACGGCATCACGGCGACGGCGCTGCACAGCCATCTGATCGGGGACGAGCCCAAGCTCTACTACATGCATTTCTGGGCGGACGGGCCGCTCGCTGACGTATTGCGGGGGCTGAGGGCCGCGCTCGACGCGGCCAAGTAATGCACACGCGGGTTCAGGGACGGCGTCACTGACCACGCCACGGCCCACCAGCACCGACCAAAACGCCACCGTCGCCGCCGGCTTCCTCGGCTGGATGCTCGACGCGTTCGATTTCTTCCTCGTCGTCATGACGCTGACGGCGATCGGCAAGGATTTCGGCAAGTCGGACGCCGCGATCGCGCTGTCGCTCACGCTCACCCTCGCGTTCCGCCCGGTCGGCGCGTTCATCTTTGGTCTCCTCGCCGATCGCTACGGCCGCAAGATGCCGCTGATGATCGACCTCGTGTTCTACTCCGTGGTCGAGGTCGCGACGGGGCTGGCTCCGAATTACACCACGTTCCTCATTTTGCGCGCGCTCTTCGGGATCGGCATGGGCGCCGAGTGGGGCGTGGGGGCGTCGCTGGTGATGGAGAAGGTGCCGCCCCGGCTGCGCGGCGTGATGTCGGGGCTGCTGCAACAGGGCTACGCCGCGGGCTACCTCCTCGCGGCGTTGTGCTACCTGCTCGTCTTCCCGCACTGGGGCTGGCGGCCGCTGTTCTTCATCGGCGGGCTCCCGGCGCTGCTCGCGCTGTTCGTGCGCGCGCGCGTGCAAGAGTCGGAGGTATGGCGCGAGACGAGGCACGAGAACTGGTCGCACCTGGGACGGGCCATCGCGCGCAACTGGCCGCTCTTCCTTTATCTGACTGCGCTGATGGCGCTGATGAACATGGTCTCGCACGGGACGCAGGATATGTATCCCACGTTCCTCGAGCGCGATTGGCACTTCGGGCCACAGACGCGCGCGGCTTTGACCGCGTTCTCGCAGGTCGGGGCGCTTGCCGGCGGAGTGATCTGCGGGCTCTACTCAGACCGGCTCGGCCGACGGCGCACGATCGGTTACGCGCTGATCGGCGCGGTGCTCGCAATCCCCATCTGGGCCTTTGCCCCCGCCACGCTGCTCCTCTGGCTCGGCGCATTCGTGATGCAGTTCTTCGTGCAAGGCGCGTGGGGCGTGATTCCGGCCCACATCAACGAGCTCGCGCCCGACGGCGTGCGCGGTTTCCTGCCGGGCTTCGCGTATCAGTGCGGCGTGGCAGTCGCGAGTCAAATTCCGCACGTGCAGGCGCTGTTCGCGGCGCATACGACCTATGCCGAGACGATGGCGCTGTCGGCGGGACTCGTATTCATCGTCGCCGGCATCGTCGCTGCCCTCGGCCCCGAGCGACGCGGTATCGCATTTGGGGGCGCGCGCGCGGCTTCACCGTGAGAGCTGTTTCACTGGCTTGTGCCGTTGCTCTCCTCCTCGGGGTCGATTCATGCTCGGGCTCCGGGACGCCTTGGATCCTCATGTGGTCCGACGAATTCAATGGATCCGCGCTCGATGCCACGACGTGGGCCCACGATACGGGCGCCGGTGGCTGGGGGAACGTCGAGCTCGAGGATTACACCGCGCGTCCCGAGAACGCGCACGTGGAGAACGGCAATCGGTGGTATGTCGATGACTCGCTCTACCACACCGTCATCCCGAGCGATGTGCCGGGCACGTGGGTGTTCGATCAACCCTTCTTCATTATTCTCAACGTCGCGGTCGGTGGAGACTGGCCCGGGGCACCGGACACGACGACCGTTTTCCCTCAGACGATGCGCGTGGACTACGTACGCGTGTATCGCCGGGGCTAAGCACCGATGCAGGCAATGATCCTGAGCCTCGCCGTACTCGCCACGTGCTGCGCCCTTACTTTTTTCCAGTCCCCGCGTCTCGCAGATAGCTGTCCGTCTTCTTCAGCCAATCCTCGCGCGGCGGATAGAAGACGTCGACGTCCAGCGTGTCCTCCAGCGCGTGCGCCGCGTGCGGCACATTACCCGGCAGGTGTAGCACCTCGCCCGCGTGCACGATGACTTCTTCGGCGCCGTCATCGCCAATGAAGAATTGCAGCGCCCCCTCCAGCACGTAGGTCAATTGCTCGTTCATATGGGAGTGCTTCGGCACGACACAGCCTTTTTTCAGGTACACGTGCGCGAGCATCATCTGGTCGCCGGTGATGAGCCGGCGCGCGAGCTTGTCGTGCAGCTCCTCGCGCTCGAGCTGATCCCAGCGATACCACGTGGCGGACCGCTTGGCAGTCATGCGATTTCTCCGTAGTGTGTGACGCACCGCAAAATCTAACGGCCCAAACGGAAGGCAAATGACGTCGTTAACCCTGGCGCTGTTGCTCATACGCAATCCCGCTCTGGCCGGGCAACGTCCCCGCCGCGCGGCGCACGCCGGACAGCGAATCCGTCGCCACCGCGCCCAATCGCGTCGCCGACCAGCCCTGGCTCTACGTCAGCAACGTCTCACGTCCCACGCTGACGATCTACGCGCCGCAGGGAGACAACACCGGCGCCGCCGTCCTCGTCTTCCCCGGCGGAGGCTATCACATTCTCGCGATCGATCTCGAGGGGACCGAGGTCTGCGACTGGCTGACCTCACGCGGGATCGCGTGCGTGCTGCTCAAGTATCGCGTGCCGCGCTCCGGGCCGTCGTGGGACGCCGACAGCAAGCGTTACATCAACCCAAAACCGCAGCCGGCGTTGCAGGACGCGCAACGCGCGATGGGAATCGTACGGTTGCACGCCGCCGAGTGGCACATCGATCCGCACCAGGTCGGGGTGCTCGGCTTTTCCGCGGGCGGGCATCTGGTCGCGGCGATAAGCAACCAGTATCAGCAGCGGCTCTACCCGATAGCCGATGTCGCCAACTCACAGAGTTGCCGTCCCGATTTCGCAGTGGCACTATATCCCGGGCACCTGTGGATGCCGGCGCGCGGCCAGTACGGCTTCAATCCGGACATTCACGTCTGGGCTGCGGCGCACCAAAGATCCGATCACGGAATGGCCCCAACTCGTCGAGAAGTGGCTGAAGACCATCGGGATAATTCAGGAATGAACCACTCACTCTCCCGCCGGGAGTTCGTTAGCGTAGCCGCGACTGGCGCTGCGACCATGCTGGGCTTGGAGGTGCAGAACCCGGTCCTTCACGGGGCCCCGAGACTCGACGGCCAGTTGCTCGTTGATTCCGCTTCGCGGGCGGCGATTGCTATCGACTATAGCAACGTGTATCACCGGATTCCGGCCGCGGTGCTGCAGCCCCGATCCGTTCAGGATGTTCTGCGGATCGTGCAGTACGCGAACGAGCGGTCGCTGAAAGTTGCAATCAAGGGCGACGGCCATTCGCAATATGGCCAAACGCAGGCTGCCCGCGGCATCGTCATCGACTCACGGACCCTCCGCGCTGTTCAGCCGCTCACGGAAGCAAGCATCGATGTGCAACCCGGCGCGTTCTGGACCGACGTTGCGGGTGCGACGCTCGGTCGCCACGTGACCCCGCGCGTCTATCCGGCAACGTGTATGATGCTCACCGTCGGCGGGACGCTGAGCGTCGGCGGCATCGGGAACACCAGCCACCGCTATGGCGCACAGATCGACAACGTGCTGGAGCTGGATGTCGTGACGGGCGATGGACGGCTGATCACCTGCTCCGCCGCACACGAGAGTGAGTTATTCAACCTGGTGCTCGGCGGCGTAGGCCAGTGCGGCATCATCGTGCGCGCGCGGGTCCCGCTCGTGCCGGCGCCGAGCGAGGCGCTGATCCAGGAGCTCCACTACGACGATCTCGACGCATACCTCGGCGATCAGATTCGTATCGCGCAGGAGGGCCGCTACGATCATCTTCGCGGCAGCGCGTATCGCAAGGATGGCAAATGGACGTTCAGCGCGGACGTAGGAAAGTACTTCTCTGCGCCCAACCTACCGGATATGGCCGGACTGCGGCGGGGGCTGCAGTTCACGTCCGCGGGCACACCGCGAAGAATGCCGTATGCCCTGAACCTATTTCAGTACGTGACGCCGCAGCCGAGCGTGTTCGACGCTAAACGCGCGTACATCACTGCGTTCGTGCCGGCATCTACGGCAAAGGAGTTCGTCTCGACTATCATGGCGCTGTCGCCGGAAGAGCGCGCGCTCAATCGCGCCGGGGGGACGGAACGCTTCAGTCTGTACGCGCTGAATACCGCCCGGTTCACGCGTCCGATGTTGCGGCTACCGCAAGCGGAGCAGGTGTTCGTGGTCTGGCTGTTCCGTACCGTGCCCGCGAACGACGCATCCGCGCTGGCGCGAGTGCAACAGAGTAATCGGGAGCTTCTGGCGCGCATGACGGCACTGGGCGGCAAACGCTACAGTCCGTATTCGGGTGTGATGTCGGCCCGGGAATGGGCTGCCCATTTCGGGCCCGACGTTTGGCAACGTCTGGCAGCCGCGAAGCACAGGTACGATCCGAATAACGTACTTTCGCCAGGTCCGGCGATGTTCGCCGCCACGGCGGACTAGACCGGCTTCGCCCGCTCGCGCACGATCGAGCGAGGAGCGATTCCAGGCGGTCGAGGGGATTACGAAACCGCAGCGCGCGAATACGCAGCTCGTTTTACAAATCGACGCAGCGGTGTAGCGGCACGAAGCGGAAGCCTTCTGCGATGAGCATGGGAACCAGCGCGCGCGTCAGCTCGGCGCTGCGATTTCCTTCCGCCATGATCCGGAACTCCGGCTCGGACCGGTTGTGCACCTCCGCCGTGTAGTCGTGTAGCAGGACAATTCCCTTCTTCATAGTACTTGCCTGCGCGCGATACCAGCTCGCCACGATTGCGGGATCGACGCCGTCACGCCACCCTTCCAATCGGCCAAATCCATTGATGTGGGGATCCGCCAATTGAACGGCCCCACGTGCCTGTCGCGCAACGGCGCGGCGGCATTCAACATTGCCGCGACTTGCGCATCCCAGTAGCCGTATGGCGGACGGAAGGTGAGCGACTCGGCGCCGACGATTGCATCCAACCGCGCCGTCGTTCGCGTCATCTCCTCGACGATGTCGCCGCCATCTCTGAGTTGTGCGGCAAGCCCGCCGTAGTAATGCGTCCACGTGTGATTGCCGAGGCGGTGACCGAGTGCGTGCACCCGCGCGGGGACGTCGGGTAATTTCTGCATGGACTCAC
>DATGEQ010000060.1:0-52295 GCA_035309945.1 Gemmatimonadales bacterium | reverse complement strand
GAGCCGGGCAAACGTGTGCTGCAGCGCGTGTTCATGGCCGCGCAAGATCGCACCTTCGAAGGACGGATCGCGTTCCTGGAGGATTACGAGCTGCATCTGGCGCAGCGCATGGTGGCGGGCGTCGATCTGTGGCTCAATCTTCCCCGTGTGCCGCTGGAGGCGAGCGGCACGAGCGGCATGAAGGCGGCGTTGAATGGTGTGCCGCAACTTGGGACGCTCGACGGCTGGTGGGCCGAAGGGTTCACCGGCGAGAACGGCTGGGCAATTCCCTTGCCCGAGAGCGAGGGCGACCCCGAGCAGCACGACATGGATCACCTGTTCGAGATTTTGGAGAAGCAAGTTATCCCGAGGTATTACGACCGGCTCCCTGGCAAGCACTCGCCGGACTGGGTACATATGATGAAGGGCGCGATCGCCGTCGCTGTGGAGCGCTTCACCACGCGCCAGATGCTACAAGGCTACGTCACGCGATACTACGTTCCCGCTGCGGCCGGGGAAGCGATCCCCGGCGAACCGCCGGCGTAACGGAGAGGGCGAGGGTTCTGTGAAGACGCGCGTTCTCCATCTCACCGCCGAGTTGTGGCCGTACGCTCGGACGGGTGGGTTGGGCCAAGCGGTCGCCGGTCTCGCCGATTATCAGGCAGCGAGCGGCACCGAAAGTCACGTTGCCCTCCCGCTGTACCGCGAGGCGCGCGAGCATGCCGGCAAGCTCGAGCCGTTCTGCGATCCATTCACCGTGGAAAGCGGCGGGCGGCTCGAAGAAGTCCGCTGCTGGCATCAAGCCGAAGACCGTTATCCCAAGACGCTCTTCCTCGAGCACAATCCGTCGTTCGATCGTCCCGGGATCTACGGCGATTCCGGTAGCGACTATCCCGACAATCCTCGGCGCTTTGCGCTGTTTGCGTCCGCGGCGATCGAAGTCGGGCGGCGTATCGGTGACGGCAATCTCATCATGCACGCGCACGACTGGCATGCGGCGCTGGTGCCCGTGTTCCTGCGCCGCGTGTACCGCGACGAGCAGGACCTGCAACGCTTGCCCAGCGTGTTGACGGTGCACAACGGCGGCTTTCAGGGCGTCTTCCCGTACGACGTGCTCCGAGAGATCGGCCTCCCCGAAGACATGTGGTCGCCGGACTTCATGGAGTGGTACGGCCGGCTGAACTATCTGAAGGGCGGCCTCAAGTACGCCAACATGGTGACTACCGTCAGCCCGACGCACGCACTCGAGCTTTTGACCGACGTCGGCGGCTTCGGTCTCCAGCATAGCTTCCGGCAGTTGGGCGATCGGCTGGTGGGCATCCGTAACGGCATCGACGTGAATGAATGGAATCCCGCGACCGACGCGCAGATTCCGGCGCGCTTCCGCGCGGACGATCTGTCGGGCAAAGTCAGATGCAAAGCCGCGCTGCAGGAAGCGTGGGGGTTGCCGCGCCGGCCGGACATTCCGCTGTTCGGGATGAGCGCGCGGCTCGTCGCGCAAAAGGGACTCGATCAAATCGTCGCGTCGCAGTCGCTCCGTCTGCTCGATGCGCAATTCATTTTCCTCGGCGCCGGCGAAGCGCAGTTCGAGAACGCGCTGCGCGAGCTGGCGGCGCGCTTCCCGCAGCGCGTGGGCGTGAACACCGGGTTCACGGACGCGCTCGAGCACCGCCTGCTCGCGGGGGCCGATTTTCTGATGATGCCTTCCCTGTACGAGCCATGCGGGCTCACGCAAATGCGCGCGCAATTGTACGGCGCGCTGCCGGTGGCGCGGCGTGTCGGCGGGCTCGCCGACACGATCGAGGATGGTATCACCGGCATTCTCTACGAAGCGTACAGCCCCGAGGCCTTCGATCTCGCCATCCAGCGCGCGGTGACGCTGTATCAGGATCGGCCGTGGTTCACGGACCTCGCCCGCGGCGCCATGCGGAAGGATTTCTCGTGGCGGCAGCCGGCCGAGGCCTACGAGCACGTGTATCGCCGCGCCGCAGCGGCGCGCGCGATTCCGGAGACGGCCGCTCCAGAGAAGGGACGCAAACCGCGCAAGCGGTCTACGACTGGCAAAGGTGGTCGCGGAGTCAACGCCCGTCGCTAACCAGCCCGCGATGGATTTCGTACTCACGCTGCACGGGCACCTGCCGTACGTCCTGCACCACGGCCGGTGGCCACACGGCAGCGTATGGCTGTCCGAGGGCGCGCTCGACAGCTATCTGCCCCTGATCGAAGCGCTGCAGCAGCTCGAGCGCGAACACGTACCGGCGCCGATCACCCTCGGCATCACGCCGGTGCTCGCCAATCAGCTCGCGCATCCGTCGTTCGTGAGCGAGTTCGACGCGTACATGGAGCGGCGGCTCGAGTCCGCCGCGCAGGCGCCCGCCTCGCTCGCGAAATCAGGCGACCTCGCGCTGAAGCCGCTTGTGGATTTCTGGCAGCAGCGGCTGCAACGACTCTACAACCTGTTTCGCTCGCTCGACGAGGATTTGATCGGCGCGTTGCGCGGCTTCGAGGCGCGCGGCGTCATCGAGATCATTTCGTCGGCGGCGACGCACGGCTTCCTGCCGTTGCTCGCGCGCGACGAAAGCATCCAACTCCAGCTGCGCGTCGGCTTCTCGGAACATCAACGCTTGTTCGGCCGGGCACCGACCGGGTGCTGGCTGCCGGAGTGCGCCTATCGTCCGGCGGGGCCGTGGAATCCCGGCTCCGGCGCGCCGGCGCAGACCTATCGCGTGGGGATCGAATCACACCTTACGGACGTCGGCTTCCGCTATTTCTTCGTGGACGCGCATCTCGTGCACGGGGGCCCGGCGCTCAACTACCCCGACGCCGCCGAGGCGCTCCCTGCCGGATCGCGCACGCCGTACAGCGCCTATCGCGTGGCCTCGGCGGACGGCAAGGCGCGCGATCTGTTCGCATTGGTGCGCGACCCGCGGTCGTCCAGCCAGGTGTGGAGTCGCGCGCAGGGCTACCCGGGCGACGAATGGTACCTCGAGTTTCACAAGATTCGCTGGCCCGACGGCTTGCGGCTCTGGCGCGTCACCGGCCCCCAGGCCGACCTCGGCGCGAAGCGACAGTACGATCCGCAGGCCGCCCTCGCCTCGGCACGCAACCACGCCGATCATTTCGCCGGCGTGCTGCGCGAGACGGCCGCCAAACGCGCCAAGTCCAAGGCGGGAGCGCGCGACGCGGTCGTCACCGCCCCGTTCGACGCGGAGCTGTTCGGCCACTGGTGGTTCGAGGGCGTCGACTTTCTCGCGAACGTCTATCGCCGCCTGACGAGCAATGGTGTGCGCCCCGTGACGGCGCGCGAGCACGTTGCGACGCACGGCCGCCGCGCACCGGCGATCCAGCTTACCGCGGGGTCGTGGGGCAAGAACGGCGACTTTTCGTACTGGCTCAACGAACAGACGTCGTGGACATGGAAGCGCCTCTGGGCGCTGGAGGAGTCGTACTGGTCGGTCGCGCGCGCGGCGTTGAAGAGTGGCCCCAAAGCGCAGGCAGTGCTGGCTCAGGCCACCCGCTCCATGCTGCTCGCGCAGGCGTCCGACTGGCAGTTCATCATCTCCACAGCCGAGGCCGCGGACTACGCCAACCAGCGCTTCGACGAGCACTGTGGCCAGGCCGAGGACCTCGTGCGGGCGCTGGCGAACGATGCGATCGACGAAGCGACGGTGCGGCGAGTAGAAGCGTTGGGCGCGCAGGACAGCGTGTTCCCCAACGTGTTGCGCAGTATCGCAGAAGTCGTCCGATGACCGCGCCGCAGTCCGGACTCGTCGTCCTCCACGGGCATTTTTATCAGCCGCCACGGGAGAACCCCTGGAGCGGCCAGGTGGACGTCGAGCCCTCGGCGGCTCCCGATCACGACTGGAACGCGCGCATCACGCGCGAGTCCTACCGGCCGCTCATTCCGGTGTACGAGCACCTGAGCTTCGACTTCGGCCCCACGCTCCTCGATTGGATGGAGCGCGAGGCGCGTGACGTCCACGATGCCGTAATTCGCGCCGACCACGCGAGCGTGAAGCGACTGGGTCATGGCAATGCGCTCGCGATGCCATATCACCACATCATCCTCCCGCTCGCCAGCCGCCGCGACAAGGAGACCGAGGTCCGCTGGGGGATCGCGGACTTCAAGCAGCGCTTTGGCCGCGACCCGGTGGGGCTCTGGCTGCCGGAAACGGCGGTGGATCACGAAACGCTCGACGTCCTGGCCGCCAACGGCATCGCCTTCACCGTTCTCGCTCCGCACCAGGTAGCGCCGGTGCCGGGAATGGGACGGCCGGGGAAAATCGCGCTGGCATCGGGCCGCTCGATCGCCGTCTTCGCGTACGACGGCGGCCGCTCGCACGAGATCGCGTTCGGCGACCTACAGTCGAACGCGGAGCGCTGGATCGAAGCAGCCAAGCGCGTCCCCCCCGGCGCGATCGAGGCGGTGGCCGTGGACGGCGAGACGTTTGGCCACCACCACAAGGGCGGCGTGCGCGGCATTGCGGAGATGGTCAAGCGCGTCCGCGAGCTGCGCCAAATCCAGCTGACGAACTTCGCCGCGGCACTCGCGCTCTATCCGCCCACAGACACCGTGAAGCTGGTCGAGCCGACGTCGTGGAGTTGCGCGCACGGCATCGAGCGCTGGCGGTCGGCCTGCGGCTGCAGGATCCATCACGACAGGCCATCGCAGCAGGATTGGCGCGCGCCGCTGCGTGCCGCGATCGATTGGCTGGCCGCCGAGGTTCACGCGCTGTACGAACGCGAGGGTCGTGATCTCCGGGGCGGCCCTTGGGCATTTCGGGATGCCGCCGGCGGAGGAACGGCGCCCGCCGGCGGTGGTGAAGACGCCGCCCGCCTGATCGAGATGGAGCGCGGCGTGCTACGCGCCATGACGTCGTGCGGCTGGTTCTTCGACGATTTCGCCGGCCTCGAAGGGCGGCAGGTGCTCCGCTACGCGGCGCACGCGATTTCGCTCGCGGGCTCCGCAGCGGGGCGACTGGAAGCGGGCTTCAGCGAGAAACTGGGAGCCGCGCGGAGCAACGATCCCACCGTCGGCACCGCGGCGGACGTGTTTCGTCAGTACTTCCAACCGGCAGCGTCATGACGGACCGCGCGCCTCCCCCGCTGCGCTTTGTATTCGGACTACACCTGCATCAGCCGGTCGGAAACTTCGATCACGTTATGGCCGATCACGTCCGCGACGTATACCGGCCGATCATCGAGCGGACGAGCGCGGCGGGGTTCTCTCCCCTCACACTCCATGTCTCGGGTCCGCTGCTCGAATGGTTGGAAGCGCACGACACGGCGTGGCTCGACATGATCGGTCGTCTTGCCGCCGACAAGCGGATCGAGCTGCTCCTCGCCGGCTTTGACGAGCCGATTCTCGCTTCACTCCCCGGCCCCGATCGGCTCGAGCAGATCGCCCGCATGCGGGACTATCTCGAGCGCCGTTTTGGCGCCGACGCAACCGGCCTCTGGCTCACCGAGCGCGTGTGGCAACCCGAGCTCGCCGTCGATCTTGCCGCGGCGGGCGTCGAGTATGCCCTGGTGGACGACCGGCATTTCCTGGTCAGCGGCTTCACGGCCGATCAGCTGCACCGCCCGCACCACACCGAATCGGACGGCCGCCGCGTCGGCCTGCTCGCGATCGACGAGCGGCTGCGATACCTGATCCCCTTCCGGCCGCCGGAAGAGACTGCCGCCTACCTCCGCGCGCTGCGCTCGCACGGCCACGAGCTCGCGATTCTCGCGGACGATGGGGAGAAGTTCGGCGGGTGGCCGGGCACCAAGGACTGGGTCTACGGCTCCGGCTGGCTGGACGCGTTTCTCAAGACGATGGGGCGCCTCATGGCCGACGGCGTGGTGCAACTCACGACCGGCCAGGAGGCGTTTCGACAGGTCCCCACGGGCGGTCTCGCCTACTTGGGCACCGCCTCATATCGCGAGATGGAGAAATGGGCGCTCCCGCCGGAGGCGCAGCGCGACCTCACCAGGCTCGAAGATGAGCTTGGGCCGAAGCATCTGGCGGCGTCGGCATCGTTCGTGCGCGGAGGACATTGGCACCATTTCCTGGTCAAGTACTCCGAGTCCAACCGCATGCAGAAGATGATGGTGGCGCTCTCGAACCTCTCCCGCACCCGGGGTGATCCGCCGGTCGCGCGCCGCGCGATCGGCCGCGCGCAGTGCAACGATGCGTACTGGCACGGCGTGTTCGGCGGGCTGTACCTGCCGCATTTGCGCAACGCGATCTGGCATCAGCTCGCGATCGCGGAGCGGGAGCTGCGGCAGGGAGAGGCGCTGGCGTACGAGGAGCTCGACGTCGACTACGATGGCTATCCTGAAATCTGGATCCATTCGGCTCAATTTTCGGCGTTGGTCAGCCCGCACCGTGGCGGCGCGGTCGAGGTGCTCACACGCTTCGACACCCTCGTCAATCTGGCCGACGTGCTGACGCGACGGCGCGAATCGTATCACGAGACCCCAAAGCACGACGACGGCGACGAACGCAAGGGCGGCACGGCGAGCATCCACGACATCGAGCGCGCGGCGCGGCTCACCACGCTGCCGCCGATCGACGCGGAGCCGCGCGCGATTCTGGTGGAACGGCTGCTCGCCGATTCGCTCACCGCCGATGACTACACCGCCGCGCGGTACACACCGATCCGGTCCTGGGCCGCGGTATCGATGCGTTCGCAGGTCTCGGCGACCCCCGGCAAGATCGCGATCGTGTTGGAGGGGTACGAGCTGGAGAAGCGTTTGACATTTGACGCCGCCGGGTGTCTCAGCGTCGCGTATGCGTGGAATGTGGCCGGCCATGAGAACGCGGTATTTGCGCCGGAGTTGTCGCTCGCGAGAGAGGTCGCGCTCCGCCTGACGCCCGACGCGCCGGTCTGGCGATCCAAGATCACGACGGTCGCGCGCAGCGAACGCGGCTTTGAGGAAACAACGCAGGGCATCTCGCTCACCCCCCGCTGGCCGGCACGGCTGCGCAGCGCGGGACTGGAGATCGGGATTTGATTGTGCCACGCCGCTGTACGTACCGCGTGCAGCTGAACGCGGATTTCGGGTTCGATCGTGCCGCCGAGGTAGCGGATTATCTGACCGCACTCGGCGTCAGTCATTTGTATACGTCCCCGTATCTGCAGGCGGCGCCCGGCAGCACGCATGGCTACGACGTGATCGACCATTCGCGACTCAGCGACGACCTCGGCGGCCGGACAGCGCACGCCCGAATGATCGCGGCACTCAATGCCAATGGCCTCGGGCATCTCATCGACACCGTGCCGAACCACATGTCGATCGCGAGCCGCGAAAACCGGTGGTGGTGGGACGTGCTGCGGAACGGACTCGCGAGCCAGTACGCTCGCTTCTTTGACGTGGACTGGGACCCGCCCGAGGCGCGGCTGCGCAATACGGTGCTGCTGCCCGTGCTCGCCGACCAGTACGGTCGCGCCCTCGAGCGCGGTGCAATCAAACTGCAGCGTGACGGCGCGACGTTCACCGTGCGCTACAAGGAACAGGAATTCCCGGTCGAGCCGCGATCACTGGCGGGTGTGTTTCGCACCGCCGCGCTCGCAAGTCACTCCGAGCGCCTGGCGTTCATCGCGGACACGATCGAGGTGCTGCCGCCGCCCACCGACACCGATCCGCGCGGCACGGAACGGCGCAGGCGCGACGACCGCATGTCCACCGAGATGCTCGATGAGCTGTTGCGTGCCGAGCCGGAGGTCGGCACCGCGCTCGACAGCGCGGTCGCGGCGTGTAATGCCGATCCCGATGCGCTGGACCGTTTGCTCGATCAGCAGAACTATCGCCTCGCCTGGTGGCAGGCCGCGGGTCGCGACCTCGGCTATCGCCGGTTCTTCGACGTCAACACGCTCATCGGATTGCGGTCGGAAGTGCCGGAGGTCTTCGCGGAGACGCATCGCCTCGTGCTCGAGCTCGTGCGCGCCGGAGCGGCCGACGGCCTTCGCATCGATCACGTCGACGGCATGCAGGATCCCGACGGATACCTGCACCGCTTGCACGACACCTGTCCCTGCTACGTCGTGGTCGAAAAGATTTTCGCCGTAGAGGAACGGCTGCCGCACGAATGGCCGGTCGAGGGCACGACGGGATACGATTTTCTCAATCTTGTCGGCGGGCTGTTCGTCAATCCCGCGGCGGAGGCGCCGTTCACGCAGTTCTACGCCACGTTCGCGGGCGTCACGGATTCATACGCCGACGTCGCGCACGACAAGCGACTCATCGTGCTGCGTGAAGGACTCGGCAGCGACGTCAACCGGCTCGCCGAGCTGTTGTTGCAGATCTGCGAGCGGCACCGGCGCCATCGCGACTACACGCGGCACCTCTTGACCGAGGGCCTGCGCGAGCTGCTCGCCTCGTTTCCCGTGTACCGCACGTACGTGCGCGCCGACCGCGGCGAGATCCGTCCGGCCGATCGCAAAACGATCGAGCGCGCCGTCACCGCTGCGAAGCGGCGGCCCGACGTGGATGCCGAGTTGTTCGACTTCCTGGGCGCGATCCTGATGCTGAACGTGCGCGGCGATCTCGAAAGCACGTTCGTCAAGCGATTTCAGCAGCTCAGCACCGCGGTCATGGCCAAGGGTGTCGAGGACACGGCCTTCTACAACTACCACCGCTTCGTCGCCCTGAACGAAGTCGGCGGCGATCCCGCGCGCTTCGGTGTGACGCCGGCGGATTTTCACGCCCGCATGCGGGAAATCCTCGCCGAGCATCCGGGAACGATGCTGGCGACCGCGACGCATGACACCAAACGCGGTGAGGACGTGCGCGCGCGGCTGGCCGTGCTCAGTGAATGTCCCGGCTCCTGGGTGTCGGCGGTGCAGCGCTGGTCGGAACACAACGAGCAGTACCGCAGCGGCGCGCTGCCGGACCGCAACACGGAATACCTCTACTATCAGACGCTGGTGGGCGCCTGGCCCCTCGCGAGCGACCGCGCCTGGGCATACATGGAGAAAGCGACGCGCGAGGCCAAAGCGCAGACCTCGTGGACCGCACCCAACCAGCCGTTCGAGTCCGCCTTGCGTCGCTTCGTGGAGCGAACGCTCGCGGATCCCGAGTTCACACGCGCCGTCGGTGACTTCGTCGACTCGATTCTCGCGGCCGGTCGCGTTGTTTCGTTGGCGCAGACTTTGATCAAACTCACCGCGCCGGGCGTGCCGGACATCTATCAGGGAACGGAGCTGTGGACGCTCACGCTCGTCGATCCCGACAACCGTCGCCCCGTGGATTTCGCGCTGCGCCGGCGCCTGCTCGACCAGATTCGCGACGCCTCGCCCGAACAGGTGCTCGCCCGCGCCGATGAAGGCGCGCCCAAGCTGTTTCTCATTCACCGGGCATTGGGCACTCGGCCCGGGGGCTGCTATCAGCCGCTCCGTGCGGAGGGCCATCACGCCGATCACGTCGTCGCGTTCGGCCGCGGTGGAAATCTCGTCACCGTTGTCCCGCGTCTCGTGCAGTCGCTCCACGGCGAATGGGACGATACGACGCTCTCGCTGCCTGTCGGCGCCTGGCGCAACGTGTTCACCGGGGAGACACACAGCGGGCGTGAGCCAATCGAGAGGTTGTTTGCGCGATTCCCGGTCGCGTTGCTCGAGAAAGGCTGATGGTCGAGGTTGTCGAGGTTGGTCGAGGTGATATTGTTGAGGTATGGCCGGCTTCGAAGCTCTGGCAGGGCAGCTTGCTGACGTCGCTCGCCACTTCTACATGCGGGGCTGGGTGCTCGGCACGAGCGGCAATTTCAGCGCCGTCGTCAGCCGCGATCCGCTCCGGCTCGCCATCACGAGAAGCGGCGTAGACAAAGGGCTTCTCGAACCTCGGGATATCGTCGAAATCGACGGGACGGGCCGCGTCGCCCGCGGCACGGGCAAGCCGTCGGCGGAGACGGCGTTGCACTTGGCGATCGTGCGCGCGCGCGGCGCAGGCGCGGTGTTGCATACGCACTCCATTTGGAGCACGATTCTATCGGACGGAGCGACGAACGGCGCGCTCACCGTCGACGGCTATGAGATGTTGAAGGGCCTGGAGGGCGTGCACACGCACGAGCACCGGGAGTCGCTGCCGCTCGTCGAGAACACGCAGGACTGGAACGCTGCGGCGCCGGGCATTGCATCGTTGTTGTCGGAGCATCCCGCGGCGCACGGGTTCCTGATTCGCCGACACGGCCTCTACACCTGGGGCCGCGATCTGGTCGAGGCAAAACGGCACGTCGAGATCCTCGAGTTCCTCTTCGAGGCGATGGGACGAAAGCGAGGGATCATATGGCAACCGTGAAGATTCCCGACGAACAGCGCACGTTGACGGACCAGCGCGAGGTGACCGAGTACCTCGCCGCACTGGGCATCGATTACGAGCGCTGGCCGCTGTCGCAGCGTGCGGCGGCCAACGCGCCCGCGGAGGCGGTGCTGGCCGCGTATGCGCCGGAGATCGAGGCGCTGAAAGCGCGCGGCGGCTACGTGACCGCCGACGTTATCGACGTCACGTCCGCGACCCCTAACCTCGAGACGATGCTCGCCAAGTTCAGCACCGAGCATTTCCACGACGAGGACGAAGTGCGGTTCATCATTCGCGGCCGCGGCCTGTTCCACATCCATCCGCGCCAAGGTCCGGTCATCGCCATCGAGGTCGAAGCCGGCGATCTCATCCGCGTGCCCAAAGGCACGTGGCACTGGTTCGATCTATGCGGCGACCGCGACATCCGCGCCATCCGCCTGTTCCAGGACAAGGCGGGTTGGACGCCGCACTACACGAACAGCGGCACCGACAAAGGCTTCCAGCCGGTGTGCTGGGGTCCGTCGTACATCCCAATCGCTCGCTAGGCGATATCCGCGCCATCCTGCTGGACATCGAGGGCACGACCACGCCGCTCGAGTTCGTCCATCAGGTGTTGTTTCCGTACGCCCGCGCGCGCGTGCACGACTTCCTCGCGCGCCATGCCGACGATCCCGGTGTTCGCGCCGACGTCGCCTTACTACGGGCCGAGCACGCCGCCGAAGCAAAATCTGCCGGGCTGCCGCCGTGGGATGCCGAAGCCTACGTGTATTGGCTCATGGATCGCGACCGGAAATCGACGGGCCTGAAATCGCTGCAGGGCCGGATCTGGGAAGCGGGCTATCGCAGCGGTGAGCTCAAGGGCAAGGGCGAACTCTATCCCGATGTAAAGCCGGCGTTCGAACGCTGGCGCCGGGCGGGCAGGCAAATCGCGATCTTCTCGTCGGGCAGCGTCCAGGCGCAGCGCAATCTGTTTGCGAACACCACCGCGGGCGATCTCTCGGGTTTCTTGAGCGGCTATTTCGACACCACCACCGGGCCGAAGCGTGAGGCTGCAAGCTATGGCGCGATCGCGCACGCGCTGCATCAGGCGCCGGCGGAGATGGTGTTCGTCTCGGATGTGACCGCGGAGCTCGACGCCGCACATGCGGCCGGAATGCAAACGGCACTCTGCGTGCGCGGCCCCGAGCCGCCGGACGATTCTCGCACAAATCATCCTCGCATTCGTTCCTTTGCCGAGCTACCATAGCGTTCCAACCCGAGGAGCCGGTGATGAAGCGATTGCTGTTCGTTCTCTGCGCGGTCGCTGTCAACAGCGCTGCCGCGCAGACCAAACCGGCGATCACGCCCGCCGATCTGCGGCAGCGGCTCTATCTGATCGCCGATGATTCGATGATGGGACGCGAGACCGGCAGCGCCGGCGCGTACAAGACGTCGGCCTATGTCGCCGCCGAGTTCCGGCGGCTCGGACTCGCGCCCGCCGGCGACAGCGGGGGGCGCAGCTATTTCCAGACGGTCCCGTTCTGGGACGTGAAGATCGATCCGAGCTCCCGACTCGTCGCCGGCGGCGGCGCTTCCCTGCGACTCGGCACCGACTTCCTGCCGACGAGCTTTGCCGCTCCCCCGCGCGCGCTGGAACACATCGCTGTCGTCTACGCCGGCTCGGTCGCCGACACGACGCATCTGATGGTCTCGGCGGATGGCACCGGCAAGTTCGTGGTGCTGGACGTGCCTCAGGGATTCGATCGCCGCGCCCTTGGCCCGATGGTCGCTCGCTATCGCGACGCGGCAAGCGTGGGCCTCGTCGCGCTCGATCAGCTGGGCAGTGAACAGATCGCGCGCGTGCTCGAGGGCCGGCCGGTGGCCGATACGTCCCGCAATCCGCGCGCGATCCCGCTCGTGTGGCTGAGCCGCGCGGGCGCGGCCGCCTTATTGGGGAAGGAGCCCGCTGCGATCAGTCCCGGGACGGTGACCGGAACGACCGTGAGCGGCCAATACGATTTCCCGCGCACTCCGGTGGCCTATCCCGCGCGCAACGTCGTCGGAATCCTGCGCGGGAGCGACCCGGCGCTGCGAACCGAATACGTCTCCCTGTCGGCGCATCACGATCACGTGGGGTTCGATCACTATCCCGTCGATCACGATTCGCTGCGGGCGTTCAACCGCGTTGTACGGCCGATGGGTGCAGACTCTCCCATGCGGCCGGCCACGCCCGACGAGCAGGTGAAGATTCGGAAGATTCTCGACAGCTTGCGCGCCATACGGCCGCCACGCCCCGACTCCATCCGCAACGGCGCCGACGACGACGGCTCGGGCACGGTGGCGATTCTCGAAATCGCCGAGGCATTCGCCAGCGCGCGCGGCGCCGAGCGCCCGCGCCGGTCGATCTTGTTCATCAGTCACACCGGGGAAGAAGCGGGTCTGCTCGGCTCCCGCTGGTACTCGGACCACGCGACGGTGCCGATCGATTCGATCGTCGGGGAAATCGACGAGGATATGGTCGGCCGCGGAACCGCATCGGACTTCCCGCGCGGCGGCACGGGAGCCGGCGGCCCGACCTACCTCGAAGTCATCGGCGCGAAACGCATCTCTCGCGAGTTCGGAGAAATGCTGGAGGCGGCCAACGCAAAGCAGCCCGTCCCGTTCGTATTCGACTACACCTACGACGCGCCCGGTCACCCGCTCCAGTATTACTGCCGCGCCGATCATTACAGCTATGCCCGCTACGGCATTCCGTCAGTGTCGTTCTCGCGCGGCGAGCACGTGGATTACCACCAGGTGACCGACGAGCCGCAGTACATCAGCTACGAAGATCTGGCGCGGGTCGCGCAGATGGTGCACGACGGTGCGCTGGCGATCGCCAACGCACCGCAGCGTCCAAAGCGGGATGTCCCGAAACCCGTCGACCCGCACGCGCCCTGCGTGCAGTAGCGCGGAGCGCTTAGAGGTACTTGAGCCACCAGTCGCCGCGACGCGCCTTGAAATCCGCGTACCAGCGGCAGGGGAAGTAGAGGGCGAGGATGGCAATCGCCCAGACCAGATACAGCAACGCGAGGCTCCAGGTGTAACCGTCGGGCGGTGGCGGGTTGGCCATCGGGTGATTGGTGAACAGCCACGGGCTCACGGAACCCAGACGGATCGCCGAGACTAAGAGCGCGAGCGCGTGGATGAGCGGGATGTGCAGCACGTAATAGAAGAACGGCACGCGGCCGAACGTCGTGGTCCACTGGGCGATGCGGCCGCGCGCGCGATCGAGCAGCGGAATCACCGCGAGCGTCGGGCCGAGCGTCATCAGCAGGAAGAGCAGCGACGCCGGATACTTTGTCGTGTTGAGGAACGACAAGACTCCCGGCATCGGCGTCGTGGTGCTCCAGGGCCGCGGATCGCCGTAGATATTGAAGGCGCGCAGCACGAGGAATAGCGCCATCGCGCCGAGGCCGAGCCGCAGGCAGACCCGATTGCGCCGCTCCCGTTCCCATGTGAGCACGGTCCCGAACGCATAGCCCGCCGCCATCACGCCGATCCAGGGAATAATCGAGTAGAGCACGATCAGCGGTGTTCCCGCCACCGGGCCGTTGAAGAAGCCGATGTACAGAATCTTCCAGAGCTCGCCGAGTGCCGGCGTGTGATTGATCAGCCAGGGCATCACCCCGTTGTGGAGCGCGATGATCGCGACGCCGATGATGCCGACCGTGCGTGGCCGCAGTTTGACCAAGCCCGCCATCAGAATCATGCACCAGCCGATGACCCAGATGACGCCGGCGAGCAGGTAGTGCGCGAAATCGAGATTGAACGTCCAGCCGATCCGAATGACGGTCAGCTCGAGAAACACGAGCCACGCGCCGCGAAGAGCCAGGAAACGTGAGAGATCGCTGCGCTTGCGACCGTAGAAGAACGCGCTGGTCCCCGCGAGGAAGATGAACGCGGGTGCGACAAAATGCGTGATCCACCGGGTGAAAAAGATTCCCGGCGTGGGGCCGCCGGCCGGCAGGCCGGAGTACACGCGCACGTGGTCGATCGCCATCAACACCATGACGGCGCCACGAATCAGATCGACGGAGGCGACGCGAGACGTTCCGCCGACGGGAGCGGACGCAGACGTGGCGAGCGGAGCGCTCATGCCGCGAACATGGCGCCCGCTCCGGGGCCCGGCAAGTCCGAAATCGATTAAGCTTCTGAACCGTCGGGTGACGCCCGATGTTCGCAGCGATGCAGCTGTTAACAGGCTGCGCGATCGGGCGTCTGCTGGAACACCACCCAGGAAGAGCGCCGGCGTTGTATGACCGGTCCGACTGTGACATAGAGATCACTTGAAGATGCCGACTGTGAAGAGCGCGGCCGTGGAGAACCGACCGCGGAGGTTGTACGTTCAGGTACGAGCGCTGAAACCCAGCAAACGGTCGCGAACGCGGTGTACGGGGGTAATCCTAAGACATGAAAACTATTGTCCGCCTCACACTTCTGATGGGAGCGCTGACCCTCCTTGCGCCTCGCTCAGAGGCTCAGACCTTCGGCCGGAACTCCGTGCAGTACAGAACCTTTCATTTCAAAGTCCTCCGCACCCAGCACTTCGACATCTACTTCTATGACGAGGAAGCCGACGCCGCCGAGCAGGCGGCGCGGATGGCGGAGCGTTGGTACACCCGCATTTCGAACGTGCTGCGGCATCAACTCAGCAGCCGGCAGCCGCTGATCCTCTACGCCGATCACCCGGACTACAACCAGACGAATGTCGTTCCCGTGCAAGGGAGCGAGGGCATCACGGAGAGCATCAAGCGACGCATTCTGCTGCCGATGGGTGCGTCGCTCAATGAAACCGATCACGTGATCGGGCACGAATTGACCCACGCTTTCCAATACGACATCACCGGCGTCGGCCGGGGCAATTTGAATTCGCCGATCAATCGTGTGCCGCTGTGGTTCATCGAAGGTATGGCCGAGTACATGTCGCTTGGCAACGTCGATCCCAATACGACGATGTGGATGCGCGACGCCGTCCGCGGCGGGTACCTCCCAAGATTTCGCGATCTCGAAAATCCCCGGTACTTCCCCTATCGCTGGGGTCAGTCGTTCTGGGCGTATCTGGGCGGTACGTACGGCGACGACATCGTCGGCGCACTACTGCGCTCGGCGGGCCGGAGCGGCAACGTCCAGATCGCGATGGAGCAGCTCACACATCGTCCGGCCGACAGTCTGTTGGCCGATTGGCATCGGGCATTGACCGACGCGGCGGAGCCTGTGGCCGTGGCGACGGGGACGCCGCTTCCCACCGACCAGAAAGCGCGGCAGCAGGCACGCCTGATCGCGATCTCCACACCGGGCGCGCGACTGCTGGTGAGTCCCGGCAAAGACCAGTTTTACAACGTCGCCCCAGCCCTCAGTCCCGACGGCAAGCGGTTCGCGTACATCTCAGACGCCGGACTCTTTTCCTTCGATATCTATCTGGCGGACGCGCAGAACGGCCACACGATTCGAACACTCATTTCGGGACTGCGTGATCCTCACCTCGAGAGCATGCAGCTGGTCAATTCCGCCGGGGCCTGGGATGCCGAGGGGACACGATTCGCGTTTGGCGCGATCGTGACCGGAAAACCCGCCTTGCGGATCGTTAAAGGCGACAATGGCGACTTGATCAAAGAAGCCACGTTCCCTTCCCTGGGTGAGATCTTCAATCCCACCTGGTCTCCCGACGGCAAGATGATCGCCTTCAGTGCGCAAACGGGAGGCGTTACCGATCTCTTTACGTACGACCTCGAGAGTGGACAACTGCAGCGTCTGACCAACGATTCCTACGCCGACCTCGAGCCGGCGTGGTCGCCCGACGGGTCGCAGATCGTGTTCGTGACCGATCGATTCACGACGTCGCTTGATTCGCTGGCATACGGTGATTATCAGCTCGCGGTGATCGATCGCCGGGGCGGTGGTCAAATCCGGCAGCTGCCGCACCTTCCGCACGCCAAGCACATCAACCCGCAATGGAGTCCGGACGGACAGAGCATCTATTTCGTCGGCGATCCGGGCGGAATCAGCAACGTGTTCCGGCTCTCGCTGGCCGATGGCGCGATCACGCAAGTGACGAACGTGTTCAGCGGCGTCGCCGGCATTACCTCGATCAGTCCGGCCTTGAGCGTGGCGTCGAAGAGCGGCCGAGCGGTGTTTAGTGTGTATTCGAACGGCGGCTACGCCATTCAGGCGATCGACGACATTCACGCGCTCCGGGGCGGACCGGTAGTGGATCTGCCGAAGTCCGCGGCGGCGCTACCGCCGGTGGATCGCGCGCAGATCGGCACGGGCATCGCCGAGGTGATCAAAGATCCCGGCCCGGGCTTGCCGGCTGCCAGCGATATCGCCCTCTCGAGCGCGACGAAGGCATACAGTCCCAAACTGTCGCTCGATTTCATTGCCCAGCCGAGCCTTGCGATCGCGGCCGACCGCTTTGGTACGTATGTGGGCGGCGGCGTCACGCTCTACTGGAGCGACATGCTGGGCGATCACAACCTCGTCACGATGGCCCAGGTGAACGGCCGGATTTCCGACTTCGCCGCGGCCGTGGGATATACCAATCTCCGGCACCGGCTGAATTGGGGCGTCAGCGCGCAGCAGATGCCGTTCATCATTGGTGGATTCTCGTTACCGGCATGCTCCGCGACCACGTGTGTGCAGCAGATCGAACGGTTCAAAGAGACCTTTCAAGAGCTCGCAGGGATCTTCCAGTATCCGTTCAACCAGTCGCAGCGCGTGGAGTTTTCCGTCGGAGCGTCACGGATCAGCTTCGACCATGAGATCCGCAGCATCGGCTGCGATGCGTTCACCTGCTCGCAAGTGCTCTTTGACAGCACGGTACATATTCCCTGGCATAATCCGCTCCTGCTTGGCGTCGCGAGGGGCGCGCTCGTGTATGACAATTCGGTCGGCGGATACACGGGGCCGATTCTCGGCAGTCGCTGGCGCCTCGAGGCCGATCCCACGTTTGGAAGTCTTCAGTACACCGAGGTATTAGGGGACTTTCGCAAGTACGTCATGCCGGTCCGGCCGTTTACCATCGCTGGACGGCTCATGCACTGGGGGCGCTGGGGCAGGAGCGCGGAAGATACCGTCTTGTTCCCGCTCTTCCTCGGCTATCCGGGTTTGGTCCGCGGCTACGATTTCGGCAGCTTCGACGTCAGCGAGTGCGGCAATGCGCCCGGGAATAGCTGCCCCGTGTTCGACCAGCTCCTCGGCAGCAAGCTCCTGGTCGGCAACATCGAGCTGCGGTTTCCATTCTTCGGCCTGCTCGGCGTGGGCAGCGGCTATTGGGGCATCTTGCCGGTCGATGCCGCGATTTTCTACGATGCGGGTGTGGCATGGACTGATTCGTCCAAAGCCAAATTCCTGGGCGGCGCACGCAACTTCGTGCGCAGCACGGGCGTCACGTTCCGGATGAACCTGCTGGGCTATGCGATCGGCCAGATGGACATCGTCCACCCATTCAACCGACCGCAGAAGAATTGGATGGTGCGGCTCAGCATTACGGAAGGCTTCTAGCTGGTGCGCAACCGCAAGCTCGGCACTCAAGGCCTGGTGGTTTCGACGCTTGGCCTTGGGTGCATGGGCATGTCGGACTTTTACGGCTCACGCAACGACGCGGAATCGATCGCCACAATCCACCGCGCGCTCGATCTCGGCATCATCTTCCTCGATACGGCCGACGTGTACGGCCCCTTCACCAACGAGGTCCTCGTCGGCAAAGCGATCAAGGGCCGGCGCAAGGGCATCGCGCTCGCGACGAAATTCGGCAACGTGCGCACGCCCGACGGCAAGTTCGTCGGGCAGAACGGCCGCCCGGAATACGTCCGCTCGGCGTGCGACGCGTCGCTCAAGCGCCTTGGCGTCGAGCACATCGATCTCTACTACCAACATCGCGTCGATCGCGCCGTGCCGATCGAAGAGACCGTAGGCGCGATGGCGGACCTCGTGAAGCAGGGGAAGGTGCGGTTTCTCGGACTGTCGGAGGCCGCCGCACAAACGATTCGGCGCGCGCATCGCGTGCATCCGATCACTGCGCTGCAAACCGAATGCTCGCTGTGGAGCCGAGATGTCGAGGATGAGATCCTGCCCACGGTGCGGGAGCTCGGCATCGGATTCGTGGCGTACAGCCCGCTGGGGCGTGGCTTTCTGACGGGCCAAATCAAGCGGCCCGAGGACATCGCCGAGGGCGACTGGCGGAAAAATCACCCGCGCTTTCAGGGAGAGAACTTCCAGAAGAATCTCGATCTCGTGCAGCGGGTCGCGGAGCTCGCACGTGAGAAGCGCTGCACCCCCGCGCAGCTGGCGCTCGCCTGGCTCCTCGCGAAAGGCGAGGACATCGTGCCGATTCCGGGCACCAAGCACCCGAAGTACATCGACGAAAATGCAAGCGCCGTCAACGTGAAGTTGTCGGACGCCGACATTGCGCGACTCGAGGATCTCGGCGCCGCCCAAGGCGCGCGTTATCCCGAAGGCGGGATGCGGACGATCAACGGCTGACTGCCTCGAGGGTGGCGATGTCGAGCTTCTTCATCTTCAGCAGCGCCTGCATGACCCGGTTGGCCTTCTGCGGGTCCTTGTTGCTCATCAGCTTGCCCATTTGCGCCGGGACGATCTGCCAGGAGAAGCCGAACTTGTCCTTGAGCCAGCCACACTCGCTCTCTTGACCGCCACCCGCGGTCAGCTTGCTCCAATATTCGTCGATTTCTTTTTGACTGTCGCAATTCACGACGAAGGAAAAGGCCTCACTGAACTTGAATTGCGGGCCGCCGTTCAAGGCCGTGACCTCGAGATCGCCGATCCGGAATCGCACGACCATCACGGTGCCTTTCGGGCGCGGACCCGCGTCGCCATAGCGGCTCACCTCCAGAATCTTTGAGTTCTTGAACACCGACGTATAGAACTGCGCAGCGTCCTCGGCATTGTTGTCGAACCACAGAAATGGCGTGATCTTCTGCATTGCGGTGCCCTTCCTCGTTAGAATTCCCTCGTGAGAATCGCGACGTGGAACGTCAACGGCATTCGGGCACGCGCGGCGCAATTGTGTGAGTGGCTGCAGCACGATCGGCCCGACGTCGTCTGCCTGCAGGAGCTGAAAGCCGAAGTCGCCCAGATCCCATCCGAGTGCAAGCTCGCCAACTACCACGCCTTTTGGCACTGCCGGAAGGGTTACTCCGGCGTCTCATTGCACATCAGGGGCGACCTGTTTGCCGTCGATCCTGTGTTCAGTCATCCCCACTTCGACATGGAGTCGCGGATCGTCCAGGCCGAGCACGGCAATCTCATCCTCGCGTCGGTCTACGTGCCGAACGGCGGCAAGGATTATCCGGCGAAATTGGCATTCGTAAAAAATCTGATCGAGTGGGTCAGGCAGCTGGCGGCAGATGGCAGAGAGCTGATTCTCTGCGGCGACATGAACATCGCGCGAGCCGAGATGGACGTGCATCCCAAGGAGCGCAAGCCGAACGCCGTCGGCCAGCGGCCCGAGGAGCGCGAGCTGTTCGCGCAACTGCTGGGCACGCACCTGGTAGATCTGGGACGGCGATTCGATCCCGACAATCCGAATCTCTTCACGTGGTGGGCGCCGTGGCGGAATCTGCGCGCCCGCAACATCGGCTGGCGCCTGGACTACGTCCTCGCCACGCCGGCGCTCGCCGAGCGCGCCACGAGCTGCGTCGTGCTCAAAGACATCGGCACGAGCGATCACGCACCGGTCGTGCTGACGGTATAATTCGGGCATGACTTCGGGGATCACCGTATTTCTGCTGTCGCCCGCCAACTGCGGCGGCGCCCGCGCGCGGACGCTGATCAGGAGTCAGACGAGCCCGCTCACCGCGCGCCTCGCGAACGGCGGTGCTCCGCTGGGCGAGGTCTTCACCTTCATGAGCAGCCTGTACTTTCGCGGCAAACTCGCGTACGCCGGCCGGTTTGGACGCGGGTACGTGATCGCGCCCGGCCGCGGACTCCTGCCGGTCGACATGTTGATCCAGGTCGACGACCTGCGCCGGATGGCGACAGTACCGGTGGACGAACGCGAGGCGACCTATCGGGAGCCGTTGCTCCGCGATGCCAGCGCGCTCGCGCGCGGGATCAGCGCCGCGGATCGCGTCGTGCTGCTCGGCAGTGTCGCGACCGATAAATACGTGGGACCGCTGCTCGAGGTCTTTGGCGAGCGCCTGCTGTTTCCCGCCGCGTTCGTCGGCCGCGGCGACATGAGTCGCGGCGGCCTGATGCTGCGGTGCGCGCGCGCCGGCGTTCCCCTCGACTACGTGCCGATCCGCGGCGCCGTGCTGCACGGGAAACGGCCGGCGAAGCTACCGCCGATACGCCGCAGCGAGACCCGCGGGAGTGACGGAATCTCCGCTTAGCCGCGTCGTCCAGCGCGTGCTCAACATCCAGTCGTCGAACAGTCCCTTCAACTCAGAGGCAACTTCATAGGTGAAGTCTGGAAACGGCCACCGCCGGTTGGCGGCGTCGGAAATGCCGTTAACAATCGGGAACACCGGGGCGTCTGCTCGGATGATCGTAAATGCCGTATCGATGTGGTCTTTGACGTACAACCATTCGCTGCCGGCGGCGCCACGACGGTGCGGCTCGATTACGAGATTCATCGGGCCTTCAAGATTCGAGGCGGTTGACGTAAGGTTCGCATCCCAGTTCGAATTTTCTCCTGGAGCCGCGATCATGCGCAGAGCAATCTTCTTCTCGTTCCTCACCGCAGCCCAGTTGCTCATCCCTTGCACCGCGTTCGCTCAGTACCGCGGCATGGGTGGCCCACCGACGTACCGGCCGCCGGTACCCAAGCTTCCCGGCAGCGAGATCGCCGGCCCGCTCGATACCGGAATGGCGCGCACGCTCCTCAAGCTCAGCGACTCGCAGGCGACGCGGTACGACCAGGCATAT
The DNA here is from genome assembly GCA_035309945.1 of Gemmatimonadales bacterium. Classification (GTDB taxonomy): domain Bacteria; phylum Gemmatimonadota; class Gemmatimonadetes; order Gemmatimonadales; family GWC2-71-9; genus 20CM-2-65-7. The sequence continues at coordinate 31,133 of DATGEQ010000060.1, read as the reverse complement.
GACTCCTTCATGGTCGCGACGCGCCCGCAGCGCGACAGCGCCAACGCGGCCGTTCAGAAGATGAACGATCTGCTCGACACGGGAGACCGTCCCGCCGCGATGTACTACGTGGATCAAGTCAACGACCTCGGCAAATTCCTGCGCGACCGGCAGGAACGTTGGGAGAACGACCTGAAGAAGTTTCTCAGCGGCGATCAGATGAATCAGTACAAGAAGTGGAAGGACGGCGAGGACCAGCGGAAGCGGCGCCAGGACGAGGTACGCTGGACGGAGGCGGCATTCCGCGGCGATAACGCACCTATCGGCGGCGGGCGCGGCGCGGCGCCCGAAATCAAAACGGCGCTGCCGCTCACCCCGGGTATCGCGGCACCGGCGATCGGGTCACAGGCGGTGATCGTCGGCCGCACCCTGTACGCGGCAGCGCAACTCGGCGTTGACAGCGCGGGCGCGCTCGCGGGAGCCGATCTGCGCGCCCAGGCGGAGCGCGCGTTCGCGAATCTCACCGCGGTGCTGCAGGCCGGCGGCTCGAGCCCGCGCAGCGTCACGACCCTCACGATCGCCGTCGTCAACTACAAGGCCGCGGATCTCGCGACGATTCGCGACGCCGGGCCGACGTACTTTGGTGCCAACGCACCGATCGTCACGGTGGTCGGCGTGGAATCGGTGGGACGAGACGGCGCGCTCATCTCTATCGGCGCGATCGCGATAGTCACCGGAACTCCACGAGCCACGGCGCCCAAATAGGCGCGTGATGGATTCGCTCCTCGCGGCGCTCGTTTCCATCGTACTCTGGGCCGCGGCGTTCGTCGGTATTCGAGCGGCCGGCCGCTCGTTTTCCCCCGGCGCGCTCGCGGTCGGCCGGCTGACGATCGGCGCCGTGCTGCTGGGCGCAATGTCCCTCTCGCGTCCGACCATTCGCCCCACGCGCCGCGAGCTCGCGCTGCTCGTGCTGGCGGGCCTGCTGTGGTTCGGCACCTACCAGATCGTGTTGAGCGATGCCGAACGCCGCGTCGATGCAGGCACCGCAGCGATGCTCGTACTGATTGCGCCGATCTTCATCATCGCGCTCGCCCGAGTATTCCTGAAAGAGCGCACGACTCCCAATCTGCTGCTGGGCGCGGTGGTGGCATTAGTGGGTGTCGTGCTGATTGGACTGGCGACTTCGGCCCGCAGCGCGTCCCTGCTGGGGGTGATCCTCTGCCTGATCGCCGCACTCGCATCGGCGATCGGCGTGGTGGCTGAGAAGCCCGTGCTCACGCGAATGGCGGCGATGCAGGTGACGTGGATCTGTTGCAGCGTGGGCGCCGTCTTCTGCATTCCCTACGCCCCACTCTTGGTCCGCGAGCTGCGGCTGGCACCAGTGGGCGATATCGCGTGGCTCGTGTTTCTCGGCGTCTTCCCGACCTCGATTGCGTACACGACCTGGGCATACGCCCTGGCGCGCGGGTCGGCGGGCCGGCTCGCCGCGACGGCCTATCTCATTCCGCCGCTCACGATCCTCATCAGCTGGATGCTGCTGGGCGAGGTGCCCGGCATCATCGCTCTCTGCGGCGGCGGCTTGTGTATCGTCGGCGTCTCTATCGCTCGCCGGCAAGCCGCGCCTATCGCCGAGGCTTCTCCCGCTCTTCGTCGGTGAGATCCACCGACATCGGCAAGAACACCGACTGCTTCACGGCCGGATAGGGCACGTCCCAGCCCCGCGCATCGTGCCAGAGGATGCGGTTCAGCAGCTCGGACGGCGCGGCGTCGGGCTCGGAGAAATTCATCCGCGCCGATTCGCGCGCGGCGCGGCGCCGTTCCGCCGCATGCGGACCGGTGATTGCGCCGACCTGCTGGTTCACTTCATAGAGCGACTGCTTGGGTTCCACGGCGGTATACGGCTCGAAATTGGGTTGTTCGTCAGGTCCGATAAAGCTCGTCCGCATGTCGGTCGCCACGAGATCGAACATGCTCAGCGCCGGCAGGCCGAGCATCAGCTCGATCGTCTTGACCATGCTGGGCTGGCTGTAAAAGGTCGGATCGATGCTGCCGCGCTTCGCATATGGGCTCGCGACCACCGCCACGGTACGATGCCCATCGATGTGATCGACGCCGTTCTGCGCGTCGTCCTCGACGGCAAGGATGGCCATCGATTTCCAAAACGGGCTGTGCGAGAAGCCCTCGACGATGCGGCCGAGCGCGAGATCGTTATCCGCGTTGCATGCCTTGGGTGTGCACCAGCCAGGACTCGTGCCGTTCGTGTGGTCGCTCGGCAGCGTGATGATGACGAGATTGGGCATCGCGTGCCTGGCTTCCCAGCCGCGCAGGTATTCGAGAATCACGTCGGCTTTGGCGACGTCGGGGACGGTCATCGTCCAGCCGGGATAATCGCGGACGAGCACGCGATCGAGCGACGTAATGTCGGACCGGGTCTGATAGAGCTTGCCCATCATTGCGCGAATCGCGGCGGCAGCGGGATGCGAGTCGCGGTATTGCGCGAGGACCCGAGTTCGAATCTCGGTGCTATCCCATTGGGGCGATGGCGCGTATTCGCCGAACACCGCCACGCTCTTCCCTTTCGCGCGCACCCCCTCCCAGATGAAACCGCCCGACGAATAGGCGAGTGGATCGATCCCTTCGGACGGGTAGCTGCGGCCGGTGTACAGCGGCCACATCGGATATTCAGTCTCGGTACCCTGCGTGAGCCAGTTGTGCCCGTCCGCGGAATTACCGCCCGAAGCGAAGAAGTGATCGAGCAGCACATACCGCTCGGCCAGCGCATGCGTGTTTGGCGTGACGTCGCGGCCGTACTGCGTGAACGAACTGTCGCTCGCGCCTTTGCCGATGTCGCCGAGAACCTGATCGTACGTGCGGTTTTCACGGATGATGTAGACGACATGGTCGATCAAGGAGGGCTCGCCCGGGCGCTCCGGAACGGCGCGCGCGGCTACATGCGGACGCACGGCGATCGCCGGACCGGCGCTGTCGGTACGTAGCGTGAGCCGATTGTTCTGCGCCACAGACGTCGTGTACGCAGCGAGTGCCGCGTCCGACGGCACGGCGATCACGTTGACCGACCCACGATACGAGTGCACGTAACGTCCGGTCAGTCCTGAAACCCGCCCATTGCCCGACCCGACGCCGAACAGCGAGCCCACGGCGATCGTGTGGCCATCGGCACTGACGTCGATGCTGGTCGGATACCACCCCGTGGGAATCAGTCCCCGTAGCCGAGCGCCGGGTAGGCTGTAGACCGCCACGGCGTTTGCGCCTCCCAAGGTCACGTAGAGCGTCCCGTAATCCGGCGCTAACGCGACGGCGGTCGGCGCGAGACCGATGTTGCGCTGACGGAATGGCGTGATCGCGATGGTCGCGCTCACGACGTCGCGTCGCGTATCGATGACGCTCACGGCGTCCGAGTTTCCGTTCGCGACGTACAGACGCGCGCCCGTTTCGTCCCAGGCGATGCCGGTCGGATGGCGGCCGACGGGAATGATCTTGGTGACGGTGCCGGCCACGAGGTCGACGCGCGTCACGCTGCCCGGCTGCGCGAGGCCGCGCGCGTCGACGCGCACGACCTCTGCGAACGGATCACAGCACTGTTTGGCCGCACGGTCACCGGGGCCGGGCTTCTTGCCGCCCAGGTTCGTGACGTAGGCGACCGATCCGTTCGCATTCACGACCGCGGCCACAGGGAGGACGCCGAGTGGCACAGTCTTGAGCAGGGTGCCGCTGTCGGCGTCGAGGATTGCCAGGGCGTCGTTGGCGGGCAGCGGCACGACGGCCACGCGATGGCCCGATGCATTGGGCCGCCGCGCCACCGCCGGCGATCCGGCGATGTAATCGCCCAGACCCTCCGAGCTCCAGTGCGGCGCGACGCCGGCCGAATCGTAGGCGGTCAGTTGTGCAACGGACTTCGTGCGCGCGAGCTGCTCGGATCCAGGCGTGCGGCTGACGGCGAGCGCCGCCGGCAGGCGGCCGACGCTGGTCACCAGCGTCCGGCCGCTCACGGGGTCGATCGCAACACCCTGCACGCCGGCGCGACCGTCGAACGCCGCGCTGCCCCGTACCCCGTTGTCCTGCCAACTGAGCCGGTAGACCGCGCCGTGGATCGAAACCCAGACCTCCCCACCACCGCCGAAGCGCACCCCGAAGACGCGGTCGGTGAACACGCTCTGTACGCCGGCCGGTGTTACGCGTTGATTGGTGGCGATCGCACCGGGATCCGCGATTTCCCGGAGTGGCTGAGGCGGCTGGGGCTGCGCAGGTTGCTGCGCGGGAGTCTGCAGCAAGAAGACAAGGGTCAGGGCTAGTTGTGACACGTTCCTAACTCCGGCGTCGTGGTAGGCGTTTGAATCCGCACCATAATTATGGACATGCTGCTGACATTGTGCTTGCTGCTACACTGCGGTGGTCCTGGCGATACACCGCTGATCTACTCCGGTCGCGACCGGCACCTCGACGTGCAAATTCCGCGATTCGACGCGGACGCGGTCATCGACGGCGATCTCTCGGATTCGGTTTGGGCGCATGCGGCGCTGCTGACCGGCTTTTCTCAGTATGCGCCCGCCGACGGCGTGGCAGCGGCGGATTCGACCCAAGTATTGGTCTGGTACTCGCCGACGGCCATCTACTTCGGCATCCGCGCCTACGAGCGGCACGGCCGGCCGACGGCGACCCTCGCCGATCGCGATCAGATCTTCGGCGACGATAACGTCCAGATCCTGCTCGGCACCTTCCACGACGGCAAAAAGGCGCTGATGTTCGCGGTCAACCCGCTCGGCATCCAGGGTGACGGCGCGCTGGTCGAGGGAGCGAACATTTCGGCGAGCGGCTTCATCGGCGGCGCGGTGGTCGGCCGCGAGCAACCCGACCTCAGCCCCGATTACGTCTATCAGTCGCGCGGCCGCATCACGGAATGGGGATACGAAGTCGAAGTGCGCATTCCGTTCAAGAGCCTCCGTTACCAGTCCCACCAGCCGCAGGATTGGAGCCTGAACATCGTGCGGCAGGTGAAGCATTCCGGTTTCGAAGACACCTGGTTTCCCGCCAAACGCGCCAATGCGACGTTCATCGGGCAGGCCGGCAATCTGATCGGCCTGACGGGCATGCACCGCGGGCTCGTGATGGACATCAACCCGGAGGCGACCGAAAAAGTGTCCGGTGCGCCACTCCTGAGCGGTGTCGGCGGCTACGCGTACGGTTGGGGGAGCCCCGAGATCGGCGGCAATGTGCGGTGGGGATTGTCGGACAACCTCAATCTCAACGGGACGATCAAGCCGGATTTCTCGCAAGTGGAATCGGATGCCGGCCAGCTCGCCTTCGATCCACGCCAGGCGCTGTTTTTCGCGGAAAAGCGCCCGTTCTTCCTGGAAGGGAGTGAGCTGTTTCAGGTCCCGCAGAACCTGATTTACACGCGGCGCATCGTGCAGCCGGTCGCGGCGGTCAAGCTCACGGGCAATACCGGCGGCACCGACATCGGATTCCTCTCGGCGGTCGATCAAAAATTCGCGTCGGCGAGCGGGACCGACAACCCGATCTTCAACATTCTCCGGGCGCAACGCAGCCTCGGCCACGGATCACGTCTCGGATTCGCGTATACCGACAGGATCGAGGGATCGGACTACAATCGGGTGGCGGAGGTGGATGGCCGGTTGGTCTTCAAGGAGATCTACGGCTTCAATCTGCAGTTCGCGGGCAGCCGCACTCGAGCGGGTGGCGTCACGACCACGGCCCCGCTCTGGCTCACACAGTTTTTCATTCAGCACCGTATCTGGGGCCTGCGGAGCCTCTTCGCCGGCATCTCCGATCAATTCCAAACGCAAAGCGGATTTCTCGGTCGCACGGGGATCGTTCACTCGTACGTCGATCCGAGCTGGACGACCTACGGCAAGGCCGGTTCGCTGATGCAGCGCTTCACCGCCGACATCCTGGTCGATGGCATCTGGCAGTATCGCAATTTCATTCACGGCCGGCACATGCAGGACAAGAAGCTGCACTTCAACGGCAATGCCACGCTGCGGGGCGGCTGGAACGTGGGCGCCGGCTATTTCTTCGAATCGTTCGGATACGATTCCTCGTTGTTTGCGAATTATCGGCTCGAAGTTCCCAAATCCGGCGGAGGACTCGACACGATTCCCTTCACCGGCCAGCCGCACATCATCAACGGAGAGTGGATCGTCCAGGTTGCGACCCCGCAATGGAAGCATTTCGCCGCAGACGGCTTCTACCTGCAGGGTCACGACGAGAACTTCTTCGAGTGGGCGTCGGCGTGGCTGCGACTGTTGAGCGCCGAGTTCTCCTACCGGCCGACCGACCGGCTCCGCAATTCCGTGAGCTACTTCTGGCAGCAGGTGAACCGGCGCACCGATGGTACGCTCGTGAACGTCGGCCGTGTGCTACGCGCCAAGGTGGAGTATCAGATCTCGCGGCCGCTGTTCGTGCGCCTGGTCGGCCAGTACATCCAGGACAAGACCGATTCGCTGCGCGACGACTCGCGCACCAACGCGCCGATCCTGATCGCGGGACCGAGCGGCGTCACACGCGCGGCGGCCAGCGCATCGAATCTCTTTCACGTCGATGCGCTGGTCAGTTATCAGCCGGTGCCCGGCACGGTCGTCTTCGCGGGTTACGGCAGCGACATGCTCGATCAGGACGCGTTCCAGTTCCGCGGCCTGACGCGCACCAACGACGCGATCTTCATCAAGCTGAGCTACCTGTTCCGCCTGTAGCGATCACTGCAGCTTCTTGACGAAGTCCTCAACGAAGCGATTGAAGTGATCGGCTTCGTGGGCGAGGCCTTGCGACGCCCCGATGTCCACAGGAGATAGTCTGCAATGAAATGGCTGCTGTGCTGCCTCTGTCTCGTCGTATTGCCGGCCCGCCCGGCCTGGGCGCCGCAGCAGGTTGGCGCTCCGCTGCTCGACTACCACCAGCATCTTTTCAGCCCCGACCTCGCGAAGCTGCTCGGCACCGAGACGCTCGACGCCGACCGACTCATCACCCTGCTCGACTCGGCTGGCATTCGTAAAGCGCTGGTGCTTTCGACCGCGTACAGCTGGAGCAATCCGAGCCGGAACGTCGCGAACGATTACGAGCACGTGAAGGCCGACAACGATTGGACCGCGGCGCAGGTCGCGCGTTATCCCGACCGGTTACGCGCATTCTGCAGCGTCCGCCCCATCCGCGACTACGCCCTCGCCGAAATCGCCCGTTGCGCCGCCAATCCCCTGCTCCGCGGCGGGCTCAAACTCCACATCGGCAATTCCGGGGCGGACTACCACAACCCGCAGGATGTCGAAAAGCTGCGCAAGGTTTTTCGCAGCGCCAACACGCACCACATGGCGATCGTCATCCATATGCGCGCCTCGATCACCCGCCATCTCGCCTACGGCCGCGAGGAGGCCCGCATCTTCTTCGATTCGATTCTCCCCGAAGCGCCGGATGTTCCTGTCCAGATCGCGCATCTCGCCGGCGCGGGTGGGTACGACAGCACGACGGACGCCGCGCTCGCGGTATTCATCGACGCGATCGGGCGGCATGATCCGCGCGCCGCGCATCTCTGGTTCGATGTTACGACGGTCGCGCGTCATGCCACAGCCGCCAGCGCGCGAGTCATCGCTGCGCGCATTCGCCAGATCGGCGTCAATCGCGTGCTGTTCGGCTCTGATGCCGCCGCCGCGGGCAACCTGGCGCCACGTGAAGCCTGGGCCGAATTTCTGACGTTGCCGCTGACCCAAGCGGAGTTTCGTACGATCGCGAACAACGTCGCTCCCTACATGCGCTAAGGCTCGCCCATGAACGCCATGCGTCTGATTTTGCTCGCCGTCGCCGGCATCAGCATGCCGCTGTCGGCGCAACAACGCCACACGATCACGCACGAGGACCGGCGCGAGCTACGGCGGCCATCTCACCAACTGGCTGGCGGTGACGACAACGCGCTATCGCGTGCTCGTGAGCCACGCCGGTGAGTGGGATCTCGAGACGCAATGGGCCACCAGCGACTTCAACTACGATCGCGAGCGCAACATCGGCGGCCCGCCATGGGAAGACCATCCGCTCTGGCGTACTCAGAGCCCGATGCTGCGGCCGCCAACCTGCACACGCCCGTCCTGGTCTCGGTGGGCGAGCACGATTTCCGGGTGCCGATGAACAACGCGCTGGAATTCTGGACGGCGCTGCAGCGGCGACAGATTCCCTCACGCCTGATCATCTGGCCGGACGAGAACCACTGGGTCTCGCGGGGTGAAGACAGTCGGTTTTTTTATCGGGAGATCGCGGCGTGGTTCGCGAAATGGCTGGGCCAGCCGGCGGCAACGGGAAACTAGGACCTGTCATTCGTACATTTTGCCCGCGTCCGCCTTCGCCAGATCGACGAGGAAGTCGGCCACCTTGGCGACGACCGCCTCCACATAGCGCTTTCCCTTGTCCGGCGTGGACGCCGCCGGATTTCCAGAACCGGTGTCGTCCGTGACCTGGCGCCATTGACGCGGCGCCCAGGCCCAACCTTCCTTGAAGGCGGCGATCGTGAATTTGCGCGCCGCGCCGGGTCCGGCTTCCGCGAGCGGCAGCATCCGATCGGGCGCGATGTGCTGCATCACGCTGGTCTCCAGCTCGCCGGCGTGATCGCCCAAGTCTGAGAAAAAGCCCTTCGGATCGATCACCTTGTACCAGTTGATGACACAGAGAAACGCGGACACTTGAGGCTGCAGCTCCCGAATCATCTGGCGAAAGTCGTTGGCGCCATGCCCGTTGAAGATGACGAGCTTCCCCACGCCCTGGCCCGCGAGCGACAGCGCGACGTCACGCAGCACGAGCGCCTGCGTGCTCGGGTTCATGTTGATGCACAGCGGGATGTCGAGCTGGCCGGTGTTCACGCCGAACGGCACGCCCGGCAGCACCACCACTTTCGCGCCGCGTTGCCACGCCCGCTCGGCCGCGCGCGCCGCGACGTCTTCGGCCTGGATGTTGTCGGTCGTGTACGGAAGATGGTAGTTGTGGGCTTCCGTCGCGCCCCACGGCAAGATGGCGACCTCGTAGCGCGTGTCGCGGACGGTCTTCCAGGTCAGCTCGTTCAGTATGTAAGGACGATTGGGCACGTTAGGCGTCGAGTCGCTTCGTGTAGGGGACTGTTTCGCCGTGTTCGAGATAGCGTTTGAGAATGCGGAGATACATCGCCCAACAGTAGCACGAGATGCGGTAATGGTCGTTCAGGTGCGGCCAACCTTTGTGGTGGAAGCGGACCTGCGTGCCGCTCTTGATCGGCGAGAGTGCGAAGCCGATCCTTGTCCCGGTCCAGTCCGCATCGGCCTTCGTGATTTCCAGCTCGAACCGCTCGCGCGGCACGCACTCGGTGACGCGCCCGGCCCAATCGAACTTCGGACCGAACCACAAACCATACTCATTGCCGCGCTTGGGTGTCCCCGAAGAGCGATCGGTCCACCACTGATCGAGCCCGGCCGGCGTGCTCACGCCATCGAACACCGCTTGCGCGGGCGCGAAGATCGGAAAGTCGTGAAAGATGTCAGGCACGGCCCGAATCCTCCCTCACCATGCTCATCCATTCCAGGGCTTGATGCAACCCTCACGGCTGCTGGCGGCGGCGAACTCCAAGCCCCGCATCACGTCGAGCGACCACTCCGGCGACACCGCGAGTTCCGCATGGCCGAGCAGCGCGTCGCGCACGTTTTCGTAGTAGCGCGCAAAGCTGGAACGCAGCGTTGGGATTGCGCGCGTGCCGTCGGGCGCGATGACCTTGCCGTACAACTCGGCGGGCTCATCGTCCCAATCCGGCTCGGCAGGGGTTCGTCCCTCTTTCAGCGCCGCTTCCTGCGGGTCCATGCCGTACTTCACGAACGATCCTTTTGTCCCATTCACCATCCACGTCGGGCCCACCGGCGCCCGCAGCATTGATGCGCGCAGCACGGCGCGCATGTGGCGGTAATAGAGCGTCACGTCGAACGCATCATCGACGATGGCATCCCGGCGTTCGATGCGGATGTCGGCGCCGATCGCTTCCGGCACCCCGAACAGCAGCAACGCCTGATCGAACAGGTGCGGCCCGATGTCGAACCACACGCCCGATCCCGGCAACGGCTGTTCACGCCACGCATTGGGCTTGCGCTCGGCCCGGAAGCGGTCGAAGTGCGCTTCGTACGACACGACGTGGCCCAGCATCCCCTGCGTCACGACTTGCTGGACGGTCGCGAAGTCGCCGGTATAGCGTCGATCCTGGTACACGGTGACCATGCGTCCTTGTTGCCGCGCGATCTTCACCAGGTCTTCGGCTTCGGCGAGCGTCGGCGCGAACGGTTTATCGACGACGACGTGGTGTCCAGCGAGCAGGCATTGCTTCGTGATCGGATGGTGGGAGGTGTTCGGGGTGGCGACGACGACGAGATCGAGCTTCCGCTTGAGCATCTCGTCGACGCTGCGCACGAATTCGACCTCGGGGTATTTCGGATCGGGCGGGCCGTGCCGCTGAACGATGGTCGTCAGCAGTAAGCCATCCACGGCGCGGATGACCGGGGCGTGAAAGACCTTCCCGGCAAAACCCCAACCGATCAGGCCGACGTTGAGCATGCTCAAGATTGTACATCGAAATTGCAAACCTGCTTAGAAGGCGATTTGCACGCCGGTCGTCAGAATGCGATCGGTCTTCTTGAAGCCCGGCTCGGGAAGATTCCGGAAGCGTATCAGGTGGGTCGGCCGCAGTCCGATTTGCCGCGAGAGGGGCGCCGTCAGCGCGGTCTCCGAATTGAGCCGCTGATCCTGTGACGTCTTGAGACTGGCGATCCACTCGAGCGCTTCGGTCAACGACTTGGCGGCAAAGAGGCGCTTGTAGCTCGCCGCCGTGCGCGCGGCGCCGAACGACTGCGCGACGTCGGCGGTGCTGCGCTCGCGCTGCTCGGTGATGCCCGATGCAGCCCGGGACACACCGAAGACCAGCAGAGCCGTCAGACCAAGCGCGCGTATGATTCCAATACCCCGCGTGCCGGGCAATGGCTCAGTCCGGACGCGGCGTCTTCCAGTCGCTCGTCATGATGAACAGCGGCGCGCCGTCGAACTGATAAATCGGCCGCAGCCGCTCGGTGTTGTAATACTTCGAAACGTCCACGACCTTCTTCTCGCTCGTCACGCTGGCGAGCGGCACGCTGTCATAAAACCCGCGATGGATGCTGACGAGCCGGCCGTACTGCTTTTTCACGACCAGATCGAGCGCCAGATTGCCGAACGCCATGGGCACGATAGAGTCGAGCGCGTCGGGATCGCCGGAGCGCACGAGATAGCCGAGCCGCTGATTGACGACGTCGACCTTGCGGCCGTTGTTGTACTTCGCCGACGCTTCCTTGAGCGCGGCGCCGATGCGGTCGCCGATCCCGCCGAGCTTGCGATGCCCGAACATGTCGGTCTCCTCGCCCTCGAAGCTCATCCCTTCGTGCGAGGTCAGGCGCGCACCCTCGGAGATCAGGACCACCGAGTACCGGCTGGGATTGCGGTTCCGGTCCATGGTCAGCAGCTCCGCCAGATGCTCGACCTCTACCGGGTATTCCGGAATCACGCAGCGGTCGGCGGCGCCCGCCATGGTCGGCAGCAATGCGGTGAAGCCGGCGTAGCGACCGAACACCTCGATGACGAGAAATCGCTCGTGCGATCCCGCCGACGTCCGCAGCCGGTGGGTCAGCTCGATCGTGCGCGTCACACAGGTGCTGAAGCCGATGCAGTAATCGGTGCCGAAGACGTCGTTGTCCATGGTCTTCGGAATCGCGACGACGTTTACGCCTTCATCGTGCAGCCGCTTGCCGTAGCTCAGCGTGTCGTCTCCCCCGATCGGAATCAGGACGTCGATGCCGATGTGCTCGAGATTCTTCAGCACATCTTTCGTCGCGTCGTTGACTTTTTCGGTGTAGATGCCGGCGAGATGCGGCGGCACGCGATCTGGCGGCAGATGGCTCGGGCGGGTGCGCGAGGTGTGGAGGAACGTCCCGCCGGTGCGCCCGGCCCGGTTCACGATGTCTTCGCGCAGCGGCAGGATGCAGTCGGCGTTGTTCGCGTCTTTCTCGCGCGAGTAGTCGACCAGGCCCCCCCAGCCGTGCCGGATGCCGATGACTTTGTAGCCGTCGCGCAGGGCGCGTATCGTGATGGCGCGAATGGCGGGATTAAGTCCTGGGACGTCACCGCCGCCCGTGAGTATGCCAATGGTTCCCTTGCTCATGGGCAAAAAACATAAGCGAATCGGGGTAGTATAGAAGACACCACGGAGAGCCCTATGCCGATCAAGTTTCGCCAAGACGTCGATCACGTTCTCAAAGACGCCAAACGTCAGCAAAAGGCCGTACTGCTCGATTTCAACGCCGCCCCGATGTGAAGCGGCTGCGCTCGGCTGGATGCCGAGGTGTGGCCCGATGAACGGATTGCACGCTTCGTCAACGAGCATTTCCTTCCCGCGCGCGTGCATCCGCGGGAAACGCCCGACACGTTCAAGCAGTACGGCGAACGTTACAATGCCCAATGGACGCCGATCGTACTCGAGTTGGACTCCGAGGGCGTCGAACACTTCCGCATCGAAGGCTTTCTCCCGGCGGACGATTTCCTGGCCCAGCTCATGCTCGGCTGGGCGCGCGTCGCGTTCGATGCCGGCGAATGGGCGGAGGCGGAGCGGCGCTATCGCGAGATCGTCGACCGGCTGCCCAACACGGAAGCGGCTGCCGAGGCGCTCTATTGGGCCGGCGTGGCACCGTACAAGGCGAGCGGCAATCCCGCTTCGCTCAAGGCAACCGGAGAGGCGTTCAGCAAACGCTACCAGAACAGTCCCTGGGCGAAGAAAGCTTCGGTGTGGCGCTAGTCGGGAGGAAGCGCCGCCTCGGGTAGCTGAATCCCACCGCCGCCGCTTTCTGGCGCAATCGGTTCTAGACGGCCGCGCCGAACAACCGGCCAACGAGCGCGGTCAGCGCCATCGCGAACGCGCCCCAAAACATCACGCGCAGCACCGCGCGCCCTCGCCGCGCGCCACCGGTCAGCGCCGACAACCAACCGAGCCCGGCGAGGAACAGCAGCGAGCAAACGGTCACCGCGACAATGATGTAGCGGGCGGGAGCCAAGGTAGCGATCACCAGCGGCAGCGCCGCACCGACGGCGAACGTTGCCGCCGAAGCGAGAGCGGCCTGCACCGGACGCGCGCTGTGGATCTCGGTGAGTCCCAGCTCGTCGCGCGCATGCGCCGCGAGCGCATCGCGCGCCATGAGTTGCTCGGCGACTTGCGACGCGAGTTGGTCGTCGAGGCCGCGCTGTACATAGATCCGGCGCAGCTCCTCCCGCTCACTCTCCGGAAACTCGCTCAGCTCCCGGCGCTCGCGCGCGAGATCGGCCGCTTCCGTATCCGCCTGGGAACTGACCGAGACGTATTCACCCGCGGCCATGGACATCGCGCCCGCCACCAGTCCCGCAATGCCGGCGACGAGCACGGCGGTACGGCCCGAGTTGGCCGCCGCCACGCCGACCACCAGACTTGCTGTCGACACGATGCCGTCATTGGCGCCCAGCACCGCTGCGCGCAGCCAGCCGATGCGTTGGGAGTAGTGACGTTCGGGGGCCGGCGAGCGATCCATGGGACGGAATCAACAGCGTCATTGGCATACTGACGAGCTTCGGGGTATCTTCGGGAAGGCTCCATGCGCCGCATCCTGCTCGCCGATGCAGACGCGTTCTACGTCGCCGTCGCCCGCGCGGTCGATCCCGAAGGCGCCGGTAAGGCGACGCTGCTGATCGTCGGCGGCTCGCGCGAAAGCCGCGGCGTCGTTTGCTCCGCCTCCTACGAGACTCGAAAGTTCGGCGTTCGCTCGGCCATGCCGATCGCGCGCGCATTACGGCTCTGCCCCGGCGCGATGTGCGTCCCCGTTCCCTTCAAAGAATGCACTCGCAAGAGCGGCGAGATCCGGCAGGCGTTGCTGCAGTACACACCCGTCGTCGAGGGAGCGAGCATCGACGAGTGGTACCTCGATCTCACCGGCACGGAAGGCATCTACCACCATGAGCCGTTGGCGGCGACGGCGCAACAGATTCGGGACGGTATCCGCGCGGCGACGGGACTCACCCTTTCCATAGGCGGCGGCACGAACAAACTGATCGCCAAGATGGCGGTCGATCGCGCGAAGCCGAGCCGCGGGGGCGACGGCGTGATGATCATCGAGTCGGGCGGCGAGCAGGAATTCCTGCGCACCTGCATGCTGGCCGACATTCCACTCGTGGGCCCCAAATTCCAGGCACGCCTGGCGGCGCATGGGCTCATTACCGTCGCGCACGCACTGCGCCACACCGTCGACTCCCTCGGCGAGCGCATGAGCAAGCGCGAGGCACGCTGGCTCTGGAACCGCATTCACGGTGTCGACGACGCCGACGTCGTCCACCGCACGATGAATCGCGGCATCAGTCGCGACGAGACATTCGGCAAAGACCTGACCGACGACATCGATCTCGAACGAGAGCTGCTGCGCCTTGTCACTCGCGCGGCCGCCGATATGCGGGGCGACGGACTGACGGCGCGAACGGTGGCCGTGCGGCTACGGGACTGGGACTTCAAGACGCGCTCGGCGCAACGCACACTCCCCGAGCCGGTCGTTTCCGACCGGGCGATTCTCCGGGTGGCGCACGAGCTCCTCGCCGGCTTGCGCCGAGCGCGACGCGTTGCCGCGCGCCTCATCGGCGTCCGGCTCTCGCATCTATCGGCATCGGCACCCGCGCAATCAGTGTTGCTCAGCAGCGAAGAGAGCGCCCGGGACCGCGACCTGTCGCAAGCGATCGACCGAGTGAGAGGAAGATTCGGCGCAAGAAGCATTGTCCCCGGAGGACTTACAGGACAGCGTTGACGAAACGAACGTTCGTGCTATTTTAGAGGCGTGAATAAGGGCGAACGCACGCGGTCAACGATCCTCGATCACGCCACCGGTCTCGCCAGCCAGGTCGGGCTGACCGGTCTCACCATCGGCGCTCTCGCCGACGATCTCAAATTGTCCAAGAGCGGGTTGTTCGCGCACTTCCGGTCGAAAGAGGCGTTGCAGATCGACGTGCTCGGCCATGCCGCGCGCCGCTTCACCGAGATCGTCGTGGGCCCCGCCCTGCAGGAGCCGCGCGGCGCGCCCCGCATGCGCGCGCTGTTCGAGCGCTGGATCAAATGGGAGCAGGACATCGCGCTGCCGGGCGGTTGCGTTTTCGTCGCGGCCACCGCGGAGCTCGACGATCGCCCCGGGCCGGTACGCGATCGTCTGGTCGAGTTGCAGCGCGACTGGATCCAGGTGCTCGCGACCTCCGTTCGCAAAGGCATCGAAGCCGGGGCGTTCCGTGCCGACACCGATCCGCAGCAATTCGCGCAAGACATGTACGGCGTCATGTTGGCGCTGCACTTTCACCGCCGTCTCATGCGTGACGCGAGCGCCGAGGCGCGCGCGCGCCGGGCATTCGCCGGCTTACTCGAGCGAGCCGCGAAATGAGATTCTTCCGCGCCATCCTCCGCGTCCTGCAGCCTCTCTCTCCTGGTCTCGCCGCGTGGCTCGCGGAGCGTCTCTTTTTCACCGCGCCGCGGCGGAAACTGACGCCCGCGGCGCGCGCGTTTCTCGCGAGCGGAGCGCGATTCACGCTGCGCGTCGAAGGACGTCGCGTCGTCGCCTGGCATTGGGGAGATCTTCGCAATACACCGATCGTCTATCTCAGTCACGGCTGGGCGAGCCGCGGTTCACGCCTGGCCGCGTTCACCGAGCCGTTGCTCGCCGCGGGCTATGGGGTCGTGACGTACGACGTGCCGGGGAATGGCGCATCGGCGCGTGGCATGACGTCGATGCCCGATTACGCGCGGACGCTATTGGCAGTGGCCGCACACACCAGCAACGGCCGCGCGCCGCATGCGATAATCGCGCACTCGATGGGTTGCTCGGGAACGGCACTCGCGTTGGCGTGGGGTCTGGACGTCGGGCGCCTGGCCTTCCTTGCTCCCGCGGCCGATCCGCCGGCGTGGGCGGAGCCGTTTGCGCGCGCGCTGGACCTGCGCCCCGCCGTCCTAGACCGGCTGCGAGCGCGCAGCGAGCGGCGCCTGCGTGTGCGCTGGGACGAGCTGCACGTGTGCGACATCGCGCAGCGACTGCCCGCTCCCCGGCGGCCTCCGCTCCTCATCGTCCACGACAAGAGCGACGAAACCGTCGCCTGGACCGACGGCGCGGCCATCGCCGCCGCCTGGCCGAACGCGCGGCTCATCACGACGGACGGGCTGGGACATCGCGGGGTGACGCAGGACGACGCGGTCGTCCGGCAAGTCGTAGAGTTCGTGACAAACCACCGCCACGATGCACGGGGCGAATCGCAGCTCCTCGAGTACGAGCTGTTTTACCGCGACGAGCGCGACAGCGTCAGTTCGAGCCGCCCGCGGACCGCGCCGTCGCCGGCGTGGGATTCGCGATGAAGCGCGCGATGTTCTGCTTCAGCGCCGCCAGCGCCGGCTCGTACAGATACATCATGTGGCCGGCATCGTAGTATTTGAGCTTGATGTTGTCGCGCAGCTCCGGCGACAGTCCTTCGAGATGGCTCACGGTATACTCGGTCGCGAAGAACGGCGTCGCGAGATCGTAATAGCCGTTCTCGATCTCCACCCGCAGATAGGGATTGTTGATCAGCGCTTCCGACAAATCCGATCCGACATAGGTGGTCGTGGCCCAACCGCGCGCGCCTTCCCGCGTCCAGTTCCACTGACCGTTGTTCCCCCCGCCCAACCAATACCGATCGGGCGATTCGAATTTGAGCTCGCCGCGCAGATAGGAATTGACGGCCGCGGTGAAGGCCCCGGTGACGGCGTTCGACTGCGGATCGCCGGGCGCATACTCGCTCAGCAAGTCAGGCAGCGGACCGGAGAAGCGTGAGTCCAGGCGCCCCGTCACCATGCCGCGACTCCGCTGCAGCTCCGCCATGAATTGCCGCAGATTCACGCGCAGTTCCGCTTTGACCAGGTAGTCCTCGGGCAGTCCGGTGTACGCCGCGAGCTGTTTGGCGACCGTCGCTTTCCGATCCGCCGGCAGGGATGCCCCGGCCGCCAGCGCGGCCGCGTAGTCGCCGATCGCGTAGCGGCGCACCTCGCTCAGAAACGCCGGGAAATTCGCCGGGGCCGGAATCACTTTGTGATAGACGGCCGTCGCCGCATAGCTCGGCAGATAGAGGACGTAGGACAGATCGTGCCCGGGCGCGAACAGCAACGTCTCGAAGTCGAGCACGGAGGACATCAATACGATCCCATTCAGCGTGATCCCGTCGCGCTGCAACCGGGCGCCGAGCACCGCGGAGCGCGTCGTGCCGTAGCTCTCGCCGATGAGATATTTGGGCGAGGACCAGCGGCTGTTGCGGCTCACGTACTGCGAGATGAACTGCGCCAGCGTCTTGGCGTCCTCGTCGACGCCCCAGAAGTCCTTCCCCGTACCCTTCCCCACCGGCTTTGAGAACCCGGTTCCGATCGGATCGATGAACACCATGTCGGTGACATCGATCAGACTGTTGGCGTTGTCGACGACCTGATACGGCGGCGGCGGCGTGAACGCGGCATCGGTCGTGACGATGCGTCGGGGCCCGAACGCGCCCATGTGCAGCCACGCCGATGCGGAGCCGGGCCCGCCATTATAGATGAACGCGATCGGCCGCGAGCTTGCGTCTTTCGCGTCGGTCCGCGTGTAGGCCGTGTAGTACAGCACGCCGATCGATTCATCCTTCTCGTTCTTGATCAGCATCGTCGCGGCGGTGGCGCGATACGGCACGAGCTGGCTGCCCATGCGAATCGTGTGGTCGGTCACCGACGACTGCTCCCCGGGAATCGGCGTCGCCGCAGGGCCGGCTTTGGCCGTCGTGTCGCGCTCGCTGGGCGTCTGCGCCGGCGCCGCCGGCCGCTGGGCGTGCAGCGGGGTGATCAGGACCATGGTCATCAAGAAGATCGAACAGACTCGCATACATCCTCCCATACGTTTCAGCGCTTCGTCTTCAACCGTCGCCATTGCGCCAACACCGCGTTGGCTTGCGCCCGCGCGCGCGCACAGGCCGCAACCTGCCCCGCCGTCGGCGTGACGTCCGCGTCTTGCATCGCCAGCGCGGCCGCGAGCGCGGCTTGACTCGCGCTCGCGAGCGTCGGCCGCGCGCCGGCCGCCTGAGCCGTACGTCCCCCGCCACCCCCCCCGCGTCGCGGCCTGGGTTGCGCCCCGGCGGGTGGCGCGAGTGAATCGATCTGCGCGCGTACCGCGCCCGACACCGAATCGGCCCGCGCGCGCGCCTGCTGGTAGGCGTCGTGCGCGGCGACCGCGAGATCGTACATCTCGCGCGACAGCGCAGCCAACTGCCGCAGTCCCGCTGCCGGCGTCCGCACTCGCGGATCGAGCCGTAAGGTGAGCGGCTGGGTGTACGTCTTGCCGTTGACGGTGAGCCGCACGGTGTAGCGCCCCGGCGTCGCCCACGGCGTGGGGGCGGAGTGCTCGCTACGATGCGGGACGGCGCCGGTGGCATCGACTTCGCCTACGCGCGGATTGTCGCCGATCGGCTGGTAGCGCATGTCCCACAGGAAGCGATGCAATCCGACGCTCGTGCCGAGCCGTCGCTGGGGCGCCGGCCAGTAAAGCGGCAACGTGCAATCGGCCGCCGCAGGATTTCCTTGACAGAGCTTGGTGTACGCCGCGGGGTCGAGCGCGGGGTCCGGCGTCTGGATCGAGTCGGCACTCGAGTACGACCGGATGACGCGACCGCCGGCTTCGAGAATCTCCAACTTGACCGGTCCCGAGGCATCCGCCCCCAAGGCGTAATCGATTACCGCGCCATTCGGCGGATTCTCGGCGGCGGGAAGCTCGGGTGGCCAGGGCGTCGGCTCGTTGGTGCCGAAGCGTACGCGGACTGCCGGCTGCGGCTTCACGAGGTACGTCGCCGGGGCGCGCGAGCGCGCAAGCTGCCGCAGCGGACTCAGGTCGTCGAGAATCCAGAATCCGCGCCCATGCGTCCCCGCGATCAGGTCGGCGCAGAGGCACGTGCTGTCGTCCTTCACCTGAATGTCACGCACGGAAATCGCCGGCATGTTGAGGCGCAACGATTGCCAGTTCCCGCCGTCGTCGAACGACACCCAGACTTGCGCGTCCGTGGCGGCGTAGAGGAGTCCCGGAACGCGCGGATCTTCGCGGATCGAATTCGCGACCGCGTTGTCCGCGATGCCGTTGTCGATCTCGGTCCACGTCCTACCGCCGTCGTGCGTGCGCCAGAAATGCGGATGCATGTCGTCGATGCGCAGCGTATTGGCGGCGGCGTAGGCGGTGCGCGTATCGAAGTGCCCCGCTTCGATATTGAAGATGCGCGTCCAGGCCTTGATCGCGGACGGCGTCACGTTCTTCCAGCTCTTGCCGGCATCCGTCGTGACTTGGATGTTGCCGTCGTCAGTGCCGGCCCAGATGACCGAGGCGCTCTTGGACGACGGCGCCAGCGCCGTGATCGTGCCGCGCGGCGACGGTTTCACCGTGCTGGCGTACTTGCCGGCGCTCGCGGGCACGGTCCAGGTCTGGCGCGCGAGGTCGGGGCTGATGCGCGTCCACGTATGCGCGCGATCGACGGACTTCCAGACCACGTTCGACGTGTAGTAGAGCACGTTGGGATTCAGCGGCGACCAGATGATGGGCATCGTCCGGACGTTCCGGCCGAACTTGTCGCCCGCACCGCGGGCGGCGGAGTCGGGTCCCACCTGCGCCGTCTGGCCGGTCCTGCGATCGTAGCGCGAGACGCCGCGGCGCGCGCTGCCGAACACGACGTCCGGATCGCGCGGATCGGGAGCGGCAATGCCGTACTCCTGAATGTTCACGGGATGCCAGTCGTGGAACGTCAGCTCGCCGTCGTCGGAACGACTGGCGGCGCAGATGGACCCCGAGTCCTGCTGGCCGCTGCACACGCGATAGGGGAATGCGTCGTCGGCGGTGACGTGGTAGACGGCTGCCGTCGGTTGCGTGTACCAATTGCTCCACGATTCGCCGCGGTTCGCCGAGACCACCGCGCCCTGATCGGAAACCGCGAGAATGAGGTTCGCGTCCGTCGGATCGATCCAGACGCGTTGATAATCGTCGCCACCGGGCGAGCCGCGGACGGCAGACCAGGTCGTGCCGGCATCTTCGGTCCGCCACATGACGATCGACGCGCTGTAAATGACGTTCTCGTTCTTGGGATCGACGGTGACCGGCGGCAAGTCGCCTCCGCCGATGCGGCCGAGGGGCCGCGGGTCGGTCGTGACACCCGTGCTGTCGCCGGCGGCGCCCGGCATCCGGGTGCGCAGCGTCCAGTGCGCGCCGCCGTCCGTGGACTTGTAAAACCCGACCGGCCCCGATCCTCCGGCGCCACTCACCGACGCCGCCATCGCATACAGGACCTGCGGATTACTGGGCGCGATTGCGATGTTCGCTTCGAGGATTGCCGGCAGGCCGTTCGTCAGCTGCGTCCACGTCGTGCCGCCGTCGATCGACTTGTAGATGCCGCCGGCGCCAGGCGAGGTCGAATCGGGCCCGAAGGCGGCGTACTCGTAAAACGCCGATTGCTGCTGCCAGAGCGCCGCGTAAATGGTGTTCGGATTGCTGGGGTCGATGCGGACTTCGTTGGCGCTCGTGTACTCGTCTTTGTACAACACCTTTTCGAACGTCTTCCCGCCATCGGTCGAGCGGTATACGCCGCGCTCGGGATTGGGGCCGTAGGGATGACCGAGGGCAGCGACAAAGAGGCGATCGGGATTCGACGGATCGACGTCGACGTACCCGATCATCTGCGTTTCGTCGAGTCCGAGATGCGTCCACGTGCGACCCGAGTCGGCCGATCGGTACATGCCGTTGCCGGTCGCGAGGTCGGGCCGGATAATTCCGGCGCCGGTCCCGACGTACAGGACGCTCGGCGCCGACGGCGCGACGGCGATCGCGCCGATCGAGCCGGTCGCCTCGCGATCGAACAGCGGTTGCCAGTTCGAGCCGTAGTCGCTCGAGCGCCACACGCCGCCGTTGTCGAATCCGACGTAGAGGATGGTGGGGTGGCCGGACGCACCCGCCAGCGCGCGCGCGCGGCCGGCGCGGTAGGGACCAATCGTGCGCCAGCGCAGTGCGCCGCTGAGATCTGGAGTTTGTGGGTACGCGCGAAACGGGAAGAGCGCTACGAGACTGACTGCGATGAGAAGGCGCATGACCGTCCGACCGCCGCTGTTGTTTTTGACCGCCACCGTTGTCGTTTGACCGTCGCCGCTTACTCGCTGAGTCGTTTTGGTCCCGCGCTCGGCGGCGGCGGAGTTGGGGGAATCTGCTGTGGCGGCGCGGTCCGGGAGGCTTCGTCGCTGTTCGTGACCTCGCGCAGTCCCCGCTTGAATTCCTGAATCCCCTTGCCGATCGATCCGCCGATCTCGGGTATCCGCTTGCTCCCAAAGAGCAGCATGATGATCACGACGAGGATGAGTATGTGCCAAATGCTGAGATCTGCAAACATCGGAATTCCTTGGAAAGCAGGTTGCGTCAAAGGTACCGACGGCCGCTCCGAACCGCTACATGCGGCAACCTACAGGCGTATTCTCAGCACCTTTCGGCCCACGATCGCGGGCAGGACGAAGCGTGAGATGACGAGACCTGAGTAGACCGTGAACACCATCGCCACGAAGAGCGCGCCATCACTCGTGCCCGCCAAGCCCGGTCGTCACAGGTTCCTGGAGAAACGCGAAAATCAGCAGCAGCGCGATGTCCAACCAAAGCAAAAACCGGGCGCGTCGCATCGAATCCGGGGAACGAGGTGCGCGAAAGCTGATTAGGTTGCTAGCGATGCGCAACGAATGGCCGGTGCTGTTCCTCGCCGTGGCGTTCCTCTCGCGAGACTTGCGAGCGCAGTCACCCGGGCGCGACTCGGTCGTCTACGATCTGGTAGCCGCCAGTCAGTTTCAGGTTCGAACGGCCAAGGCGGGCCTCCTGGGTTTCGCCGGTCACGAGCACGTCATTCGCGCCAATAGCTTTGCCGGCCGGGTCGTGTTCTATCCGAACGATCCGTCCGCCTCTCATTTCGCGATCACCGTGCCGGCCGAGAGTCTCGAGGTGTTGACGCCGCCGGATACGGCGGAAATCCGAAAGGTGACCGCCGTGATGCGCCAGGACGTCCTCGAGGTCGCGCGCTTCCCGGAAATCGCGCTGGCATCTCTTGCCGTGCAGAGCGACGGCGATACGCTCCGCATCCGCGCCGCTCTGACGCTCCACGGTCGGACTCGCGAGGTCCCGTTGTTCGTTCGTGCCGTCATCGGCGCGGATACCTTGCGTGCCAGTACGACGTTCGCCGTCAACCAAACGGACTTCGGCATCAAGCCCTATCGTGGCGGCCCCGGGGGAACCGTGCGCGTCGCCGACCGCGTCACGTTCCTCATCGCGGCAGTCGCCGTGCGGCACCAATGACCTTCGCCTGGTCGCCGACCGGGCATTACCTCGCGCGTAGCCGGCTGCGCCGGCTTGCCGAAGCGCACGGGCATAAGGACTTCGCATCGCTGCTCCGGTGGTCGGTCGAAGATCTCGACGGGTTCTGGCGCGCGGTCGATCGCGACCTGGGACTGCTCTGGCGCAAGCGGTACGACCATGTGCTCGACTCCTCGCGCGGCATTCCCTGGACGACATGGTGGCTCGGCGGACGCATGAACTACGTCGACACGGCGTTGCACCACGATCCGTCACGACCGGCCATCATCTTCGAAGGCGAAGAAGGGATCACGCAGCGCCTCACCTACGGCGAGCTCACTGCCGCCGTACGGCGCTGTGCCGCGGGATTGCGAGCGCTCGGCGTGGGCAAGGGCGACCGTGTCGGCATCTTTCTGCCGCTGACGCCGGAGTGCGCGATCGCCACCCTCGCGGTTTCGGCGATCGGCGCAGTCTTCACACCGATCTTCTCGGGCTACGCCGCCGATGCCATCGCCGGCCGGTTGCGCGACTGCGACGCCACGGTGCTCATCACCGCCGACGGTTTCCGCCGCCGCGGGCAAGTCGTGACGATGAAGGAAACGGCCGATGCCGCGGTGGATGCGGTGCCCGGCGTCCGTCTCGTCATCGTCGTACCGAGGCTCGGACGGGACATTCGGCTGCGGCATCGCGAAGTCACGTGGGATTACGTGATGAGCCAGGGCGACGATGACGGTTTTGCCGACACGTCGCCCGAAGATCCCTACATGCTGATCTACACGTCGGGGACGACCGGCAAGCCGAAAGGCGCGGTCCACGTGCACGGCGGCTTCCCCGTGAAAGCGGCGCAGGATCAGGCGCACGTGTTCGATCTGCAGGCGGGCGACTTGCTGTGGTGGTTCACCGACATCGGTTGGATGATGGGGCCGTGGCTGATTGCAGGCGGGCTCATCAATGGCGCGACGATCCTGCTGTACGACGGGGCGCCCGATTTTCCCGATGCCGGGCGCGTCTGGTCGATTGTCGAACGCCATCGCGTCACCCATCTCGGTATCTCGCCGACGGCGATTCGCGGGTTGATGCGTGCGGGCGAGGAACCCGTGACGCGGCGCGACCGCTCGTCACTGTTGGTGCTCGGCTCGACCGGCGAACCGTGGAATCCCGAGCCGTGGTGGTGGTACTTCGGCGTCGTCGGCGAGCGGCGCGCCCCGCTCATCAACTACTCGGGCGGCACCGAATGCGCCGGCGGCATTCTCGGCTCGACGACCTGGACGCCGATCGAGCCGACCGCCTTTGCGGGCCCCGTGCCCGGCATTGCCGCTGACGTCGCCGACCCGCAGGGCGGCTCGCTCCGCGGCGCCGTGGGCGAGCTGGTCATTCGCAAGCCGTGGCCCGGTATGACGCGCGGCTTCTGGCGCGATCCCGACAAGTACCTCGCCACATACTGGAGTCGCTTTCGCGACGTCTGGGTGCACGGCGATTGGGCCCGTATAGATGAAAGGGGCTTCTGGTATATCGAAGGACGCTCGGACGACACGCTCAAGGTCGCGGGCAAGCGGATCGGGCCGGCAGAAGTAGAATCGGCTGCCACCGCGCATGCCGCGGTGCTCGAGGCGGCGGCGATCGGCGTGCCGCACGAGCTCAAGGGTGAGGCGATCGTGGTATTTGTGGTGCTGCGGACGGGCTACGACAATTCCGCGGCCATCGCGCGCGAAATCTCAGAAACGATCGCGGAACGTTTGGGCAGACCGCTGAAGCCCGAGGCTATTCGCTTCGTGCCCGACCTCCCTAAGACGCGGAACGCGAAGGTGCTGCGGCGTGTGATTCGCGCCGCCTACCTGGGCTTCGACGATCTCGGTGATTTGTCTTCGCTGGAGAATCCCGCAGCGGTGGAGTCGGTGCGAGGGCTAAGCCAGGAGTCGCGCAGCGACCGCTGCTGAGCCGTCGCATCCGGCACGCTGTCAATCCGCACTGTCGCCCGCTCGTACCCAGCTATCGACACCGTCGTCGCGAACGGGCCTGTCGGTCGCACGACCTCGACGCGCACGGTATCGCCGATTCGCAGACTCAGCAGCCGAGATCGCAGTTCGCTCGTGGTCGTGACCGGCACGCCATTCAGACGCTCGAGCCCATCGCGACTGTGGAGTCCCGCCTTGGCCCAGATGCTCGTGGGATCGGCAACGATCAAGTGAACAAGGCTGTCGTCTTCGGCGTGCCAGCCATAGATCCGCAGATCGCGATCCGGTTCACCATTGGTTACGGCGGGGCCGCTGGTGAGAGTCGTCCGGAGACCGATCAGGCCGAGGTACGTGTCGAAGGCGAGCGTGCCGGCATTACGGACGTACTTGTCGAAGAAGAACGTGACGCGACACCTGCATACCGTAGCGACGGCTCGTTCGATACTCGCGGCGTCAATGCGTGAGCCACGATCGAACAGCGATCGCATCACGTCATCCATCGAGCGACGGCCATGCGACGCATCGCGGATGACGAGATCCAACGCCGTCCCGATGAGCTCGCCTTGCAGATGCGTACTCGCGCTGTAATCGCCCAACGCGCCCGGCGCGGCGTTGTATGCAACACGACTGATGGCTTCCGCTGAGAAGCGCGCATATGCCGGATTGTTGACGTAGCTGGTCAGCAGACGTTCGAGGTGCGCGATCCGCGTCGAGTCGTGCAGCTGGAAACCGGCGCGACGCAGGAGCTGGTCGGCATAGAACATCGTCAGGCCTTCGCTGAACCAGAGGCTCGAGACCGGCGGCTGCGCGCGATAGTCGATCTCGCGATACTCACTGGGCTGCATCGCCATGAGGTTCCAGGTGTGAAAGAACTCATGTGCGGTTTCGACCAGCAGCGCGTGTGGATCGCTTCCCAAGTCTTTGCTCGGCGCGCCCAACGTGACGGAGTTGCGATGCTCGAGCGCGCCGTACGCCCCGTCCTCGAACAGGAACGTGTACTGGCGATATGGCGCGCGACCGAACAGCGCGAGCGCCTGATGCACGGTTTGCCGCAAGCTCGATACAAAGGCGAGCGTGTCGAACGGCACGGCGTCCGGCAGTGGCCAGTAGCAGACACGATGTGACAATCCATTTTCGACAAAGCGCCATTCGCGCAGGTGGCCGGCGAGAATCGGTGAATCGACCAGCGCCGCGGCACCGGCGGCGGTGAAGGAATGCGGATCAGCGGTCCTCGTCAGGCCGGTGGCAATCGTCCAGGAGGCAGGAAGATCGAGTGTGACCGTCACGGGCATCCGCTCGGCACCCAGGAGATACATGAACCCGTGCGGACCGCCGACCAGACCACCCGTCGGCGTGAGGAAGGGGCGCCAGGCTGCCCGCGGCGACGGTGCGGGAGGCAGCGCCAGCCGATACCGCACCATCACCATCCCGTGTGGGGCCACGATCTGCCAGACCGCGCTGTCGACTTTCGTGAACGAGCCGGTCGAGACCGTGAAGTCCTTCACGTAACGCCAATAGCGATCGTCGTACTCGGGGTGCGCCGCCATCGCGAGCCGGAATGTGTCGCGCACGGTGCGCAAGCGAATCTCCACCGACCAGCCGGATAGGTCCGCGCTATCGACGCGCAGCGTGTATTGGGCGACGGTTTTAACGGCAGGCGGATGGGCAAGCAGTGCGACCACGACGGCGGAGTGAACGATCATATTCGTGAGACGGCGGTCACGGCGTGAAGGTTTATACTAGTCCCCTGACGCTCTCGCTCATAGCGCTCGGTCTCGTCGAGCTCATTATTACGGGGCCGTGGACTTCACGGCCACTCTGTCGTTATGCTTCGGTTTGACGCGCGCCCCTCCGGGTGCGTCCCAGGCTGGGAGCGATCCGCCACCTCCGACGGATCGAGGCGTTGCCCAAACGGCCCCTCAGCTTCGGTACCACAACAATGGGAGCCGGACCGATGGGCACCTCAACCGTCATTCGTCACACACGCGATCTCAGCGCGGAGATCGCCGAGCTGCGCCGCGAACGCGGGGCGGCGATTCTCGCGCACAACTACCAGCGGCCGGAGATCCAGGATCTCGCCGATGTCGTTGCCGACTCGCTCCAAATGGCGCGGCGCGCGACCGCGCTCGATGCTCCGGTCCTGGTGATCTGCGGCGTCCATTTCATGGCCGAGACGGCGGCAATCGCGAATCCGGAGAAGCGAATCCTGATTCCCGACCCCACCGCAGGCTGCTCGCTCGCGGCGACCATCCAGGCCGCCGACGTGCGGGCCTGGCGCGCCGCGCACGAGGGCGGCGTCGTGGTGGCGTACGTCAACACCGCAGCCGAAGTCAAAGCGGAAGCTGATTACTGCTGCACTTCGGGCAATGCCGTCGCGGTCGTCCAGGCGCTGCCGCCCAACGTCCCCGTGCTGTTTTTGCCCGACGTCTATCTGGGGAACTACCTGCGGCGCGTCACGGGACGGCCACTCGACGTCTGGCTCGGCGAGTGTCACGTGCACGCGGGGCTGACCCGCGAGACGTTGGCGCAACGGCGCGCCGAATACCCCGACGCCGAGTTTCTCGTGCACCCCGAGTGTGGCTGCGTGACGAGCGCGATGTACTATGCCGAAGCGGAAGGCGACGTCGCGGCCGGTCGCATGCGGATCGTGTCGACGGAGCAGATGATGCGACGCGCGCGGGCTTCACGCGCGCAGCAGTTCGTCGTCGCGACCGAGACGGGCGTGTTGCATCGCCTGCGGCGCGAGAATCCTGCGAAACAATTCGTCGCGGCGCAGGAAGCGGCCGAATGCCGCTACATGAAGCAGATCACGCTGGAGAAGCTGCGAGACGCGCTCCGGGACGTGAAATACGAAGTCAGCGTTCCCGCCCCCATCGCGCAGCGCGCGCGCCGCGCGATCGACCGGATGCTCGCAATTGGTTGACCTCGGCCCCTACGTCATCCGAGCGCTCGCCGAAGACTGCGCGTCGCAGGATATCACCACACAGCTGTTGGGAGCGACTGCGTCCGAAATAACAGAAGCGCGGTTCGACGCGGAGAGTCGCTGCATCGTCGCGGGCGTCCCGGTCGTCGCTGCGGTCTTTCAAGAGCTCGATCCCAGCGCGACGATAACCGCCGCGGTCGAAGAAGGATCGGCCGTTGCGTCCGGCGCGACGATCGCTACAGTGCGCGCGCCCGCACGCATGCTGCTCGCGGGTGAGCGTGTCGCGTTGAATTTTCTGCAACGCCTCTGCGGTATCGCGACCATCACACGCCGCGCCGTCGCTGCCGTGCGCGGCACCGGCGCGCAAATCACGCACACCCGCAAAACCACGCCGGGGCTGCGCACTCTGGAGCTGTACGCGGTCGGCGTCGGCGGCGGTGTACCCAATCGGACATCGCTCGCCGATGCTGTCTTGTGGAAGGACAATCATTGGGCATTGCTTGCGCGCAATGGCGGCAGCTCACTGCAGGCGGCGCTGCGCGACGTGCCGCGCGACGATCGATTGGTGGTCGAGATCGAGTCAGAGGCGCAGCTCGACGAGGCACTCGCCGCCGGCGTCACGCACTTGCTCGTCGACAATCAATCGCCCGAACGCGTCGCCGCGTGGGCGCGACGCGCCGGGCCAAACGTGAAAATCCAGGCGTCCGGCGGCATCACGCCGGAAAATGCTCGCGCCTACGCCGAGGCCGGTGCTGCTTTGATTGCGATCGGGGCGCTGACGCACTCCGCGCCCGCCGCGTCGATCCGTTGCGAGATCACGGGGCAAGGATCACGCGCGTCCGTCGCAGATCCGGACCCAGCGGCACGGCGACCGTAAGGAAGAGTCAGCGCCGCCGCGGCGGCAGCGGCTCCATGCAAGAACTCTCGGCGATCGACGGTCATAATCCTCTCGGGTGGGCTTGCGCCAGCAATTCTGGCGGCTAGGCTTCACGCAGCGCTAGGGGCGCACCCCGTCCGCGGGAAAGGGCCGTGCCCACCCACAGCAGGTACAGTTGCCGGACGAACTTCTTTCAGCCCGAGACGCGCGGACAACGGGCGTGCACTGAAAGGAGGTCGTATGTTCCCCAATCCGCAGGACGCACTCCCCCTTCCTTCCAGTCCCCGCGTCGAGCAATACCGCAAGCTCGCCAAGGATTTGGTCAAAGCGTGCAAGGCCGGCGACGCGGCAATGGGCGCATGGGTCGACGGCTGGATGTCGTCACTGCGGATCGACCGCTCGGGCCAGGTCCGAGACTTCGTTGCGAAAACGATGCGCGGCAAACGCGGCTGCGTGCTGGCCGACGCGCAATTCGTGATCGCGCGCGCACACGGCTTTCTCCAGTGGGCGGCGTTCATCGCGCACTTGGACGCGCTCGCGAACACCGCGACGGAGGTCGCGGCGTTCGAAGGCGCAGCCGAGGCGATCGTGCGCGGGGATGAGCAGACGTTGCAGCGGCTGTTGCAGCAACATCCGGCGCTCATTCGCGCGCGCTCCACGCGCGAGCACAATGCGACGCTGCTGCATTACGTGTCGGCGAACGGCGTGGAGAACTACCGCCAGAAGTCGCCGCCGAACGCGGCGCGGATCACCGAGCTGTTGCTCGGGGCCGGCGCCGATGTCGAAGCCGAAGCCAACGTTTACGGCGCCGGGTGCACGGCGCTGGGACTCGTGGCAACGAGCACGCCCCCGCGCCAGGCAGGCGTCCAGATTCCCGTTATCGACCTGCTCCTCGCGTATGGCGCGCAAATCGAGCATCCGGACTTGGCAGGAAAAGGCAGCGACGCGATATACGCCTGTCTCGCCAACGGATGTCCTGAGGCAGCCGACTACCTTGCTAAACGCGGCGGGCGTGTCGGCCTGATCGGGGCGGCGGGGATCGGGCGGCTCGACGTCGTGCAGCAGCTGGTCGATGGCGCCGACGCCTCGCGTCGCGAGATGGCGCTGCGCTATGCCGCCGGATATGGGCAGCGAGAGATCGTGCAGTTCCTGCTCGATCGCGGCGTGAACGTCGAGGGCCATCACGGCGACGGCAAGACCGCGCTCTACTACGCGCGACTCGGCCATCATGCCCAGATCGTTGACCTGCTGCGCGCGCACGGCGCCCGGGAGCCCTCACCAATTCCTTACTAGCGCACGAGGCCCAATTGGGACAAAATCCACGCCTCCCCCAATTGGAGTCACGATGCTGAATCGCACCAGAAGCCTCACGATGGCCATGATGGTCCTGCCGGCGGCGCTTGCCGCGCAGGCCAAACCGGCTCCGCCGCCCGCCCCTGCCCCCGCCCCCGCAGCGGCACCGGCACCTTCGAACAATCCGGTGACGGATGCGCTCCGGCAGCAGGAGCAGCGGTTTGCGCGCATTCTGATCGCCGCCGCCGAAGCGATGCCGGCCGAGAAGTACAACTATCGGCCCACGCCCGCGCAGATGAGCTTCGCGATGATTCAGGTGCACCTCGCGCAGGAGGGCAACGACCTGCTCTGCGGCAAAGTCGCCGGCTCGCCACCGCCGCAACGGTCTGCCGTCGATACCACGAAGACCAAGGAACAGCTGGTCGCGCGTCTGAGAGAGTCCTTCGAGTTCTGCGAGCAGGCGTTCGCAAAGTTGGATGACTCGAAGCTGGGCCAGCCGATTCAGCTCTTCGGCCCCCGGCCCTTCACGCTGGCCGCCGCGATGTTCATCACCGTCGGAGACTGGGCGGACCACTACAGTCAGGAAGCGAATTATCTGCGCCTGAACGGCATTCTGCCGCCGACGGCGCAGCCTCGCAGCATGTAGTCCGTGCGGTGTAGGGGCGCAGCAGTTTGCGCCCCTACCCACGGAAGCCGTCGATGGAAGTCATCGTTCAGCGAGACTATCGGGACATGAGCAAAGTCGCGGCGCAGATCGTCGCGGAGTTGCTCAACACCAAACCCAATGCCGTGCTCGGTATGGCGACGGGCTCGACGCCGCTCGGGCTGTATCAGGAGCTCGTGCGCCTGCACAAGCACGAGCAGCTCGATTTCTCGCGCGTGACGACGTTCAACCTCGACGAATACGTCGGGCTGAACGTGAATCACCCGCAGAGCTATCACTACTTCATGCACGAGCATTTCTTCCGGCACGTCAACATTCCGCAGCAGAACATCAACATCCCGTCCGGCACGACCAGCAACTATCCCGCGTTCTGCCAGTGGTACGAAAAGCGGATCGCGGAGTTCGGCGGCATCGACCTGCAGATCCTCGGCATCGGCACCGACGGGCATATCGCCTTCAACGAGCCGACCAGCTCGCTCAGCTCGCGCACCCGGCTCAAAACGCTCTCGAAGCAGACGATCGACGACAACGCGCGGTTCTTCGACCGGCGGGAAGACGTGCCGGTCTACGCGATCACCATGGGCGTCGGCACCATCCTCGAGGCGCGCAAGCTTCTGCTGGTCGCGAGCGGCAAGAGCAAAGCGCGAGCGATCGCGCAGGCGGTCGAAGGGCCGGTGACGAGCATGGTCACGGCCAGCGCGCTGCAGCTGCACCGCGACGCAATCGTCATCGTGGACGAGGAGGCCGCGGCCGGCCTCGCGATGCGCGAGTACTACGACTTCATCTACGCCGCCAAGCCCGCCGCGCCGCGGGCCTGACCTTGAGGCCCGGGTGAAGAGGCCGTACGTTCTTCACCCCTCGATTGCCGGAGATCACTCGTGATCACGCGTGTTGGTGCCGTCCTGCTTGCCTCGGCCACAGTCGTCACAGCTCTCGTCGCTCAAAACCCCGAGCGCGGCGGTGGAACGCCGGTTCGCGATGCCCGCGTGGGACTGCGCGCGGG
>DATGEQ010000059.1:0-13625 GCA_035309945.1 Gemmatimonadales bacterium | reverse complement strand
GCGCTACTTGGGCGGCGAGGCGAGCGACTCCACCAGCATGACGATCACATTGCCGGTGCAGCAGATGACGATTCCGCGCACCCAGACGTCCAAGACCACGATCACGGTGTTGCCGTAGATGGACGGACCCATGGGCCGATGGGCGGTCGGGCCGTTGCTCGCCGTCGCGCTGCTGCCGCTCTGCCCCTCGGTCCATCTGACCGCCCAAGAAGTCGCCTTTAACCGCTCCACCGCGTACCTCTTTCCCACCGACGTCCAAGACGCCCGCGCCATCTGGGTCAACCCGGCGGGTCTCGGCATCCAGCACGAGGCGTCGCTGTACGGGGAGCTCGCCGTGGGCGACCCGGGCTCCAAGGGCAAGCTCCGCCAGATGAACATCGGCTTCAACTCACGCGGGCTCGCGTTCTCCTACCAGCGCGACATCTTCGACAACGGGCAACGCGGCAGCACCTTCCGCCTGGGGCTCGGCGTCGGCGCGCAGGGGCTCGCGGCGGGCTTCGCGGTCGCGCGGTACGGCGGCGGGACGGTGTCGACCGGATGGGACATCGGGACGACCTACGACGCGTTCGGTGGAGCGCTCCGCGCCGGTATCGTCGCCGCCAATATCGGCCAGCCCATCGTTCGCGGCCTGCGGCAGCAGGCGACGTTCGTTCCCGGCCTCACCTGGCGGCCCGGTGCGCTGCAACATCTCGGGCTCTCGGCCGACGCGCGGATTACCACCGACTCGGTGGCGTCGTACGCGTTTGGGGCCGCTTGGAGCACCGGCGGGACCGGGCTCAACGCCGTGCGCTGGCCGATCGAGGTCATCGTGCGGCTGGACACGGATCGCGGCTTGCGGCGCGGCGCGTTCGCCTTCGGTTTCTCGATCGGCGGCCAGGATCGCGGTGGCCTCATCGCCACGACGCCGGGCAACGTCTCCAGCATCGACGAGCTGAGCCTCTACGCCCTCTCCGCGCGCCAGCCCGCTCCAGGCCGGCCCTGACACCCCCTATCGCGGCCGCGTTGTCGTCCGGCTGCGGGTACGAGAACGGGGGTGGGTGCGCGTGCGGGAGTGTGGGCGCGCGCTCGGCGGTGGCGGCTTGGGTCGCGGTCGCGCGACCGGTGTGGAGTCGGTGACCGTCGCGTTGAGCTCGGGTCGCAGCTGCAGCATGTCGCGGAACGACAGGTTGCGATAGACGGTATCGGCAAGCCGCACCGGAGCCGCCGCGGCAATCACCAGCCGAAACGACAAGCCGCTGCGAAGGTCGAGATGCAGTCCTCGCTTCACGCTGTCGCGCGCGTACGACCGAACACCGTGGGGCGTAGCGACCACCGTGCGCAGACGCGTCAGCACCAGGAGCGTCGTGTCCTCCTGGCCGGCCGGCTCGAACGCGTAGAAAGCGGCATCGCCCGGCTCGACGAGCCGGCGCGCGCGGAGCATGCGCGACACACTGTCGGGTAACGGCGCGCGTGCCGCGATGTGCGGCGGCTTACTGAACACGTAATAGGCCACGGCGGCCGCGCCGCCCGCGAACGCGATGAACAACAGGCAGCCGGCGACACCAATCCCGACCAGCGACTTGTAGAACATGAGGCGCAGCCGCCGCTTGAGCGGCACGCGCACGCGGTCGCTCGCCGCGGTCGGCAACGCGCCGACCAACGCGCGACTGACTTCGCTCGCCATCTGAAACCGCTTGCTCCGGTCCTTCTCCATCATCCGCTCCAGCACCACGGCCATCTCTTCAGGCACGTCGGACCGCCGCTGGCGAATCGGCTCGGGAGACTCCGTGAGGATCTGCGCGAGAATCGCGGCGGAGGACGTACCCTCGAACGGCGGCGATCCGCCGAGCATCTGATACAGCACGACGCCGAGGGAGTAGATGTCGGAGCGGCCGTCGAGCGGATCGCCGGACGCCTGCTCGGGGCTCATGTACTCCGGTGTTCCGACGATCATCCCTTCGCTCGTCAGCTGCGCCGACGCGGCGCCCTTTTTTTCTTTGGCTGCCTGCGCGGCCTTGGCGATCCCGAAGTCGGTGACCAGTACGTGCCCGCTCTTGTCGAGCAGGATGTTGTCGGGCTTGATGTCGCGATGGACGATGTCGCGGCTGTGCGCGTAGGCGAGCGCGTCCGCGACCTGGCGCGCGATGCGCGCGGCGTCGCCCAGCGGCAGCCGTTTCTGGCCTTCGAGCAGCTGGCGCAACGACGGACCGTCGATGCACCGCATGATGATGTAGAAGATTTCCTGCTGCCGGCCGACTTTGTAGATCGGCACGATGTGCGGATGCTCGAGGCGCGCGACAACCTGTGCTTCGCGCAAAAACCGCTCGGCCGCCACCGCCGAGGGGGCCTGCTCGACGTCGAGCACCTTCACGGCGACGTCGCGGTTCAGCGTATTGTCGCGCGCCCGATACACCGCGGCAAAGCCCCCCTCACCCAGCAGCGGGCCAACGGTAAATTCCTGCCCGAGCGCTTGTTGCAAGCGCCGTTGGAGGCTCGAAAGGTCCATGGCGGTGCAAGAAAGTAGAATTGCGCGACGCGTTCTGCCAGTGAGCGCCGCGTTGTTCGTCGTCTGGTTGTTCGGTGTGTGGCCGCCGCCGATCTGGTGGCGCGATCACGAGCCGCGTTGCACGGCGATGATGCGGTTGCGCGACGACTGTACAACGGGCCGGCTGGCGGGCGGCAACGGCGGCAAACGGCCCGTCGGCCTGTCGGCCCGTCCGCCCGCCGTCCTCGAGCGCATGGTCATCATCGCCGAAGACTCGCGATTCAAAACGCATCACGGGATCGACTTCGTCGAGCTGCGCGAGGCGTGGGCCGCGGGCGGGGGGCGCCGGCGCGGGGCGAGCACGATCACGCAGCAGCTCGCGAAGAATCTCTATCTCTCTCCGTCGCGATCGATCTTTCGCAAGCTGAAGGAAGCCGTGACGGCGGTTCGGCTCGAGCTCGCGCTCAGCAAAGACCGCATCATGCAGCTCTACCTCGACAATGCCGAGCTCGGCCCCGGTCTGTGGGGAATGAGTGCCGCGAGTGAAGCCTACTTTGGCGTGCCGCCTTCGCGTCTCAGTGAAGCACAGGCCGCCGCGCTGGCCGCGACGCTCCCGCAGCCGCGGACGTCGAATCCCACCTTTCGGCCCGCAAGGATGCTCGCGCGACGCGATCTGATCCTGGCGCGGTACTACGGTGGCCAGACTCCGGTCCCGCCCGCCGAGGAAGACTCTATTCCGGTGATTCCGCCGATTGAGCCGCCGGTTGTGCCGGTGCTGCCCGTCGACTCGCTAGTCCACCAGCCGTAGCGGCATGACGAGCGCCATGTAGGACGCGGGATCGTTCCAACCTACCGGCTCGATCGTCGCGGCCCGTTCCGGCGCCTTGAAGGTGAAGCGCACTTCGTCGGTCGGCATGTACTTGAGGATCTCGAGCAGGTACGTCGCGTTGAAGCCGATCTCGAGCGGCTCGCCCTCGTACGTGACCGCCAGCTCGTCCTGCGCCTCGCCGAGGTCAGGGGTCTGCACCGAGAACTTCACGTTGCCGCCTGAGAAGGCGAGCCGGATCCGGTGCGTCTGATCGCTCGCCACCACGCTCATGCGGCGCAACGCCGCCGCCATTGCGGCCTTGTCGACTGTCGCCTGTTTGTCGTTTTCGCGCGGAATGACCTGCTCGTAGTTCGGATACGGCCCTTCGATGAGACGCGAGAACACGAGCGTGCCACCCGCGCGAAAGCCGATGTGGTTGTCGCTCTTGGCGAGCTCGATCTCGGCATCGCCGGCATAGAGGCGGCGGATCTGCTCCAGTGCCTTTGGCGGTACGATCAGATCGGCCGTGGATCCACCAGTGGCCGGTACGTCCATCTTGGCGAGCCGATGGCCGTTCGTCGCCACCATGCGCATCCGATCCGGCCGCAGCTCCCACAGCACGCCGTTCAGGATGGGCCGGCTCTCTTCGGTCGACGCGGCGAACGCCACATGCCCCACGAGCTTGTGCACGACGCCCGCCGCCGCCTTCCAGGCCTTCTCGAACTTCACGGCGGGGAAGGAGGGGAACTCCTCGCGCGGCAGGCCCAGCAGCTTGAACTTCGAGCGCCCGGATTCGATCGAAATGCGC
The DNA here is from genome assembly GCA_035309945.1 of Gemmatimonadales bacterium. Lineage (GTDB taxonomy): Bacteria > Gemmatimonadota > Gemmatimonadetes > Gemmatimonadales > GWC2-71-9 > 20CM-2-65-7. The sequence continues at coordinate 9,545 of DATGEQ010000059.1, read as the reverse complement.
GCTTCACCCGCGGCGGTGACGCGCACCGGCCCGGACGGCAGCTCGCGCGCGATGTCGACGAGCTTCTTGGCCGGGAGGGTGACGGCGCCGTCCGCATCGACCTCGGCGGGGACGGTGGTGCTGACCGCGATATCGAGGTCGGTGCCTGACAGCCGGAGGCCGCCCCCCTGCTTCGAGGCCTCGACCAGGACGTTCGCCAGGACCGGGAGCGTCGTCTTGGCGGGGATCGCTGCGGCGACTGCGACCAACCCTTCCTGGAGCTGTTCTCGCGTAATCGTGAACTTCATGCCGGGCGCGTCGTCTCCAAATGAGGAAAGTCTTTAGTACTACTTCTCTATATAGAAATACTAGTAGTAGTAGCAGACACCGGGGATATGTGGGCGGTACCGCTAAAGCGCAACCAGTGCATCACCTGTCGTGCGTCACATGATGTTGGTGCGCTGTTGGGACTGTTGGTGCTTTGCGGAAAGCTGCGGTGCTTTCCCCACTCCCCACATCCCACGCTTTTTCCCACACCCCGTTGTTGGTTACAATGCGGACAATTCCTGCCGCGCCATCTCTACGCGCTCCTTGAACGTGCGATCGCGCATCATTTGCCGTTCGACCTTGTCCACGCTGTGAATCACGGTCGAGTGATCCCGCCCGCCGAACGCCTGACCGATCTCGACCAGCTGCATGCCCAGCATGTCGCGCGCGAGATACATGGCGACCTGGCGCGGGATCGTCAGCGTTTTGGTCCTGGCCTTCGAGCGCAGCCCTTCCGGTGTCACGCCCCAACGCCGCGCGACGACCTCTTGAACCCGGTCGATGCTCGGCGCCGAGCCGCTTCCGCCGGCGTATCCCGCGCCCTCCTCACCCTGGCGGATCTTGTCCGACAGGGCTTCGCGCGCGAGCTCGATCGTGACCTCGCGGTTCTTGAGCGAAGCGAAGAGCAACAGCTTGATGATGCAGCCCTCCAGCTCCCGCACGGAGGACCGGATGTGCTCCGCAATGAAGCGCAGCACGTCGTCCGGGATCGTCAGCTCGAGATGGTCCTGCTCCGCCTTCTTCCGGAGAATGGCGATGCGGTGCTCGAGGTCGGGGTGCCCGATGTCGGCCACCATGCCCCACTCGAAGCGCGAGATCAGGCGGTCTTCCAGGCCCGGGATTTCCTTGGGCGGCCGATCGGACGTGAGCACGATCTGCTTGTGCGCCTCGAACAGCGCGTTGAACGTATGGAAGAACTCCTCCTGCGTCATTTCCTTGCCTTCGAGGAAATGGACGTCGTCCACCAGGAGCAGGTCCACGTCGTTGCGGTAGCGCCGCCGGAACTCCGACATCGTGCGCGCGTGAATCGATTCGATGACGTCGTTGATGAACTGCTCGGCGCCGAAGTACTGCAGCCGGGTCTCGGGGTTTTTTTCGAGCACCGCGTGCGCGATCGCCTGCATCAGATGCGTCTTGCCGAGCCCGGTGGCGCCATAAATGAACAGCGGGTTGTACGTCTTGCCCGGCGCTTCCGCGACGGCGTGCGCCGCCGCGGCGGCGAGCTCGTTCGACTTGCCGATGACGAACGTCTGGAACGTGTACCGTTCGTTGAGCGGCGTGGTCGCGACGGCCGATGCGGTGGCGACGGCCGCGTTGGTCGGCGGCGCGACGAAGAAATCCATCTGCGGTCGCCGCTGCCGGTCTTCCTGCACGCGGAACACCACGGTCGTCGGTCTGCCCAGCACGCGCTCTGCCGCGCGCGCGAGCAACGACGCGTGCTTCGACTCGTTCCATTCGGCGGCGAACTGATCGGGGGCGCCGAGAATCAGGCGTCCCTCGTCGAGGGCGATCGGCTCCGACGGCTCGAGCCACGTCCGCACCGTCGCCTCGGGAAGTTCGCGCCGCGCCTCATCGAGGAGGCGCTTCCAAGCTTCGTTGACTGACTGCTCCATCACGATTTTTTTCAAAAAAAGGAAGGACGTCCAGCAAGGGCGGCCCGAAAGTACGGGCGCTGTGTGGAAAAGTCAACCTTGACCGGCGCGTCGCCAGCCGGATAACTTTCCCGGCCTTACTCGAGGAAATTCATGGGTCCGACATATCGGCCGCGCAATCGGCGGCGCATCAATAAGCATGGATTTCGCGCGCGGATGAAAACTGTTTGGGGCCGCGCCACCCTTTCGCGCCGACGCAAGAAGGGTCGCAAGCGTCTCACCGTTCGTACTCCATCCAAACACCGGAGCCGGTAAACGCGCGAGCGGTACCCGCGCCGCGTGCGCATCACGCGTGGCTCGGAACTGTCGTCCTGCTGGGAAGGAGCGGGAAGCCGCCGTCGCCGCACACAGCATCTCGACCTCGCCTGGCGTCACACAACTTTGGGTCACGCAAGGTTAGGACTCATCGTGCCGCGGCATCAATCATCGGCGGTGGCGCGCAATCGCCTCCGCCGGCGCCTGCGTGAGATCCTCCGGCGCGATGTGCTCCACAATTTGCCGGCCGTCGATCTCGTGATCCGCGCGAAGCGCTCCGCGTATACAGCCTCGTTTGCAGTACTCCGCGCCGAATTGACGGATGCCGCGGGGACGCTGACGTGACATTGCAACGAATCCCACGCCTGGTCGTAATGGCGCTCATCCGTGGCTACCAGCTCACGCTGTCGCACCTCGTCTTCACCCAATGCCGGTTCGTGCCGTCGTGCTCGCGCTACACTTATGAAGCGGTGGAACGGTACGGCGCCCTCAAAGGCTCTTGGCTTGGGATCAAGCGGATTGCCAAGTGCCATCCATTCCACGCCGGCGGGTATGATCCCGTTCCCTGATGAATAAGAATCGGCTGCTGCTCGCATTCCTGCTCATGATGGCCGTGGCGATCGCGCCGTCGCTCATCTGGAAACCCAAACCGACGGCCCGACGGCCGGGCGGGCCGGCGGACACGACCAAGGCTGTCGTCACCGATACGGTGACTCGTACTGCACAGCCCGCGGGCCCGTCGGTCCGCCCGCCGGTCGCATCATCCGACACCGGCCGCGTGACTTGGGTGACCACGCCGCTGTACCGCCTCGGCTTCAGCTCGAAAGGCGGCCGCCTGGTCTCGGCCGAGCTGCTCCAGTATCGATCGTTCGCTCCCGGCGATTCCGGCCATCCGGTACAGCTGGTGCCGCACGGCGATGCCTTTCTGCGGCATCGCCTGGTGCTGCCGGCCGGTGACACCGTTTCGTTGGAAGATTGGAGTTTCCAACCGAGCTCCGACGCTGCGGGTCTGGTCGTGTACGCGGGACAAGGCCCCAAGACGCTGCACTTCGAGGCCGATCGCGGCGGCTCGCACATCACGCTCGAATACCGCTTTGTCCCGGACGAGTATCGGTTCGACGTCACCGGCTCCATCAGCGGCCTGGGCAACAGCGGAGCGATGCTGCTGCTCGACTTATCCGACGGACTGCGCTCGGTGGAGAAAGATTCGCTGGAGGACTACCGCCATTACGCGGTGATCACGAAGGCATCGAAGACCGAGCGGACCGACTTCTCCAGCATCCGTCCCGACCAGCGCGCGCTGCTCAACGGCCCGTTCGAATGGGTCGGCGTCAAGTCAAAGTACTTTCTGACCGCAGCGATGGCGCTGGACGAGGGCCAGCCCACCTTCGCGGGAGCAATCGCGATCGGTGGTCCGCGCACGGGACGAGCGGCCTCTCGCGCCAAAGTCCTCGTCACGATGGCGGTGCAGCCCGGCGGCTCGTTCCACTACTCGGTGTACGCAGGCCCGCTCGACTATCGACAGCTGTCGCGCATGGGACATGATCTCGATGACGCAAACCCATACGGCTGGAGCCTGTTTCGTCCGATCATTCGCCCGGTGTCGTTGTTTGTCACCACCATTCTCATTTGGATGCATGACAACCTGCACATCGCCTATGGGTGGGGACTGATTCTCTTCGGCATCATCATCCGCGTCTTGCTGTGGCCGCTGAACCAGAAGGCGATGGAGTCAGGCATCCGCATGCAGGCTGCGGCACCGCTGCTGAAAGAGATCCAGGACAAACACAAGAACGATCCCGAGCGTCTCCAGCGCGAAACGCTGCGTCTGTACAAAGAGCACGGCCTCAACCCATTCGGCGGTTGCTTGCCGATGCTCCTGCCGTGGCCGGTACTGCTGGCGCTGTTCTTTGTATTCCGGGACACAATTGTCTTTCGCGGTGTGCCTTTCCTCTGGCTACCGGATTTGTCGCTGGCGGATCCCTATAAGATCCTTCCCATCGTTTTGGGTGTGTCGATGTTCGTGCTGTCCAAGGTTGGACAGATCGGCGTCCCCCCGAATCCGCAGACGAAGATGATGGTCTACTTCATGCCTGTGATGATGACCGTACTGTTCTTGAACTTCGCGTCCGGCCTCAACCTCTATTACGCCGCGCAAAACATCTTCAGCATTCCCCAGCAGTACATGATCGCCAAGCGCCGGCTGCGTAATGCCCCCCCCTCGGGCGCGGGAGCGAGGGCACCGGTGCCCGCCAAGACCTAGACTGCTCACCGATTCGATTGCCGCGCTCGCGACGCCGCCCGGCCGCTCGGCCCTCGCGCTACTCCGCCTCTCGGGTCGCGATGCGTTTGCGATCGCCGCCCGCTGTCTCGAGCCCTTTCACTCCACCCCGTCACGCGCCGTGTTTCGCGCGCGGCTTTCGCATCCTGACTCGCGGGAGCCCATCGACGAATGCCTCGCCGCCTGTTTTCCAACGCCGCATTCCTACACCGGCGACGATCTGGTCGAGATCTCGACGCACGGCGGGCTGCTCGTCCCGGCGGCCGCGCTAGCGGCTTTGGTCGCCGCGGGCGCTCGACCCGCCGAGGCGGGCGAGTTCACCCGGCGCGCCGTGCTGAACGGCAAGATGGATCTGCTGCAGGCCGAAGCCACCGCCGATTTGATCGATGCCGGCTCGCCGGCGCAGCGGCGCCGCGCGCTACAGCAGCTCGAGCGCGGGCTCTCCGATCGGCTGGCCGGCTTGCGGGCCGAGATCCTCGAGCTCGACGCGTTGATCGCGTACGACATCGACTTCCCCGAAGCGGATGAAGGACCCGTTACTCCCGAGCGTGTGCGCCGTGCGTGGTGCGTCGTGCGTGATCGCGTGGCAGATCTGCTGAAGACCGCGCCAGAAGGTGAGCGGCTCCGGGAAGGCGCGCTGCTCGTGATCGCGGGCCGGCCGAATGCCGGCAAGTCCTCTCTCTTCAACGCGCTGCTCGGCACCGAGCGCGCGATCGTGACGGAGATTCCGGGCACCACGCGTGACGCCATCGAAGCGCACGCGGTGATCGAGGGATTTCCGTTCCGTCTCGTCGATACCGCGGGATTGCGAGAGAGCGAAGAGCGGATCGAACGGCTGGGGATCGAGATCTCGAAGCGCTATCTCGAGGCAGCGGATTTGATTGTGTTTTGTCGTGACCGCGCGGAGGACGAGCTTCCGGATGTGGGCGATACGCCCGTAGTCGAGGTGGTGACGAAAAGCGACCTGCCGAACCGCCCGTCCGCCCATCGGCCCGACAGCCCGCCGGTCTCCGTCGTGACAGGCCAGGGCCTCGCCGAGCTGCGCCGCCGGCTCGCGGAGATCGCCTTCGGCCGGTTGCTCGCATTGGGAGACGTGGAGCCCGTGGTCACACGCGCCCGCCATCGCGCAGCGCTCGATCGCGCCCGACTCGAGCTCGACGCGTTTTGGGATGCACGGGCGAGCGGCGTCGATGCGGCCGCGACGGCGACGCATCTTCGCGCCGCCGTGCTGGCGCTGGACGACTTGATCGGCGCGGTTACACCAGAGGATGTGCTCGACCGCGTGTTCGCGGCGTTCTGCGTGGGGAAGTGAGCGCCCTACGGTGCGACGAACTTCTTGGTCGTTCCGCGCAGCGCGCTCGTGCCCGCCTTCGGACGCCACAGCGCCGTCTGCTCGATCAACTGCGCGAGCTCCAAGTCGCTCGCGGTAACGCCGCCCGCGCTGTGCGTCGACAGTTTCACCCGCACTTTGCCCCAGCTCACGGCGAGATCAGGGTGATGGTCGGCGGCTTCCGCAAAAAAGCCGATGGCGTTCACCAGCATCAGCGTCGTCGACCAGCCGTCAGTCGTATAGTCGCGGACGATCTCACCATTCTCTAGACGCCAGCCGGGCAGGCTCTTCAAACGATCGGCGATCTCCGCCGGCGACAGCTTAGTCGAGGGTTTCACGGTAGCTCGCTGACTGGCCGAAGTTCTCTTCCACTTCGACCTCGATCGTCTTGAGGTGAAATGCGCCGAGATCGGCCCGGACGCGTCCGGCGAGATATTGCGCCAGCATCTCGACGGTCGTGTTGGGGATCGGCAGGATGACACAGTCGCCCGCGGGAAACACGTAGCGCGGCTGCCCGGCAAACGCGACGCGCACGCTGCCGTTGTCCTCGGAGATCTTGAGCTGCGGGTTGTCGCGCGGCAGCAGCACCCGATGGTCGAGCTCGGCCGTGAGGCTGCGCATGATCTTCTTTACGGCGGAAAAATCGACGACGAACCAGCTGTCTTCCTCGAGACCGCCTTCGACGACGAGACTGGCCCGATAGTTGTGCCCGTGCAGCTTCTCGCAGCGGTGGCCGGCGAACGTGATGAAGTGCGCCGCCGCGAAGACGAGATCTTCCTTCGTGATCATGACTTTGAAATCGCCGCTGGGGCCCATATACCCGCGTAATCTACTCGGGAGCACTCCCGGGGGCTTCGCCCGTCGCGACTCGCCAGACCTCGTCCGCCAGCCATTCCAGCCGCTGCTGAGCATAGTCCAGCTCGGCCGGAGTCATCGTCTTGGCGCGTCGCGCGATATCGCGCGTATGGCTGAGCAGCTCGTCCAACACCTCGCGGAGCGGCCGGTTCCGCCGGCGCTCTGCTACGGGCGGCGCCGCGTGCGACGGTGGTGCCGCGGACTTCTTGCCGCGGGTCGTCACGCCGTCTGGATCCCCATGGCGCGGTCGTCTGCCTGGCGGACCTCGTCGACGGTGGCACGCACGGTCGCAGCGGCGCCGTGCTCGCTGAAATAATTCTCGACCAACCGCAGGCCGAGGTAGTATCCCGAGCGCTCGGGCAGGACCTTGCCCGCGAGCAGTCGCGCTGCCGGGCTCATGCCGCCGGACAGATACCGCAGCTTGAGTCCCAGGCCCGTCGCCTCGAGGTCGGTCGTGGACGCGCGCCGCAGGAACGCGTCCAGCTCGCGCAGCCGGCGGAACTGGCGCCGGTTGTAGCCGAAGTACTCCCACGGCTCGAAGCCCGGCGCCACCGCCTGCGCGGCGGCGATCGCCACGCCCTCATTCACGACAAGCTCGCGCAAGCTGGCGCGCGACGCGATTTCCCAGGCGTCGTAATAGCCGCCGCCGCCGAGCTCGGAGACGAGGCGGCGAATCGTCGCGCGGCTCGATGGGGACGTGTAGCGGAGCGCATGCGCCACTTCATGCGCGATCCAGAGCGGTAATAGCGCGGGCGCGAGGCCCATGCCGTACGTCTGCGCGTTCGCGCGGCCGGTGAAGTGTTCGAGACAGACGAACGCGATGCCGCGTCCGCCGACGACCAGCTCACCCGCGTTCGCGGCGCCGACGCCGACCATGATGTACAAATCCACGGGACAATCGGCCTCGAGCAGCTCCATCGCGCGCCGCAAGGCGTCCTCGGCGACGGCAACCACATCCACGTCGTCGAGCAAGCGCGCGAGATCGGACCGGTCGGCACGCACAGCCGCAGCGATGATGGGATCGGCATGGGGCGACGCCGGATCGAGCACGTAGTTCTGCCAATACGCACCCAACACCGGACGATGGCGATCGAGATACTGGTGGTATGCCGCGGAAGGATCGGGCGCGGACAGCGTCGCGAGGAATTCCGGAACGAGATTGACGAGCATTGAGCGGTTGCCGGACCCAATTTGGGAACCGGGCCGCCGCGAGACAAGCGCGCGGTCAGCGCGTGCGACTTGACAACTCGTGTACTAGGCTTTCGGCGGCGTGCGCAACCGGCGGCTGATCTCCGTGAGAAACTTCCGCTCTGCGGGGGTGAGGCTGTCGACGCCGCTCGCGATGATCTTGTCGAGCACGCGATCGACTTCGGCGTTGGCGCGCGCGTCCGGCTCGCCGCGCGTCTGCGCGCGCGGCGCCGGCGACGACATGCTGCCGCTGCGACTCGCGCGCGGCGGCTGTGAGACGAGCACGCTCGATTCGGAATATTGACGCCCGCGCCGCTCGCCGCGTGTCGCCCACCAATCCTGTCCTTTGAGATACAGCAGCGCCGTGCCGACACCGCCCAGGTGCGCGAGGTGCGCCACGCCGGTGCTCGCGCCGAGCAGCGCGAGGACCAGATCGAACCCCACGAGGAAAGTGACCAGCCACTTGGTCGGAATCGGATCCGGCAGCGGAAAGATGAACACCGGATGATCGGGCCAATACCATGCGAACGCGACGGCGACGCCGAGGACCGCGCCGGAGGCGCCAATGATCAGTGGAACGGGAACGAGCTGCTGCAACGCAAAGGAGAACGCCGCGCCGCCGATCCCGCACAGCAGATAGAAGAGTATGAATGACCGGCCGCCCATCCGCTCCTCGACGGACGAGCCAAACACGAAGAGCATCAGCATGTTGAAGAGGATGTGCAGGATGCTTGCGTGCAAGAACATGTACGTGAGGAACGTCCACGGCCGCACCCACGCGTTCGCGGGCGCGAAGCCGAACGCCTCGAGAAAACTCGGGGACGTCAGCAACGTGCTCTGCACGAGGAAAACGAACAGGTTGACGACGAGTAACCGTCTCACCCACGGGGTCAACCCGTACATCCGCTGCGGGCCCATCTGTGCTCCTACGTGTCCTGTGTGCTCTCTAGTTTTTTATCCCCCTTTTCCGGTCCTGTTGTTCCGAGCCAGCTTGGCAATACGCTCGCACAGCTCCGGGAAAGGGATGCCCGCCGCCTGCGCGGCCTGAGGGAACAGACTCGTACGGGTCATGCCCGGGAGGGAGTTCGCTTCCAAGCAGAAAACGTCTCCCTCTGGACTCACCCGAAAGTCGATCCGTGAGTAGCCGCTGAGCTTCAAGGCGCGGTGCGCCATAATCGCATACTCCTGCAATTGTCGGGCGAGCAGGGTATCGATCTTGGCCGGGAACGTCTCCTCCGACATCCCCGGGGTGTACTTGGTCTCGTAGTCGAACAACTCGTGCTTCGGGACGATTTGCCCGACCGGCAACGGCACGTCGCCAAGCACGCCTACGGTCAACTCCCTCCCTGGAATGAATTGTTCCGCCATCACCTCGTCGTCATAGCGGGACGCCAGCTTCACTGCATCGCCCAGATCCTGCGCCTTCTTCACCAGCGTCAATCCGACAGATGAGCCTTGCTTCGATGGCTTTATGATGACCGGCCAACCAAGGGCGGTGGTCACATCCCGCGCGGTTACCGGCGCCATGAACCATGCTGGAACCGGTACGCCGGTCGAGCGGAAGAGTCGCTTGGACAGGTCCTTGTCCATCGCGAGCGCGCTCGCCAGCGGACCGCTGCCGGTGTAGGGCACACCCACAACGTCGAGCACGGCCTGCAGCGTGCCCCCTTCCAGGGCA
>DATGEQ010000058.1:0-59018 GCA_035309945.1 Gemmatimonadales bacterium | reverse complement strand
AGCACCTCGTCGGCCGCCTTGACGATCGCGTCGGCGAGCTTCGCATCGAGCCGCCCTGTCTCACGATGGGTAAGGGCGGCGGCTTTCTTGATCCGGATGACGGCGTCGACAAAGGCGGGGAGCGGGCGGAGGCCGGAGATGGGGAAGTTTTGGCGCGCGCGCTCGGTCTGGATGCCCCACAGCGCTTCCGCCGGCACGGGCAGCTCTCCCAGCGGATCGCGTTCCATGCGTGTTTGATTCATTCCCGCCACTTCCCCTCCCACTGTTCCGTTCGTGTCGAGCCAAGAATCGCCCATTGCCACCGTCCCCGCTAGCGCCGGCCGCGGCGGAACCAGCCGACGGTGAACAGCTCCTTCGCCGCGGCGGCGCCGTGCGTTCGGATCAACAGATACACGCCGAGGACGGTCAACAGGACCGTCGTGTAAAAGCGCCACAGGAGAAGCATCGTTAGCTGACCGCCGGGACCGAAATCACCTGCAAAGCCCGAGAGAAATGCCACCTCGATGCCGCCGCCGCCCGATGGCAAGGGCACGAGCAGCGGGGCGTGGATCAATGCGAGCGATCCGAAAAGCATCATCGCGAGCGGAGGCGCGTCGGGATGTCCCCACGCGAGTGCCGGGAGAATCATCGCCCGCGCCGCCAGACTGACCACGGTGAGCAGCGCGCCGCCGAACAGGACCCACCAGGGCGCGCGGCGCACGTGCGCCAGCGCCACACGCCACTGCCGGCGCACGCGGTGCCGAATGGCGCCGGGCCGGACCAGCCGTTGGATGGCCCAGATCACGACCAGCGCGACCAACGCGATCAGCTCGATCCCGAGCAGGTCACCGGCGAGGCTATGGGTGAGAAACCGATCGATCGCCGCGCTCCAATCGGGGACGTAGTAGGCGGCCAGCGCGAGCGCGACGATACCGAACACGGGCCATTCGGCCGCAACCTCCACGCCGAGCGCGACAAGCGCGAGCACGACACGCAGGCCCGACCACGTCATGCCGAGAAATCGCGCCGGCTCACCGCCGAGGCGATTGGGCGTGAAGGTGGAAGCAGCCTCGCCATAGAGGTTCAATCGCACGCTATCCAGAAAGCCAAGCCGCCCGCCCGCGGCTCGCGCCGCGAGCTGAATCCGCCAGGCGCGCGTCGCGCAGTCGAGCGCGAGCAGCCCAATCGCAAAGAGGTGATTCAATCGGAGCAGTCGCCGAGCGGATAGAGAAATCCGCAATTGGGGCACGGATTCTTGCAGCCCCATGGTTTCGGCAGCACTGCCGCGCCGCATCGCAAGCAGCGCGATTTCGACTTAGGCGGGTCGGTAGGCGCGGGTGAGGAAGGGATTCGTGCGGCGCTCCCGTCCGATGGTCGTTTCGGGTCCATGTCCGCTGTACACGATGGTGTCGTCCGGAAGGGGCAGCAACTCGCGTTCGATGCTGGCGATCAGGGTCTCGAAGTCGCCACCCGGGAGATCCGTCCGGCCGATGGAGCCTGCGAACAGCACGTCGCCCGTCCATACGGCGCCCGGTCCCACGAAGCAGACGCTTCCCGGGGAGTGGCCCGGAGCGTGACGGACCTCGAAGCTCACGTCGCCAACCTTCACCCTGTCACCATGCGCGAGCTCGTGATCCGGCGCCGGCAAACGTGGCGGCGCGGCGAGGCCGAACCAGGCCGCCTGATCGGGAACGGCTTCGTACAAGGCTCGATCTCCCGGATGGAGCCAGAGCGGCGCACCCGTTTCCGCCGCAATGCGGTGCACGCCGATCACGTGGTCGACGTGGGCGTGGGTCAACCAGATGGCGACGGGCTTCGAGCCGGTCTCCTGCATCTTCTGGAGAATCAATCCGACGTCTTCGCCGGGATCGACGATCGCGCACTGGCCCGCTTGCTCATCCACGACGAGATAGCAGTTCTCGGCGAATACTCCATTGGGGATTTGCACGATCCTCATTTCCGGACCTTCCCGTCGCCTTCGCGCAACGACTTGAGGTACTTCTCGACGGCGATCGCGGCCGTCGTCGCATCGCCGACAGCGGTCGTGATTTGCCGGGTGAGCTGGCTGCGCACGTCGCCCGCCGCGAACAGCCCCGCCATCGACGTCATCATGCGGTTGTCCGTGATCAAGTAACCGCCGGCGTCGTGGTCGATATGACCCTCGACAAGCTGGGTATTCGGCTTGAACCCCACAAAAATGAACACGCCGCCCACATCGAGGTTCGATCGTGCGCCGGTCGTCTTGTTCTCGAGCACGGCATGAGTCACGCCGCGTTCGTTCCCCATGATTTCCGGCACGACGGTGTTGCGGATGACTTCGATCTTGGGATTGGCAAAGGCGCGATCTTGAATGATTTGCGAGGCCCGAAAATCGTCGCGGCGGTGCACGAGGTGCACCTTACTGGCGTAGCGCGTCAGGTAGTCGGCTTCCTCGACGGCGGCATCGCCGCCGCCGACCACGGCGAGCCGCTCTCCCTTGAAGAACGCGCCGTCACAGACCGCGCAGTAGGACACCCCTTTGCCGGCATACTCCTTTTCACCGGGGATGCCGAGCTTGGTGGGCGTCCCGCCGGCCGTGAGAATCACTGCCTGGGCGCGATAGCTGTTGCCGCGCGCAGTCGTGACGGCGAACCACCCGTCGGCGGCTTTGTGAATGCGGTCGACCGTATCCGTGACGATTTCCGCGCCGAATCTCTTGGCGTGCTCGGTCATCTTCTGCGCCAGCTCCCAGCCTTTGATGCTCTCGAAGCCGATGTAGTCCTCGATGAGATCGGTGTTCAGGAGCTCGCCGCCCGGCGCCCCACGCTCGATCGTGAGCGCCCTGAGCATGCCACGGCCCGCGTACATGGCGGCGCACAATCCCGCCGGCCCCGCGCCGACAATGACGACGTCGTATTCGTGATTGCGATCGGTCATGAGTGTCTGAATTCCAGCCGCGGGGGATCGCCCTCCCCCGCCAGGGCGCGCGCCAGCTGCGCGCGAAACACCACCATGTCGAATTCGATATCGGGCGACTGCGGACCGTGCAGCTTCTCGAGCGCCGCCGCTCCAACGACGACGGTGCCGTGGCGGTTCCCGCGCGCCCGATGCAGCAGCGCGGCTGCGGCCTGAATGAACCCCTGCCACACCCGCGCTTCCTCTTCCTTAATAATAGAACGCCAGACTGTTTCCAACGCTTCGTGCGCCAACCAATAGTCTCCGCGATTGAAGAGATCCCTCGCATGCTCCAGATAACGACGGCGATCCTCCGGATTCACGTGCGGCGTGCGCCGTGCGTCGCGCGTGATCCCAGCTTCAGCAGGTTCAGCGCCCCGTGACAGCTGGAAATCGTCCCGACGAGCACCTCTGCCTCTTCCTCGTTCCCGGCGTTTTCGACCAGCCGATCGCCGGCGCGCACCGCCGCTGCCGAGAACATCCCGACCCCGAAAACCTGATGCTTGCACACGAAGAGCGCGGGTCCCTTCACCGGCCGCCCGCTCGCGCGCAGGCGCTCGGCGAGATCGCGGACGGTATCCGCCATTTCCCAGGTGCGCGGCGCCCCGATCGCGGGACAGAGGGCCGGCTCGATGCAGTGCGTCGGACAGACCCAATCTGCCCACGACACATATCGCGTCGCATCGGCGCCGCCGCTCGCGCGGTCGTACGGCGTGGGAATCGTGTCGGGTACCGGCACGACGGACACTGAGCGATCGGGCCAGCGCCGTCGAGCTCGGCGCAGCACCCACTCGAACATCAGATGAGGCATGTGGGGAGAGGGGACGATCTCATCGTCACGTACGTCGTGCGTCGTGCGTTGTGCGTCGGACAACCACTCATCGAAGAACGCAGTCCATTCCGACGTCACGAACCTGCGGTCAGGCGCGTCGCCGAGCTCACGCTTCGCCTGACAGTCGGGATTGCGGTCGACGACAATCACGTCGCGATAATCGGTCTTGCCGCGAGCCTTCGCTTTCGCCAGCTGGGACGCATAGAAGGTCCCGTAGCAGCCGCCCCCGACGACGACGACGTCTCTCAGCGGATGAGCCTGCCGCCGTCGATCACCAGGATCGTACCGGTCGCGTAGTCGGTGCCCGCAAGCAGAAACCGCACGGCCGCGACCACGTCGGCGGGTGAGCCAACGCGATCGAGGGGCGTGGTCTCCTTGATGTGCCCGCGCGAGTCCTTGTCCCAATCATCCGGCAGGAGCACGGCGCCAGGCGCGATCGCGTTCACCGCAATATCCGGCGCGAGCGCGCGGGCGAGCCCCTTGGTCAACATCACGACGCCCGCTTTACTCACGCTGTGCGGCACGTAGGCCGGCCAGGGCTCGAGCCCTGCGAGGTCGGCGATATTGACGATCTTGCCTTTGGCGCGGCGCAGGTGTGGAATCGCGCCCTGAGACACGAAGAAGGTGGCGCGCAAATTGAGGTTCAGCGTCGTGTCCCAACTTTCGGGAGTCACCGTCTCGACCGGCTGGCGGACCATGATTGCCGCCGAGTTCACCACGATGTCGAGACGTTTGAGCGCGCGCGCGGCGCGCGCGCCGAGCCCGCGCGCCGCTTGCGCGTCGGTCAGATCGGCCCGGAGCAGCTCGGCACGCCGTCCGAGTTTCTGCACCGCGCGCGCGGTCTGCTCGGCGCCATCGGCCGAGCCGTGGTAGTGAACGGCGACGTCGCAACCGGACTCCGCCAGACCGAGTGCAATCGCTTGACCGACCCGCGTCCCTGCTCCCGTCACCAACGCGGCGGTCCCCTCGAGCTGCACTAGTACGCCTTCCCGGTGATGGGAACGATCTGGCCGGTGATCGCGCTCGCCTCGTCGCTCGCGAGAAAGAGCACGGTATTCACGACGTCTGCGAGCTCGACGAGTGGCTGCTTGTCGCCCATTTGCGCCACGTTGTCCGCGGTGCGCACCGTCGCGGGCGCGACGGCATTCACGCGGATGTTGGCGTCGCGGTATTCGCGGGCCAGTTCCCGCGTCAGCCCCGCGACGGCGGACTTCGCCGCGCTGTAGGCCGACATGTGCATGAGGGAGCGAATCACCGCGATCGACGCGAAGCTGACGATCGCACCGCCGCCGCGGGCGAGCAGCAACGGCATGACCGCCTGGCACATATAGAACGCGGTCTTGAAGTTGACGGACAGCTCGCGGTCGAGGATGTCGGGCTTCACTTCGGTGAACGGCCCGTAGCTGAAGAACCCGCCCGCCACGTTCACCAGAACGTCGAGTCCACCGAATTGCGCCTGCGCCGCGGCAGCCGCCGCGCGGGCCCCTTCCGGCTGTGTGAGGTCCACCGCGGCCGACTTTGCCACGATCCCCTCCCCGCCGAATTCCTTGACGCGATCGGCGAGGCCCACGGCATTGACGTCGGCCAGCAGGAGTTTTGCGCCGGCCCGGCCAAAGCCACGCGCCACCGCATGACCGATCTGCCCCACCCGGCCGACGCCGGTGATGAGCGCGACTTTGCCGTGCAGGTCAGCGGGCACGGACGATGTCGTCCACGGGCGGCGCGCCGCGCTGCGCGAACCGGATGGTGCCGTCCTTACCGATCACGTAGACGGTGCGGTGAATGCCTTTGCCATCGTCCTTGAGCGCCTGGTACGCGCCGGCGATGACGCGGTCCGCATCCGAGAGCAACGGGAAGTTGAAATGGAATTTCTCCACGTAACTCTTGTGGCTTTCCACGCTCGCGGGATTCACTCCGAACGGCTGGATGTTGGCGGCTTTGAATTTTGCCATCTCATCGCGCACGGCGGAGAGTTGGCGGTTTCAGCCAGGCGTGTTGTTCCCCGGATAGAAGACCAGGGCCACCGGACCCTGCTTCAGCAGATCCGCCAGCGCGTAGGTGCGATCGTTGGACGCCGCAGCCTTGAACACCGGTGCCTTGCTGCCGATGGGTAACGGTTCAGTCATTGCGTTTCCTTGCGGTGAGCTCGACGCGACGCTCGAGCGGGGCCAGCCACGTTTCCGGCACCTGCATGCCGCCGAGCGGGGCGTGGGTGTCGCCGTACTCGCTCTCCCCATGCCAATCCGACCCGCCGCTGATGCCGAGCCCCAGCCGCTCGGCGATGCGCAGGAGCCGTTGCTCGACCGCCGGCGGATGACTCGGGTGGCGAACCTCGACGCAGTCGAGTCCCTCGTCCTGGAAGATGCGCAGTTGGGCCTCCGTTCCATGATCGCCCAAATGCGCGGCCACCGTTAGACCACCGACCTCGTGCACGAGACCGGTCACCTCACCCAGCTTGGGAAGCGGCTTCTCGACGTATGCGGCGCGCCCGCGGCCGAGGTAGCGGCGAAAGGCGTCAGGGACGTCATCGCAGGCGCCGCAATCGACCAGGGCGCGCGCGACGTGCGGGCGACCCAACGCACCGCCGTCACCGCCGAGCAGTTGCGCCTGGACATCTTCGAGCTCGATAGCCACGCCGAGGGCCTGGAGCTTGGCGACGATCTGCTCGCCGCGGCGGCGGCGGGCGACTCGGGTCTCGCGCAGGAAGGTTTGGAGCCGGTCGCTGTCATGCGGTAAGAACAGCGCGAGCACGTGTAGCTCGCCCCAGGGCGCGCGCACGCTGAACTCGCAGCCCGGAATGATCCGCAAGCCGAGCTTGGTGGCCTCGGACATCGCGTCCGCGACGCCGTCGGTCGTGTCGTGATCGGTGAGCGCGACTGCCGAAAGGCCGACCGCCCGGGCCCGCCGCGCGACTTCCGCCGGCTCGCACTCGCCGTCCGAGGCCGTCGAATGGCAGTGCAAATCAATGTGCGGCGTAGTCGGCCTCGGGAGCGGTCCACGCCGGTTGCGACTCATGGAACAGCGCGAGCAGATCGCGATCGGACAGCTCGAGGAAGGCCCGGTCCGGCGAGCGCGCGCCGAGCGGTGCGTAGTGCGTCACGCGCCGGCGCCGCTGCGGTCCCGTGCCGTAGTCGAAGAGCAGCCCGAACTGATCACGACCGTACACGGTGACACGGCCCGATGGATACGCTTCCCAACGCTCGCCGTCGATGGTGAGAACGCGACGTGCCATGACCTACGCCTGTGAGGTGGTGGCGACGGGGACCTCGCTCCACAGCTCCCACGCATCGGGCGCGTAGGTGGCCAGCGCCTGGAGCCGCCGCTCGAGCTTGATCTCTTCCGGCAGCCGCGAGGCCTGGGCGCGGTGCGACATCTCGGTGGGACTCTCGGAGAACTCGATGAAGAGCCGCGGATCCTTCGCGTTGCGGAACAGCCAGATTCGCTGGCCGCGCGCCTCGGCGAACTGGCTCAGCTCGCGCAGCGTATTGACGTACTCCGTCTCGTTCTGGCTGGGCACGCGCACGCGCGCGGCGGTCAAGACTTTGGGCATCCTCACATGGCTCCTTCGGGAAACTCCTGCAACAGCCGCTTCACGTCTGCCAGGAATTTGTCGGCGTCGGCGCCGTCCACAACGCGATGATCGTACGACATCGTCAGCATTCCCATCGTGCGGATGGCGATCGACTCGGTGCCGTCCTCGGCCGTGATCACCTTGGGCCGCTTCTCGATCGCGCCGACGCCGAGAATCGCCACCTGCGGCTGGTTGATGATCGGAATCCCGGCGTAGGGGCCGAAGCCCCCCGGGTTCGTGATCGTGAAGGTGCCGCGCTGAATGTCGTCGGGCGAAAGCTTCTTGGTGCGCGCCCGCTCACCGAGATCGTTGATCGCGCGCGCGATGCCCATCAGCGACAGCTCGTCGGCATGCTTGATCACGGGCACGATCAGTCCCCAATCGAGCGCGACGGCGATCCCGATGTTCACGTCGGCACGGTAGATCGTGCTGTCGGCGGAAACGGCGGCGTTGACGATCGGATGCGTTCGCAGATTCTCGGCGCACGCTTTGGCGATGAACGCCAGGAACGTGAGGTTCACGCCGCGCTCGGCATACGCCTGCTTGGATTTGCCGCGGAGCTGCGCCACGCGCGTAAAGTCGACTTCGAACATGCTGGCGACGTGGGCCGATACGCGCTTCGACATCACCATGTGGTCTGCGGTGATCTTGCGAATCTTCGACCATGGCTCGACCCTGTCGCCGGGCCATGGTTCCACGGCCGGATGTTCGATGGCACCGGCGGGAGCCGGGATCCTGGAGCCGGCAGCCGGAGCCGCTGCGGGCGGCCGCTCGATATAGCCGAGGATATCCTGCTTCGTGACGCGGCCGGCATAGCCGCTGCCCGGAATGCGCGAGATGTCGACGCTGTGCTCGGCCGCGATCTTGCGAACGAGGGGCGTGGACTTGGTGCGGAGCCGCTGCTCGGCGGTCTGGACGCCGCCGTCACCGTCGCCGGTCTTCATTGCCGGCTGCTCGACGGGCGAACGGGCGGGGGCCGACGGGCGGACGGGCGGTTCGGCCGCCGCAGGCTTCGGCGCCGGAGTAGGAGGAGCCGGTTTCGGCGCCGGCGCAGCGGCAACGGCGCCAGCCTCGGTCTCGAGCACCGCCACGAGCGTCTGCACCGGTACCGTCTGCCCCTCCTGCACCTTGATCTCGGCGAGCACGCCGGCGGCCGGCGCCGGAATCTCCGCGTCGACTTTATCGGTCGAAATCTCGAACAGTGGCTCGTCGCGCTTCACCGAATCGCCGACTTTCTTGAGCCATTTACTCAAGGTGCCTTCGGCGATCGATTCGCCCATCTGGGGCATCAATACATCAACTCTGGCCATGATTCCTCACTAGTATTTCGCCAGCCACCGCGCCGCCTTCACAATATCGTCGGTCTGGGGCAGCACGAAGTCTTCCAACGTCGGCGCATAGGGCAGCGGGACATCGTGTGCGGTGACACGCGTGATCGGACCGTCGAGCCATTCGAACGCCTGCTCATTGATGCGCGCCGCGATTTCGCCCGCGATGCCGCCGGTGCGCGTGTCTTCGTGTACGATCAACACCTTGTTCGTCTTTTTCACCGTGGCGACGATCGCCGCGTCGTCCAGCGGCAACAGCGTGCGCAGGTCGAGCACGTCCACAGACACACCGTCTTCTTTGTCCAGCTTCTCGGCCGCCTCGAGCGACTTCCACAGCGTCGCGCCATAAGTGATGATCGAAAGATGCTCCCCCTCGCGCGCCAGGCGCGCCTGGCCGATTGGTGTGAGAATCTCCTCGCCCTCGGGCAGCTGTTCCTTGATACGCCGGTACAGCCATTTGTGCTCGAGGTACAGGACGGGATCCTCATCGCGGATCGAAGACTTAATGAGGCCCTTCGCGTCGCGCGCCGTCGCGGGATAGACGATTTTGAGGCCGGGCGTGTGCAAGAACGCCGCTTCGGGGTTTTGCGAATGGAACGGGCCGCCGCGCACGTAACCGCCGCACGGGCCGCGCACGACCAGCGGGGTCGAGAGGCCGGCACGGTAGCGCGCCGTGGCGACGTAGTTCGTCAGCATGTCGTACGCGCACGAGATGAAGTCGATGAACTGCATCTCTGCGACCGGCCGCAGTCCCATGTGCGCCGCCCCCGCCGCGGCGCCCACGATGGCGGCTTCGGAAATCGGCGTGTCGATCACGCGCGTTTCGCCGAAACGCTTCGTGAACCCTTCCGTGACCTTGAATGCGCCGCCGTACAGACCCACGTCTTCGCCGAGGATGAAGACGCGGTCGTCGCGCTCCATCTCTTCCCAGAGACCCTGGCGCAGCGCTTCGAGATAGGTGACTTCGGCCATTAGAGACTCTTGAACCAGAGTTTGTCCGCGGCGGGCGGGTTGACGTACACGCCGGGCAGGGCACTCTCGGCGTCGGGCAACGGCTCATTCATGCACGCGTCCGTTGCCTGATCCACCTCCATGCGCACGCGGTCATCGATGTCCTTGAGGTCTGACTCGGACACCAAGTCGGCCGCGAGCACGCGCTGTGAATACCGGTCGATCGGATCGTTCGACTTTGACCAGAGGTCGAGCACGTCTTTGGGTACGTAGTGTTGATCGTCGTGCTCGGCGTGGCCTTTGCGGCGATAGGTCTTCACTTCAATGAAATGGACTCCCTTACCGCGGCGCGCGCGTTCAGCCGCGAACTTCGTGGCCTCATAGACGGCGAAGACGTCATTGCCGTCGACCGAGACCGCGGGGATGCCGTAGCCCTTCGCCTTCTCCGCCAGATCCTTCACCGCGAATTGCCTCTCCGGCGGCGTCGAGTAGGCCCAGTGGTTGTACTCGCCGATGACGACGAGCGGCAGGCGCTGCACGGCGGCGAAATTCAATCCCTCGTGAAACGTACCGGTCGATGTTCCCCCGTCACCGATATACACCAGGCCGACGCGCGGTTCGCGTCGCAACTTGAAGGTCAACGCGATCCCCGCCATGACGGGAATCATGTCCCCGAGATGCGAGATCTGGCCGAGATAACCCTTTTCCAGATCGTTGAAGTGGACGTTGAGCTCGCGGCCACGGGTGGGGCTGTCGGCTTTCGCCATGTACTGCCGCAGGATCTCGATGGGCTGGGCGCCCATCACGAGCATCGAGCCAAGGTTGCGAATGAGCGGCGAGAGAACGTCCTTGTTCCGCCCCCGTTCCAGGGCGTACGCCGAGGCCACGGATTCCCCTTCCTGGCCGAGCGAGCGGAACAGGCCGCCGATGACCTTGGTCTGCCGGTACAGCGCTACGAGACGCTCCTCCAGCGTGCGCGTAAGCCGCAGGTAGTAATAGATCTCGAGTAGCTGGTCGGCCGAAAGCGCCGCCCCGGAGGGTACGGCGGCCGTCGGACGAGTGGCGGGAAGGGCCATGGCCCTAAATTATAGTCGAGGGGGAAGAGCCATGGCGAACATCAAGTTGCGTGTGACCGGCATGACCTGCAGCCACTGTCAGGCGAAGGTCGAAAAGGCGTTGAAGGGTTTGAACGGCGTCTATTCCGCGATTGTCGATCTGCCCGATGGCGAAGCGGAGATCGATTTCAACGACGACTCGGTGACGACCGAACAGCTCGTGGCGGCGATCAACAAAGCCGGGTACAGCGCGAAGATCGCGGGCTAGTAGGCCCCGCGCATGACGTGCGCGGGCTCGACGAGCTTGTGCACTTCGGCGAGGAACCGTTTCGCGAGCTTATCCAGCTCCGATTCTCCTACCTGATCGGTCGCGACCTCGACGAAGGTATAGTGCCCGCCTTCGGGACGCGCGGTGATCGTGATGCGGCCCAGCGTCCCGTGATAGGCGCGACGCCGCGGCGACTCTTCCGCCGGCGCGAGGCGCCCGCCAAAGAAGGCCTTGGCGACGTCGAGCACCGCTTCGGGACTCGCGCTAGTTCTGTGGAAGTAACGCATGACTGGCGGCTCCTGAAGTTTTGAACGCGCGCAACGTGAGACTATTGAGCACCACGGACAAACTCGACCATGCCATCGCGGCGCTGGCGATCACCGGAGACAGCAGCCAGCCCGTCACCGGATACAGCACGCCGGCCGCGACCGGAATCAGCAGCACGTTGTAACCAAACGCCCAAATCAGGTTCCAGCGAATCGTCCGCATGGTACGGCGCGCCAGCTCGATTGCCGTGTAGACCGCGCGGAGATCGCCGCGGATCAACGTGACGTCCGACGCCTCCATCGCGATGTCGGTGCCGGTGCCGATCGCGACGCCGACGTCGGCCTGGGCGAGCGCCGGGGCGTCGTTGATCCCGTCGCCGACCATCACGACGTGTCCCCCGCCGCTCTGCCGCTGCAGTTTTTTTACGAGATCCGCCTTCTGCGACGGCAGCACTTCCGCGATCACCTCGGCGATTCCCACTTCGCCGGCGACTGCCTGGGCGCCCTTCTTCGAATCACCGGAAACCATGACGACCGCGATGCCGCGCTTTTTCAGGAGCTCGATCGCGGTCTTCGACGTCGCCTTGATCGGATCGGAAATCGCGATCACCGCGTACACCGTGTTGTTCACGACGACGATGACGGGCGAGCGGGCCTGGGCCGCCAGCCGATCCGCATCCCCGCCGAGCGAGCCGAGCTCCAGGCTGCGCTCGCGCGCGTGCCGCAGGGAGATGACTTCGATGATGCGGCGGTCGACGGTGCCGCGCACGCCACGCCCTTCCATAGCCGCGAACTTTTCGACCGGGAGCAGCGAAACCTGCTTATCCTGCGCCGCCTTGAGAATCGCGACCGCGAGCGGATGCTCGGACCGCTGCTCGACCGAGGCGGCCCACTTCAGCACGTCCGCCGGGCTGATGGGCGTCCCGTCCGGCTTCTTTGCCGTCACGATGTGGGTCACGGTCGGTTTGCCTTCGGTGATGGTGCCGGTCTTGTCCAGCACCACCGTGCGCACCTTGGCGAGCCGCTCAAGGGCTTCACCGCTGCGGATCAGAATGCCGTACTCCGCGGCTCTGCCCGTGCCGACGAGTATCGCGGTCGGCGTCGCGAGTCCGAGCGCGCAGGGGCAGGCGATGATCAGGACCGTCACGAACGCCACGAGCGCGAACACGAGCGCGCGCGCCTGCGGGGCGGGCCCAAGGTCGAACCATGCGACGAACGCGACGAGCGCGAGCGCGATGACGATCGGCACGAACACGCCGGCCACGCGGTCGGCGAGCCGCTGGATCGGCGCTTTGGTCGCCTGCGCATCCTCGACGAGCTGCACGATCTGGCCGAGCGCGGTTTCCTTGCCGACGCGCGTCGCCCGGAACGTGATGCTGCCCGTCGTATTCAGCGTGCCGCCGATGACCTCATCGCCGGGCTTCTTCCCGACCGGCATCGGCTCGCCGGTCAGCATCGCTTCATTCACCGCCGACCCGCCGTCCGTGACGGTGCCGTCCACGGGGACCTTCTCGCCCGGTTTGACGATGATCACGTCGCCGACGACCACGGCTTCGACGGGAACGTCCGTTTCCTGGCCATCGCGCAGCACGTGCGCCGACTTCGCGCGTAAGGCCGCGAGGCGCCGAATCGCCTCCGACGTCCGGCCCTTCGCGCGCGCCTCGAGCAGCCGGCCGAGCAGGACCAGGGCGATGATCGCGGCGACGGCCTCGTAGTAGACGTCGGCCGGCAGACCGGCCTGGAGAAAGAGGCTCGGTGCGGCGGTCGCCACCACCGAGTAGATGTACGCCGCCCCCGTGCCGACGCCGATCAACGTGTTCATGTCCGCCGTGCGATGCCGGAAGCCGCTCCAGGTCCCTTTGAAGAACTGCTGGCCCGACCATGCGATGACCGGCAGCGTGATGATCGCCAGTCCCCATTTGATCCACTCGAGATCCAGAGTCCAACCCTGCCCCGTCACCCAGTCGCGCAGCGACACGGCCAGCGGCATCAACAGATGGCCGAGCAAATCCACCTGCTTCATCGTGCCGTTCTCACCCATCGGGCGATCGGCCATGAGCAGCATGGCGCCGAGCATCGCAAGGGCCGTGACGACGGCGGCGAGCACGAACTTCCACGTGAGCGTGCGGACTTCACGGCTGCGCGCGATGCGCTCCCGCTCGAGCGGATCTTCCGCCGCGATCGGCGCCGCAACCGTGAATCCGGCCGTTGTCACCGCTTGCTCGAGGTCTTCGGCGCTCACCACGCCCGGCACGTAGTCGACCGTCGCGGTCTCGGTCGCCTGATTGGCGACGGCGCGAATCACGCCATTCACCTTCGCCAGCGACTGCTCGAGCGGCGCGACGCTCGGCGCGTAGTGCAGGTCGACGATCCCGAACGTCACGCTCGCCTTGCCGCAATTGTAGCCGGCCTCGCGCACCGTCCGGATCAGCTGCCCGACGTTCGTCTGCGAGGGGTCGTATTCGATGGCGGCTTTGTTGGTCGCGAAGTTGACGCCGGCGGTGGCGACGCCGGTCGCTCCCGCGAGCGCTTCCTGCACCGTGGCGGCGCAACTGGCGCAGGTCATGCCTTCGATCGGCAGGACGATGCGGGTCTTACTCATGAGTAGCGCCATGGAATTTGTGTGGCGACGACGCCGCGCGACGCTCGCCGGTCGGTTCTACGACCAGCAATCCCTTGAGCATGTTCATGCCGCAGCGGAACGGATACTCGCCGGGCTGTTCCGGCGTGAATTCGATCGTAGTCGTCTGGAACGGCGGCAGCAGCTGATCGATGCCGAATTTCTCGAACACGACGCGCTCGGAGCAGTCGGCGGTTTCGTCGCGGTAGAACTGCAGCCGCACCGGCTTCCCGGCCTGCACGACAATCGTATCGGGCGTGTATCCGCCTTTCACCGTCACGCGCACTTCCTGAATTCCGCCCGTGCCGCTGGTTGCGGCGACCGCCTTCCCGCGCGAGAACAGGAAGTACCACAGGACCCCGATGACGGCGACGGCGCCGAGCGCCGTGACGGCGATCTGGATCGGGGTCATGCGGGTCGTGTCAGCGCTTGACCACCCCGGCCGCGCGTACGTGCTCGATGCGCATCGCGTAGAACGAGCGCCACACGAAGACCAGCGCCACGACGAGGAATGCAGCCGCGAGGATGAGAGTCAGGGTCGCGCCGCGCTCCGCCGTGAGCGACACGGCCAACTCGACGGCCAGCAGCCCGAACAGCGTGGTGAACTTGATGATCGGGTTCATCGCGACCGAGGACGTGTCCTTGAACGGATCGCCCACGGTGTCGCCGACGACGGTCGCCGCGTGCAGCTCCGTGCCTTTCTCCTTCAGCTCGGTTTCGACGATCTTCTTGGCGTTGTCCCACGCGCCGCCCGCGTTCGCCATGAAGATCGCCTGATAGAGTCCGAACAGAGCGATCGAGATCAGATACCCCACAAAGAAGTAGGGCTCGACGAACGCAAACGCGAGCGTCGCGAAAAAGACCGCGAGGAAGATGTTGAACATGCCCAACTGCGCGTATTGCGTGCAGATCGCCACCACTTTCTTGCTGTCGGCGACGGATGCTTTGGTCGTGCCCTCGAGCTTGATGTTGGCCTTGATGAACTCGACAGCGCGATACGCGCCGGTCGTTACGGCCTGCGTGGACGCGCCCGTGAACCAGTAGATCACGGCGCCGCCCGTGATCAACCCGAGCAGGAACGGCGGGTGCAGGATCGAGATGTTGGACAGCAGCGCCGGCTCGAGCCCGCGTGTCAGCGCCACGATGATGGAAAAGATCATCGTCGTCGCACCCACCACGGCGGTGCCGATCAGCACCGGCTTGGCCGTGGCTTTGAACGTGTTCCCCGCCCCGTCGTTCTCCTCGAGATTCGTCTTGGCACGCGCAAAGTCGGGCCGGAAACCGAATTCCCGCTCGATCTCGGCGCGCACGTTCGGCACCTGCTCGATCAGCGACAGTTCGTAGATCGACTGCGCGTTGTCGGTGACCGGCCCATAGGAGTCGACCGCAATCGTCACCGGCCCCATGCCGAGGAACCCGAACGCAACGAGTCCGAATGCGAACACCGCCGGCGCGATCATCAAAGCGGACAGCCCCGTGGTGCTCACGCCGTAGCCGACGGCCATGAGCACCATCATCGTCATCCCCATCCAGAACGCGCTGAAGTTCCCGGCGACGAATCCCGAGAGGATGTTCAGGGAAGCGCCACCCTCCCGCGATGAGGTCACAATTTCGCGTACGTGCCGCGAGCCCATCGACGTGAAGACCTTCACGAATTCGGGGATGATGGCGCCGGCGAGCGTGCCGCACGTGATGACCAGCGACAGCTTCCACCACAGGGTCGGATCGCCCCCGATGTTCGGAATGAGCATCCGAGAAACCAGGAAGGTGAGGCCCACGGAAACGAACGAGGTCAGCCACACCAGCGTCGTCAGCGGCGCCTCGTAGTTCATGTGCTCCGCCACGGCGTACCGCGCCTTGGCGAACGCGGCGTTGAGGTAGTAGGACACGCCCGAGGCGATCAACATCATCACGCGCATCGCGAAGATCCACACGAGGAGCTGGACCTTGACGAGCGGGTCGTGGACGGCCAGCAAAATGAACGTGATCAGCGCGACGCCGGTGACGCCGTACGTCTCGAATCCGTCGGCGCTCGGCCCGACGGAGTCGCCGGCGTTGTCACCGGTACAGTCGGCGATGACGCCCGGGTTGCGCGCGTCGTCCTCTTTGATCTTGAACACGATCTTCATCAAGTCGGCACCGATGTCGGCGATCTTCGTGAAGATCCCGCCCGCGACGCGCAGCGCCGCGGCACCCAGGGATTCGCCGATCGCGAAGCCGATGAAGCACGGTCCCGCGTAATCCCCGGGGATGAAGAGCAAAATGCCGAGCATCATCACGAGCTCGACACTGATGAGCAGCATGCCGATGCTCATGCCGGCCCGCAGCGGAATGGCGTAGCAGGGATAGGGTTTGCCGCCCAGACTCGCGAACGCGGTACGAGAGTTCGCAAACGTGTTGACGCGGATTCCGAACCAGGCCACGCCGTAGCTCCCGGCCATACCGATCAGGCTGAACAGGAGGATGACGATCACCTTGATCGCGGGATAGCCGTGCGCGACGGCGCCACTCGGCGTGATGTTTTCCGCCAGGACGCCGAAGTAGACGGCGACAATCGCGCCGATGAAGAGCCAGAGGATGAGCAGGAACCGGCCCTGGCCGAGCAGATAGGTCTTGCAGGTCTCGTAGATCAGCTCGGAGATCTCCCGCATCGCGCGGTGCACGGGGAGATTGCGCAGCTGCATGTAGCTGGCGATCCCGAACACAAAGCCGAGCGCGCAGATGACCAGGCCCCAGAGGAGCAAGCCGCGACCGCCGATCCCGCCGAGGAACGTGGCCTGATCGAGATTCGGCAGCACGAGCGCGGCTTCGCCGCCCCCCCCCGCCGCGTGCTGTTGGGACACGGGGCTTTGCAAGAGTCCGAAAATCATGAGGGATTATTTCTCCGCGTACTCGTAGTACTCGATCCCGAGGTGTGTGATCTGTTCCTCGCCCATGAGCCAACGCAGCGTGTTCTTCAGCTTCGTCTGCTGAATGAACAAGTCATGCTCGGCGTACAATCCTTGCGCGAACTGCGGGCTCTTGAAGTAGAAGGAGAGCCATTCCTGGATCCCGGAGAGACCGGCGCGCGCGGCGAGATCGAAGAACAGCGCGAGGTCGAGGACGATCGGCGCGGCCAGGATGGAATCGCGGCACAAAAAGTCGACTTTGATCTGCATCGGATAGCCGAGCCATCCGAAGATGTCGATGTTGTCCCACCCTTCCTTATTATCACCGCGCGGCGGGTAGTAGTTGATCCGGACCTTGTGGTAGACCTTGCCGTAGAGCTCAGGATAGAGGTCCGGCTGCAGAATGTGCTCGAGCAGGCCCAGCTTCGACTCTTCCTTTGTCTTGAACGACTCCGGATCGTCGAGCACCTCGCCGTCGCGATTGCCCAAAATGTTCGTCGAGTACCAACCGGAAAGGCCCAGCATGCGCGCCTTGAAGGCAGGCGCGAGCACGCTCTTCATCATCGTCTGGCCCGTCTTGAAGTCTTTGCCGCCGATCGGGACGTGCCGGTCGTCGGCCAACTGCACCATCACCGGCAGGTCGACGGTCAGGTTGGGCGCGCCGTTCGCGAACGGAATGTTCTCCATCAGCGCCGCGTAGGCGTACAGCATCGATGGGGCGATCGACTGATCGTTCTGTTCCATTGCCCGCTCGAATGCCGCGAGCGACTGATGGGCAGGTCCGGCCGTCATGAACACTTCGGTCGACGCGCACCACACGACGACGAGCCGATCGAGTCCCTCGCGCTTCTTGAATGCCCGCATGTCCTCGCGCAGCTGCTCGGCGAGCTCGCGCTTGTTCTTCGCATGCTTGACGTTCGTGCCCTGCAACCGCTTGACGTAGTACTGGTCGAAGGCAGCGGGCATCGGTTTGATGGCCTGCAGGAAACCCTTGATCGGCTCGAGATGCTCGTGCCGGTCGAGCACTCCGGCTTTGACGGCGGCGGTGTAGGCATCGTCCGGAATGGGATCCCACGCCGCGAACACGAGGTCATTGAGGTCCGCGAGCGGAATGAACTCTTTGATCTTCGGCGCGCGCTTCTCCGTGCGCTTGCCGAGCCGGATGGTGGCCATCTGGCTCAGCGAGCCGATCGGCAACGCGCGGCCGCGGCGGACGTTCTCCACACCTGCGATGAAGGTCGTGGACACAGCGCCCAGACCCACGAGCATCACTCCCAGTTTTCCATTTGCGGGCGCGATTTCGCGCGCGCCTCCCGTCAGAACCGCCGTCTGCTCCCGTGTCATCAATGTCCCTTGCGGCGCACCGCCGCGACTCCTGGCAACGTCTCTCGTTTAGGTACCGGCGAAGGTGGTGGAGCGCCGCGCGCCACGCGCGCGACGTGGACCACGCGTTGAATCACCGTGATCGCGGAGGCGATCGCGAGCACCGCCACAATCCAGAACAGCACGACACCGGGGCGACCCGGCCCCGCGCCAAATACCAGCGCGGGCAGGCCGAGCAGCAGAATCCGCTCCGCTCGCGGCGCGATGCCACCTTTGTTCTCCACACCCAACGATTCCGCGCGCGCCCGCGTGTACGATACCAGAAACGACGCGACCAGCGCGACCAGGCTCGCCGCGATCGCGCGGGCCTTCATACCGCTCGGCAACGGGCCGGTGAAAAAATAGAAGGTCAGTCCGGTAAAAACTGCCCCCTCACCTACCCGATCGAGCGTCGAATCGTAGAAGGCGCCGAACGTCGTGCTTTTGCCGCCCTCGCGCGCCACCTGACCGTCCAGCAGGTCCAAAATCCCGCTCAAGAGCAGCAGAAACCCACCCCAGCGAATCGCTCCAAAGCCGAACGCCATCCCGGAGCCGACCACCAGGAGCGTACCGACGGTCGTGATGGCATTCGGATGCACGCCAACGGCGATCAGGCCACGGGCCGCCGGTCCCAGCAACCTGACAAAACCGTCCTTGACGCGCTGGGGAATGACATTCATGCCGGGGGGAAGCTAACCACCTGAGGCGATGACGGTAGGGCCAAAAGTCCTAGTGGACCAAGGGGTTGGCTCGTACCTTAGACCCATGACTCGCCTGTTGTTCCTGCTCGCAATTCTGTGCGTCCGGCCGGTCCTCGTCGCTGCGCAGCAAACGTCGTCTCCCGCGTCCGACGACCCGTTTGTGTGGCTCGAAGACGTCGAAAGCGCGCGATCGATGGAATGGGTAAACGCCAAGAACGCGGCGACGCTCGCCGCGCTCACACGGCCGCCGCTCTATCAAACCCTGTTCGATCGGATCAAGCAGAATCTGGACTCCAAAGACAAGATCGCGTACCCGCAGATCATGGGAGACGCCCTCTACAACTTTTGGCAGGATGCCGACCACGAGCGCGGCATTTGGCGGCGCACGACCTGGGCGAGCTACGCGACGGCTAACCCCTCGTGGGAAACGGTCATCGACCTGGATTCCCTCAGCAAGGCGGAGGGGGTGATGTGGTCGTGGCAGGGTGCGAACTGCCTGGAGCCCGAGTACAAGCGCTGCATCGTTGCGCTCTCCCGCGGTGGATCGGACGCGAGCGAGCGGCGCGAGTTCGATGTGACGACCAAGCAGTTCGTCGCTGGCGGGTTTCGGATTCCGGAGGCGAAAACGAGTACCACCTGGGTGGACGACAACACGCTGCTCGTCGGCACCGACTTCGGACCGGGCAGTATGACGACGTCCGGTTACGCTCGCATCGTCAAGATCTGGAAGCGTGGTACGCCGCTTGCCGCGGCTACCACGGTCCTCGAAACACCTGCGGATCACATCGGCATGTTCTCCGGCAGCGCGCACGCCGGGGACCGGCGCTATCTGCTGCTCTTCGACGGCATCAACTTCTACCGAAGCGCGCAGTATCTCTACGACCAAGGAAAAGTCATCAAACTCGACGTCCCCCAGGACGCCGACATCTACCTGGTTGGCGATCAGCTGGTCGTGTACGTGCGCGATCCGTGGACGGCGGGCGCGACCACCTGGGCGACCGGGTCGCTCGTTTCCACGCCGCTCAGCGATTTTCTCGCCGGCAAGCGCGACCTGCAGCTCGTCATGCAGCCCGGCCCACGCGAGACCATCAACGGCATCACGCCGACCCACGACTTCCTCGTCATCAACGTGCTGAACAATGTGCGCGGCGAGCTGCGTCGCTATCGCCACCAGATCGGCGGGTGGGCGTACGAGCGCGTGCCGGCGCCCGATTTCGGCACGGTCGACGTCGTGGCGCAATCGCCGCAGTCGAATCGCTACTTTTTCACGTTCACCAACTTCATTCAGCCGACGACGCTGTACATGGCCGCCGAAGATGGGCGCGTCTCCGAGGTCAAACGCCTGCCGGCCATGTTCGATACGAGCGGGCTGGTCGTCGAGCAGCACGAGGCGACGTCGCGCGACGGCACCAAGATCCCCTTCTTCGTCGTCCATCGTCGCGACATGAAGCGCGACGGCAGCAATCCGACGCTGTACAGCGCGTACGGCGGCTTCGAGATCTCCAACACCCCGAGCTACAGCAGCAGCCTCGGCGCGGCGTGGCTCGAGCGTGGCGGCGTGTTCGTGCTCGGGAATATTCGCGGCGGCGGCGAATTCGGCCCGCAATGGCACCGCGCGGGACTCAAAGAACACCGGCAGCGCATCTACGACGACTTCACCGCGGTCGCGCAGCAGGTCATCAAAGACAGCATCACCAGCCCACAGCACCTGGGGATCCGCGGCGGCTCGAACGGCGGCTTGTTGATGGGCGTCGCGGTCACCCAGCATCCAGAGCTGTACAACGCGGTGCTCATTCAGAATCCGCTGCTCGACATGAAGCGGTACAGCCACCTGCTCGCGGGCGCGAGCTGGATGGCGGAGTACGGCGATCCCGACAAGCCGGAAGAGTGGGCGTATATCTCGCGGTACTCCCCCTACCAGAACCTCAAGGCCGGCACGAAGTATCCGACCGTGATGTTCACGACGACCACGCGGGACGACCGCGTGCATCCGGGACACGCGCGCAAGATGGCGGCGAAAATGGAATCGATGGGCATTCCGTTCTACTACTTCGAGAACACCGAGGGCGGGCACGGCGCCGGCGTGACGAACGCACAAGTCGCCAAGGAACTGGCGCTGACCTACGTGTACCTCTGGCAACAGCTCGGCGCGCCGAGCGGAGCCAAGCCGAGCCCCTGAGCTAGCGCGGCCTGACCGGGCCGGTCACCTGCAACGCCACAGGGTTGAGATTCGCGTCATCGGTAACGATCAGCGAGCCGGAGTCGCCTCCGCCGCTGAACGTTCCCGGCGAAATGATCAACTGATCGACGTGCCGCGCCGTCTTGGCTGCCGTCCACACCCGGTTGAAATGTCCTTCCCCGTCGCCGCGGAACGTGACGTCCCGTCCTTCTGCGACGATCGGGGTCGCTCCCGTCACCGCATCGTTGCGCACCTCGGCTCGCAGGGAGCCGAATCCTTTGACGTGCAGATGGATGGTCCGAATGGAGTCCGCGATTTCGAAGTTCGCCGGCGGCGCGAACACCGAGTCAACCACGACGCGTTGCGCGGTCTGCACACCTTTTGCCCCCAACACTTTCAGCGACATCCGAACCTGAAGCGGATGCCGGCTGAGTGATTCGACTCGCAACGTTGTTGTCGGCTCGTCCGGTTGATCGATGATCGGCACACCGATGGCGAGCAGGGTGAGGGTCGTGAGGGTGAGGTTGAGGGCGCGTAGTGACATGGATTCCTCCGGACATCGTCTAACCCGCGGAACTCAGAAGTGATCCCGCGCAATTCAGAGCGCGACGCTTGCTACGCCAAGTCGCGCAGCACGTCGCTCGCCGCCTGAAAGTCGTCGTCGTGGAGAATGACGACAGTGATGGGAAGGAACGGCATGCTCGTGGCCATGTGATCGAAAACCTGGGCTTCGATGCCGGCATCCTCCAACGCCACTCGCAGGCTCTCGACCAGCACGCGATCAGTGGTCTGGACCAGCGTTCTCATCCGGTGCTCCCGCCCCGGCGACCTTCGTTGCAAGGGCCTCCATCTGCCGCTCGCCAATACGCGCCCACCGCGGCAACCGCGGCGCGGAAGATCGCCGCCATCTCTTTGTCGTGGTACCGCCGCTCGTTCATCTGAGCACTCCGCGTTTCAGCGCCGGATCGTGAAGTCTACAGGGATCGCCACACACGAGCGAGTCGGGACGCCACGGACGATCGCCACGCGAAATTCGACATGCCCGGCGTAGTCGATGACGGCGCGATTGAACCCCGGATCCGGTGTCTGCAGAATATGCACGGAGCCGCTTTGGACTCGTCCCGTGGTGTCGACAATGACGCGCACGACGACACGCCCTCCGATGTTGTTTCGCCGCAGGCGATCGGGATAGGTCAGCGGCGGGCTGTACATCATCAGCGGTGGTTGCGCCGCCCGGCCCGCGGCATTCAGCGGTACGCCCTGCGGCGCACCGGGCGCGAACCAGGCCGGCAACGGCTCGCCGCAGATGGCAGCCGTTTGCTGCACTTCCCACATACCCGCAAGCGCAGAATCGAGCCGGGCCAGCAGGTCAGTCGGCTGCATCAGCGGATCGTGGTCCAGCGCGGCGCGAAAGTCGACGTTCGCGATCGAGTCCAGTCCCTTATAGAAGTCGGCGATGCCGAGCCACAGGAAGGCTTCCGCTTGCTCGAGCCTGCTGGCTTTGGTCGCCGGCGCCGTGACCACGCGCAGGAGGGCGATCGCACTGTCCGTTTTGTTCGCCGCGAGTTGCGCGCGCGCGCTGTTCAAGAAATCCGCGGGGCGACGATTGACCTGCTGGGCGCACAGAGCGCTTGGAAGGAACGCCACCAACGAAAGCACTTCGCAAACCGTTTGCACCGGTCAGGGCTGCCGCACGAAGCTCAACGTGTCGGCGCCGCCCGAAAAGGTCTCGACGCCGTTCATACTCTTTCCATCGGCGGCAACGGTTGCGGTAAACTGCGCCAAAACGGTCGTGTCCTGGCGAAACGCGAGCGCGAGATGCGGCTTGGAGTAGCTTCCCGCGATCGCGAAGTTGCTCGCCGATGA
Source organism: Gemmatimonadales bacterium (assembly GCA_035309945.1). Classification (GTDB taxonomy): domain Bacteria; phylum Gemmatimonadota; class Gemmatimonadetes; order Gemmatimonadales; family GWC2-71-9; genus 20CM-2-65-7. The sequence continues at coordinate 36,218 of DATGEQ010000058.1, read as the reverse complement.
GGTCACGAATGCAAAGGAGGCGCCGGATCCCGTGACCGAGTCGCCTCGTTGCGTAAGCTCGAGCGTCACACTGAACGATTGCTCCGACGCCACCCACACACCGTCAACGTTTTCACTCGGGCCCGAACTGTCGGTACAGGCCGCGAGGGTCGCGAGGCTGAGAAAAACGGCTGCCGCTTTCATGCTAGTAAACCAAATACCGGGCTCGCGCCCCTCGAAAGCGGGCCAGGTCCTGATCCCATGCGCTCCAGATCTCCCGCGCGGAGCGCCCGGCAAGCACGGCCGTCCTGAGCTCCGGTCCCGCCGCCAGACGATCGAAGCTGTCGTCCCGAAAGTGGAACTCGGCGGGATGCACCGCGTGCAACGCCACGAGCAGCGCCACTGCGAGCTTTGTGGGATCGTATGACGCGCGGTCGAGCACCCGGAATCGCAAACCGGGCAACGCGACGCCGGGATACTTGGCGTCGGTGGGAGCCACCGGCGTGAACGTCGTCACTTCGATCTCGACGCCCACGAGCGAGTCGTTGCGCAGGCGGGCGAGGACCGCGGCCGTGTTCAGCCACGGCGCGCCCACGACCTGAAAGGCGGTCGGCGTGCCACGCCCGACCGACACGTTCGTCCCCTCGAACAGGCAAATGCCTGGATAATGAAAGGCGCTCTCGAGACTCGGCATGTTGGGCGACGGCTTGATCCACGGCAGGTTCGTCTGGTCGTATGACAGACTGCGATTCCACCCGCTAACGGGGACGACGACCAGATCCGCACCGATGCCCAGGACATCGTCCGCCATTCGTGCCAGCTCGCCCAGCGTCATCCCGTGACGCATCGCAATCGGCAGGAATCCTACAAATGCGGAATCGGGGTCGCCTGCGTGGCGCCGGACGTTGCCCTGCACCAGCGTGCCACCGACCGGGTCAGGTCGGTCGAGCACGATGACGCGTTTCCCCGCGTGCGCCGCGACGCGGAGCATTTGGGCAACCGTGGCCGGATACGTGTAGTAGCGCGCGCCGATGTCCTGCAAATCGACCAGCAGGATGTCGATCGAATCGAGCGCCGCTGCGGCGGCGCTACGCGAGCCGCCATACAGACTGTAGATTGGAAGCCCGGTGGCCGAATCTCGGCCGTCGGGAAGACCGGGACGATCTTCGCGGCCCTGAAAGCCGTGTTCCGGGCTGAATAAGACCGTCAGTCGCGCGTCGTGCGTCGCGCGTAACAGATCCACGTCACGGCGGCCCAAGTGATCGACGCCGGTGTTATTGGTGAGCAAGCCGAGTCGTTTGCCGGCGATCAGGTGCGATGAATCGGTCAACAAGACTTCGATCCCGGGCCTGACCTGAGCGATTGCCGGTAATGGAGCGCGCGTTCCCGCGGAACACGCGATTCCCAACAGAACACACACGAGATGATGCGCGCGCATAAACTCCTGACGGTGACGCTGCTGGTGGCCCTCGCTACCGCCGCCTGTGGCGGGCGCGCGAGGCCTAACGCTTCAGGCGCTCCGGCGACGCAGCCGGTTGTCGCTGTGGACGACATTCTCGCGAAACTGACGCCTCGCCAGAAGATCGCGCAGCTGGTCGTGCCCTGGCTGGGCGGAAATTATCAGGCGCTGGACGATTCCGCCTTCCAGATTGCGACGCGCTGGGTCGATTCGCTGGAAGTGGGTGGAATCATCATCTCGGTGGGATCTCCGTACGACATCGCGGCAAAGCTCAACACGCTGCAGCGGCGCTCCAAGCTGCCGCTGCTCGTGTCGGCCGATCTCGAGTGGGGCGCGGCGATGCGCGTGGTTGGCGCTACCGCGTTTCCGATGATCATGGCGGCCGGGGCGACCGGTGACGAGCGCGACGCCTATACCATCGGTCGCGTTGCGGCGCTCGAAGGCCGCGCGGTCGGAATTCACGTGAACTTCGCGCCGGACGCCGACGTCAACAACAATCCGCTGAATCCGATCATCAACACGCGCTCGTTCGGGGAAGATCCGCACGCCGTCGCCCGGCTCGTCCGCGCGTATGTCCGCGGTCTCCAGGACAACGGCATGCTGGCGACGCTGAAGCATTTCCCCGGGCACGGCGACACCGACGCCGATTCGCATCTCGGCCTGCCGACGATTCGCGTGGACTTTGCGCGGCTCGATTCGGTCGAGCTGGTGCCGTTCCGCGCGGGCATCGACGCCGGCGCGCAGGTCGTGATGAGCGCGCATATCGCCTTCCCGGCATTCACGGGCGATACGCCGGCGACGTTGTCGCCGGCGATGCTGACGGGCGTGCTGCGCGATTCGCTCAAGTTCAAAGGCCTGGTCGTCACTGATGCGCTGCAAATGGGCGCGATCGTCGCCCGGTACGGCGCGGGCGAGGCCGCGGTCCGCGCGTTCGCGGCGGGTTCCGACCTGATCCTGATGCCCGCCGACCCGGATTCGGCGATCGGCTCGATGCTGACGGCGCTGCAGGCGGGACGGATCACCCAGGCTCGCCTCGACTCGTCCGTCCATCGCGTGCTCCAGATCAAGCAGAATCTTGGGCTCTTTCAGCATCGCACCGTGCCGCTCGATTCGATCGCGCGCATTGTCGGCTCGAAACCGTTTGAAGATGCCGCCGATGACATCGCGCAACGGTCGTTGACGCTCGTCCGCGACACCACCGGCAACATCGCGCGCATGCGCAGGGTGCACAGTCGCATGGCGGTGATCGCCTATGGCGACGAGCTGAACAGCTATGTCGGGCAGCGCATGCTGGAGCTGCTCCGCGCCGGCGGCGACACCGTCAGCTTCTTCCGCCTCTGGCCCATGTCGGGACAGGCCTCCTATGACTCCGCGCGCGTCGTGATCGGCCGGGCGCCCGCCGTGATCTTCGCGATGAACGTGCGACCGATCGCCGCGAAGGGAAACATCGCGCTCCCGGACTCGCTCGCGCGACTCATCATGAACACCGACTCGGTGAAGCCCGCCGTGCTCGTCTCGCTCGGCAGCCCCTATCTCCTGGACCAGACGCCGAGTGTAAAGTCGTACCTGATCGCCTGGAGCGGGGTGCGTCCCGCGGAACGCGCCGCTGCCCGCGCGCTGCTCGGCTGGTCGCCGATTCACGGCAAGCTGCCGATTCGGCTTCCGCCGTCCTATCCGATCGGCTATGGGCTCGCGGTGTCCGATTCCACGCTGCCGCCGGTGAAGCCGCTGCCGCACGTTATCATGCCATGAAGCGGCGGCTCGGTGTCGTCAGTAGCGCGCTCGTGTTGCTGAGCTGCGCTCACCCGCGTCCCGTTCCACCCATCACCGCGCAGCAACAGTCCTACGGCCGGTTCCAGCCGGTCGTCGATTATTTGCGATCGCAGGTGGACAGCGCGTTTCCGGGAGCGGTGGTTGCCGTCGGCTACCATGACCGTCTTGTGCTTTTGGCAGCGGTCGGTCATTACGCGGCGAACGATCGCAGGCCGGTGACGACCCAGACGATTTACGATCTCGCGTCCCTCACGAAGGTGATCGCCCTCACGACCGAGTGCATTCTATTGGTCGACCGCGGCAAGCTGGATCTCGACGCGCCGGTGCAGCGTTACCTGCCGGAATTCCGCGGCCCCATGAAGGACCAGGTGACGATCCGCCACCTGCTGACGCACTCGGCGGGCCTCGCCGCCGACTTGCCGCTGTTCGATGCGACGCGGACACGCGCGGCGGCGCTCGCGATGGTCGATACGTCGCCGTTGTTGTCTCCGCCGGGGACGCAGTTCGTGTACTCCGATTTGAGCGCGATCGTGCTGATGCAGGTCGTGGAGCGTATCACGGGCCGGCCGTTCGATCAGGTGCTCGCCGCCGACGTCTTCGGACCGCTCGGCATGACCGCTACCCGCTTCGTCCCACCGGCGAGCTGGCACGACCGGATCGCGCCCACGGAGGTAGACACGGTCTTCCGGAATCGCTTGTTGATCGGCGAAGTGCACGACGAGAGCGCGGCGCGGCTGGGCGGCGTGTCGGGGAATGCCGGATTGTTCTCGAATGCGCCGGACCTGGCGCGGTTCGCGCAGTGGCTGCTGGACGCGCGCGCAGCGCGTTTACCGCCCTCGAGCGCCCTGCCCCGCCCCGCGCCGCCCGTAGTTCTGCAGTTCACCACACGCCAAAACATCCCGCCCGGCTCCTCCCGCGCCCTCGGCTGGGACACGCCCTCCGATCACTCGAGCGCCGGAACGAAAATGGGACCGAACGCCTTTGGGCATACCGGCTATACCGGCACGTCCATCTGGTTCGATCCCGATCGCGACGTCTACATCATCCTGCTGACGAACCGCGTAAATCCCACGCGCGCCAACATCAAGATTCTTCAAGTGCGGCCGCGCGTGGCCGACTTGGTGAACGACGCGTTTACTCCACCACCGTAGCCCAACCGCGCCGTGAGAGATCGCGGTAAATCACGAAGCCGCCGATCGCGCTGAGCGCGAGCAGGATGATTCCCGGCACCGCGTCATGGAGCAACAGCTTGCCGATCCCGAACAGCGCGCCATAGACGAGCACGCAGCCGGCGATCCAGTCCAGGAAGTTGTTGCGGCCGTCGGCGGCGACGCGCACGTCCGGCGCGAGCGCCGCAATCGGCCCCCACCCGCTGCGGGAAGGCCGAGTGCGCCGGTAGAACGACACGAGCTTCTCCTCGGGCTCGGGCGCCGTGAGATAGGTGACGGCGAGCCACACGGCGGTCGTGATCGCCACGGTCGCGAGCATGACGAGCGCGAACTGTTTCGGCTGGTCCGTGTCATATCCGAACACGACCTGCAATGTGACCGACACGATCGCCGCACAGATCATCGCCGCGACTTCGCTCCAGGCGTTGATCCGCCACCAGTACCACCGCAGCAGCAGCACGCCGCCGGTGCCCGCGCCCGTGACGATCAAAATCTTCCACGCGCCGCCGATCGAGTCCATGTAATGAGTGACGCCGGCGGAAATCAGCGTGAGCAGCACGGTGGCAACCTGCGACGCGCGCACGTAGTGCTGATCCGTTCCGTCCTTTTTCACGAAGCGCCGCCAGAAGTCGTTGATGAGGTAGCTCGCGCCCCAGTTGAGCTGCGTCGCGATGGTCGACATGTAGGCGGCCGCGAACGCGGCGATCATGAGCCCGCGCAGCGATGCCGGGAGATAATCGATCAGCACGCGGATGTAGCCGGTCTCCGGATCCTTGAGCCCCGGAAACAAAATCAACGATGCGAGCGCGGTGAGGATCCACGGCCACGGCCGGATGGCATAGTGCGCGATGTTGAACCAGAGCGTCGCGAGCATCGAGTGCCGCTCGTCTTTGGCACTGAACATCCGCTGCGCCACGTAACCGCCGCCACCGGGCTCGGCGCCCGGATACCACGTCGCCCACCAGTTGACGGAGATGTAGACCAGGAACGTGATCATCGGCATCCAGACGGAGTTGAGAGCCGGCACGAGATTCAGCGCCTCGCTCCGGCCGCTCGTCATCAGCTTTTCTTTCATGACGTCGATGCCGCCGACCGCATTGATCGCGAAGACGGCCAGGACGATCACCATCCCCATCTTGATCACGAACTGCACCATGTCCGTGACGAGCACGCCCCACAAACCGGACAGCGTGGAGATGAACGACGTGAGCGCAATCAAGCCGAGGACGATCACGAGCGCCTGATCTTTGCTGATTCCGAAGATCAGGCCGAGGATCTTCACCATCGCCAGGTTGACCCAGCCGAGGATGATGCAATTGATGATGACGCCGAGGTACAGCGAGCGAAATCCGCGCAGGAAGGCGGCGGGTTTGCCGGAGTAGCGGATCTCCGCGAACTCGATGTCGGTCATCACGCCGGCGCGCCGCCACAGCCGCGCGTAGAAGAACACGGTGAGCATCCCGCTCATCAGGAAGCTCCACCAGATCCAGTTGCCGGCGATGCCGTTGCGCGCGACGAACCCGGTGACGACGAGCGGCGTGTCGGCGGCGAACGTCGTCGCGACCATCGACGTGCCGGCGAGCCACCACGGCACGTTGCGGCCGGACAGGAAGAACTCGCTGACGCTCTTGCCCGCCCGCGCCTTGTAGTAGAAGCCGATGCCGATGTTGAGGGCGAAGTAGGCGCCGATGACGAGCCAGTCGATGATGGTCAGTCGCATGGGCCACCAATTGGGTGCACGACTGGGAGTTAGGCAAGCGTCCCGGAACCGTTGACAGGGTCGCGAGCACCTTCTAAGTTGCTGCCAGACTGGAGGATATGATGGGCACTACGCAGAAAGCGGTTACCCTGACGTTGACCGAACGCGCCGGCCAGGAGGTCAAGAAGTTCCTGGCGGAAGAGAAAGTCTCGCAGGAATCGGCGGGATTGCGCGTCGCGGTGCTCCCGGGCGGCTGCTCGGGATTTCGGTACAGCTTGAACATCGAAGAGCACGCTGCGCAGGACGACATCGTCGTCGAAAGCGCCGGCGTGCGACTGTTCGTCGACGAGTTCAGCGCGCAGTACCTGAACGGCACCGTCATCGATTACAAGAGCAATTTCCAGGAATCGGGATTTGCGTTCGAGAATCCGAACGCGTCCGGTGGCTGCGGCTGCGGGTCGTCGTTCACGGTCTGAACGTTGATCCATCCTGATGCGGTCATGAGGGCCCGCGGATTTCGCGGGCCCTCGCATTTGTAACCGTGCGACCGCTCGACGTCGCGGTCATCGTCGCGTATTTCGCGGCCGTCATCGTATTCGGCCTGACGCTCGCGGGACGACAACGCGACGCGTCCGACTACTTCCTCGGCCATCGCGGCCTGCCGTGGTGGGCGTTGATGTTCTCCGTGGTGGCGACGGAGACGTCGGCCTTGACCGTGATCTCGGTGCCGGGACTCGCCGCGCGCGGCGACCTCACGTTTCTGCAAATCGCCTTCGGTTACCTGGTGGGGCGGATCGGTGTCGCGGCCCTGCTGCTGCCCGGCTATTTCGACGGCACCCAGGATACCGCCTATCAACGGCTGGAGCGCCGGTTCGGGCCTGTGGCGCGGCGTACGGCCTCGGGCGTCTTCCTGCTGACCCGCGCGCTCGCGGATTGCGTGCGCATCTTCGCGACGGCAATTCCGCTGGCGATCATCACGCACTGGAGCCTTCCCGCCGGCATCGTCGCCATCGGCTTCGTGACGCTCGTGTACACGTGGGTCGGCGGCCTGCGCGCCGTTGTGTGGGTGGACGTCATCCAGCTTGGCGTGTACCTGCTCGGCGGCATTGCCACGCTCATCGTCGCGACGCACCTCGCGGGAGGGGTCGGCAGCTTCGGACGCGCGTGGGATGCGGGAAAAATGGAAGCGCTGGACTTCGCGCTTTCGTTCACGAGGACCTATACGTTCTGGGGAGGTCTCATCGGCGGTGCGCTGTTGTCCGCGGCGTCACATGGGACCGATCACCTCATCGTGCAACGCTTGCTCGCGGCTCGCAATCTGAAAGACGCTCAGCGCGCGCTCGTGGGATCGGGAGTCTTCATCATCGCGCAGTTCGCGCTGTTCTTGCTGGTCGGCACGAGCCTGTGGCTGGCCGGGGCCGATCATCCCGCGATGCGGGGTGATGCGATTTATCCGACCTTCATTGTTACGCAGCTGCCCGCCGGGCTGTCCGGTCTCGTCGTCGCCGGCATTCTCGCCGCCGCCATGAGTAGCCACGCTTCAGCCGTGAATTCCCTGGCATCCGCATCGACCCATGACTTCTATGCCCCGCTCACCGGCCGTCAGGATCCGGCACGCCTGCTGCGCGTCGGTCGTTGGCTCACGCTCGTGTGGACCGCCGTGCTCGTCGCCGGGGCGATCGCGTTTCGTGACCAGAACACGCCCGTCGTGCAGCTCGCGCTCAGCATCGCTTCGCTCACCTATGGTGCGTTGCTGGGCACCTACATCCTGGGCGGTGCGTGGCCGCGCGCACGCCAGACCGACGTCATCATTGCGCTGATCATCAGCATCCTCGTGATGTCACCCGTCGTCCTCGGGGCTGTGGTCCCGCACTTCCCGATGCACTGGCTGCCCGGCCTGGCGTGGCCGTGGTACGTGCCGCTGGGGACTGCGATCACTGTTGCGGTGGGGGTGATTTCGTCAGTTGCGGCGGGCCGGGACGGCGCGCGGACGGACGGTCTCGCATGACGGAACGGCCCGTCAGCCCGTCCGCCCATCCGCCCATCCTCTTGGGCATCGACAGCGGCGGCTCTCACACCGCCGTGGTGGTCGGCGACGCTCGCGGTCGGGTGCTGAGTCGCGCCGAAGGGCCCGGTTCCGCCATGCGTCCGGGCGGTGGGGACCGATCCGCTGCGGTAATTCTCGACGTGGCGCGTCGGGCGGCAACGCAGGCAAACGTATCGCTACCAACGCGCGTGGCGCTCGTCGGCGCTGCTGGCGCGGGCCGCGTCCCCGAGCAACGCGAGCTGGCTGCGGCGCTGGCGGCCGCGGGCGTGGCCGAGCGCGTCGAGGTGCGGGGCGACATCGAGATTGGACTCGCGGCCGCGTTCGGGAATGCGGCGGGTGTCCTCATCAACGCCGGCACCGGCTCGATTGCCTACGCGCGAACACCGGATGGCCGCTTGCATCGCGCCGGCGGGCACGGCTGGCAGCTGGGTGATGAAGGAAGCGGCTATTGGTTGGGCCGGCGCGCGCTCGCCGCCGCCGCGCGCGCGCATGATGGCCTTGAGGAATCCTCGACGTTGGCGGAGCGTTTGTTGGTCGCGCTCGGACTCCGCGGGTTCGACGATCTGGTGCGCTGGGCGGCGACGGCAACGCCGGCACAGGTCGCCGCGTTGGCGCCGCACGTACTCAACGCCGCCCGCGAAGGTGAGACGGTGGCGCAGCGAATCGTCGCCGATGCGGCGGTCCAGCTGGCTGCGCTCGTCCGCGCATTGGCGAAGCAGTTTCCCCCGTCCGAGCCGATCAAGATCGCGACCGCGGGCGGACTCCTGCGGCCCGGATCGCCGTTGCTCATGGCGTTGCGCACGAATCTCGCCGACGACAAGACACGGATTCGTCTGTCGGAGAGTGGCAGCGCCGTGGACGCACCCGTCGGCGCGCTGCGGCTGGCGATCGAGTTGTTGGAGAAAAAGTAGCCTGCAGCTAACGAGGCGCTGCCGCGGGCCCCGCGGCGCTCCGCACGCGGCTGTGTCTGTAGCCGTAGCCGGCATATATCAGCAATCCGATCGCCAGCCAGACCGCAAACCGAATCCACGTCTCTCCCGGCAACCCTAGCATCACATACACGCACAGCAGCGCCGAGAGCGGCGCCACCACGTACACCCAGGGAACGCGGAACGGGCGAGGCCGCGCGGGATCCGTATACCGCAGGACGATGACGCCGGCGGAGACGAGCGCGAACGCAAACAGCGTCCCGATGTTGGTCAGATTGTAGGTTTCGTTGGCGTCGCCGATCAGCGACCACAGTGCGACGAAGACCCCGGTGATGATGGTCGTGATGTACGGCACACGCCGGTTCGGCGAGATCTTCGCCGCCCATTTGGGCAGGAGGCCGTCACGCGCCATCGCGAAGAAAATTCGCGGCTGCCCGTACTGGAAGACGAGCAACACCGCCGACATCGAAACGATTGCGCCGAGTGCCACGATCCAGCCGACGGTCTTGTAGCCGGCGACGTCGAGCGCTTTGGCCAGCGGATCGGCCACGCTGAGATCCGTGTACTTCACCATGCCGGTGAGCACCGCGCCGACGATCACGTAGATCAGCGTGCAGATCGCGAGGCCGCCGAGAATCCCGATTGGCAGGTTGCGCTGCGGGTTCTTGGTTTCTTCCGCGGCCGTGGAGATCGCGTCGAATCCGATATATGCGAAGAACACGATTGCGGCGCCCTGGTGAATGCCGCGCCAGCCGTTCGGCGTGAACGGTGTGTAGTTGGCGGAATTGATGTGCGTCAGGCCGGCGACAATGAACAGCGCGAGCACGAGGAGTTTGATCGCCACGAGGATGTTATTCGTGCGCGCGCTTTCGCGCACGCCAAGCAACAAGAGCCAGGTGATCAAGCCGACGATCACGAATGCCGGCACATTGACGAGAATCGGAATGCCCGCGATGTGCGGCGCCGTGTTCAGCAGCCCGTGAACGCCGGGATCCGGTGACAACAGGGCCGTGCGATAGCCGGTGGAGAGCCACGCCGGCAGCTGAATGCCAAAGTCGCCGAGCAACGACTTGAAGTAGTCCGCCCACGAAATCGCGACGGCGACGTTGCCGACCGCGTACTCGAGAATCAAATCCCAGCCGATGATCCAGGCGATCACCTCGCCGAGCGTCGCATACGAGTACGCGTACGCGCTCCCCGCCTGCGGAATCATCGCGGCGAGCTCGGCGTAACAGAGTCCCGCGAGTGCGCAGCACACGCCAAGCAGTAGGAAGGAGAAGACGAGCGCAGGACCGGCGCCGGCGCGGACCATGTGGCCCGCCGCGTCGAGCTGGCCAGCCGCCGCGGTCCCGATCGCGCCGAAGATGCCGGCGCCGATGACGGCGCCGATCGCCAGCATGATCAGGTCGCCGGCGCCGAGCACGCGCCGCAGCGATTGCGGCGTGTCGAGGTCGCCGACGCCCCCCAGAAGCTCAGCGATCGGCTTCCGTTTGAAGAGCTGCACCGTTACCTGCTTTCGGTTTGCGACGTGATGCTACGGATAGACGGTCAAGCTGGCAACGGACTCGACGTGGCGCCCGTCACGGGTAGTGGCCGGTCTGAACAGGTAGCCCATCATCCGCTCCATGAACTCGCGCCGGTACCCTGCGTCCTTGATCGGCGGCGTCACCTCGACTCGACTCACGCGCCCATCGGCCATGACCCAGAACCGCACCTCGTGGGCCTTGCCGTGGGCATCGCGCGGCGCCCCCGGCGGCGCCATGATGGCCCACAGCGGCGTGGCGCCGAAGATATCACTCGCCGGACCGCCCGAGCCAGAGCCGGAGTCGGCACCGACGCCGCTCCCGGCACCGGTGCCTTTGCCGCCGCCACTGCCCGGGCCTTCACCGGGCCCGCCAGCAGTGCCGTTTCCCGTTCCGACGGCAGCGGGTGGCGCGAGCGCAACCGGCGGCGCAAGGACAACCAGCTTGATGGGCTCCGTGACGGGCGGTGCAGCAGTCGGGACCGTCACCGTCGGCGGCGGTGCGGGCGAAACCTCGTGCGTCGCGGGCGGCTCTGCCGGAGGCAACGCAAACCAACTCACCACCGGCCGGCCGCCGCCACCGCCGCCGCCCCGCGGACCCGTGCCGCCACCCCCGCCGCCCGCCTCGAGCAGCTCGGCGCCACGCCAGAGCACCAGAATGGCGATGATCACGTGAGCCGCGAACGACAGGGCGGTCGCCGGACCCTCGCGTCGCCGCGGCAGCGGCAACGAGTAGGAGTCGAACGGCGGTCTCGAGAGGTCGGGCATCGGTTTAATAGATACCCTATAACGAAAACGGGGGCACGGTTTCGACCGCGCCCCCCCCCGCCCCCGCCCCTGCCGCTCCATCCGGCAACCCGCGCCTAGTGCGTGGCGGTATTCTGCTCCGCCGGCGTGAAGCCGATCACCTGGACTCCCGCGCCGCGCGCGATGTCCATGGCCCGCACGATATCGCCATACTTGCGATTCGGCGCGGACTTGATGAACAACAGCTTGGCCGGGCGCTGATCGTAGAGCTCGTGGAATTTCGCGTCCAGCTGTTCGAACGGCACCGCTTGCGTGTTGATCGCGTACGAGCCGTCCGCCCTGAGCTCCAGCACGATCTGGTCGCTCTTCACGTTCTTCTGATGCTGTTGCGGCTGCTGCTCCGGCGGAACCTGCACGTCGAAGTCGCGGCGTGACAGCGGAAGCGTGATCATGAAGATGATCAGCAACACGAGCAGCACGTCGATCATCGGCGTGACGTTGATGTCCGAGCTCAGTCCACCGCCGCCGCCTGGTCCCATCGCCATGGCTTATTGCCCTCCCGGCTTGCGCGAGCGTTCCTGCTCGGCGATGGCGCCGACGACGCGCACGCCGGCTTTGCGCGCGATCTCGAGCGCGGTCTGAATCCGGCCGTACTCGATGCCTTCATCCGCCTTGAGATAGAGAATCTTGTCGACGGTGCGGTTCGCGTAGAGGTTCGTGAGCCGTTCCGGCAAGTCGGCGTCGCTGATAAAGCGCGGCCCCGTGTACTTGCCGGTCGCTGGGTTCGTCAGATCGAGATAGAACTTGCCGTCGCGATCGATCCCGAGCCGGATCTCGCCGTCCTGCTCTTCGCGCGCGTCGGGATTCTTCGCGCGCGGGATCGTCGCCTGAAAACCGGCGGTGATGGCGGGCGTCACGATCATGAAAATGATGAGCAACACCAGCATCACGTCGATCATCGGCGTGACGTTGGGGTTCGCGTTTACCGTGCCCTTCCCACTGCCTGCGGCCATTGCCATCGGCGGTTACTCCTTTAGCCTTTGATCGGCCCGCTGGTCTGCGAGGCCTTCTGCGTCTGGAATTCTTTCGTGAAAATCGAGCGGCCGAACTCGCTGCCGACGCTCTTGATGAGATAGTCGATCAGCTCTTTCGACGTGTAGGTCATTTCCACAGTGAGGAAGTCGATCTTGGTCGCGAAGTAGTTGTACAGCCACACCGCCGGAATCGCGACGAGCAGGCCGAACGCCGTCGTGATGAGCGCCTCGGCGACGCCGCCCGTGATGGCCGCGAGTGAGCCCGACCCGCCGGAGGCGGACATGCCTTGGAACGCCGTCACGATACCCATCGTCGTGCCGAGCAGTCCGACGAACGGCGCGGTCGCGCCCGTCGTCGCGAGAATGCCGAGGCCGCGCTTCAGCTCGGCCGTGATGATCAGCATCTGCCGCTCGACGGCGCGCTCGGCCGAGTTGATGTCGCCAGCGGTGATCGTCGCGCGATCGCGGAGCAGCGGTTTCACCTCGGCGAGCGCCTCACCCAGCACGCGCGCCACGTGACTCTTCTTGTTCTTCTCGGCGAGCGCGATCGCGCCGTCGAGCTGCTCCTCCTGCAGGTAGCGCGAGAACTCAGGCGCGAACTTCCGCGTCTCCTTCTGCGACTTCCGGAGATAGAGGAACTTCGAAATGCTGACCGCCCACGACCAGGCCGACATGATGAACATGACGACGACGATGCCTTTGGCGAACAGCCCCATCGATTGCCATAGTTCAGCGTAACTCATTGGGTCTCCCTATCGCTTGATCTTGAAGTCGATCGGCAGGTTCACCAGCACGCGGACCGCGCGGCCGTGCACGCGCGCGGGACGGAACAGCGCCCGCAGCACGTAGTTCTTGGCCGGTTGGTCGAAACCGGGGTTCGGACTCTGCAGGATTTTCACCGACGGCGGCTCGGCACGACCGGAGGTATCGATGATCGCTTGCACCAGCACGCGGCCCTGCACGCCGGCCTGACGCAGCAAGTCCGGATACACGAGCTGCGGCCCCGACAGCACCTCGGGCCGCTCTTCGACGACCGACTCCATGAAAACCTGATCCGACGAGGGGACGATCCCTGTACCGATACCGCCCTCGACGCCGGTGCCCGTGTAGTCTTTGGGATCGAAATGCTCCTGCAGGTTGATCGGCGGAATGTTCGTCGGAATGTCGGTCGGCGCGACAACCGTCTGGAAGCCCTTCAGCTGCGGCACGTCCACCACCGGCGGCTGCTCTTCCGGCTTCTTTTGCTCCTGCTGGTTGAGGAAGACCATCGCCGTATCGACAACGACGTCGTTCTTCTTTTCACCCGCAGTCAGTGTCGCCACCACCGCCGCCAGTACGATGGCGCTGTGGCCGATGAGTGAGGCGAAGCCGAGGCCAAACGCACCCTTCTTATTCGTTTTGCGGTTGGACTCGATCAGGTTGTTGAACACCGCCGTCTCCTCCGGGAGGTAGTTGGCTTCCTAATAAGTACCCGTAACCGTTTCGGTCGCTAGTAGATCGAACATTACAAAACGATGACAGCCAGATGAGCCTTTGATACCGGGCTCATCTGGGTTCCCCCCGACCGTTTCGAATCGTGAACTCAAACGGAATGCGGATTCGCATCCGTACGGCGCGCCCGGCGACGAATGCCGGTCGAAACAAGGTGGCGAGCAGCGCCCGTCGCGCCGCCGCGACAAACTCGGGATTAGTCCCCGACACGACCACGATCGAATCGCGTCGCACTCTGCCTGCCGTGTCGACGATCGCCTCGAGCACCACACGGCCCGCGACGTCAGCCTGGCGGAGCGGCTCGGGATAGCTCGGCAGCGGACCGCTCAATATCTCAGGAGCGTTCTCGCCTCCGAGTGCGAGACCAGCGAACACCGATTCCGTTCCCGGTGCCGATGCGGTGGACGTCGAAGATGGTGCGATTGTCGGCCGGGTGGCCCGAGCCGGCGACCTCGATTCTTGGAAGCGGGATCTCATCAACTCGGATCGACACAGTTAGGGGACTTGGCGGTGCCCACCTGCCGCCGTGGCCGCTGCGTTCCGGCGGTGGCGGTGTGATCGCGATAGGCACGATGGGTCTCGGGTTGGGGTGAACGGTCTTCGCGGTGCCGAACAGGAGTGCCGCTCCGAGGAAGCAATGCAGCGTGATCGAAGCAGCGGAGCTGAAGCCGCGCATGGTTTTCTCCGGTCTCGAGTCTCTCTGACAAATACCGACGACTTCTGACCGGCCACTTGCACCTGAATTACGGAATGGTGACAACCGGATGTGGATCTACGCGCGCGGCAGCCCCACCGTGAACGTCGTGCCACGCCCGGGGCGACTCTGCACGTCGATCGTCCCGCCGTGCGCTTCCGCGATCCACTTGCAGATGGCGAGGCCAAGGCCGGTGCCGGCGCGCTCGCTCGTGCGGGTCCGCGCGGAATCGGCGCGCCAAAAACGATCGAAGATGTGCGGAAGGTCACCCGCGGCGATGCCGATGCCGGTGTCCGCGACGGTGAAGACGGCCCGTCCGTCATTGGCGCCAAGCTCCACCGATACCTGGCCGCCGCGCGGCGTGTACTTCACCGCATTCTCGATGAGATTGAGCGCCAGCTGCCGCACACGACTGCGGTCCACCGTTACCACGAGCGGATCGGGCGGCAGCTTGATGTCGATGCCGACGCCCGCGTGCTCCGCCAGCAGCTCGCCGGTTTCGCCAGCCTCTTCGATGATGTCGCGCAGGTCCACCGGCTCGCGGTGGAGCTCCGCGCGCCCTTCGTCGGCTCGCGCCAACGTGAGCAGTGAATCGAGCAGCTCCGTCATGCGATTGACTTCCTGCAGCGTTTCCTCGAGCGTCGCGAGCGTCTCGGGCGGCATGTCCGGCCGTGTGATTGCCCGCTCCACCCCCGCGCGCACGACGGTCAGCGGAGTCTTGAGCTCATGGCTCGCGTCCGCGGTGAATCGTCGCAGCGCCGCAAAGCTGCGCTCCAGGCGAGTCCACATCTGATTCAAGGTCGCGGCGAGACGACCTAACTCGTCCTTTTCCATCGGGACAGGAAGACGACGATGCAGACTGCGGCCGTCGGTGATCTCGCGGATTTCGGTGATCATGCTGTCGACGGGCTCGAGCGCTTGACCCGCGATCCAGCGACCCACGAGCACCGCCGGCACGACGCCGACCAGAAACGCGATCACGATCGTGGTGACGAGTTGCTCGACCTGCAGCTCCGCGCTGCGCGTGTCGGCGCCCGCCAGGATGATCCCGATCTGGCCGCCCGCTTCCGGCACCGAGCGCACGACATAGTCCAACGTCGGTCCGCTGGGCATCTGAAACCGTTTCGGCCCGGACAGCCCGCCCGGCGAGCTCGCCAGCGCGGTGAGCTGCTCGAAGTGCGCGAAACCCAGCGAACGCGCATCGGGAGAGCCGAACAGGAGCTGCCCGTCCCGGCTGGTCACGAGCAGATAATCGGGAACGACTTCGAGAACGGCCGCGACCTCCGAGATGAGGACCGGTTTGCCCGTCGTGTCTTTTCGTACGAGGAGTCCCCGCGCGTGGTAGCTCTCGGCGAGGATTCCCGCCGTGAGGTCGGCTTCGGATTGAATGCGGCGGTCGAGGTCCTGATACGTGGCGCTGCGGCGGGCGAAGTACAGTACGACGGCGAATACGGCGAGGCTGACGATGAGCGCGGTGGCGTACCAGATCGTCATCCGGCCGCGAATGCTTTCCATGTTACGCGCGCACCACGTATCCCACGCCGCGCACCGTGTGGATCAGCTTGAGCTCCTTGGCATGATCGATCTTCTTGCGCAAGCGCGTGATCACGACGTCCACGATGTTCGTGCCGGGATCGAAGTGATAATCCCAGGCGTACTCGGTGATCAAGGTCCGGGACATCACGCGGCCCTGATGCCGCATCAGATACTCGAGCACCGCGTATTCCTTGGGCGTGAGCTCGATGCGCTTGCCGTCGCGCGTGACTTCGCGGCTGCCGGTGTCGAGCACAAGACCGTTCACCTTGAGCAGCGGCGGCGCGATCGCCTTCGGGCGACGGCCCAGCGCCTCGACGCGCGCCAAGAGCTCCTCGAACGCGAACGGTTTGGTGACATAGTCGTCGGCGCCCATGCGGAGCGCCTGCACTTTGAAGTCGACCGAGTCCTGCGCGGTGAGCACGAGGACCGGGAGTCCGACGCCGCGGTCGCGCAGCGTGCGCAGCACTTCGATCCCGGACAGCCGCGGCAGGCGCAGATCGAGCACCATCATGTCGTAGCTCGCGCCCTTGCCGCTCGCGCGCTTGAGGCCTTCGTCGCCGTCGCCGACGAGATCCACGTGGTAGCCGGCCTCGTCGAGCCCGCGCCGCACGTACTCCCCGACCGTCTTGTCGTCCTCGATGACCAGGATCTTCATCAGAGCGGCAGAAACACCTTGAAGTTCGTACCGACGCCGATCTGCGATTCGACTTCGATGCGCCCGCGATGCTCCTCGACGATCCGGTATGCGACCGAAAGGCCCAATCCGGTGCCCCGCCCCGGCGGTTTGGTCGTGAAAAACGGCTCGAAGATCTTCGGCAGATCCTCCTGCCGGATGCCCGTACCCGTGTCGATGAATTCGGCGAGGATTTCGTCGCGCCGCTGCGGATTGAGATGCGTGCGAACCGTCAGCACACCGCGCGAGTTCATCGCGTCCATGGCGTTCAACATCAGCGCCATAAAGCACTGCACGAGGCGCTCGGCGTCGGCCTGGAAGTGCGGGAGCCCGTTCTCGAGCTGGCGCTCGATCGTCAACCACTTGAACCGTTCGTGGTGCTTCAGCAGGAACAGCGTCTGCTCGATGATCGCGTTGATGTCGGATGCGGTCTTGTGGCTGCTCTGCTTCGGTCGCGAGAAATCCAGCAGGCCGTCCACGATCCGGCGGCAGCGCTGGACTTCCGTGTCGATGATGTGGAGGTACTCCTCCTGCGCCTGCCGGTCCTGCGCCGGCAGATCGGCGAGCCGCAGGCCGAGGGCTTCGCTACACGCGAGGATTGTGGCGAGCGGATTGTTGATCTCGTGCATGACACCAGCGGCGAGCTGGCCCACCGCCGCCAGCTTTTCACTCTGCCCCATGCGCTGCTGTGCCTGACGCCAGGCGGTGATATCCTCACCGATCGTGATGACGTGCGAGATGTCTTCGCCGTCTAGCCGCATCGGAATCTTGGTGATGCGGTAGTGGCGCGCTTCGCCCGTCGTCTGCGAATCCATTTCGAGTGTCTGAATCTCGCCGGTCGCGAATACGCGGTCGAACTCGAGCTTGAGCAGCTCGCGCGGCTGCCGATCGAGGACCTCGAAGACCTCGCGCCCCAGTGCCTCCTCGCGCGAGACGCCCTGCGTGCCCGCCTCGCGCTTGCGATTCCACGCCCGGATGCGATAGCTGCGATCGATCACGTACAGCCCGACCGGCAGCGAGTCGATGATGCGCGCGGCAAAGTTTCGCTGCGCTTCGGCCTCGCGCGTGCGCAGCGCCACCTCCGACGCGAGGTCCTGCGAGAGCTCGGTGGCCGCGAGCACGGGCGCCAGCATCTGCGCGACGACGACCAGCACGTCGTGCGCCATCCGCTCGTAGCGACCTTCAGGAATGATCACCTCGAAGCAGCCAAGCGCTTCGTCATCCTGGATCAGCGGGAGGCGCAGCAACGTGCCGGCTGCGACCGGCTCGCTGTGCGGACCTTGCGTCACCCACGCGGCGACTTCGGATGTGTACCCGGGAAGTTGCGACTCGTCGTCCGGACTCGTGATCGCCGCGTAGCGGGAGCCGTCAGCCGAGCGGAGCCACAAGCGGCACCGGCGCAGGGAGAGACCGCGGCGCAGCACCCGCACCACTCCGGCCAGCCCCTCTTCGGCCGACCGATCCCCCGGAGCGGCGAGAACCTTGGCGACTTCGGCGAGGACCTCGAGACCGGGATGATCGGAGGTCAGCGTCGGGGCGACCATAAGGTCGCTAACCTAGGGATGGCTCTCCCGGCGCGCCAGCGGCGCCTCACCGCGGAACGCCAATAGACCGCGCATCACGGGCCGGTTGGCCGTGAAGAAGGCGGTTGGACCGATCACGATCGCAAAGTGCGGCGCGTCACCGTTGCCGACGCTGAACGCCGGCAACGCCGAAACGCCGATCCACCGCGAGCCCAGATGCACCGGCGATCCCGCCGCGGCGTAGCCGGTTAGCTCGAACGTCATGTCGAAGCCGATGCCGGTGCCATGCTCATCGGAGCCGAGCTGCGCCACCGACTTCATGTGCGTCCGAGCGGACAGGGTCGCGGCGAACACGACACCCTGATTGCCGCCCAGCATTGTGCTCTCGTTGACGAAGGTGCCGAGGCGACCGCTCAGGCCAATCGCCGCCAGCCCACGCGGCGGGCGGCGGACATAACCGAACTCGAGCGACTCGATCTGCCAGTTGGCGCCGAGCGTAGCCACAAACCCGAAGCCCAGCGCATGCGTCCGCAGAACAGGCGCGGCTGCGGGGGCGGGGGCGGGGGCGGGGGCGGGGCCAGAGGTAGCGCCAGGTGTGGGTGTCGACGACGCTTGCGCCGCCAGCAAGGTGGGCGCGGCGCCCAAAACGACCAATAGTGATGCAGCCAGCCTGCCCCGCACGTTCGGCCTCCCTCGGCCCTCGCTGCGAAATGCAGCGCGCCTCTTTGATCAAGCGTTGGCGGAGAGAGCATTCGCAACTTCCGAGCCATGAATGACGGGAAGACGCCGGTCGATGCTTGAGGCATCACACTCACACTTTTGCGTTCACAGTCGCACGCGCGCGCCGGTGAAGTTCACTCCCGCGATCAGGCTGCGCTGCGCGAGCAGGCATACGACCGCCACTGGCAGGCTCAGCAGCACCGCGGCGGCCATCTGATACGGCCAATTCCCGGCGTAGGCGGTGTGCGCCTGCGCCAGCGCGACCTCTGCAACCTCCATCGCTGGCGAGCGGGTAATGACCAGTGGCCAGATGAAGTTGCGCCACTGGTCGAGGAACGCGAGAAGCGCAACCGCGGCGACCGCCGGCCGCGCGAGCGGTAACGCGACACGCCAGAATACGATCCAATCTCCCGCGCCATCGAGCCGCGCCGCCTCCTCGATGTCGCGCGGCAGTGACAGATAGGCTTGCCGCATGAGGAAGATGCCCCAGACCGACACCAGCTCCGTCACGATCAGGCCGGCATAGGTATCGGTCCAACCAACCGTCTCAATCATCAGGAAGCGCGGCACGACGAGCATGATCGCAGGAAGACCCAAGCTGCCGAGCAGCAGCGCGACGATCCATCCGCGTCCCACAAACCGCATGCGCGCAAGCGCATAGCCCGCTGCCGCGCTCGTCAGCACCTGGCCGGCCATCACGCAGCCGGCGAGGATCGCGGTGTTGAAGAGGACGCGCGTATACGGCAGCGCATCGAGTGCCGCGACATAATTGCCCAAGGCGGGAGCATGCGGCCACAACGGCGGCGGCCAGCGGAGCAGCTCCGCTTCCCCCATGAAAGAGACCGACACCATATAGAGGAAAGGCACAATCGTGAGCAGGGCAGCTATCGCCAGGAGGACCTTACGCATGGCGACCCACTCGACCGGCCATGCGCGCCCGCAGTAGACGCAGCTGAGGCCACCTGAGCACCAGTAACACCACCGCGAATGCGACCGCTAACGCGCACGCCGTCGCGAAGCCTTGCGACTCGAATGCCGTCCGATAGATCCGATGGACCAAGACGTCGGTGCTCTGCCCCGGTCCCCCCTGCGTCAGCACGAACACGAGCGTGAACAACTGCAGCGCGCCGAGCACGGCGGTCAAAGCCACGAACCACGTCACGTGCTTGAGGAGGGGCAAGGTGACGCGCCAGAATCCGCGCCACGCTCCCGCCCCATCGAGGCGTGCCGCGTCGAGGTAGGCACGGGGAATCGACTCCAGACCATTGAGAAACACGACCATTTGCGCGCCGACGTGCGCCCAGACCGACACGATCATGAGCGCGAGCAATGCGGTGCCGGAACTGCTCAACCAGTCGGGACGTCCCGAACCCAATGATCCTCGCTGATACATCGCCTGCCAGAGCAGCGCGATCGTGACCACGGGCACGACATAGGGAAGCAGAAACGCCGCGCTGAGTAGACGGCCGGTCCATTGATGGCGGTAGCGCTGGACCGCGACCGCAGCCGCGAGCGCCAGCGCGACCGAAATCGGCACATAGCCGGCGTACAGGACACTATTGCGCAGCGCGATCCAGGTCAGCGGCTCGCGCGCGAGCGCGCCCCAATCCGCGGTTGCGGCGAGATAGACCGCGAGGAGCGCGGGACCGAGCGTAAAAAGCGCGAAATGCAGCCCGGCCGGCGCGAGAAATCCCCACGCGATCGCCGTTTCGCGCCGCCGTCGCGCAGGCGTCCGCTCGGCCCAGCGCAGCAACAGAATCGCCACGGGCCCGAGCATGACACATGGCATCAGTACCGCCAACCAGTGCAACGTGGCACGCTCCCCAGGCACCGAGCGTAGCTCGACCCATCGGCCGGGGCCGACCAGCACCGCAACGACGGCGCGCGGCTGGCCGTCGATGACGACACGGCGCGGCGCTGACTCCGCCGGTTCGCCCGCGACGACTTCCGCATCGCCACCGCTCTCGCGCACGATCGCCGCGAGATCGGGGACGGTCACGCGCGCGCCCGGCGCCGGCAGTCGCTGTGCCGCCTCCTGGAGCAGGCGACGGGTATCGACGAGCCAGCGATCGGTGCTCTGCCGCGCCGCCGCACGCACGTCGGCGTAGGTTGCCAGTCCCAACAGCAACGCTGCCATGACGTAACCACCGCGCCGCATCGGTCGCTGCCGGAACGCGATCGCGGTGGCCGCACCGACCGCCAGTATCGCGGCCGGGACCGCGAAGCCCATGCCGCCCGGGAACGGCCCGCGCGGCATGGGTCGTGGCCGTATGGCGACCGCACCGACGATCTCTTCTCCGACACGATCCTTGAGGGGCACGAGCGCGGCGCCGTCGCGCCGCCGGCCGCCGGTTGCGAGCAGCGCTAGGTCGTTCGGGGTCAGCGGCGGCGCTGTCGCCTCGACGAGCGGCGCGGTTCCGAAGTACACCTCGACATCTGATGACCAGCCGGGCAGCGTCTCCAGCGCGCGTGCGTGCGTGAGGAGCGCGGGCAAGTAATAGCTGCGCGATGCCGAAGAAGCCGCGGGTGCCGGCTGGCCGCCCGAGCGCTGGCGAGCACGTGGGACGCGCCGCGGCGGCGGAGGCGGAGGTGGAGGTGGAGTGACGGCGACAACGTACGCCGCCGTCGTACGCGCCATACGGAATGCGAACGCCCGCTCGTAATGGCGCTGCGCCACGTGAACCGCGACGAGGGCGAGCGCCGCCGCGACTGCGGCGGCAATAGTCGCGCCCGCGGCCCAGAACCGCGAGCTCATGCGAACGGCGCGCCGGCGGCGTCGAAGAGATACAGGCGCCGGCGATCCACTTTGACGCCGACCCGCGCGCCCACGCGCACGTCGGCGAAGCCTGGGAGTCGTGCCACGAGGGGCTGCCCGCCGGCGTTCAGATGCACGAGGGTTTCGCTCCCGAGCGGCTCGACAACCACAACGTCGACGTTCCCGACGCCCGTGTCGACCGCGCACAGCCCCACGAATTCCGGCCGAATCCCCACTTGCAGCTCTCCTTCGTACGTCGACAGCTCGATGGGAATCGAGAGACTGCCCGTCTCGATCACGCGCCCCCCCTCTCCCGTCAGGCGGCCCCGTCCCTGGAGCACATTCATCCCCGGATTGCCGAGAAGCCGCGCGACGTGGACATCGGCGGGGCGCTGATAGACCTCCTCGGGTGTGCCGACCTGGCGTAACCGGCCTTCGTGGAGAACGGCGATCCGATGACCGCTGGCCATGGTCATGGCTTCTGTCTGATCGTGCGTCACATAGATCATCGTGCCCCCGCCCCCTTCGCCCCCGCCGCTGAGCGCCCGATGCAGCCCGAGGAGCTCGGCGCGCAACTCGATCCGGAGCCTGCTATCCAGCTGTGACAGCGGTTCGTCGAAGAGAAAGACCTGCGGCGCCCGCACGATTGCCCGTCCGAGCGCCGCGCGTTGGCGCTCGCCCTCAGACAGCTGGCCGGGCATGCGGTCGAGCAGCTGCTCGAGACCAACGCGTGCCGCGGCGTCATGGATGCGCCGCGTCACCTGCGCCGCCGGCACACGACGCATCTCGAGTGGGAAGGCGATATTTTCCCGGACAGTGAGATGGGGGTACAGCGCGGGGATTTGAAAGACCATCGCCACGTCGCGCTCGCCCGGCGGCACGTGCGTCACGACGCGATCACCGATGACGATTTCACCAGCCGTCGGCTCTTCCAGACCGGCGATGCAGCGCAGCGCCGTCGTCTTGCCGGAGCCGGACGGGCCGAGCAAGACGAGCAGCTCACCGTCGCGCACGTCCAAATCGAGGTGATGTAGCGCCTGGATCCCGCCGTCGAAAACCTTGCTCAACCGGCGGATCGTGACGGAAGACATCGATTAGGCCCGCTATACCGGGGATGTAGAAGAGGAGCCAAAATATGATGGGAACTGCCTCGCGCAATGCGGGGTTTGACAGGCACCTCTACAAGGACCGACGACATGGCGCAGATCAAAGAGCAAAGCGCTGCCAAGACCCACGTTCTACCTCCACTGCCCTACGATTTCGGAGCGCTCGAGCCTCACATCGACGCGCAGACCATGCAGATCCATCACGACAAGCATCATCAGGCCTACATCAACAATCTCAACAACGCGCTAAACAAGCACCCCGAGCTCCTCGGCAAGAGCGTCGAGGACCTCCTGCGCGGCATCAATACGGTTCCCGAAGACATTCGCACCGCGGTCCGTAACAACGGCGGCGGTCATCACAACCATTCGTTATTCTGGACGATCATGGCGCCCGCCGGTAAGGGCGGCGGTGGCGAGCCGAGCGGGAAACTGGCGGATGCCATCAAGCGCACGTTCGGCGAGTTCGCGAAGTTCAAGGAGCAGCTCACGACCGCGGCGACCGGACAATTTGGGAGCGGCTGGGGTTGGCTCACCGTCGCGAACGGCAAGCTCGAGGTCGCCGGTCGGCCCAACCAGGACAGCCCCCTCATGGAAAACAAGGTTCCGATTCTCGGGGTCGACGTGTGGGAGCACGCGTACTACCTCAAATACCAGAACCGGCGGCCCGATTACGTCGCCGCGTGGTGGAACGTCGTGAACTGGCAGGAAGTCGCGCGCCGCTACGAAGCCGCGTTATAGGACGGTGGCGTCAGGATACGATTCACCGCGTTGAGCAAGACCTCGAGGTCGATAGGCTTGGACAGCACTTCTTCGACCTCGAGGTGCGCGCCGGACCACTCGCGGGTCGCCGCCGACAGGATGATCACGGGAATGTTCTGGAGGCGGGGGATACGCCGCAGCACCGCTAGGAACTGTTTGCCGTCCATGACCGGCATCTTGTAGTCGAGCAAAATCAGATCCGGCGGCGGCTCCATCTTCTCGAGGATGTGCAGCGCATGCTGGCCGTCCCGCGCCGCGTGCGCGACAAAGCCCTCCGCGGCGAGAAAATCACGGAGCTGCATCCGGCTGTCGGCGTCATCTTCGACGATCAGTATCGAAGCCATCGTGTCACGGTAACGCAACACGACCCGTCGGGTGAGTTCCGATTGACTTAACTCCAAGGGATGATCACAGGATTAGACAAGGATCACATCAAAACGGGGCGTCGTTGCAAACCCCTTCAGTGCGTCACCGACGCGTGCGTCCGGGCGCCCCTGCCCCGCACCGGCGCGAGAATACGGTGCCCGTCATCGCAAATCCGCATTAGAAGTCCCAGGAGTCGATCCAGGTCGACCGGCTTCGACAGCACGTCCACCGCGTCGAGCCGCGCCGGCGACCATTGACGGGTCCAGGCGGACAGGACCACCACCGGGACCAGACGGATCCGGGGATTCCAGCGCTTGCGCTCGAGGAATTGGGATCCGCTCATACCCGGCATCAAGTAGTCGAGCAGGATCAGATCGGGCGGTTCCATCTTCGACAGCAGCTGGAGCGCGTGCCGCCCATCGCGCGCGACATGCACCGCATAGCCGTGATCGCTCAAGAACGCGCTCAATGTGGCACGAATATCCGGATCGTCGTCAACCAAGAGAATAGTCTTCGCCACAGGCGAAAAATAAAGTCGTGACTCGACACACGCTGTCGCCAAGACGTTACAGACTAATCCCACTCCTTCGCCCTAGGCCGCAGGACTTCATTCATCGAGTGGTGCGGCGGAGATTTGCGCGTTGCCCGTTGCGTCGTACGACACCGTAACACGCCACGGCCGGCAGCATACCTGGCAGTCTTCGACGTAATCCTGAACATCGCCTCCGCCCACATCGAGTCCGATTGCATTCGGCTCTCCGCAGTAGGGGCAGATGACGATTCCCTCCGAGTCGGCCGTGCCGTCGCCGAGCGGGAATTCTTCGTCCAGATCGTCGTCGGGAAATTCGACCATGAGGGTTCAGTTTCGCGCCTGCGCGGCGGCGAGGCGCCGCTTCACGTCGTTGATCTTGTCGGTCTCTCGCTGTGGCGCTCGCTCGAGATACGCGGCAAACGCCTTCGCGGCTTCCTGCTTGTCGCCGGCGTCTTCCCAGGCGAGCCCCAGCAGCCGATAGGGTTCCGCCCACCACGGCTCGAGCTTGATCGCCCGCTGCAGCGGATCCATGGCGTCGATCGAGCGGCCCATGAGCTGCAGCGCCACGCCGTAGCGCGCCTGAACCCAGGCTTCGGCCGGCGCGAGGTCCGCCGCCTGCCGGAAGCTTCGAGACGCGAGCACCGTATCACGGTGGATGAGCGCGAGATCGCCCAGCTCGACCTGCGCGGGGAAGAATGCCAGGTTTTCCGTCACGGCTTGCTCGAAAAACTGCTGCGCGCTGTCGTTGTGTCCCTCGACGAGATGCAACACGCCGAGACCGTACGTGATGAGCTCCTTCGACTCATAGATCGGCGACATCCGCTTTTGCTCCTGGCTGCGCAGCGCCGCCAGGAGTGCCGCGAGCTCGACCGCCGCGCTGTCATATTCCTGCCGCGGCACGAAGGTGAGCGCCCGGTCATAGTGCAGCCACAGCAGCTTGGGATTTTGCGTGATGGCTTGGCCCAGATGTGAAGCCGCCAGCGTGTACTGCTGACGCCCGTAGGCAAAGAATCCCATGTTCAGGGAGTTTTCAGGCATGTCCATCGCGACGTCTTCATAGGCCAGCACGATCAGATTCTGCGGTACAAACGGATTGCGTTCCAACGCGTGCAAGAACAGGCTGTCCGCGCCGCGGATGAGTGCCGAGTCCCCGGGGCTGAGCCTGCCTTCGCGGTAGACGGCGCGCTCGAAGCGCCGCACGTCGCGCATCCAAAACGCCACCCACCGCGCGAACAACGGCTCGGCACGCGTGGGATCGAGGTGCGATGCCCAGATGAACATGGAATCCGCCCGATTGGGGTGGCGCCGCAGGAGCTGCGCGCCCTGATCGAAATAGGATTGCCAGTCGTTCGGGTCACCGGAGACTCCCGGCAGGGGCGGACGATTCGCCGGTAGCTGCGTCATCATGAGCACGGCGACCAGGAGACTCACCAGCCCATGCGCTCCCGCAGTGTCGTGACGTGCGCGGTGTGATGCCGGCCGTGCCAGGCGTACAGTCCCAGGAGCGTGTCGAGCGAGGGCGTGCCCCACTCGGGATGTTTGATCGTGCGCGCGAAATCGGCGAGACTCATGCCTCGCAGCAACGTGACCCAACGCTGGTGGAGCGCCGTGAGCAGATCGAGTGACATGCCGATCGGGGCACGGACCTCCGGCGTCTTGGCCCAATCTTTCTCTTCATAGGTCTTGATTGCCGGCGTCTGCTCGGTCAGGCCCAACTTGAACCTGATGTAGGCGTTCATGTGACTGTCGGGCACATGATGCGCGAGCTGGCGAACCGTCCAGCCGCCGTCCCGGTACGGCGTGTCGAGTTGAGCGTCGTTCAACCCGGCGACGGCACGTCGAAAGTTCGCCGGCGTCGCGGCGATCTGCTCGATGCACGCGCCGCGCTCGGCCGGCGCGAGCGCATTATTGGCTGGAGGCGTGAACTTACCGATGGGATAGCGGGGATCGTTCATTGATCGACTCGCCACGTCGTTGACCACTCTGTCGTGCCCCATTTGATGCGGAGCGTTCCCTTGAGATCGGCATAACCGGTTTTGGGATCGGGGGAGTCCGGCACCAGGTAGACCGAAAGCGCAGGCTCGGGCTCTGCCAGTGTGCGACTGGTCAGTGTGACGCGCCCGATGTCCTTTGCGGCGTCGTAATCGGTGCCCCACTGCCCCGTGCCGCGATTCACGATCAGCGACGCTCCCGTCCGCGTGTAGAGAATGAAAAGCGAGTAGTCGCCGCGCGGCAACTTCACGTCGCCCACCGTGAGATCAACGTCGCTGTGCAGCGCCGTTGCCATGTTCGCGCCGAACCGCCACACCGTGTCGATCGGAATCAAACCGCCTTCGACCTTGCGGCCGCGCGCGTGCGGCTGACCGTAAGAAATCGCGATACGAGACGGTCCCGAAAGGCCGGCGTCCTCCTCAAACCAGCGATTGCCGATGCGGCGCGCGTTGATGTGGACTTCGACGGCCGCCTGGCTGCTCGC
Source organism: Gemmatimonadales bacterium (assembly GCA_035309945.1). Classification (GTDB taxonomy): domain Bacteria; phylum Gemmatimonadota; class Gemmatimonadetes; order Gemmatimonadales; family GWC2-71-9; genus 20CM-2-65-7. The sequence continues at coordinate 9,229 of DATGEQ010000058.1, read as the reverse complement.
GGCGACGCGCGGCGAGGGTGCAGGAGCGGCTTGCTGTTGTAGGGTGGCGAAGACAACGGCCGGCACCAGCAGGGCGATGGTCAATGGACTCTCCACGAGGTAGCGAAGGAGTGGAGCGGATGGGATTCGAACCCACGACCCCCTGGTTGCAAACCAGGTGCTCTCCCAGCTGAGCTACCGCCCCCGGCTCCGAAAATAGAGTGGCGCGAGAGATGCGGGTAGGTTAGCGAATGGCGGTGTGTGGAATTAACACGGGTGTTGCACGCGTGCAACAAAGAAAACGTCGACTGGAACGATTCCGCCGCTCGGGCATACCGCTATGGGGAAAGCCCTTATATGACACGATTCTCGTGGTGCCTCGCTCTCACGTGCTTCGCGCAGGCTGGTTGCGCGCGGGGCAGCGAGGCTACACCACTCCGCCTCGGCACCACCACGACGGTCGAACAATCGGGTGCGCTTTCCCTGCTGGATTCCTTGCACCCACCACGTCCGGTGCGGGTCATCGTCGGCCCCTCCGGAACTATCATCCGCTCGGCGGCGGCCGGAGATCTGGACGTGATCGTGACGCACGCGCCGAGCCTCGAGCAGCGCCTGTTGGTGAACCCGGGGCATGCGGCGCTGCGCTGTCCCTTCGTCGTGAGCCGCTTCGCCGTCGTGGGCCCGGCGGGAGACCCGGCGCGCGTGACGCATGCTGCAAGCGCCACGGAAGCGTTCCGGCGCATCGCGAGCGTTCGCGCTTCTTTCATATCGCGCGGCGATTCGTCAGGGACGCATGTCAAGGAGTTGTCGCTCTGGAAGGCGGCCGGGATAACGCCCGTCTTTTCGCGCGACCGCTGGTACACGCAGTCGGGGAGCGATCAGGCCGCCACGCTGCGCACCGCCGACGAGCGCCATGCGTACGCGCTCGACGACCTGCCGACGTTCACGCGTTTGGCAGGAATCGAATTGCAAGTGCTCTTCACTGCCGACACTGCACTCGGCAACCCATACACGTTGTACGTCATTCGTTCGGCGTCGCCGAATCGCGGCGCTGCGCAGTTCGCCACCTGGGCGCTTGGTGATTGGCGCGCCCGGCTGCTCGCGGTACGCCTGCCCAACGGCGTGGCCGCGTTCATGCCACCCGCGCCAGGCTCACCCGACGGCTGCGTCGAGCCCGTTTCAGCGACTGCCGAACGATAGAATGAGGGGGTTGTATGCTGTTCCCGGATCTTGTACCAAACGCCGTGGTTGCGTTGACAAAACGTGGCGCGACGGTCATCGGTGAGCGTGAGGCGCGGCTGCTGGACGCGGTCGAGCGAGTGCGCTCGATCAAAGATGCCGCTTCCGAGGCGGGCATCAGCTATCGGACGGCGTGGAGCGCCATTCAGCAGATGGAACAGGCGCTTGGCCGGCCGATGGTCGTGTCTCGAGCCGGCGGCCCCGGTGGTGGCGCGACGACGCTGACCGACGAATGCCGCCAGCTGCTCGGGTTGTACCAGGATCTCAAACGGCGGCTGGAAGACAGCTTGATGCAACTCTGGCAAATGCCGGAGCCGGCCGCTCAGGCGGGAGACTAGCGGGTAATCGCGAGCGCGTAGTCTCCCGGCAACGTGCGCAGTTGGTAGTTCGGCATCGCGACGCCCTGAATCGTGCCGCCGTATTGCGCCAGCGCCTGTATGTCGCCGACGCCGATCGTCAGGATGGTCGTGCCGTTGGTGAGCGCGCCGATCAGCGCGAAGTGCGTCGTGGTGCCGCCGAGTGGCTGCTGGAACAGTCGGAGGCCGGTGCCGGAGGTGACGCTGGTCAGAGGCGCCGGGCCGGTGATCGTGACGATGATGGCTGAGTCGAGCGCGCCGGCCGGCGATGTGAGTCGCACCTTCAGGACGCCCGGTCCCGATGCCGTCGAGTCACCGCAGCTGAGACCACCGGCGACGATCGCGGCGAGCACAGCAAGCAGATACAGCCGCTTCATTGGCGGCCTCCTTTCCGCGGCATCGCCTGGAGCAACGCGGGGCTCAGGGGCGGATTGGTGAGCTTGACCCAGGCGAGGAAGTCACCGATGTCGAAGCTGCCGTTGTTGTTGCCGATGATATCGAGATAACGAAGCTGGTCCGCACTGAGCGGCGCGGTGGGACCGAGCAGTTGCGAGAGCACATCGCTCGGCGTGAGCGTCGGCGCGGTGACACTCAGGCTGAAGGCCTTGGTGGACGTGTCGCAGGAGACGACGCGCACCGTATAGGAAAAATTTCCCCCCTGGCGCGGGAATCCGGAGATCACGCCGTTCTGGCTCAACGTCAGTCCCGCCGGTAACGCGCCGCTCACCACGCTCCAAGCGGCGACAGCCCCACCGCCGTTAATGCGCAGCGTGTCGGCATAGGTTGCTCCGATTACGCCGTTGGGGCGGGCGCCCGCGGACGTGATGGTGTTCGGACTCCCGAAACTTGCCGCGACAGTGTACGGCCGATGCATCGGCAGCGCGAGCACGGAGTCTGTCGTGGTGGTATCACCGGCCCACCCGCAGAAGTTGAGCGTGGAATCGACGGGCGTCAGGGTGACAATCCGTCCATCGGGGATGAAATCGCCGGCGAGATTGATCGCCGTGTCGGCACGGACCGATCCACCGGTCGGCCAGGTCGCGATGAGTTTGAAATCGCGAGAGACATTCGCCGTGATGGCGCCGCCGGCATTGCTGCCGGTGATCGTGTGAGTGATCGCCCCACCGTCCGACCACGAAAGAAAATGAAAGCGCCGGCGCTGGTCTGCCGACAGTTGTGTGTCCGCAATGCCAATCGTGTACGTCACGGTGCTGTCCAGCAGATCGCGATAAACATTGTAGGATGGCCCGTTGAACTGGATCACCGCGTTGGTATCACTGGCGCTCACTACCGTCAGCGCGCCGAACCGCAGGCGGAACGACATCTGCCCGTCGGACACAACCTGGGTGATCTGGTCGATCCCAAGTCCGGCGAAGCTGCCATCGGAGTTCATGGTCGCGTTGGGATTCGTGCGATAGACAAACGCGGTATTGCCGCTTACGCCCGGATAGGGATCGCCGGCATCGCCGCGGTTACAACCGCCGCTCCCGCACCACAGCTGGCGCAGCCCGTCACCTTCCTGGAGCGCCAGGCCGTGAATCGTACCGGAATTGATCGAATTGGTCTGATGGAATCCGCTCGTGGTGATCTTCGTGGAGTCAACGTGCCAGATGAGCAATCCACCGGGACAGTTGCCGGGCTGCCCGCTTCTAAGGCAGTGGCGAGTGATCATGGCTGAGTCGGCCAACCCGGCCGCTCCGCCCTGACGGTTTTCGATGAGGAAATACTCGCCGCGCGGATTCGGTCCAGGCGGCCGCACGTAGGCGGCAGTGCGCGACGTCGCGACCGGGTCGAGTGGGTAGGTGCCGGCGCTGGTGAGCGACGAGAGGGTGATCCAACCTAGCTCGTTCAGCGACCAGGCTTCCATCCGGGACGGGCTCCGTGGGCTGGTGAAGTTACCGGACCCCATGAGCCCCCATTCCCCCACGCCCTGCGTGTTCCCCCCCGTGTCGTACAGATCCGGAAGGCTGAGCGCATGACCGAATTCATGCGCGGCCGTTCCAATCGGCATGATCTGTGTCGTGTCGCACGCGCTCGTCCCGCCCAGCGCGGAAGTCACGAAGTAATCCCGCACGTGGATCGTGGCATATCCGCTCGTGTTGCCGTGAGGCGCTGGATCGTTCGTTATGTAATCACCGCCCCCGGTCACCAGCTGGAAACGGTGCGACCAAATGTGATTATTCGTCGACGGGTCGCTGCTTTCCGGGAATCCGCCGCACGCGCCATCCTTGGTCGGATGCGCGAACATGATCATGTCGACGACGCCATCGTCGTCCCCGGAATTCGGGATGCCATCCGGTCCGTCGTTGTCGAACTGGCCGAAATCGATAAAGCTGTCGACGCGCACGAGTGCCTGGCGGAAACCCGCCTGCATGCGAGCGAGCGCGTTGCTGCTGAACAGACCATTGCAGTTGGTCGTACCGAAAGGATTGCCGGTACATGTGCCCGGAATCCCCGTATACGTCGTTTCCGCGCTATCCAGACGCACCCATCCGATGACTTTGCCCTGCATCGTCAGAGCGCCGTTGGACAACTGCTGATACAACGTGCGCAACGTGTAGGGATTCCCGCCTGGAGGAGTCGTCGCGAACAAAGCGGCATCGTATTGCGCTGTGTCCTTCATGAACTGCGTCGAGTCCGTATTTGCGTAAGCGAAGAGGATCGCCGGCACCACCATCGTGCCCGACACCGAGGTGGTCGATTGCTGGCCGGCCGCGGGCCCGCGCAGGCTGAACCGGGGGAGTTGTCCGGAGCTCAGGAGTTGGTGGCGGAGCTGGCTGACTTGGCGCGCGCGCACCCGCCAGGCGCCGTTTTGGCTGAAGTCGAATCCGGGGATTTCCCAGTACGGATGAAAGCCGCTTTGCGCCGAGACACTGGTGTGAACTGAGGGCGACAGGAGCACGGAGATCGCGAGGAATCGCACAAACATTGGGCGCACTATAAACCTCCAGGGCTCGCGGCGTAATTCACACGGGTGCAGCAATCTAGGCTACTACGGCGGCGCACTGAAGGCTGTGGCAAGTCTCACATTGAGCCTTGCCAATTCGATGGGCGAGGGCTAAGCTGTACCACCGCTTGCCTATATAAGAGGATCGAGGCCTCGTGCGCACTGAGACCCTGCAGAACATCGCGCTGTTCGACAAATGTAAGAACTTCACTCGGGCGCGCGAAGTCCAGGCAGCGGGCCTCTACCCGTACTTCAAGCCCATCTCCCGTTCCGAAGACACCGTCGTCATCATCGAAGGCCAGGAACGGATCATGATGGGGTCGAACAACTACCTCGGCCTCACGCATCACCCTGAGGTCCTGGCCGCCGCACGGGCCGCCTTGGAGCGTTACGGCTCCGGGTGCACGGGTTCGCGGTTTCTGAACGGCACGCTGGACCTGCACGAGCAGCTCGAAGCGGAGCTGGCCGAGTTCTTCGGCAAGGAATCTTGCCTCGTCTTTTCAACCGGTTATCAAGCGAACCTCGGTGTGATATCCGGCCTCGTGGGCCGCACTGACGTCGTCTTCCTCGATAAGCTCGATCACGCCTCGATCGTCGACGGCGCCAAGCTGTCGCACGGCGAAACCGTGCGGTTCAACCACGGCGACCTCGCCAGCCTCGAGCGGAAGCTGCAGAAGCTGCCCGAAGGCACCGGCACCATGGTCATCGTGGACGGCATCTACTCGATGGAGGGCGATATCGCCGACGTGCCGGGGTTGCTGCGGATCTGCCAGAAGTACGGCGCCGCGCTGGCCATCGACGATGCGCACTCCGTCGGCGTGCTCGGGCCCAACGGCGACGGCACGGCCGCCCATTTCGACCTCGTCGACGAGGTGGACCTGATCGTCGGCACCTTCTCGAAGTCGCTGGCATCGATCGGCGGCTTTGCCGTCGGTTCGGAGAATGTGATTCATTATCTCCGCCACCACTCGCGGCCGTTGATCTTCACCGCGGCCCTGCCCCCCTCCAACACCGCCGGCGTGCTCGCGGCGCTGCACGTCATGCAGCGCGAGCCGGAGCGGCGGGAGCAGCTGTGGCGCAACACGCGCCGGCTGCAGGAAGGCATGCGCAGCCTCGGCTTCGACATTGGCCCGACCGAGACGCCGATCATTCCCGTGCTGATCGGGCCGCTCGAGAAGACCTTCCTCTTCTGGCGCAAGTTGTTCGACGCCGGTGTGTTCACGAATCCCGTCGTGCCGCCGGCAGTGCCACCCTCGCAGTGTCGCCTGCGGACCAGCCTCATGGCGACGCACACGACCGAGCAGATCGACCTCGCCCTCGAGGTCTTCGGGCGCCTCGGAAAAGAGCTGGGGGTCATCTGACCGCAGTGGAGATCGTGCCCGTCTCGAACGGGCGCGATCTCGATCGTTTCATCGCCTTCCCGTACGACCACTATCGCGATGATCCGTTGTGGGTGCCGCAGCTGCGCCGTGACATGGTCACGCTGCTGTCGCCCGGCAAAAATCCGTTCTGGGAACACGCCCAAGCGCAGTATTGGATGGCCCGCCGGGACGGCCGGACGGTCGGCAGAATCGGCGCGATCAAGAACGACATGCACAACAAAGAGCACCACGATCGCGTGGGTTTTTACGGCTTCTTCGAATCGATAAACGATCAGGCGGTGGCGAAGGCCCTGTTCGACACCGCCGCGGCGTGGCTGCGGGGCAAGGGCTTTGACACGATGCGCGGCCCGATGAATCCCTCGACCAACGATGACTGCGGATTGCTGATAGCGAACAATGGCACGCCGCCGTCGCTGATGATGCCGTACAACTTCTCTTACTACGAGCAGCTCCACGACCGCTACGGCTTCCACAAGGTCAAGGACCTCTTGGCCTATGAAGGCGGCGGCGCCGAAGCGGCGCCCGAGCGCGTGTTCAAGATCGGCCAGCGGGTCATGAAGCAGTCCGGGATCACGCTGCGCACGCTCGACATGAAACGTTTCGATGCCGAGGTCGAGCTGATCAAGCAGCTGTACAACACCGCGTGGGAGAGGAACTGGGGCTTCGTGCCACTCACCAACGCCGAGATCGATCATCTCGCGAAGCAGCTCAAGCCGATCGTCGTGCCCGACCTCGTCATATTCGCCGAGCGTGGCAGCGAGGTCGTGGGATTCGCCGTGAGTCTCCCGGATTTCAATCTCGCGCTGTTGCACAATCGCTCGGGCCGGATGTTTCCCGGCATTCTCAAAGTGCTGTGGTACGCCCGCAAGATCGACCGCGCGCGCGTCATGCTGCTTGGCGTGATTCCGGAGTTTCGCGGCCGCGCGGTCGATGCCGTCCTGTACCACCGCACGTGGGAGAACTCCGTGAAGCACGGCATGCCGCGTGGCGAGGCCGGCTGGATCCTCGAAGACAACCTGCCCATGAATAAGGCGGCGCAAGCGTTGGGTTTCCGCGTTTCCAAGACGTACCGTGTCTACGACAAATCGCTGTGAACGTGTTCGTGACCGGTGGCACCGGATTCGTCGGTGCCCATCTGGTCCAGGCGCTGCGCGCCCGGGGTGACCGTGTCGCGGCACTCGTGCGTCGCCCGGCTCTCGCTGCGCAGCTGGGATGGACTGAGGACGTCCGACAGGTGCGCGGGGATCTGGACGAGGAAGCGGCGCTCCGCGAGGGCTGCGCGGGCGCCGATGTCGTTTTTCACGTCGCGGGAAAGATTGTGGCGCGGTCCGACAATGAGTTCATGGCCACCAACCGCGACGGCACGGCCAAGATGCTCGAAGCGGCGCGCGAGGGCGGCGTGCGGCGGTTCATCCACGTATCCTCGCTGGCCGTTGCCGGCCCCACTACACCCGGCCACCCCATCGACGAAACACGCGCCCCGGCGCCGATCACGAGCTACGGGCGCTCGAAGCTGGCCGCCGAGGTCCTGGTACAGGCAACGCCGCTGGACTGGACGATCGTCCGACCGCCCGTGGTGTACGGGGAATGGGATCGTGGCACGCTTGTCGTCTTTCAGCTCGCGCGTCGCGGTTTCGTGCCGGTGTTTGGTGACGGATCGCAGGAAATATCCGTCATTCACGCCGAAGACCTCGCACGGTCGTTGATCGCGGTCGCCGAGTCTCGCGCCACGACACACCGCGTATACTTCGCGGCGCATCCGGCGACAACCACGAGCCGGGGATTTGTACGCGGCGTCGGCGTGGCGCTCGGTACGAGCCCCCGCGTTATCCCGATGCCTGGTCCGATCGTGCGCGGCGTGCTGTGGGCGACCGGGACCCTTGCGCATCTGGCCGGGCGCGCCACCTTGCTGTCGGCCGACAAGGCCGCCGAGTACCTCGCGCCCGCCTGGACGTGTCGCAGCGACGCCCTGGTGCGCGACACCAGTTGGCGCGCGGAGATCGACCTCGAAACCGGATTGCGGCGCGCCGCGAATTGGTATCGGGAGGTGGGATGGGTTTGAAGCCGCTGTGGCGTGATTACACGGCGATCGACATTGCAACGGCTGCCTACATCGCGGTCGCGACGGGCGCCGTCCTGCTGTCGTTTCGCGGTGAGGGCATTCCCGGCTGGCCGTGGCTGCTCAGCGCGCACGCGCTCGTCGCCGCGCTCGTGTTCATTGCCCCGCGCGCCCGCAACGCCGGTCGCGTCGGCCGCTTTCTCGGCGACTGGTATCCGATGCTGCTGCTGCCCGCCCTGTACGGCGAGATCGGCATCCTGACGCTGAGCGCCGGATTCCAGAACGATCTGCTCATCCAACGGCTCGAGAACTGGGTGTTCGGCTCGCAGATCTCGTATCGTTGGATTCGGGAATCGCCGAATGCCGTGCTATCGTGGCTCCTGCACGCCTGTTATCTGGCGTACTACCCCATTCTGTATGCGTCGCCGCTCGGACTGTGGCTCGTCGGTCGCCGCGATGCGGCCCGTCACACGATCTTTGCCGTCATGGCGACGTTCTATCTCTGCTACGTCGTCTTCCTGTTCTTTCCGGTGGCGGGGCCGCGCTACGTGTTCGAAAGCGCGCACAATATTGCGACCGAAGTCGGACCGGCACGCTTCGCCGCATGGCTGCTCGACCACGGGGACTCCTGGGGTGCGGCGTTTCCGTCGTCGCACGTGGCGGCATCGGTGGTCGCGACGGGAATGGCGTTACGCTACTGGCGCACGCTGGGGCTGGTGTTGATGCCCTTCACGGCAGGGCTGATCCTCGCGGTCGTGTACGGGCAGTTTCATTACGCCGTGGACGCGCTGGCAGGTCTGATCGCCGCCGCCGCGATGCTCGGCATCATGCAGACGGCTGAAGCCGCGGAACCGGAACCGATCGGCCGTGCAGTGGCGAGGGCTGATTACGGGGTGGAGCCGGGCAGCAGCCTTTAGTGCTCCATGTGCATTTCCGACATCGGCACGCTCACGACCGGCTTGCCGACCGCGCCCAAGAAGTGGCGCAAATCTTTCTGATACAGCGAATCGCTCGGATCCGTCGCGGGCCACTGCGCCTTGCGGTCGGGTCGGAAGAGCCCGCCGACAACTCCCATCCCTCCGTTCGAGATCGTATGCCCGGTGGGATTGTCGTAGATCACGCGCACGCGATAACGGTGGTCCGGCGTCACGTGTAGGCCCAGACTCGTCAGACTGTAGAGCTTGCCCACGGGTACGGCGCTCGCCTCGCCCGGCGGCGCAGGAGCCGGCTCGCCGCGCCACAATAACTTCCCAGTCGTCGCGTCCCA
>DATGEQ010000057.1:0-20229 GCA_035309945.1 Gemmatimonadales bacterium | reverse complement strand
GTGATCACCGGGGGGGACGCAACGCGGCGGGAGTGGCTGCTATTCGCCGTACGGAATCCAGATGTTCTTCACCTCGGACGCATGCCGCAGGAATTCGCGCCCCTCGCCCTGGCGCGGATCGAGCCAGTCACGCGTACGCGCGAATGCCCATGTCCGCTTCATGTTCGCCGCGGACGCGAGCTCGACGGCTTTCACGCCCGCCGCGCTGCCGAAATACCACACGCCATCGACGTCGTCGTGCTCGGCGAGCACCTTCGCGAGCGGATCCTTGGCGCCGGTGATCACGTTGATCACGCCATCCGGAACGTCCGACGTTTCGAGCACCGTGTAGAGCTCGGCGGCGGGAATCGGATTCGGCTCCGACGGAATGACCACGATCGTATTGCCGACCGCGATCGCGGGTGCGACGAGCGAGACGAAGCCGAGCAGCGGATACTCATCCGGCGCCGCCACGCCCAGCACCCCCACCGGCTCGTTCATGGCGAGCGTCACGCCGCGAATCGGCGTGTGGTGGACGGCGCCATCCCACTTGTCGGCCCAAGCGGCGTAGGTGAAGAGCCGGGCGATGCTCGCGGCCACTTCCGCTGCTCCCACGCGCGCGGCGAATTCATCGGAGCGGGTCGCGAGATTCTCGGCGATGAAGTAAAGGATCTGCGCGCGCATATGCCCCCCCCCGCTGCCCCTGCCCCAACCCTCCGCCGCGTGCGCCGCCTCGACCGCGTTCCGAATGTCCTTGCGGTTGCCCTCGGCCACTTCGCCGAGGAGGCGGCCGTCGGGAGCGACGATCTTGCGGCTATAGCCCTGGTCGGGCCTGGTTTGCTTGCCTCCAATGAACAGTTTGTACGTCCTATCAATTGAGGGGAGAAGGGAGATGGGAGATGCAGGCGCCGATGAGGATGACGGCTTTGTCGCCGTATCGGCCATCTCCCTTCTCGCCATCTCCCTTCTCCCTTCTCCCTTCTCATTCTCCCAGCTTGGTTTGAGATACTCGTACATCCCCTCGCGCCCACCTTCTCTTCCAAAGCCGGACTCGCGGTACCCACCGAATCCCGCCGCGGCGTCGAACAGATTGGTCGAGTTGATCCACACCACTCCGGCCTTGAGCTTCGGTGCGACGTCGAGCGCGAGGTTGATGTTTTCAGTCCACACGCTCGCCGCGAGCCCATACGGGGTGTTGTTCGCCAGCTCCACCGCTTCCTTTGGCGTGCGGAAGGTCATGCTCACCAGTACCGGACCGAAGATCTCGACTTGGGCGATCGTGGCAGCCGGCGATACGTCGGTGAAAAGCGTGGGCGGATAGAAGTAGCCGTCGGTCGGACACGCCCACGAGGGCTGCCACATCTTCGCGCCTTCCTCGACGCCCTTCTCCACCAGCCCGCGAATGCGCTCGAGCTGCACGGGCGCGACGATCGCACCCATGTCCACCGCTTTGTCGAGCGGCGACCCGACGCGCAACTTCTCCATGCGCGCCCGAAGTTTCTGCGTCAACCGATCGGCGATGCCTTCCTGGACCAGGAGCCGGGAGCCGGCGCAGCACACCTGGCCTTGATTGAACCAGATCGCGTCGACAACGCCCTCGACGACGCTGTCCAAATCGGCATCCTCGAACACGATGAATGGGCTTTTGCCGCCGAGCTCGAGCGTGAGTTTCTTGCCGGTGCCTGCCGTTGCTTTTCGGATGATGCGTCCGACTTCGGTCGAGCCGGTGAATGCGATCTTCTGGACGTCGGGATGTTCGACCAAGAGCTTGCCCGTCGCGCCGTCGCCGGTAACGACGTTGCAGACGCCGGCGGGCAGTCCCGCGGCCTGCGCGAGCTCGGCAAAGCAGAGCGCGGTGAGCGGGGTGAACTCCGCGGGCTTCAGCACCACGGTGTTCCCGGCCGCGAGTGCCGGCGCGACTTTCCACGAGACCATCAGCAGCGGGAAGTTCCACGGAATGATCTGGCCCACGACGCCGACGGGCACATAGCCCGGAAATTCCGCATCGCGCAGCTGCGCCCAGCCGGCGTGATGGTAGAAATGCCGCGCGACGAGCGGGATATCGAGATCGCGTGTCTCGCGGATGGGTTTGCCGTTATCGAGACTCTCGAGTACGGCGAGCAACCGCGAGTGACGTTGCACTTCGCGCGCCAGCGCGTACAGATACCGGGCGCGCGCGTGCGCCGGTAACGCCGCCCAACCCGGCGCAGCGGCGTTGGCGGCCGCAACGGCGGCAGCGACGTCCGCCGTGCCGCCCTGAGCGACGCGCGCCAGCACGGCCTTGGTCGCGGGGTTGATCGTCTCGAAGTACTGTCCGTCGGCAGGCGGCGCCCAGCGGCCATCGATGAAATGGCCGAACCGTCCGGAGTCATGTTGGCGAATCCACTCGAGCGCCGGCGCGTCGCTCTCGGGCGCCGGTCCGTACTCCATCGTCTCGAAGATCTTGGCGACGGTCGTCATCACACCATCGGATGACGGTGCGCCGCGGCATAGCGCCCCGTCACGAAGTGCTCGAGCTGGCGCTCGATGTCGGTCAACAGCGAGCTGGCGCCGAGGCGAAACAGCGCCGGCCGCAGCCAGCGGTCGCCCAGCTCTTCCTTTATAAGGATGAGCCAGTCGAGCGCCTGCTTCGCGGCGCGAATCCCGCCGGCCGGCTTGAAGCCGATCGCGTGGCCGGTCCGCATCTCATAGTCGCGGATCATGCGCGCCATCACGACGCCGACCGGGAGCACCGCATTGACGGACTCCTTGCCTGTAGACGTCTTGATGAAGTCGGCACCCGCCATCATCGCGACCATGCTGGCGCGCGCTACGTTGGTCAGCGTCGCGAGATCGCCGGTCCCTAGGATCGCTTTCATGTGCGCGCGGCCGCAGGCGTCGCGAAACGCGCGGACTTCCGCGTACAGCGCCGGCCAGTCGCCCGTCAGCACGTGCGCCCGCGTGATCACGATGTCGATCTCTTGCGCGCCCGCCGCCACCGAAGCCTGCACCTCCTCGAGTCGCTGGGCAAAGGGGCTGAGGCCGGCGGGAAATCCCGTCGACACGGCTGCCACGGGAATCCCCGAACCCGCGAGCGCGGCGACGGCGGTCGGCACCAGCGCGTGGTAGACGCACACCGCGCCGACTTTGATGTCGAGGTGCGCGACGCCGAGCGCCTCGACCAGGTCGGGCCGGAGCGGGCGGCGCGCCTTGGCGCAAAGCCGCAGCACATTCCCGGGTGTGTCGTCGCCCTGGAGCGTGGTGAGATCCATGCAGGTGATCGCCCGCAGGAGCCAGGCAGCCTGCCATTCCTTCTTTACTGTACGCCGGGTGGGAATGGTGGCGGCGCGCCGCTCGACCGCGCTGCGGTTCACGCGCAGGTTGCGGACCAGGTCCAGATCGAGCGGCATGCCGGGATTGCGATCGTCCTTGATAACGGGACGGACCGCGGCACCTCCTCCGACCCGGAGCCGCTCCGACACACCCTTCATTTTGGGAGAATGCGAATCGCTGCTGGAAAAGTCAACGCGGCGACGGAATTCCCGCGCCCTGCCGGCAGGCAGCGATGGCCGTGGGCTCCTGCGCGCGTATGCATTGCGCCTCGCGCTCCGGGATCGTCGCCAAGAGCGTCGCGATCTCCTCGCCGAGGGCGTGATAGCACGTTTGCCCACCGGCTTCGTTCGCGACGAGGCCACAGAACGCGAATGCCGCGGGGGTCGTCGCGGTCCAATCGACCAGCGCCTTGACCGCCCCGAAATAGCAGGCCGGACGATTCGGCTCGGACGCCTCGTGACACATGTCGGCCGTCTTCTGCGGATCGCGCGGCGGCTTCGCGTACGACGTGATGTCGCGACCGAGGCTCTGGAAGCAGATGGCCCGGACCTGCGCCGGTGCGCGCTCGCACGACTTCGCCGCGTCGCCGATGTCGCCATGGTTCAGATTCAACATGACCGACGTCTGCATCTGGTAGCAGGCGTGGAGGTAGCGGTCCGCCATGATCGAGCAGGGGTAGAGCGGATCGGCGGGATCGAGCGCCTTGAACGCCGAGCCCGCACTCATGTGATGATGGCTGTGCATGGCGAGCATCGTGGCCGGGTGATGCGGCGCGGTCGCGTTGATCACGCTTTCCATAAAGGCGCCGCCGTAGCACGACTCGCGGTCCCAGCCATCGGCGAGCAGATCGCAGTCCTTCAGCGCGCGCGGCAGATCGTGGCCGTACAACATCGTCAACCCGTGCCCCATGCCGTGCACGCACTGGAACAGCACCCAGCGGCTCATGCCGGACTGCTTGAATGGCTGGCACAGCGCCTCGACTTCGGGCTGCGTCACCTGATCGCGCGACTCGAAGTAGGCCTGGATGACGCCGTGGCGGCAGCCCGAGGAGAATCCGTCCCCACAGGCCGTGAAGGTGTTCACGATGTCGGGCGAGACGCTGAACGCCTCGATCCCGATGCCGTGCGCGAACTCGTGCGCGTGCTCGGCGACGTCGGGGTCGGCTGCGGCGAGCGCGTCGAGCGTCGCGACGGCGTCCGCGACGCCGTGCTGCCTGAGACGATTCGACAGGAGCTCGGAGTAGCAGGTGCTGCGTGCCTCATCCTGATACCGGCGGCAGGCCTCGCCCGGGCCGCCGACGCCTGCCGGCACGAAGCGATTGGCCGCGATTCCCGTCGCGGCCACGACGCCGATGGCGATGAGGAGCTTTTGCGTCTGCGTCATGTGTCAACAGTAATGTGCTTGCGTGCGTGATTCCAGCTTCCTAAGCTTGGGCCGTGTCGTCCAATCACAATTCGTCGCGGGTCATCGTCGTCGCCGACGCCCACCTCGGCCAGGTACCGCCCGCCGTCGGCACCGCGTTTCACGCGTTTCTCGATGAAGTGCCCCAGCCGGGGGATCACCTGTTGCTCACCGGCGATCTCTTCGACTTCTGGTTCGAGTATCAGAGCGTCATCCCCCGCAAACATTTTGCCACCGTCGCCAAGCTGCAGGAGGTCCGCGCCCGCGGCATCCCCATCACGTTCGTCGGCGGCAATCACGACCGCTGGGGCGGCACGTTCTTCACCCAGGACCTCGGCATCGACTTCTTCGGCGGCGAGGCGGAGCTGGAGCTCGGCGGCCGGCGCACCTTCATCGCGCACGGCGACGGTCTCACCGAGCAACATTGGAGCGGCGCGTTGATGCACCGGTTCACGCGGCACCCGGTGACGATCGCGGTGTTTCGCGTGTTGCACCCGACGATCGGCTTCTGGATCGCGGATCTCTTCTCGCGCCATCTCGCCGACAACACCAAGGACCGCGCCGTGCTCGATCGCGCTGCCGCGGCGCAGCGGCGCTGGGCAGCCGACTTCCTCGGCCACCATCCCGACGTGCAGCTGGTGATCATGGCGCATACCCATCGCCCGGTCGTCGATCGTCTGCCCGATGGCCGGGCGTACCTGAATCCGGGCGCGTTTCTCGACGGCGGCCGTTACGCCGTCATCACCGCGAACGGCGTCGAGCTGAAGCAGTTCACAGCTGGACCACTTCGACCTGTGTGAGCTTTTCCCTCAGGAATAGCGCGCCGACTTTGCGAAAATGCGGTTCGTCATCCGACACGACGAACCGGTGATCGTGCGCGCCGTTCTTCGCCAGGAGATCCAGGCGCTCCAGCTCGCTCGCGACGGCGGTCGCGGTCTCCTCCGCCGAATCGACCAACTTCACCTCGGGGCCCATGACCCGCGCGAGCAGCGATTTGAGCAGCGGGTAGTGCGTACAGCCGAGCACGAGCACGTCGACCTGCGCGCGCTTGAGCGGCTCCAGGTATTCGCGCGCGATCAACTCGGCAGCGGGATGATCGAACCACCCTTCTTCGACGAGCGGCACGAACAGCGGGCAGGGCCGGCTGTGCACGCGCGCATCGGGTCGCAGGGCTTTGATCGCGCGCTCGTACGCGCCGCTCGCGATCGTGCCGGCGGTCCCGATCACGCCGATGGTGCCGGACCTGGTCGCGGCCACGGCGGCACGCGCGCCGGGCTCGATCACGCCGACGACCGGCACGGACGAGCGTTCCTTGAGATACGCCAGCGCGTGCGCGGTGCTCGTATTGCAGGCCACGACGACGGCCTTCACGCCGCGACCCAGCAGAAAATCGAGGATCTCGCCGCTGTAGCGGCGAACCGTATCGGGAGACTTCGGCCCGTACGGCACCCGCGCCGTGTCGCCGAAATAGATGACCGATTCCCGTGGCAGGCGCTCGAACAACGCTCGCGCAACGGTGAGCCCGCCGATCCCCGAGTCGAAGACGCCGAGCGGCGCGTTATTCATGAATCGGAATGCTCACCGCGACGCCGCCGGGGACCGAGCGCACCTTGAGATCGGTCGGAAAATCGCGCAGGTGCGCCGAGACGTAGGCTTCGGCGCCGGAGAAGAGGTGGTTGAAAATCCAGAGTACGAGCCAGTCCTGCACCTCCTGGCGCTTGGCCTGGAGATTCGGCGAGTGAATCTGCTTGTAGTAGCTCGCCTCCTGTTGCGCCTTGAGCGTCATCATGGCGGTAACCCCCTCCCAGGCGACGAATGCGGCTCCGGTCATCGGCCGGTTCGTGGCGGCCTGCCCCCAGCCCGGCAGCACGAAGGAGCGGAGGAACGCTCCCATGGGTCTGACGCCACGATGCATGGTGTCGGCGGGGAGTATCATGTGGCTCGTGTCGCGGGCCGCAGTGGTATCCTGACAGTCCAGGCGCCACGTCGCCAGGACGCCGAGCAGTGCGACAGCGACGACAACTCTCATCGTGCCACCAGCACGTTCAATCGTCCGCGTTCCAGCTCCACCGTGCATTCGTTCACTCCGGGCTCACGAAGCTCGCCATCCACGTGCATGAGCAGCAACTGCTCCGGCGAGCGGACGACGAGCTTGGCCGTTTTGACAACCGCGACTTCGCGCATCGTGACGTGCGTTCCGCGCATCACGCGCGGGATCGCGATCAAGAACCGCGGCAGCGACACGCGGCGGATCAGGCAGACGTCCAGCGTGCCGTCCGTCGGGTCGGCGTCGGGCGCGAAGCGATAGCTGCCGCCGGCCGTCGTGCCGTTGCACACCTCGATCATCATCATGTACCCGCGCTCGCGAAATCCGGGCGCCGCGACGTCGAACACGATCGGGTCGAACCGGAAGAACGTCCGCACGATCGGGACGAGATAGGAGAGAAAGCCCCGCAGGTGCCGCGACTGGTTGCGCGTCTTCACGACGGCCGGTCCAAAGCCGAATCCTACGCTGTTGACGAACCACTCACCCGCCACGCGCCCCGCATCGAAGCGCCGGGACCGCGCGGTCACCAGCCGGGCCACGGCGCGCACCGGATCGTGCCGGTAGACGCCTGTCAGCTTGGCGAAGTCATTGCCCGAGCCCACCGGCACGACCCCAAGCGCCGCATCCGTATCCGTGCGCAGCAGTCCGTTCGCGACTTCATGAACGGTACCATCACCCCCAACGGCGACGATGTGCCTGGCCCCCTGCCCCACCGCCTGCGCGGCGAGCTCCTGTGCGTGTCCCGGCCGCTCGGTACGGACGATGTCGACAGCCCAGCCCTGGGCGCGAAACGCGCGCGCGATGATGGAATCGGCGCGGCGGGCGGCGCCGCGCCCCGCGGTGGGGTTGAGGATGACGTGGGCATGAAGCACGCGGCACAAGATACGAAATGGGGGCGCAAGATAGGAAATAGGGGCGCAAGCATGCTGCGCCCCTACATGATCCTGCCACCAGCTGTTGTTGCGGCGAGCCTATTTCGCCAGATACTGCTCTTCCCAATCGACCGCGAATTCCACGCTGCACCGGGCACAGAGCAGCCGGCTCGGTCGACCGCGCAGCGGCACGCGATCGCGGCACGACGGGCAGACGGCATACCGCTCACCCATCTCGATACGCGCCGGCACGTTCTGCGGTCTCGGCACGACGGTCCATTTGCGGGGCGGCGTATTCGACATCTGCAGGAAGGCACGAACGACGGGGACCGCAGTCCCTTTGATATCGACGACCGCGGCGAGCCCTTCGGCTTTGATGAGCCGGTACCAGGCGCCACGGCGCAGGTTGCAGTTCACATCGGCTTGCAGGCGGGCCCACACCATCAGATACACTCGCGATTGGCGAAGGGACGGAAAGTGTAATGCCGGTCAACCGGCGGCGAAGTGACCATCGTCACGCCTAAACCTTGACGCCGGCCTCAGCCCAATCGATCTCGTATTCCCGCCCGCACTTCTTGCATTCGTGTGACTGCGACCGCCGGGGCGGCGGCAACGGCGCGCGCGCCCGGCAGTTCGGGCAGACGCCGTACGTACCCCGAAGCGGCGGCGGCGCTTTCTTGTTGTCCTTGGAGTTTTCGACGACGGCCCAGCGCTGCGGCGGGCGTTCGCGGATCTCGAGCCAGGCGCGGAGCACACCGACGTGGCGCCGGTTTACTTCGATAACTGCCTGGAGATCATTGAGTTCGACGACGCGGTACCACGCGCCCTTACGCAGCTTGAGAGGAACATCATCCTGGATACGGGCAAAGAGCATCGCCATCGCGGCTCCCGGGTGAAGGAGACGAGAATGGGCGCGGGCACAATATAGTGAACAGCGCAAGCCGGGAGATTACAGAGACGCCTTCACGTAGCCTGCGCGCGGAAATGCAGGGGATCCCTGAGGTTCTGCAGCTCACGGTAATAGTAGAGCGCGGTCGGCCGGCGGTCCTTGAAGCGCAGCGACTTGAGGAACGCGAGCTCCCCGGCGGTGGCCTTGCCGCTGAGCAGCGGGTCGCGCAGGAATTCCAGCAGCCCTTTCTCCGGTTCGTCACTCCCGCCCCGCTCGCTGTATTCGAAGCGCTTCTGCTCTCCGGCGGTGGTCCGCACGGTCAGCGCGAAGCTCGCCGGGTCCCAGTCCCATGCCGCGATCGCGCCGTCGAGCCGGCTCCGGTGTTTGGGCGTGACCTGCATGATGTCGCCGCCGAGCCGGGCCACGTGCAGGAGCGTTTGCGCGACCAGCCGCTCCAGCTCGCCGAACGATTGCCGCTCGATGATGGCACGCACCGTTTCGCGCTCGGCGGGGGCGCATTTGCGCAAGAGCAGCGCGCGCAGCTCGGGGAACAGCGGCGCGACCTCGCCCAGGCGCCGCATCCGCTCCTCCTTCAGATGCGCCTCGGCGACGCGGGCCAGCTCGCCGGGGGGCAGCTTCAGGAAGCGGTCCATGCGGTCGTAGATGTCGGTGCGCTCGGGGGCCGGCGGCGCCTTCTTGCGGCCGAGGATCTGGGACACGTATGACTCCGTCACGTTCGCCGCGCGCGCCAGATCGCGCTGCTCGAGCTGCAGCTCATCGAGGCGTTGCCGGATCACCAGGGCGACGTCCATTGTTAACTGACCTCGGTTAATCGTGGGTGTCTTGTGCCTGTAATTTGACAAAAATAGTACAGTCGGCTAGGTTGGGCCATGCATACGCACTGCCATCGCTGCGGCGGGTTCATTGGCACGCCCGGCGGTACGACCTATCGAGAGCCATCGGTGACCACGCCGGTCGCGACGCCGCACAGCGCCCTGTGTCTGTGCGATCACGCCCTCATTTACGGGACGTCGCCCGGGGCGGAGCGCGAAGGCCAACTGCGAGGCGTGCATCACATCCGGTCCGCGTCGCGCAATTAGCGCGAACCGCTCTGCCGCCCGCAGCCCGCTGGTTGCCGACCGCGGGCCGGCGCGCTGTCCCCTGTGCCGGGAGTATCTCGAATTCCGCACCGACCGGTTCGGCCGGACGCTCGAGCACTGCGCGTGCGGGCACCGGGCGCTGGTCGAGCGCCGCAGCGGCAAACGCGACGAACCCGAGGGCCATAGCTCGTGACGAAAGAAGTCCCGTTGGAAATCGAGGGAACGGTATCGGAGCTGCTCCGCAACTCCACGTTTCGGGTGACGCTCCAAAACGGCCACTCCGTGCTGGCGACGATCGCCGGCAAGATGCGCAAGTTTCGGATTCGGGTCCTGGCAGGTGATCGGGTGACGCTGGCGCTCTCACCGTACGATCTCACCAGAGGCAGGATCGTCTACCGCCACAAATGACCTCGCCGTAACACCTCCCATCCGGTTGCCGGGTCCGCATTAACCCAAGATGGTTAACTCTCAGCTCGTCATGAACGACTAACTTGACACACTTGGTACAGTCGCGTAGGCTTGGCCGGTTGTGTTAGTGTCAGTGGATCGAAGTTCACGCTGGAGTAGAGCCAAGGAGTCGCTTATGTACGCACGCAACGTCACCCTGCATCTCAAGGCCAATCAGGCCGCCGAATTCACCCGCACGCTGGAAAACGATGTCCTTCCGATGCTGCGCAAGCAGTCCGGGTTCAAGGACGAGATCACATTCCTCGCGCCCGAGGGCAACGAAGCGTTAGCCATCAGCCTGTGGGAGAGTAAGGAGAACGCGGAGAGCTACAGCCGCGAAACGTATCCCGCCGTGCTGCGGACGCTGGAGCGCGTGGTCGAGGGCACGCCGGAGGTCGACAGCTACGAGGTCTCGAACTCGACGTTCCACAAGATCGCCTCGCGCAATCCGAATCAGAGTCAGCCGGTAGCGCGCTAGACGAAGCGAAGCAAAGCGACACCAGGGGCGGCAGCAGCCGCCCCTTTTCTTTTGCGGAGGCGACGATGCACGAGATCCATTGCCATGTCCGCGGCGGCTCCATCAGCGATCCGGCGGCACAGTGAACCGCTCGGCCGACGAACGCAAGCTGGTCAAGGATGGCGGCCCGCCACGCTGTCCGGCGTGCGGCGTGCAGCTGTGCTTTCGATGTGACCGGCAAGGGCGGACGTTCGCGCAATGCGACTGCGGGTACCGTGCCTATGTGGAGCGTCGGGCGGGCGCCGTCGTCCCGTCCCCGGTCACGAGCGCGCACACGTCCAACTCGCGGTAGCTCAGCAAGAGGTCCTGCGGCTACTCGAGCAGCGCCTCCACCTCAGCCGCCGCCGCGATGCGCCGGTCGACGTACTCCCCGATCGCCCTCGCCCGCTCGAGCACCAGCGTCAGATCCGACGGCGTCCCCATGCCGGACTGCCGCTTCACGAGTGCAAGCCGCAGATGTTCGAGCGCGGCCACAGCTTCGGTGAGTGATTCCCCCGTATCGCCACGTGCCCGCAGCGCCTTTGTCCCGACCTCCAGGCGCTCGACCACGGCCGGGAGATCCCGCGCCTGGCGCCGCTCCTCCTCCGGCAACGCCTCGTACGCGGAGAGCGCCGAGCGTCCGAGCACGAGCTCGGTCCGCTCGACCGACGGCAGCGCCGCCCGCGGCGTGGCTTTGAGCCACCGCCCCGCGAGCCAGAAGAACGCGCGGCCGGGTCTTCCGGCCCAGATCCGATACCACAACGAATCCAGCCGCAGGAACCAGCGGCGCCGCTTGATGGCTTCGTTCTCCTCCTGCTGCACCTGCCGCTCCGCCAGCAGCGCCGCCCGGATGTCGCCGAACGTGTAGCCATCCTTCAAGAGTCGCCGCGCCACCACGACGAGCTGAAACAGCAGGATCGTCCCGATGATCCCCGCCCCTTTCCCCGCGAGGGCCGACGCGAGCAGCACCAGGGTCGAGACTTGCGCGTTGCGTACGAAGGCGCGCAAGAGCGGCGGCGCGCGGAAGTCCCGGCCCCGCAATTCGCCCGCGACGCGCGCGAGATCGTCCGCCGCCTGAAACCGCTCCGCGGGCGCCTTCTTGAGCAGCCGGTCGATCACGTCGCCGAGCTTCGTGGGCACCTCGGCGCGCAGCTGCTGGACGCGTGGCGCGATCTCGTAGACGTGCTTGGTCAGAATCGCGGGCACGTTGGCAGCCTCGAACGGTGCGCGGCCCGTAAGCGCGTAGAAAAACGTCGCGCCCAGCGAGTACAGGTCGCTGCGCGCATCCACCGGCTCGCCGCACGCCTGCTCGGGGCTCATGTAGCGCGCCGTGCCGACGATCGGGTCGCTCGCGCTTTCGCTCGCGCGTCTGCCGAGCGCGATGCCGAAGTCGGTGACGACCGCGCGCTCGGTCGCGCGCTCGATCATGATGTTGTCGGGCTTCACGTCGCGGTGAATCACGCCGCGTTGATGCGCGGCGCCCAGCGCCCACGCGACTTCCTGCAGCAGCTTGGTCGCGAGCCGCGGCGACAGCGGGCCGGCCCGCTCCACCCGCTCGCGCAGCGTCTCGCCGTCCACGAAGCCCATCACGAAGAACACGAGGTCGCCGCGCGCCTCGACCAGGTGGATCGGCACGATATTGGGATGCGCGAGGCCCGCGGCGGTCCGCGCTTCCTGAAGAAACCGGTCGCGCTCCTCGGGACTCGCCGCGAGGTGCGGCGGCAGCAGCTTGATCGCGACCGGGCGGTCGAGCGCCACGTCGCGGGCCAGCAGCACGATCCCCATGCCCCCGCGGCCGAGCTCGCGCTCGATCGAATAGCGGCCGGCGAGCAGATCCTGCAGGGCGAGGAATTCGGTGCTGATCGGCGCGGTCATGGGTGTCTCGTCCTACGAGCGGAGGCACACTCCGTTTCGGGACGAAGGCTCCAAGCCGGGGGGCAAGTCTGCTATGGCGTCGGTGTCACGCGCGGCGCTTGGTGCGGCCGCGCTCGGCGACGAGCTCGCCAAGGCGATCCCATATTTCCGGCCGAATGTTGTCGGCGAGCTCCCGGCTGTGTTTCGCGAGCATGGTGCTGATGTCGGTCGTGTCGAGACCGGCCATGCGTGATTCCGCAAGGACGTTCTCGAAGTGGATGCGGGCTTCCTGGATCATCGGGCCCAGGGGACCGGGGCCGCTGCCGCGCTCGCCGACGGCCAGGGCCAGGAGGTAGAGGTCGCGCGCCCCATCCAGGCGTTGAGCGAGGTACTCGTGTGCGGTCATATGATTGATAATAGTCGCGTCTAGCGCACCCGCACGCGAGTCCACGCCCCCGCTCCGCTCCGCTACGCTTTGATCTTCGCCGCCCGAATCCGCGCCGCGATGTTGTACGCGTCGTCGAAATTCAGCTGCGGGTCATTCAACACCTGGTTCTTCAAGGTACGTGCGTCCGCGACGTTCCCCGTCGCCAGATAACACTCGGCGGTCAACGTGCGCACCCATGAATCATCGAGTGGCGCCCCAGCGAGCTGGGTCAGGGCTTCCGCCGGCTTGTTCGCCCGCAACGCGATCAGCGCGCGCATCACACTGGTCCGCGTCGCATACTGGTTATCGGGCTGCGCCAGGGCCGTCAGCTTCTGCATCGCCTGGCGTGCGACGTTGGTATCCCCTGCGAGGGCATTCGCTGCGGCCGTGATCTCGATTTGCATCGGATCGTCCGCACCGCCGGCTTGCGCCGCGGCTGTAACGTGCGACGCGATCTCCGTGCCGCGTCCCCACTGTGCATCGGCAATGGCCATATCCTGATGGATCTGCGCAATCAGCTTGGGGCGGTTCAATGTCTGGGCACCCTTGAGCGCCGTGGCGAACTGCTCCATTCCTTCATTGATCATCCCATCCATCAGGAAGCTGCGCGCCAGATCGCGCGTATACGTGACCGTGGTCGCCCTGGACGGCGAATGGGCGATCGCTTGCTGGATCTGACGGCGCGCATCGGCACCGCGTCCCGAGAGCTGCGCGATTTCGGCGGATCCCATATAGGCTTCGCTGAAGCTCGCATCGAGCTGCGCCGAACGGGCATAATGCGCCTGCGCCTCGCTCAGATGGCCACTCCATTGAAGCAGCTCGGCATACGAGTCCTGCGCGTTGGGCTGGTCCGGCGCCAGCTCCACATAACGGCGCACGGCGGTCATCGCGGCTTCGTGATCCCCCGCCTGCCAGAGCTGATAGGCGAGAATGTTGTAGCTGGCCGCGTCGTCGGGGAACCGCTCCGTGACGGCACGAATCGCTGCGACGTCTCCCGGCGCGGGGGTCGTCAACGCAGCGTAGAACGCGACGTTCGGATCGCCCGGCAGCAACGTCACCGCCGTCTCCCACAGCGCGTGCGCGCGATCCTTATTGGGGAATTCGCGCAGCGCGAGTGCCACGACGCGCTCCGCCGTGGTGGCGGACGACATGGTCGCGATCGCGCTGTCGATGGCGGCGACGCGCTCGGCCTGCGTGAGACCCGGGACGACCGCCGCACGGAAGGCGCGCGCCAACCCGAGGTTCTTGTCGACTTCGAGCGCGCGATCGAAGTGCATCGCGGCGCGGCTGAAGAAGATGTTGCGTGCGTCGGAAACGCCCGCGAAGAACTGCCGCGAGGCCTCCTCAGACGTCGTCGTCACCCGCAGACGCTCTGCGGCCGGTGACGCGACGGTGACCTGCTGCGCTGCGACGGGCAGCGCCAAACCCAGTAAGGCAACGGCAACTAAGGCTTTCATAACGGTCCCCTGTGTTGCGGAAAAAAAATGAGCCCGGGCGACTGGCACCCGGGCTCGCGACAAAATCGAGTGAAGAAACCTCAGTATATGCGCGTACCCGTCCCTGCGATAATCGGCTGAAAGGACGAGATTTGCCCCCGCACCGGATCGCCGCGCAGGGCGTTCCGGGCGGCCAGGTCGCGCACCTGCTCGCGCGACCACCAGCACCACGTGTTGGCGTCGACCGCGACGACGACGAAGGGCTCCGTGCCCTGCGACGTGGTGCGGATGTCGGTCTCGGACAAGGCACACAGATCGCGAGAGGTCAGGGTCGGATCGCCCTGCGCGGCCGCGCCGGCGCGCGACGCGAGCGGATGGTTATGCCAGATCGCCACCGCTTCCGTGGGGCATGGACCAAACGTCGCGTGATCCGACGCCGACAGCTGCGGATCGGGCATCGTGAAGCCGGTCGCAACGACCGTGTCGCCTTGCGTCGTCCCGGTCAGGCAAAGGATGATCTCGCTTTGGAGACCGGCCGCGAGCGTCTGGAGCCGGACAAGCAAACCGGAATCCACCACGAGCCGCGCCGGAGGAGGGGGCGTCGTGCTCGACGTCGCGAGAACCAGGATGCTCAAGAGGTCGATCACGTCCCTCCAAAGCTGTCGCAAGCTGCGCGTCGGACCGTGACGGACGTCACCTACGCCCTAGTATACGAAACCAATGAGTTTTACGCCTGGAAGCAGACGTTGAGGACGTTTAGAGTCCCAGGTGCATCAGCACGCCCTCGTGTTCCAGCAGCCACCGTTTCGTATCCAATCCCCCCCCGAAGCCCGTCAGCTCGCCCTTCGCCCCCACGACCCGATGACAGGGGACGATGATGGGGATCGGGTTCTTGCCGTTGGCGACGCCGACGGCGCGCGTGACGAACTTGTCGCCCAGAAGTTTGGCGAGCGCGCCGTAGCTCGTGGTCGTACCGTAGGGGATCGTGCGCAGGGCGTTCCACACCCGGTGCTCGAATGCGGAGCCGAGCGCCTCGAGCGGCAACGCAAAGGTGGTGCGGGTGCGGGCGAAGTACTCCTCGAGCTGCTGACAGGCGCGGGCGAGCACCGCCGCGGCCGGTCCGTCCGTGCCGGCCTTCACCCACCCCGCCTGGTGCGTCGGCGCGGGACCGCGACGCGACGTCGGGAAGTAGATGCCCGTGACGGCCGTGGGGGACGCGGTGATGACGAGCTCACCAATGGGAGTGCGGAGACGGCGGAACGTCAAGGACATAGGATGGAGCATAGTCGTGTGGCGGGGCGGCGCAAGAGACTTAACTACTTTAGTTAATCAATACGCCGATTCCACCTGCAACTTGACAAACATAGTACACCTGCGTACGTTGCTCGTGTTGAGTAGTGTTCGCAGTGAAGAGTCTGTAGTTGCTGTTGCAGAGTGGTAGTCTGCAGAGGAGTTGTCCTATGTATGCTCGCAATGTTCAGTTGAATCTGAAGGCCAATTCACAGTCCGAGTTCGTTCGCATGCTCGAGACCGACGTCCTCCCCGTGCTGCGCAAACAGCATGGCTTTAAGGACGAGATTACCTTCGTGGCCCCGAACGGCACGGATGCGCTTGCCATCAGCCTGTGGGAGAAGCGTGAAAATGCCGAAGCGTTCGCCCGTGATTCCTATCCCGGCGTGCTGCAGAGCCTGTCGACCGTGATCGACGGAACGCCTCGGGTCGAGACGTACGAAGTGAAGAATTCGACGTTCCACAAGATCGCATCGGCGTCGAAGAACTAGCACGGCAGGAAGTCGTACAGCAGGAAGTCGCATGGGGAGCGGCAGTACGCCGCTCCCCGATTTCTTTGCTCAGGTCAACTCGCCATGCTGCGCCCGAATCTTGGCCATCACACGATCGATCAACGCCTGCGCCGTCTCCCGCGTCCGCGGCTGCGACAGAAAGTCCGCGTAGTCCACGGGCGGACCGTAGGTCACCTTGATGCGCTTGAAGACCCGCGGGATGGACGTGCCGATCGGCAGCACCTCCCGCATCCCCTCGATCGCCACGGGAATCACCCGCGCCCGGGTCGCGAGAATGAGCAGGCCGGTGCCCGCCTGCCCCGGCCCCACCGAGCCGTCGCGCGTCCGCGTGCCCTCCGGAAACAGCGTCATCACCCCACTCGGCAATACCTGAATCATGCGGTGCAGGGCGTGCAGGTCGCGCCGCCCCGGCCGCACCCAGATGCATTTCCAGTTGTCCGCAAGCCACGCGAGGATCGGCGTCCGATAGAAATTCTCGGCCGCCGCCGGATTCCAGGGCAAAAGATGCGGCTGGAACAGCGACCGCGGATAGAACGCCGCCAAACCCACGAGAAAACTGTCGAGCATCGACTGGTGATTGGAGAGCAGCAGCGTGTTTCGCTCCGCACCGACATTCTTCCGGCCCTTGACGGTCGTCCGATTCAATACGAAGAAAAGCACCCAGAACACCGTCACGGTCAGGTTCGTGACGAGGTAGGACGTCAGCGGCCACAGCAACCGAAACAGCCGCCCACGGTTCGGAGGCGTGACGAAGTCTCGACCCATCACGAGATTATATCCATGACCATCCCGCAGTTTGTCACGTTGCTGCGGCGAGCTGGCGTCGCCTGGAAGGACGACGACGCCTCCAGCATGGGCGCCGCGCTCGCCTTCTACACGTTCTTCTCCATCGCGCCGCTGCTCATCATGGTCATCGCCGTCGCGAGCCTGATCTTGGGGCCCGATGCCGCCCATGGCCAGATCATGAACCAGTTGCGCGCGGTCACCGGCAACGCCGGCGCCCACGCCGTGGAGGACCTCATGACGAGCGCCAACAGCCACACCAGGAGCGCCCTCACGGCCCTCGTGAGCACGGTCATCCTGCTACTCGGCGCGACCACCGTGTTCACCGAGCTCTACCGCAACTTGAATCGGATCTGGCGCAGTCCCCCCCCCGCCCCCTCCGCCCCCAAGGCCGGCGGCATCTCGCACCTGCTCAAGAAGCGCATCCTGTCGTTCGGGATGATCCTCGGCATCCTGTTCCTGCTCCTGGTCTCACTCGTCGTCTCGGCAGGCCTCGCGGCGGCGGGCGACTGGTGGACCGCGCGCTTCACGGGCTGGCAGCTCGTGAACCATGCGCTCACCCTCGTCGTGAGCCTCTCCCTCTATGCCGCGGCCTTCGCGATGATCTACAAGTACCTGCCCCGCGTCGCCATCACGTGGTCCGACGTGTGGCTGGGCGCCACTCTCGCCGCCGTCCTGTTCGAGCTGGGCCGATTCGTCATCGGACTGGCCGGCATGGCCGGCCTCACGTCGACGCTCGGCGTTGCCGGATCACTCGTGATCCTGCTGATGTGGGTGTACTACTCCGCCCAGGTGTTTCTGCTCGGCGCGGAGTTCACCAAGGTCTACGCCAGCACCCGACGGAGACGTTCGCCGCCGATTTAGCCTGGGGCACGCCCCTTGCGATGCCGTAGCCGCGGCATCACCAGGGGAACCGGTTCAAGTGAGTCTGCTCCTCGTAGCGATTGCGCTGGCGGCGAGCGACTCGTCCCGGTTAGACGCTCCCAAGGCGCTCAAGATCTCCGTTGCGGCGGCCGAAACGCTCGCCGTGACGATCGCCGGTGCAGAATCGGGCTCCCCGCTGGTCCTCATCCCCGGCCTGTTCGGCTCCAATTTCGGCTTCCGCAAAGTCGTGCCGCCCCTAAACAGGGCCGGTTATCGCACGATTGTCATCGAGCCACTCGGCATGGGCGCGTCGTCGCGACCCGAGCACGCCGATTACTCGCTGCTGGCGCAAGCCGACCGCATCGCGCGGGTGCTCGATTCTCTGCATGTGGAGAGCGCGCTCGTCGTGGCGCACGCCCTGGGTGCGGCCATGGCGCTGCGGCTCGCCTACCGGCGTCCCGATCTGGTGCGCGGCCTCGTGGCGCTCGACGGCGGTGCGAGCGAAGCGGCGGTGACCCCAGCGTTCCGGCGCTCGCTCCGGCTCATTCCCTGGATCAACCTGTTTGGCGGCATGAAGCTGGTGCGCAAGAAGACACGGGAGAATCTGGTCGCGTCGTCGGTGGATACGACCTGGGTGACCGACGACGTGGTGGCCGAGTACACCGCGGGCACGGCGAAGGATCTCCACAGGACGCTCGAGGCATACGTGGCGATGGCGGAGGCGAAGGAGCGGGACCGCTTGGCCCCGCATCTCGCCGAGGTGCGGTGTCCGGTGCGGCTCGTGGTGGGCGGCGCGCCGCATGAGGGCCATATGAAGGAGCCCGACGTCGCGCTGCTGCGGCAGAGCCTGCGCGCGTTTGCGATCGACTCGATTGCCGGGGCCGGACATTATCTCCAAGAAGAGCGGCCTGATGTGGTGGTGGACGCGGTGGTGCGACTGCAAGCGACGGTGAGGGGACGGCTCGGCCGAACCAAGATGGACGAGGTATTGTTGTTGAAGCCATAACCTTCCGGAGCGAGGCAGGTCTCAGGTGCGGCACGTCGTCTGTTCGGTGGCCATGAGTCTCGATGGCTACATCGCCGATCCCCAGGGCGGCTACGACTGGATCGTGATGGATCCCGAGATCAACTTCGACGCGCTATTCAAGCGCTACGACGCGGTGCTGATGGGCCGCAAGGCCTATGACGCGGCCAGGCAGAGCGGGCACGGCATGCCGAAGCCCGAAACGTACGTCTTCTCCAAGACGCTCCAGCAGGCGAACGCTCCCGACGTCACCGTCTCGAGTGATCCTCAGAAAACGATTGCGGCGCTCAAGAAGCGGAAGGGGAAAGACATCTGGCTGTGGGGTGGCGGCGAGCTGTTTCGGAGCGTCCTCGAGCTGGGCCTGGTCGATCAGCTGGAGGTCGCAGTCATTCCGGTGTTGCTGGGCGACGGTGTGCCGCTGTTGCCGCGGACGGGCACGCGCGCGCGCCTCAAGTTGACGGGTCAGAGGCTGTACAAGAAGACGGGGACGGTGATGCTGAGCTACGAGGTGAAGCGGTCGAAAAAATCAAGCCAAGCTCAATCAGCGCACCGTTTCTAGAAGACGCCAAGACGCAGCAGACGCAGCGGTGGTTTATGGTGGATAGGTAGCAGGTGCGACGGGCTAAGAGCCCGCGCGCGTTGCCAGGATTGGACTCGCGTTTTCTTGATCCCAGGCATCGCCGAGCATATGCTATGATAGGCCGGCATTCACGAGGAGCTCATGTGCCGGTGACGGCCAAACTGTCACGCACCTTCTATGAGAAGTTTGGCGATGACATTGCGAATGAGCTCGTGGACTGGTTCAACATGGTGGATGCCACGTACCGCGGCGAGTTGCGTGAGCTGAACGAGCTGAACTTCAGTCGGTTTGATGACAAGCTCGAACGGCGTGTCGCTGAGTTGAGTGCGAGAATCGACCACGTGGCTGTCGAGTTCAAGGCCGGGTTGGCGCAGCTCGACTCAAAGCTCGACCAGCGATTGGCCGAGATGCGGTCGGATCTCGAAACGCGTCTCATCCGGTGGATGTTTGGCTTTTGGATTGCGCAGGCGGCGACGACGGTGGGCCTCATGTTCGGAGTCGTAAAGCTGCTGCACTAAAGGGGGATCTGCGCCGCGTCGGCAGGGAGCGCCCGCGCGCGAACGAGCGCCTTGATGGTCAACTCCGCCGAGCATAGTATTTCTGTGTGAGCCACGGCAAGACCCTCTCCATCAAAGCCGAACTGCGAGATTTGGACGAGCGAAGGCACGCCCGTCTGGAAGGCAAACTCGATCGGCTGATCAGCGAGGTGCGATCCGGCTTCGACATGCTGGACCCGATATTCGACGCCCGCCACTTCGATTCGATTATTGATGGATTTGAGAACCGGATGACGATCCGCTTCTTGGTTTACTGCATCTCGCAGGGCATCCTGACCGCGGCCATGATCCTCTGGATGATAGGAACTTTGCGGTAAGGTCGCTGTCGGCCTAGCGCTTGATGCCCCCGCCCGGATTTT
>DATGEQ010000056.1:0-7279 GCA_035309945.1 Gemmatimonadales bacterium | reverse complement strand
TCACGGGTGATGGGATGTACCGCTGTCTGTGGAAGGGAAAAGGGGTGGTCGAGATTCCCGGACGGCGACTCGTGGACGACTGTCCCGTCTATTATCCACAAGCCCAAGAAGACCCGCGGATCGCTTCGCTACGCGCCGCATCTCCGGCGCACGACGCGCGACGCACGCCCACAGAGGCGCTGCTGCAGCTTCTCGATGCACCGTCAGTCGCCAGCAAGAGATGGGTGTTCGAACAGTACGACTCAACAGTTCAGGCCGGGACCGTCATCCCGCCCGGGGGCGACGCGGGCGTGTTGCGCGTGCGCGGCGAGAGTTTTGGCATCGCGGTCAAGACCGACTGCAACAGCCGCTACATGCGGCTCGACCCGTACGAGGGCGGCAAGGCCGCCGTGGCGGAAGCGGCGCGCAACGTCGCCTGCACGGGCGGTCGGCCGCTTGGCATCACGAACTGTCTGAACTTCGGTAGCCCGGAACGGCCCGAAGTCTTCTATCAATTTCGGGAAGCGGCACGCGGAATCGCGGACGCATGCGGAGTCCTCGACACTCCGGTGACCGGCGGGAACGTCTCGTTCTACAACGAGAGCCCGACCGGCGCGGTCGATCCCACACCCGTCATTGGAATGATCGGACTCCTTGCCCGCGTCGAGCGCGCGGTGCCGAGCTTTGCCCGCGCGCCTGGCGACGTCGTGATCGTTCTCGGCGAAACCCACAGCGAGCTCGGCGGCTCGGCCTATTGGGAGGTGTGTTACGACTTCGCCGGCGGGCAGCCTCCCGTCGTTGACCTCGAGGCGGAAAAGCGTCTCGTCGATCTCCTCGTGACGGGCGCCGAGCGTGGCCTCTTTCGTTCCGCGCATGACTGCTCGCAAGGAGGATTAGCCGTCGCGCTCGCAGAAGTCGCGATGGGTGGGCCATATCAGGAACTCGGCTTCGGTTTGGATGTTGCTTTGACGCACGACGCACGACTCACGACGCACGAGCTGCTATTCAGCGAATCGCACGGGCGAGTCGTAATCACATGCTCGCCGGATCGAGTCGCGGCGGCTCAGGCGCTCGCGGGCGAGCTTGGCGTGCCACTGCGACGCATCGGTACCGTGGGTCCTGCAAACGGCGCCTTCCGTATTCAGCTGCGAGACGCGCTTATCGACGAACCGGTTGCCCGGCTCAGGGACGTATATTTCAGCGCCATTCCACGGCGCATGGGAGACTGATCGGCAGATGTGCGGCATCATCGGCGTAGCGGGCGCGCCAGACGCGTCGCGAATCGCCTATCTCGGGCTTTATAGCCTCCAGCACCGCGGCCAGGAGTCGGCTGGCGTGGTCACGGTGGATGGGGCTGGCGTCGCGCACGCCCATCGCGGGATGGGTTTGGTGTCGGACGTCTTCAGCGAGGCGGTCCTCTCCGGTCTGCCGGGCGACGTGGCGATCGGCCATACCCGCTACTCCACGGCCGGCTCGTCGGTGTTGGTCAACGCACAGCCCATTCTGGCGGGCTACCACGAAGGTCCGCTTGGCCTCGCGCACAACGGCAACCTCACGAACGCGGAGGCGCTGCGCGCCGACCTCGTCGCGAAGGGATCGATTTTTCAGACATCGTCCGACAGTGAAGTCCTGATTCATCTGATCGCGCGGTCGGAGGCACGCGAGCCCGAGGATCAGCTGCTCGATGCGCTCGAGCGCGTCGAGGGTGCCTACTCGCTCGTGGTCACGATCGGACGCACGCTGTACGCCATCGTCGATCCCCGCGGCTTCCGGCCGTTGTGGCTGGGCAAGCTGGGGAATGGGTACGTCGTCGCGTCCGAGACCTGCGCGCTCGATCTCGTCGGTGCGAGCGTGGTGCGCGAGCTCGAGCCAGGTGACTTCCTGCGCATTCAAGGCTCGCCGCCCGAGGTCGATAAGCTTCCGTCCCTGCCTGCCAAACAGCGGCAGCGTTGCATCTTCGAGCTGGTGTACTTCTCGCGACCCGATAGCACGATCTTCGGCCGCTCGGTCGATCGCGTGCGGCGGGCGCTGGGACGCGAGCTCGCGCGCGAGCATCCGGCCCCCGCTACGGACTGCGTGTTCTCCGTTCCCGATTCGTCGAATGCGATGGCGCTGGGCTTTGCGGAACAGTCGGGACTGAAGCTGGAGCACGCATTGATTCGCAACCACTACGTCGGCCGGACGTTCATCAACCCGACGCAGGCGGCGCGCAACGCAAAGGTGAAGATCAAGTTCAACCCCGTGCGCGAGGTCCTGCAGGGGAAGAAAGTCGTCGTGGTGGACGATTCGCTGGTGCGCGGCACGACGAGTCGCGAGCTCGTGCAGATGATTCGCCAGGCGGGCGCCAAGGAAGTCCATTTCCGCGTCGCGTCCGCGCCAATCACGGGGCCCTGCTATTACGGGATCGACACGCCTACCAAGTCGGAGCTGATCGCGTCGAGTCACACGCTGGAACAGATCCGCGAGCATCTCGGCGTAGACAGCCTGGGCTATCTCTCGCTCGAAGGCATGAAGCGGGCGGCCGGCGGCAATGCGGCCGAATTCTGTCATGCCTGTTTCTCGGGTGAGTATCCTACGGAAATCCCCGACGACACCAGGAAATCCCGTAACGCAGCGCCCGTTCCAGTAACCATGGCTGTGTGATAACGCGATTGTAGGGGTGCAGCATGCTGAGCCCCTACCGCGAACCGCGTCCCCCTACCCACCTGACGTTTTCCGGGACATAATCGCCCTATGTCTGTTGAACGCCACGTCTACTTCTTCGGCAACGGCCGCGCCGATGGCTCCGCCGCGATGCGCGACGTCCTGGGCGGCAAAGGCGCCGGCCTCGCCGAAATGGCCAACCTTGGCCTCCCCGTCCCTCCCGGGTTTACGATCTCCGCCAAACTCTGCATCGCGTACGTCGCGGAAGGCACCTTCCCGCCGGCGCTGCGCGCGGAGGTGGACCGCCATCTCAAGCACCTCGAGCGCGTCACGAAGAAAGGGTTCGGCGATCCCAAGAATCCGCTGCTCGTCTCGGTGCGCTCGGGCGCCGCGGTCTCCATGCCGGGGATGATGGAGACGATTCTGAACCTCGGTCTCAATGATCAGACGGTAGAGGGGCTGATCGCGGGCTCCAAGAACCCGCGCTTCGCCTACGACTCCTATCGCCGCTTCGTGCAGATGTACGGCGACGTCGTGTTCGATCTCGGCAAGGAGTCGTTCGAGGAGGAGCTCGCCAAGGCCAAGGCGCGCCGCAAGGTCAAACGCGACATCGATCTGCCCGCCGACGATCTGCACGATCTCGTGCACGACTTCAAAACGATCGTGAAGAAGAAGACTGGGCACCCCTTCCCCGACGACCCGCAGGAGCAGCTCTGGGGCGCGATCGAAGCGGTGTTCAAGAGCTGGAACACGCGCCGCGCCAAAGACTATCGCCAGGTGCATGGCATCCCGGACAGCTTGGGCACCGCCGTGAACATCGTGGCAATGGTCTACGGCAATATGGGCGACGACTGCGGTACCGGCGTCGCGTTCACGCGCGACTGTCGCACGGGTGAAAACGTCCTGAATGGCGACGTGCTCACGAATGCGCAGGGTGAAGACGTGGTTTCCGGCGCCCGCACGCCGGAGCCGATCCAGAAGATGAAGAAAGGAAAGCTCGCCGCCATCTACCGCGAGCTCGAGCGCCTGGCCACAAAGCTCGAAAAGCACTTCAAAGACGTGCAAGACGTCGAGTTCACGTTCGAGCACGGCCAGATGTACATGCTCCAGACGCGCCGCGCGCAACGGACGGGTATCGCGGCGGTGCGGATTGCGGTTGAAATGGTGGATGAAGGGCTGATCAGTGAAGACGAGGCGATTCAGCGCGTGCCGCCGCAGGATCTCGATCAGCTGTTTCACCCGATGGTCGATCCCAAGGCCGACGTGACGGTCCTCGCGAAGGGGCTTCCCGCGTCACCCGGTGCTGCCACGGGCGAAGTGGTGTTCGACGCCGACGACGCCGAGGCGCTGAAGAAAAAGGGTCACGAGGTCATCCTCGTGCGGCCCGAGACCTCGCCCGAAGACTTCCATGGCATTGTCGCGGCCCGCGCGATCCTGACGGCGCGCGGCGGCATGACGAGCCACGCAGCCGTCGTCGCCCGCGGCATGGGGAAGACGTGCGTCGTTGGCGCCAAGGAGCTCGACGTCGATCCCGCCGCCGGGCGTTTCCGCGTGAACGGCCGCATGGTCAAACGCGGTCAAATCATCACGGTCGATGGGACGACCGGTCGCGTGATTCTGGGTGAGGCGAAGCTGGTCACGCCGAAAGTCGGGAAAGAATACGGCCGCCTGATGGCCTGGGCAGATTCGAAGCGTCGGCTCCGCGTTCGGGCAAACGCCGACATCCCAATCGACGCGAAACGCGCCCGCGAATTCGGCGCCGAGGGCATCGGGCTCTGCCGCACCGAGCACATGTTCTTCGAAGGCGACCGCATCACGCTGATGCGCGAGATGATCGTGGCGGCGGACGAAGCGGGCCGCCGCAAAGCGCTGGCGAAGCTGCTGCCGATTCAGCGCGGCGACTTCGAGGGAATCTTCGACGTCATGGACGGTCTGCCGGTGACCATCCGGCTGCTCGATCCCCCGCTTCATGAGTTCCTGCCGCACACGCGCGAAGAGATCGCGGCGCTCGCCAAGCACGCCAAGGTGCCGGCGGCGCAGCTCGAGAAGTTGATCGAGTCGCTCCGGGAGGCGAATCCGATGCTCGGGCATCGCGGCTGCCGGCTCGGCATCACGTATCCCGAGATCACCGAGATGCAGGCGCAGGCGATCTTCGAAGCCGCGGGCCACGTCGCAAGCCACGGCAAGAAAGTGACCGTCGAGATCATGGTCCCGCTGGTCGCGGATGTGCGCGAGCTGACGAATCAGACGGCGATCATTCGGCGGGTCGCGCAGGAAGTGTTCCATCGCGAGGGTCGCGCGGTGCCCTATCTGGTTGGGACGATGATCGAGCTGCCGCGCGCCGCCGTCACGGCCGACGAGATCGCCAGGGAGGCGGAGTTCTTCTCGTTCGGCACGAACGACCTCACGCAGACGACGTTCGGCCTGTCACGCGATGACGCCGGGCGATTCCTGCCGTTCTACGTCGAGCATGGATTATTGCCGGAGGATCCGTTCCAGGTGCTCGATCAAGGCGGAGTCGGCAAGCTCATCGAGATGGCGGTCAAACTCGGCAGGGGGACACGGCGCGATCTCAAGATCGGCATCTGCGGCGAGCACGGCGGGGAGCCGAGCTCGGTGAAGTTCTGCCATCGGGTGGGAATGAATTACGTATCGTGCTCACCCTTCCGGGTGCCGATCGCCCGCCTCGCCGCGGCCCAGGCGGCCCTCGAGGAGGCGGGCGTCGTCAGTCGAACGAAGGCAACCGTCTAACGATTGAATACCGCGGCGAGCCCGCTGCCGATCAGCAGCATGATCACGAACGCGGCGATCGCGATGGTATAGCCGCTGCTCTTCGACGTCCGCTGCGTTGTCGAGACGCCGATGCCGGTAAGCACGACCGCCCAAACGCTGAACGGATTGATCCCCTTCAGCAATGCTCCCGTGAATCCCTTCGCGCCGGGAGCCAGCAAATCGAGACCCAACGCCGGCTGCAGGTCTTGCGGCGACGTGATCTGGCCGGTGCCCTGCAAGTGCAGCACGAGTGTCCCGACAATCGACAACAGAATCGCCGACGGGATGGCCGAGTACGTTGCGACGCTCAGCATCGTGCTGAACCTCGCTTCGCCGCCGCCCAGCACGGACGCCAGCACCCACAGCAGCAATCCGGTCAGCAGCAGCAGGATGCCCAGTACGATCACGAGGCCGAGCAGGCCGCCGATCGCGAGGAGCGCCGTGCCTGGTGCCGGCCGAGACTGCGCGGCGGGTCCGGCAGCGGCGATCTGCGCCTGCACGGCGACCTTGAGATACGGCACGTTGACGAAAAACAGAATGCATTGCACCACGATGATCGCGAGAAACGGCGCGATAAAATTGGCGCGCGCGCGCACGCGATCGAATACGGCGCTCGGCTCGAACAGCACGTTGAAGACGTCGGTAAACGGATTACCCGCGCTCGATTGATCGGCCGGCGCCTGCTGAATACCCTGGCCCATGCGCACTCCCGTGGAGGGTCGGCGCCGAATATAGATGGCCAAAACGAAACGGGAAGGATGAGAGCCACTTCCCGGCCTGACCACGGTGATGTAGGCTAGAGCAGAACGCACCCATGTTCTCGTCTCTCGTTGTGACGCTTGGGCTGTTGGCGCAGGTGACCGGAAGTGCGCGGGCGCCTGATCGCGTCACCGTGTGGCGCGCCGATTCCACCGTATATGTGAAGCTGAGCGACCCGGGGCACGTCGTGCTGCTGCACGTCGATGCCATCGGCCGAATCCAGGTCCTCTTCCCCGAGTTGCCCGGCGACAACACCGCGATAGCGGCCGATGCCCCGCTCGCGATCGCGCTGCCGCCGACGGCCCAGGCCAATCCCGCGACGTTCGTCGCGGTGCGGTCCCGCTGGCCGTTCGCGTTCACGGCGCTCACGACGCGATTTGATTGGGATTATGAGAACGCGTGGCTGCTGCAACCCACAGCCGGCGATCCATTGGGGGCGCTGCTGGACATTGCCGATCGCATCACCGATGGCCGCCCCTACGATTATGGCGTCATCAGCTATGCGCGCGACGGGCTTGCCTCGAGCCGGCGGACGCCGCTCCAACCGGACGTCTGCTTGAGCTGTGTGCGTCATGGCGCACCGGCGACAGCGGTTGCGTCAGCCGCTGGACAAACGAACAACGTCGACTGCTCCAACGCGTCGTTGACGAATGCGTTCTGCGGCGTGAACAACGGCAGCGTCGCAATCAGCAGCGAGCCGGCTCAGCAGGCTGCGTACGAACAACCGCAGGTCGCTCAGCCGGTGTACGTGCCCTACTACGTTCCCTTCGTCGTGCACGGCGGCCGGTCACGGTTCGACTTCCACGAGCCGCGCATGCAGCCCGCGCGCATCGCGCAACAAGGTGTGGCATACCCGATCGCGCCCCGGCTGGTCGTGCCGTCGCGAGCGCAGATCGGCACGTTTACCGGCCGGCATCGCTAAGTGGCAAAGAAAACGGGACACGTGATCACGTGTCCCGTATCCTGATTCCAGATTCCGGTTCCATGGAGGCGCGGGGAATCGAACCCCGGTCCGAGCATGACTCCGATACCGCTCCTACGTGCGTAGACCTGGCTTTGTGGTCTCACCGCCTCGGCGCCTGGTCAGCCCTGGCAGTAACAAGCCTCTAGAATCTCTCGCGGCAGC
>DATGEQ010000055.1:0-9147 GCA_035309945.1 Gemmatimonadales bacterium | reverse complement strand
CCATCCGGCGCGATCGACTGTACCAACCTCGTTTCCAGCTCCTTGGGCGGCGGGTCCACGCGTAACGAAGCCGTGCGGCGTGCGGCGTGCGTCGTGCCGAGGCGTTTGAGATCCATCGCGACGACGCGCATCGCCGCGAGCGCGACGTTCAGCTCAGCGAACGCGAGTGGCTCGAGCGCGCTGCCTGGCACGTCCAGCAAGTCCAGCGATTGTTTGATGTCGGGAAGCGGCTCCGCCTGAATCGCGTCGTCGGTGATGAGCAACGCCGCCAGCTCGGCCACCTGGGCGAGGCTATCACGGATTGCGGCGGCGTCGATCGCGGGGCGGCGCGAGGCGACGCGGGCCGCGCCGAGCGGTCCGGCGGCGTGCGCCGCGACGCGTGCCAACGCTTGGGGGAACTCGAGAGTTTCTAAGACCTGTTCGATGCAGCCAGCTCCTCACGCACAATCTGATTCACCAGCTTGCCGTCAGCACGGCCTTTGAACTTCGGCATGACGGCACCCATCACCTTCCCCAGATCCTTCGCTCCGGCGGCGATCGCTTCGCGCACCGCCGCGCGGATTTCTTCCGGGGGAACGGCTGCAGGCAGGAATTCCTCGAGCGCTTTGATTTCGGCTTGTTCGACGTTCGCCGCGTCCATGCGGCCCGCCTTTTCGTACACCTCTACCGCTTCGCGGCGCTTCTTCATCCCGCGCCGGAGGACGTCCGCCGTTTCGTCGTCGGTGGGGGTGCGGCCTAGCTCGATTTCTCGATTCTTGACGTCGGAAAGGATCGTGGAGAGGAGGAGGGTGCGCGCCTGGTCGCGTTGCTTTCTCGCTTCGTTCATCGCGGCGCGCAGCCGGTCCGCTAAGCTCTGAGCCATTTACGCGTAGCGCGGCCTGCGATTCTTGCGGCGCGCCGCATTCATCTTCCGCTTCTTACGCTCACTGGGCTTTTCGTAGTGACGGTGCTTGCGCAGATCGGCCAGGATCCCGGCTTTTTCGCATTTCTTCTTGAACCGCTTGAGCGCGCGCTCAAAGCTCTCGTCATCGTGAATGATGACTTCCGGCATAACTCTCCGTTTTTCTAAGTGGTTAGAGACTCACGAACTTAGCTACAGGTGCAGGAGCGGTCAACCAGGCGGCCAGTGCATTGCCCGCCCGCCCAGGACGTGCAGATGCAGGTGAAAGACCGTCTGCCCGCCATCCGGATTCGTGTTCACCACGACCCGGTACCCCTTCGCCGCAACACCCGCCTCCTGCGCCACATCCCGCGCAAAGGCCAACAGCTTGCCGAGTACGGTCGAGTCTTTGGCGTCGTTCAACGTGCCGACGTGCGATGTGGGAATGACCAGGACATGCGTAGGTGCCTGTGGACTCAGATCCTTGAACGCGAGCATGCCGTCGGCGCGCTTCACGACGTTGGCCGGGATCTCGCCTGTCGCGATTTTGCAGAAGATGCAGCCGCTCACAACTGGCCGAGCGCCCGCCGAATCGTGTCCCAGAACTTCCCGGTCTCCTTCTCCGGCGGGGCATCTTCGATCTCGCTCAGCTTCTCCAGCAGCTTGCGCTGCTCGGCAGTGAGCTTGGTGGGTGTCCACACATGGACTCGGACGTGGAGGTCGCCATGACCTCCTTCGCCAAGGCGGGGCAGCCCTTTGTTCCGCAGCCGGTAGGCCATGCCGGTCTGCGTACCGGGCTCGATTCGCAGCGTTGACTGGCCAAACGGCGTCGGCACCGTGATCTCGGCGCCGAGTGCGGCCTGGGTGACGGTGATGGCAAGATCGTACACGAGATCGTCGCCGTGACGCTCGAACCGCGGATCCTCCTTGATATCCAGCACTGCGATCAGATCGCCGCGCGGGCCGTTGCGCGGTCCGGGCACACCCTGGCCACGCAGCGTCAGGTAGTGATGATCCGCGACTCCCGCCGGCACGTCGATCTGAATCGTCTTCTCGCCGCGTACGCGTCCGTCGCCGCCGCAGCGCTCGCACGGGTTCTGCACGACGGTGCCTTCGCCGGCGCAGGTCGGACACGGAGACACCGTGAGGAACTGGCCGAAGAGCGACTGCGCCTGGCGCCGCACTTCCCCGCTGCCGCCGCAGGTGCCGCACTGCACCGGTTGCGTGCCGGCTTTAGAGCCGGTCCCGGCGCAGTCGGGACAGGACTCGAGACTCTTGATGCGGACGGTCTTGGTCGTACCGCTCGCGACTTCGGCCAGCGTGAGTTTCAGACCGACTTTGATGTCGTGGCCGCGGCGCCGTTCACGCCGCTGCCCGCCGCCGAACAGGCTTTCGAAACCGCTCGCCGTCCCGATGCCGAAATCGCGCATGAAGACCATGAGCGCTTCGGAGAGATCGAAATGCATCGAGCTGAAGTCGGTCCGCTGGCCTTGGTGTCCATATCGATCATAGGCCGCGCGCTTGTCGGGATCCCGCAAGACCTCGTACGCTTCGGTGACGAGCTTGAAGCGCTCTTCAGCCCCCTTGTCGCCGTTGTTGCGATCGGGGTGGCATTCCATCGCCAGCTTGCGGTAGGCTTTCTTGATGTCGGCTTCGCTGCAGTCGCGCGGGACGCCGAGCACCTCGTAGAAGTCCTGCTTCATCTTATTCGAGCAGCTCCCCGACCAGCCGCGACGTGTGATTCACGAGCGCGGCGATCTTGTCGTACGCCATCCGCGTCGGCCCCATCACGCCGATCACGCCACTCAACGGACCGCACCGGTAGGTCGACGTCACCAGCGTGAAGGGCGACAGCCGCGCGTCGGCGTGCTCCTGGCCGATGGTGATCGTGAGGCCCTCGCCGCCGCGTGCGGTCAACGCATCCCGTAGCAGATCGCGCCGCTCCGTCACTTCGAGCAGGCCCTGCAGCTGCGCGCGCGTCGCGAACTCGGGCTGGCCGGCGAGCGGCTGCGTGCTGCCCAGGTGCACCGGTCCTGTATTCCCGATCGGCACGTCGAACAACCCTTCCGCTTCTTGCACGAAGATGTTCAGCAATTCCGACGACCCCGGTTCGGACGGGCTCGCGTCGCGGAGGCGATCGCTGAGTGACGCACGGATCTCTTTCAGCGTCAGCCCCGCGAGGCGTTCGTTCAAGACGACCGCCACTTTCTGAACCGCCTCCGCCGCCAGCTCGGCCGGCACTTCGACGAAGATCGTGCGGACCGCCCCGCTGCGCAGCGCCAGCACGAGCAACAGGCGCTCGGTCGACACCTGCAAGAGATCGAGGCGTTCCAGCACCGCGTCGTCGATCGTCGGCGCCACCGCGACCCCCAGCTCGTTGGTCAGCACGCCGAGCACCTGCGCCGCCCGCGCGAGAATCGTTTCGACCGCCGCTCGCTGTCCCGCCAGCTCGCCGCGGAGGTGGCGGTCTTCCGCCGGCGCAACGGCCGGCGGTCGCATCAGGAAATCGACATAGACACGGTACGCGAGATCGGTCGGAATACGGCCCGCCGAGGTGTGGGGGTGGTAGAGATACCCCTTGTCCTCGAGGTCGCTCATGGTGTTGCGAATCGTGGCCGGCGACAGTCCCAGCTGGTACCGCTTCGAGATCGTACGGCTCCCCGCCGGCTCG
This sequence comes from Gemmatimonadales bacterium, assembly GCA_035309945.1. GTDB lineage: Bacteria > Gemmatimonadota > Gemmatimonadetes > Gemmatimonadales > GWC2-71-9 > 20CM-2-65-7. The sequence continues at coordinate 5,596 of DATGEQ010000055.1, read as the reverse complement.
GCGGTTTGCACGTACGTCTCGATTACGGCCTCGAGGACGGCGCGCTCGCGTTCAGACAGTGGTGCGGTCATAGCTGTTGACGATCGAATCTAATCTTAACCAGCCTTCCGGCCTACACTTAACACTTCCGTTCTCCTCGTAAATCCAGCCTGCTGCCTCGAAGGCGTGTAGCTGCGTGGAGCGGCCAGGAACGGCGTGCGTGTTGAGCCCCTCCTTGGTCCTGAGCGCGAGGTACAGTCCCTCGAGCTCCCGTTGCGCCTCAGTCAGCGTCTCCTCCGATTCGACCGCCGAACGACCCTCCGCGATCGCTTTCCGATACGCTTCCCACGCGCGGAGATTCCAGCGGCGGGTCTTGCCATCGAACGAATGGGCCGCGGGTCCGAGCCCTACGTACGGCTTGCCCGACCAGTACGCGGAATTGTGGCGGGAGCGATAACCCGCGCGTGCTGCGTTCGACACCTCGTAGAACTCAAAGCCCTCCGCCGTCAGCCGTTTGTGAGCCGCCAGGTATTCGGCCGCATATCGCTCATCGTCGGGTGCCTGGGTCGCGCCGCGCGAAATCCAACGGTCGAGTGGGGTGCGGGGTTCCACCGTCAACCCATACAGGGAGCAGTGAGCCGGGAGCAGCGAGCAGAGCGTCTCGAGATCTTTCTCCCAATTTCGCTGCAATTCCGCGGGCAATCCAAAGATCAGATCGAGGGAGATGTTTTCGATTCCGGCAGCGCGCAACGCGTGCACGGCTCGTTTCGTCTGCGCAGCATCGTGCGAGCGGTGCATCCATTGCAGGACGTTGTCGTCGAACGACTGGGCGCCGAGGCTGACCCTGCTGACGCCGGCTGCTCGCCAGGCTTTGGCGGCGTCGGGCCTGACGTCTTCGGGATTGGCTTCGAGGGTCACTTCAACGGGGAAGTCGGAACGCGGAACGCGGAACAGCGGACGTAATTCCCGCAGGAGCGCTGCGATGGCTTCCGGCGGGAGGAGAGAGGGCGTGCCACCACCGAGGTACACAGTCTCCAGATCCGCGAGGATGACACAACGGGCCTCGGTGAGAATGGCATCAACATACTCAGTGGCCGGAATTCGCTTCCGTACCGCGATGGAGAAATCACAGTACGAGCAGCGTCGCACGCAGAACGGGACATGAATGTAGAGATGACGCACGGCCGAAACTTAACTGACGACACCCGTTCCGCGTCTGTTCCGCGTTCCGACTTCCGCGTTTACGTGAGCCCAAACACCATCCCAGGCCCTTGTCGCACCAGGCCACGCAGCTCGAGCTCGGTCAGCGCGCCGAGCACATCGGCGGGCGCGGTCCCGGCGGACGTGACGAGGGAATCCACATGCTGCGGCTCCGCGGTCATCCGATTCCAGAGGGCGAGCTGCAAGCCCGAGAGATCGATCGGCGGCACGCGCGGCGCGGGGGTCGCGAGCGCGACGCCCAGATCGCGAATTCCGACCGTCACGCCGATCTCTTCGAGAATATCCGCGACGGTCAGCGCCGCCTTCGCGCCCTGTTGAATCAGCATGTTGGTGCCGGCCGACATGCCGCTGTTGATCGGGCCGGGCACGGCGAGAATCGGGCGACCCTGTTCCGCTCCTGCGTCGACCGTGACGAGCGCACCCGACTTCCGATCGGCCTCGATCACGACGACCGCGCGCGCTAATCCGGAGATCAACCGGTTGCGGCGCGGGAAGGATCCGGCGTGCGGGCGCTCGCCCGGCGGATGCTCCGTCACGAGACAGCCGTGCGCCACCATGCGGTCGTACAGCGCCCGGTTCGCGGCGGGGTAGACCACACCGAAACCATTGCCGAGCACGCCGATCGATGTTCCGCCTGCATCGAGCGCGGCGGCGTGGACAAGCGCGTCGATGCCCCGCGCCATCCCACTGACGATCACCGCGTGCGGCGCTACGGCACCCGCGAACAGCCGCGCGGCATACTCGCCGTACGTGGTGTGGTTGCGGCTGCCCACCATCGCGACGCTGCGGCGCGCGAGCAGCGCCACATCACCCCACGCATACAACACCGCGGGCGGCTCGGGGATTTCCTCGAGCGCCGCCGGAAAATCCCGCTCGCCCGGGAACAGCGCGCGCGCGCCCATCGCCGCGAGTTGCGCGAGCACGCGGGCACCGTCGTCGGGCTTCGCCGCCGTGATGGCCGTCGCCGCTGCCCGCGTGATGCCATACACCGTCTCGAGCTTCGATTGGGGTGCGGTGAAAACCGCCTGCGCGCTGCCGAACGCCGCGATCAGCGCGCGCAGCCGTTGCGATCCGATGCCGGGGACGAGCGAGAGCGCGATGGTCGCTACGATTTCAGCGTCTTCCATAACACTTCCAACAGCTCCGGCACGCCTTGCCGGCTCACGGCGGAAATCTCCACGACCGGTGCGCTTGTCCGGATCATCGCGCGCCGCCCGTCGGGCGTCGTGCGCAAATCCGATTTCGTGACGACCACCACGTGCGGTTTGGAGGCGAGCTCCTTCGAATAAGAGGCCGCTTCCTTCCTGAGCAGGTCGTAGGTGGCCTGCGGATCGGGACTATCGACGGGGATCAGCACGGCCAGAATGCGCGTGCGCTCGACGTGCTGGAGAAACCGCAAGCCCAGCCCTTTCCCTTCGTGCGCGCCTTCGATGATCCCCGGAATGTCCGCGACTACAAACGACCGATGGTCGGACAACCCCACGACGCCGAGGTGCGGCTCGAGTGTGGTAAATGGATAGTCGGCGATCTTGGGTCGCGCCGCCGAGATCACCGAGAGCAGCGTGCTCTTGCCGGCGTTCGGCTCGCCGAGGAGTCCGACATCGGCGATGAGCTTGAGGACGAGCTCGAGCCGTCGCTGCTCCCCCTGCTCTCCGGGCTCCCACTCGCGCGGCGACTGATGCGTGGGCGTCGCGAAATGCTGGTTGCCGCGCCCGCCCCGGCCGCCTTTGGCTACCAGCAGCGTCTGTTGCGGCGCGAGCAGCTCGCCGAGGATTTCGCCGGTGTCCGCGTCGCGCACTTCCGTTCCGGGAGGGACCGGCAGATACACGTCCTCGGCCGATTTTCCGGTCATGTTCTTGCCCTTACCGTGCTGTCCGCGTTCCGCTACCCAACGGGTGTGATAGCGATAATCGAGCAGGGTCGTGAGGTTTGGGTCGGCTGTGACGTAGATACTTCCGCCGACACCGCCATCACCACCGTCTGGTCCGCCCTTCGGGACGAATTTTTCGCGACGAAACGAGGAGGCTCCTGAGCCGCCCGTGCCGGCCACAACTTGAACGACGGCGCGATCTATGAACATCAACGCGGAACGCGGAACGCGGAACGCGGAATATTGATGCGAGGTCCACGTGCCGTACGGATCGACGAGATCGTTATCGCAACGAGCTGATCGGCTTCCGCCCGCAGCCGCCGGGCGTCCTCCGAACCGGTCAGCCCTGCCTCGGCGAGCAGCTCCAACCAAAAGGACGCTTTGGTGCGCTCCCGCAGGTCCCGCGGCTTGACGTCCTTACCCTGCTGTTCCGCGTTCCGCATTCCGCGTTCCGCGTTCATGTCAGGTTCCGCGTTCACAGTTTGCGCTCACGAACATCCGCCCACATCTCCCAAAGCTTCAATGCCCGCTCCGTCGTCAAATCAGCCTCCACGAGCGCGATGACTTCATCGACATCGTCCCGAGTGGATCCGGTGTTCAACGCGCCGCGCAGGTGCGCGTGCAGCTGTCGCGGTGCGTTTTGCATTGCGATTGCCGCGAGAGTACAGAGCTCGCGTCGTTTGGAATCCAGACCGGGTCGAGCAAGGATCTTTCCGTACGCGTCCACGACAACAAGCGGCTCAATCGCCGGATGCATCGCCCGCAGGTTGAGCAGCAGCTTGTGGTAGGTGCGGCCATACACCTCGTTGCACGCCTCGACCCCGCGCTTGGTCCACAGGTCCCATTCGGGATGAGCGATCGCCTCGCCCTTTTCAGTCTCCCGCACGGGCCCCGCAACGCTGCGCCACACGCCGAAGGCCACGAGCGCCAGCGGATAACCGACGTTGAGGAAGCTCTGCAACAGGAGCTCGTCGACCCACTGCGGTGGTACGTGCACCGCCCGCGCCGCCACCATGCGATCGCGCAGCCTGGTCTCGTCACCCGTCGCCGTCGCGACCGCGATCCGCACCAAGGCTAAGGTCTGCGGGTCTAAGCTCATAATCCTTTCAGCGCTCCAATGCCCCATTTACACGCATCTCACCTACCGTCTCCCCGCGCGAATTGATGGTCGGCTTCTTCAATAAGGAAGCGGGCAGCGGCTTGAGCCCGAGCTCGGCGAGCACCGTGGCGATCGCCAGCGCGGCGGCGAGACTGTGACCGTCTTCTACCTTCAGCGCGACGCCAAGGCCTTCGCGCACGAGCAACGCGCTGTACACACCCTCGGCACCCACCTTGGTCACGACGCGACCGGGATGGGCCGTCATCATCTCGGTGCAGGGCCGGCCTGCGCCGGCGATCAGCTCGGGATGACGCACCATCGCCTCGAGAATCGGTCCGTCGAGCCGAGTGTACGCGAGGGCCATGTTGCGCAGCGGGAGCGCGAAACAGGCCACGCCGCAGCCATCGACACCGACACCGATTTCTTCCGTCACGACGTCCGTGTATTCGCCGACCGACTTCAGACAGCGCTGTTGCACCGGATGGTCGAGCCGCGCGTAAAACTCGATCGGCCAACCGTGGACTTTGGCGAGCGCGAGCATGCCGGTGTGCTTGCCCGAGCAGTTCGAGTAGGCGGCGGTCATGCGCATGCCGCGCGTTTCGTAATCCTTCGCCACCGCCTCCGACAGCGGCCGGTGCGGCCCACACATCAGATCCCGCTCCGAACACCCGATGCGCTGCAAGAAGTCGCGAACCAGTGCCACCTGCGCCGGCTCGCTCGAATGCGACGCGCACGCGAGCGCGAGGTCCTGGCGCGTCAGCGTAAACCGCTCCACGGCGCCATCCTGAATGAGCGGCTGGGCCTGAAACGGCTTCGCCGCCGAGCGCCAAAACGTGACCAGATCGGGATTGCCTGCCTGGGCGACGAGCTTTCCGGCTGCGTCGACCACCGCAACATGAACCTGATGGCGCGACTCGACGACCGAGCCTCGACGGTTTTCGACGAGCATGGGCGGGAAAGCTATATATTGGCCCGCGCACATGCGACGCGTCCTGGCAGTTCTGGTATTGCTCGCGGTCCGGCCCCCGGCCCCGCCCCTCGCGGGTCAGGAAGCCTCGCGGTACCTGCCGCTGAACAATTGGGCGATGCCGTTCATCGAGCACTTGATCGCGAGTGGCCGGATCGCCGATCCGTCACCGCTCACGCGCCCGTTCCGCGTGGACCAGATCGCACGCGCGCTCGCCGCGGTCGACTCGAACGCGGTGTCGGTCGCCGAGTGGCGACTGGTCGAGGACATTCGCCGGGACATCGACCGAACCACGCGCGGTCCGTCGGCGCGCCTCGACGTCGCAGCCGGGGTTGCAGCAAGCTCGTACGCGCGGCGCGATCCCTTGCGCGCCACCGGCGCGCGGGGGGCGGGGGGACCCGGCCACGCCACCTTCTCCGGCGGCGCCGGACTCACACTTTACTTTGGCCCCGTCGTCGTC
>DATGEQ010000054.1:0-40954 GCA_035309945.1 Gemmatimonadales bacterium | reverse complement strand
GAGTTGCGGGTCGAGATCGTCCGCGGCTCAGCGCGCAGCGCCGGGTCGCCGGGACCACACTAGCGCGGCTATCAACGAGCCGAGCGCATGGTCGAAGATCCACCGAATTGTGACGTCTTGTGCGGCTTCGGGAGCCAGGCGCGCCTCCACTTCATTATCGTAATCGAAGAAGCCCGGATGGCGGGTCTCGACCATCGACATCCAGAACATGTTGGCCAATCACAACCTCGATCTCAACGATGCGATCCGTCCCGACATGCGCGAGCGGCTTGACGAGCTGCTGCGCATGCATGCAAATCCCAGGTAGGTGAAAGAACGAGTCATCATCGCAGGGGCGGGGCCGATCGGCCTCGCGTGTGCGATTTCTGCCAAGCGGCGCGGGATCGATCCCCTCGTCATCGATGCGGGCGCGCTCGCCAATTCGATCGTGCATTATCCCGCCAACATGACGTTCTTCACCACGCCGGAGCGCCTCGAGATCGGCAATCACCCGCTCGTCTGTGCCGGCGCGAAAGCCACGCGCGAGGAGGCGCTGAAGTACTACCGCGGCGTCGCGCGTGTCGAGGGGATCCGGGTCCAGACATACACGAAACTGATTTCCGCCCACGAAGTCGAAACGCGATTCGGTCGCGAGTCGATCGCGTGGGAAAAGCTCGTGCTAGCGACGGGCTACTTCGATTCGCCGAACCGCCTGAACGTGCCCGGCGAAGAGCTGCCGCACGTCCATCACTATTTCGACGAGGCGCATCTCTCGTACGGTCTCGATGTCGTCGTGATCGGCGGCAGGAATTCGGCGGTCGAGGCAGCGCTGCAACTGTTTCGCGCCGGCGCCAGAACCACAATCGTGTACCGCGGGCAGACGTGGCCCAAGAGCGTGAAGTATTGGCTGCGACCAGATCTCGAAAACCGTATCAAGGCGGGCGAGATCCAGGCGCGGCTCGCGAGCCAGATTATCGAGATCACGCCGCGCGACGTCCTCGTGCGCGGTGCGTTGGGGAACGAGGAGCGGATTCCCGCGACCCGCGTCTACGCACTCATCGGGTTCCACCCGGACATGGAGCTCTTCACGCGCATCGGGATCGCGTACGATCCCGAAACGGGGCGGCCGCTAATCAATCCGGATACGCTCGAGACGTCGGTACCGGGCGTGTTCGTGGCGGGAAGCGTAACGGCCGGCAACAAAATCTCGGAGATCTTCATCGAGAACGGCCGCTTCGACGGCGAGAAGATCTTCGGCACGACCGTGGAGCGGGCCCAGGCGCAAAGCCGCTACCAGGGGATTAGAAGGGAAACGGGGGAGTAGTCCCTTCCCAACGGCGGGCCAGGGGCTAACTTGCCAATCATGTCCGAACTCCGCGCCGCCCTAGCGGACGCCCTCGGCCCCCTGTATCGAATCGAACGCGAAGTCCGGCCGGTCGGTGAGTATCGGCTCTTCGTGGCGACGCAGTCGCAGGACGGCTCGGAGCTCCTCGTCAAAATCCTGCCCGCCGCCCTGTCCCTCGGCATCAACGATCTGCAATTCGAGCGCGCGGTGTTATTGCTCAGCGAGCAGCTGCGCAATCCCAATCTGGTGCCCCCGCGTGGAGCGGGACGGGCGGGCGCGTTCGTGTATCACACGCGGCCGTTCGTGCCGGGCACGACACTGCGCGCCTGGATCGGCAATAACGGTCCCATTCCGCTCGCCCGCACGGTCGAAATCCTGCGCGGTGTCCTGAACGGCCTCGCCCACGCGCACGCCATAGGCATTTTCCACGGCGAGCTGAAACCGGAAAACGTGCTGCTCGCTGAAGGCGGCATACTGCTCGCAGACACGGGCATCGCGGGCGCGCTCGGGAAGCCGGCGACAGCGCGGAACGACATGGCGGCGGTGCAGGCGCTCGCGCACGAGATGCTCACCGGGATGAAGCCGGCGGTGGGGCAGGAGCCGCTCGAGCGCTCGCGCACGCTGCCGCTCTGGCTCTCGGAGTGGCTGCGCTCGCGCTGGGCCGACGCCGGCCGAGCGCTCGCGGCCATGCGCCCGCCGTCGGCGTCGGGGCCGCAGTCGTCGCAGCTGTTTGCCTGATCCTCGCCCCAAGTAGTTAACCCCGTCTCATCCCAAAACCATTTCATCGGACGATTACCGGCGTCCGAATCGTTTTCTATTCTCCCGCGGAGTTAGCCCATCTATCCGGAGGCTGTCCATGTTTGCCGCACTTGCAGTCATTCTGCTCGTAGCCTGGTTGCTCGGCTTCGTGGTCTTTCACGTGACGGGCCTGATTCACCTCCTACTCGTGATCGCGCTCGTTGCCTTCATCTGGCAACTCGTAGCTGGACGACGCAGCACCAGCGTATAGGTCAAGCTCATAACCGGACCTGATCATGGCCCGAAACAACCGCTCATCGAGAACTCGATGTAAGGTGCGGTAATCGGGAGCTATCAAGCGGCGCGCATGGTGGCGCCGCTTGATTTGCTCTTTCACGCAACGGAGCAACGACCCATGGCACGCAGAACGACGTCTACCAGCAAACGGAAATCGCAGCACGCCAAATCCGTGAAGGCGAAAGTCGGCGCGCGGATGAAGCACGGCCGCTCCCTCATCTCGCGTCTCAAGTTCTGGTAAGTCTCCGCGGTCGCTTCGCTGTTCGGCAGTCTTCCAATGGGTAGGACGAACACGCCGACGCCGCTTTGCAGGGCATACATAGCGAACTGGGCCAGGTGGGAGTGGACCTGGCCCAGCGCATTTCTTGACACTTCCAGGACCTGCCCCCGTATTGTAGCAGTCCCTTTTCCGGATCGTGTGATGAAGCCAGTCGTGCAGCTTGCCGCCATCGGCCTCGTGGGCTTCGGCCTGTGGAAGCTCGCCTCGCTGTTTCTCCTTCCCGTGCTCTTTTTCATCTTCAAGATCGGACTGATCGTCGCGCTGGTGATGCTGGTGTTCTGGTGGGTGAACAAGAAGCCGCGTGACAAAGAGGACACACCCCCCGCGACGCCATAGTGTCTGTCGCAACACAATCGCGGCGCGCCTCGCCTGCAACCGGCCTGGCGCGCCGCGTGCTTTTCCCCTCCATCAAAGGGAGGGGACCATGACCAACTGGAAAGCCGTCACGATCTCGCTGGGGCTCGCCGTGGGCTGGATCATGGGAACTCCGGCGGCCCTGCCTGGGCCCGCCGCTCCCGCTCCAGACCCGCAGGCGGAGGTCCAGATGAATGTCGCGCGCGTCGCGGCGCTCACGCACCATCTCCACAACTATCCGCGGGACGTAGACGAGATGGAGCACTTGGCCGCGCTGTACATGGCGAACGGATCATACGACGCGGCACTGGGACCGCTGGCGCGCGCGCTGCAGCTCGATCCGCATCGCCGCAGTCTTTGGGTGGCGCTGGATACGGCGCTGCGAAGCCTGGGCCGGCAACGGATTTCTGATGAGGAGCTCACCCTCAGGGCGAGCGAATTCCGGAGAGCGCTGGCAACCAATTAACGGCGCGTAACGGCGTAAAAAGGCGCAGCAAGTGCGACGTCAAATCACCTGCTGCGCCTTTCTCGCGCCTCTACGCGCAGTTGGGAATCGGTTATTGATCCACCCATGTACTCCGCACGTCATAGGTCACATTGTAAACGAGCTGATTGATCAGCCGGCCGTACGCGTCGTTCGGGTCTTTCGCGGAAAACGACGGTGTGCCGCCGATGAACGACAAACCACCGACCTCTTCGGTGGACATCGAGCTGCGCCGCCACAGCACGCCGCCCGTCCGCGTGTTTACCAGCCAGACCGACAACTCGACGCTCACGGTCGCGCGCAGCACCGGCGACAGCGCGGCCGTCAGCCCGCCGTGCGGCTTCACGTTCGAGATCTTCAAATGACCGAAGAACGCGACAGGGCAGCTGTTGCTATCGGTGGCACTGGAAAAGACCTTGACCGAATCGGCCGCCGTGAACTCGCGCATCTCGATGCCGCTCTGCGCGGCCAGGACGTATTCCTCAAAGCGATGCGTCGCGAAGGTCTGGAGATCGCCCTTCGCGTTCTCGACCGAGAATTCGAACAGTCCGATGTTGTGCTGCGGGGCCAGATTCAGGTTCGGTGGCAGCAGCACGCGCTGCCGGACCGGCCGATTGCCGCCGCAACCGAAGATCGCCAGCAGAACGAAGAAGCAGATGACGACGCGATGCAGACGCATGAGGGCCTCGCCGAAGGAGCTATCGGGGCCCCAACATAATAAACGCCGGTCAGGTCGTGGGGATGTAGGTCACAAATGCGTGGGACTACGTGCGATAGCGTGCAACTGGTACGCCGTTACGCGCCGTTGCACGGCTTTATACGCCTTGTAGTTAGGGTTTCCACCGTTCGGTCGGGACGTCCGCTGGCACAGGTTGAGCGCGGATGTAGAGGATGACTTTCCAAATCGCACCAGCCGACATGACGCCGCCATAGGCAGGCATGCCGCGCGGGCGGCCGTAAAAGATCGATTGGAAGAGCGCGCCATCGGTGCTGCCGTAGCGCCAGCGGCCGTCCACGAGACTTGGCCCCACCCACCCCGTCGCGCCGCCGCCGTGGCAACCGTCGCAATTCATGCTGCTGAAAATCTTGCCGCCGTCCGCGACCGCGGTCGAATCGGGCGTGAGCGGATTCTTGATCTCACCGGCGGGCGGCTGGTTACCACCAGCGGCCACGTGATTGGGATAGCGAACGGAGCCGGGAATGCCTCCGGCATTGGAGCGCTCGCACGCCGCGACCGCTGCCAGTAGGATCAGAGGCCGAAGATCCAAACGATCCCTCCCTGGCTCGTGTGACGCGCGAGATCGGGTGCGAAGTCGGCGGGGGGCCGCACGTCGGCGGGATCGTCGGAGCGGACGTCGCCAGAGAGCAGGAACCAGTCGCCACCGATACCGGCGTAGACCGCGACGTACTGTTTGCCATCGGGGCCGCGGAACGAAATCGGCGCGGCGACGACGCCGGATCCGACCTTGAACTTCCAGAGCGGCTTGCCGGTGCGGGCGTTGGCCGCTTTGAACCAACCGTCGAGCGTACCGTAGAACACGACATCGCCGGCCGTGACGACGCTGCCGCTCCACACGGGGTATTTCTCTTTGATGCCCCACACCTTGCGGCCGCGCACGGCATCCCAGGCGAGAAACTCGCCCATGTTGCCGCCGGGGCCGGGGAAGTACGGTGTATTGGCCCCGATGTAGGGCGTCCCGGGAATGCGCGTCGAGCGCGACGCCTCGAAATCCATGCACAGATTGTTCGTCGCCGCGTAAAACCAGCCAGTCCGCGGCGAGTACGACGCCGGCGATGCGGGACTCTTGCCGCCCTCGAGGCTCGGACAGATGCCCTTCACGTTGCCCTTGGACGCGCCCGTCGTCTTGCTCGAATCCAGCACCGGCTCGCCCGTCGACCGGTTGATCCGCTTCGCCCACGTGACGTTGGCGAACGGCTCGGCGACCAGCAATTCGCCGGTCAGCCGGTCGAGAGTATAGGCGAAGCCGTTCTTGTCGAAATGAACGAGCACTTTGCGCATCCGGCCGCCGATCACGAGATCGGCCAGGATCATTTCGGCGTTGGCGTCATAGTCCCAGGAGTCGTGCGGCGTGAATTGATACGCCCAGACCAGCGAGCCGTCGCCGGGGCGACGCGCGAGCACGCTGTTGGTCCATTTGTTTTCGCCGGCGCGCTGCTCGGCGTTGTACGGACCGGGATTGCCCGTGCCGAAGTAGATGAGATCGAGCTGCGGGTCGTAGGAGATCCAGCCCCACACAGGCGCGCCGCCACGCCGCCAGGAATCGCCCTCCCAGGTCGATACGCCGATGTTTGCGGTGCCGAACGAGCGCGCGAGCATGAGACTGTCCGGGCCCATGTTGTGCGCGGTCCACACGATCGTGCCCGTCGCGACGTCGAGCCCCTTCACCCAGCCGTAGATCCCGAACTCGCCGCCGGAAGGTCCGACGATCACGCGATTGCCCGCGACGAAGGGCGCCATCGGCGTCGTCTCGCCTTGATTGATGTCGGCGATCTGCGTCTTCCAGACTTCGGCGCCGGTCGCCGCATCGACCGCCACGGTATGCCCGTCGAGCAGGTTATAGATGATCTTGCCGTCGGCATACACGGCGCCGCGATTGATTGCGTCACAGCACGCGATGCCGAGGGACGCAGGATTCACCTCCGGTCGATATTTCCATTTGAGCGGATAGCCTTCGCGCGTCAGGTCAAAGGCGTAGAGCACGTTGGGGAAGGGCGTCACGACATACATCGTGCCGCCGACGACGAGTGGCTGACCTTCGTGACCGCCGAGGACGCCGGTCGAGAAGCTCCAGACAGGATGAAGCCGCGTCGCGTTGGCCGGTGTGATTTGCGCGAGCCCCGAGTAGCGAGTCGCGGCGTAATCCCTGGCGGGCATCGTCCACTGCCCGTCGTCGCGAGCGGGTTGCGGACCCTGCAGAACGATTAGAGCGATCGCGGCAAGTGGCGCAATGCGCATGCGAGTAATGATAGCAGTATGAGAAGTCTCTCATAAGCCTCGAAACCCGCTGCGCTTTTCGCACAGCGCGCGTTCATTGTCCCGAGCAATTCACCATCACCATTTCTCGGGGGCATGCGATGAACAGGATCGTAGCAATCAGCGCGCTCGCGGCGATCGCGCTGTCGGCATGCGAGCCACACCACAGTATTACCGGTCTGGCGGCAGATCGAGCCGCGATGAATGCCGGCGCCGCTGGCGTCGCCGCGGATGGAGCGGGCGCCGTATATGCGCTGCTGAATCAGGCGAGCGGCAATGCCGTCGCCATGTTCACGCGCGCGGCGGACGGCAGCCTGTCGTGGCTGGGAAACGTGTCGACCGGCGGGACGGGTGCCGGGAGCAGTCTCGGCTCGCAAGGCGCCATCGCGTTGAGCGACGACGGCCGCTGGCTGTTTGCGGTCAACGCCGGCTCCAACGATATCAGCGCATTCCGGGTGACGCCGGCCGGTCTTTCGCTGACGGGTCGCATCGCGTCGGGCGGAGTCCAGCCGATCAGCCTCACCGTGCACGGCAACGTTGTATACGTCCTGAACGGCGGAGGCACTGGGAACATCAGCGGCTTCGCTGTCGGCTCCGATGGCTCATTCACACCGATCGCCGGTTCGACTCGGCCGCTGTCCGGGACCGCCGTCGGCTCCGCGGAGGTCGCCTTCAGTCCGGAGGGGAATTGGCTCGTCGTGACGGAGAAGGCAACGAGCAAGCTCGACCTCTACACCGTCGGGTCTGACGGCGTCGCGGTCGGCCCGATCACAAGCGCGTCGGCCGGCGGTACGCCGTTCGGCTTTGCGTTCGGACATCGCGACGAGCTGTTCGTGTCGGAAGCGGCGGGAAGTGCGTCGTCGTATGTGATCGGGAACGGCGGGGACCTCGCGGTCGCAAGTGGCGAAGTGTCTACGTACCAGGGTGCGCCGTGCTGGGCGATCGTCACGAGGAACGGCAGGTTTGGCTACACCGCCAATGCCCATAGCGGCACGATTTCAGGATTTGCCATTGCCACTGACGGCTCGATCAGGCTCATCGACGCCAATGGCATTACGGCGGTCGTTGGTCCTGGCAATGTCGATTTGGCGATCAGCGGGAACAGCCGGTATCTCTATCAGTTGAACGGCAATCGCAGCATTAGCGGCTTCCGGATCGAGGCCGACGGGCATTTGACGGCGGTCGGCAACGTTGGCGGATTACCGGCCGGCACGGTGGGGTTGGTAGCGCAGTAGATCCCGAAGATTTCGCGACCACAGGCAGGATAAAGAATGGCAGGGGCGCAGCAGGCTGCGCCCCTACATTTGTTTCGCCGGCAGCCAGAGTGTGAATGTGCTGCCCTGTCCGGGCGTACTATCGACCTCGATCCTGCCTCCCTGCAGTTCCGCGAACAGGCGGGCAATGGCAAGTCCCAGGCCGGTGCCGCCCAGCTCGCGACTCCGCGACTGATCGATGCGAAAGAAACGATCGAAGATCCGGTCCACGTGCTCCGGCGCGATTCCCGGCCCTGTATCGCGCACGCTCACCCCGGCCTCTGTGCCATTCCGTAGCACGGTGAAGCTGATCTCGCCGCTCGGCGTGTAGCGGACGGCATTTACTGCAAGGTTCAGCAAGACGTGGCGCGTGCGCTCGGCGTCGCCGATGGCCTCGACGCCGCCCGCGGTGGTGACGGAGACTGTCAGCGGCTTGTCCATCGCCATCGCTTCCGTGATCTCGCGGACCTCCGCCACGACGGCGTTCACGTCGAACGCCGCGTGTGCGAGCGCGAGTTGCCGGTTCTCACCGCGCGCGATGAGCAGCAGCTCCTCCACGAGTTTGGTCGTCCGGTCGAGCTCCCGCTCCATTTCGACCAGCGCATCCCGGATGTCCGATTCGGCCCGGCCTTCGGCGGAAGCCCACTGCACCTGCGCGCGCAAATGGGTGAGTGGCGTGCGGAGCTCATGACTGGCGTCGGCGGTGAACGACTGGAGCGCGCGGTGCGCGCGATCGACGCGCTCGAGCATCCGGTTGATGCTGTCGGCCAGTTCCGTCACCTCTGCCTGCCCGGTGGGGCTCGTCAGGCGGGTGCCAAGCTCGGACGGACCGATCGCGCGCGTTTCTGCCGTGACGCGATCGAGTGGTTGCAGCGTGTCGGCGACTGCCTGATGCGCGCGTCGCGCCGCGGCGAACGCGGCGAGCGGTAACAGCAGGACGGCGATGGCGAAGAGGACGCCCAGCGGTACGAGATAGGATTCACGGCTGCCCACGACGTAGATATCGAACTCGCCCATGACGCGATGCAGCACGCGCTCGCGCCAACCTGCCCGTTCCGTTATGGCGGAGACGAGCGCGCCGCGGGAGCCTTCCAGCCGGCGTGCCGGCATACCGGGCGAGAGGTAATAGACCTGCGGCATGCCACCGGCGTTTGTCGTCGTGCGGGTGATGACGACCTGACCACCCATGCCGACGAGCTGGTCCGCGAGCGCGGACGGCATGACACTCCCCGGTGCGCTGGTGGAATCGCGGTAGGCGCCCAGCAGCGACTGAATGAAGTCCGCCGAGTGATCGAGCGAACGCCGCAGCGCCATTTCCGCCGCCGCCGCGAACACGAGGATCACCACGACGGCGTAGCCGGCGAGTGCGGTCCACGCGACGCGACTGAAGCGGCGCGTCAGTACCTGACTCAGCCGGCGCTCAGCCATCGCTGTCGCCCTCGAAGCGATAGCCAACGCCGCGAACCGTCTTGATGGGCGCGGTGCGGCCGCCGAAGCTCAGCTTCTTGCGCAAGTAGTTGACGTAGACGTCGACGACGTTCGTTTCCGGATCGAACTTGTAGTTCCAGACGGCTTCCGCGATGCGCGAGCGCGACACCGTACGGCCGACGTTGCGCATCAGGAACTCGAGCAGCGCGAACTCACGAGGCGAGAGGTCGATGACGCGCTCGCTCTGCGTCACGCGCCGGCTCAACGGATCGAGCGTGACGTCACCCACGCGCAGCGTCGCATCTTTGTGGCGCAGCTCGGCGCGACGAATCAGTGCGTGCACGCGCGCGAGGAGCTCCGGCAGATCGAAGGGTTTCGTGACGTAGTCGTCGGCGCCGCCTTCGAGCCCGCGCACGCGCGACTCCAGCTCGTCCTTGGCGGTGAGCAACAGCACCGGCGTTGAAACGCCGCGCTTGCGCAGCTCTGCGACGACGCTGAAGCCGTCCCGACCGGGCAGCATGACGTCGAGCACGAGACAGCTGAAATTGCCGTCGAGCGCGCGTTCCAAAGCGCGATCACCGGAATCGGTCTCCGCGACGCCGTAACCTTCTTCGCGAAACGCTTTGCTCAGGAAGCGCCGCAAGTCGCGATCGTCTTCGACGAGAAGGATCTGCACGTGGCTAACCTACGGCGCGCTGCCGGCGACGGGCAATGTGAAAAGGATGAGAAAGCTCTAAGAAAGCGCTCCGCCACTACCGTCGGCGCGGCGGGATTGCCACATTCACCACCATGAACATCGCACTCCTGTTGGCGCTGAGCCTGACAACTCCGCTCGACACCGCCACGTTTGCCGGCGGCTGCTTCTGGACGATGGAGCACGCCTACGACGATCTCCCGGGCGTAATCTCCGCCACGTCGGGATTCATGGGCGGCACGACCAAGAACCCGACGTACGAGCAGGTGGTGGAAGGAACTACCGGCCACCTCGAGTCGGTCCAGGTGGTCTACGATCCCTCCAAAGTCAGCTACGAGACGCTGCTCTGGACCTTCTGGCACAACATCGATCCGTTCCAGGCGGACGGCCAAGCCTGCGACATCGGGCCGAACTATCACACGGCAGTCTTCGTCCGCGGCGCCGATCAGCGCCGCGCGGCGATCGCGACCAAGCAGCAGATCAACGATCGCTTTCACCGCGACGTCGTGACGCAAGTCCTGACCGCCGGGCCGTTTTATGCGGCCGAGGACTATCATCAGCAGTACGCCAAGAAAAATCCCGTGCGCTATGGGATGTACCGCACCGGCTGCGGCCGCGATGGGCGGCTGCGTCAGATCTGGGGCGATGAAGCGGGTAAGGCCGCAGTGCGGGCAACAAGTCAGGGAGGATTGAGAGAGGCGATGTATACCGTGAAGCCCAAACCGAGCGACGCAGAGGTCCGGCGCGAGTTGACGCCCTTGCAGTACGAAGTGACGCAGCATGAGGCCACCGAACGGCCGTTCCAGAACGAGTACTGGGACAATCATAAAGAAGGGATCTACGTGGACGTCGTGTCGGGGGAGCCGCTGTTCAGCTCGCTCGACAAATTCGATTCCCACACCGGCTGGCCGAGCTTCACCCGGCCGCTCGAGCCCGGCAACATCGCGGAGAAGTCGGATCACTCGCTGTTCATGGAGCGCACCGAGGTCCGTTCCACGCACGCGAATTCACACCTCGGCCACCTCTTTGACGACGGGCCGAAACCCACCGGGCTACGCTACTGTATCAATTCGGCGTCGCTGCGATTTATACCGGTGGATTCGCTGCAAGCAGAGGGGTACGGGCAGTATCTCGCGCTATTCAAGAAATAGGGTTTACCGCCGCTGACGCTCGAGTAGTCCAACCGCACGGTGTAGCCGCTCGATCGCGGCGCCGAGGTCTTCACTGGGTCCGGCCGAAAGCTCTCCGACCAGGGCGACTTCGCGCAGCAGCTGGAGAGCATTGCGGACATGCTCGACGGGCCGTTCGGCATTGGGAGCACGGATGGCGCGGCCACGCCGGTCGAGCGTGCTGCGGCGCTCCGACCCCCGACGGCGGTCCACGACGTGGCGGCGCTCTTTTGTCACATTCGTGACAAATCGGCGACGTGGCTCTGACCGGCGGTCGGTACCGGTGCGCCGGTCGGACCACAATCTTGTGAAAGTCACCTCGGGTGCCTCGTGCGGCGGCGAAGGGCCAAAAAGGGCCGGGCGAAGCTATCACGAAACCAACTATTTGTCGAATCGTACCATCCAAGGACATGATGCCTGTCACGTCTTTCGCCGCCGCAATCCTCGCATTTCAGACCGCCGCCGCTCCGCCGCCTCCGCGGGCCCCTTCCGCGACAGTCGCGATTGCGCAGCGCGCGGCAACTGCGCCAGTGATCGACGGCAAGGACGACGACGCCGTGTGGCGGCTCGCTCCCGTGATCAAGAACTTCCGGCAGTTTCAACCGTCGGAAGACGGCGATCCCAGCCTGCAGACGGAAGCCAAGGTCGCGTACGACGAGCACAACCTGTACGTCTTCGTGCGAGCCTTCGACAACCATCCCGACAGCATCAAGAAGCTGCTCGCCCGCCGTGACGTCCGCATCTGCTGCGATCAAATCAAAATCGTCATCGATTCTTACCACGACCGCCGTACCGGCTTCGAGTTCGCCGTGAATCCCGGCGGGGTGAAGCGCGACTACGCGATGTATGGCGACGACCAGCAGGAAGACGACGCCTGGGACGGCGTGTGGGAGGTCGCCACGCGGGTCGACTCTCTGGGCTGGACCGCGGAGTTCCGCATTCCACTTTCGCAGCTGCGCTACGCGCACGCGCCGACCAATACGTTCGGCTTCGCCATCTGGCGCGATATCGACCGGCACGGCGGCGAACGCGACGGCTGGCCGGTGTTCCGGCCGTCCCGCCGCGGCTTTGTCTCGCAGCTCGGCGATCTGGTGGGACTGGACGGCCTTCCGGCGCCCCGCCGGCTGGAGCTGGCGCCGTATACCGTGACCAAGAACGTGCCGGAGGCGGGATTCCGGCACGTGCAGAAGTTCGACGGCGGCGCGGACGTCAAGTACGGCATCACGTCGAACATCACGGTCGATGCTACGGTCAACCCCGATTTTGGGCAGATCGATGCCGACCCGTCGGTCGTGAACCTCACGTCGTTCGAGACCTTCTTTCCGGAGCGGCGGCCGTTTTTCGTCGAAGGGACGGGAATCTTCAACTTCCCAGTCGACTGCAGCGCCGTAAACTGCGGGCCGGAGGGTCTCTTCTACTCGCGGCGCATTGGTCACGATCCCAGCCGTATTCTCGGTGCCGCGAAGATCTCGGGAAGGTTGGCGAACGGGCTCACGATCGGGGCGGTGGAGGGAATAACCAACCACGCGCAGATTGGCGGCGCCACGGTCGACCCGTTTACGAACTACGGGGTGCTACGGTTGTCGCAAGATCTTCGCAACGGCCAGAGCGGCTTCGGGATGATGGCGACCGCCGTCAACCGCAACATCGATCAGTTTACGCAGGGCCTGCGCGACCACGCGTACGTCGGGGCGCTCGATTTCCGCCATCGCTTCCACGGCGGTACGTACGAGCTCAACGGCGCGTTGGATTTCAGCAACGTCGGCGGCGATACGGCCGCGATCAACGCGACACAGCGCAATGCAACGCATCTGTTTCAACGACCCGACGATCACATCGCCTACGACAGCACGCGGACGTCGCTGACCGGCAGTGCCCAGGAGATTCTGCTCACGCGCCGGAGCGGGTTCATTCAGGGTCAGACGAGTTATCTCCGCCGCTCCCCCGGGTTCGAGATCAATGATCTGGGCTTCTTGTTCAGCGCCAATCAGCAAAGCTGGAACAACTGGGTGAGCCTGAACTGGAGCCAGAAAACCAGGCTATTCTCGCGCGCGTTCTGGAACTTCAACTGGTGGCAGTACTGGACGACGAGCGACGGCCTGCCCACCGAGCGGGCCTTCAACACCAACGCGCATATGCAGCTGCACAATCAGTGGTTCCTGCACCTCGGCGGAACCATCGGCGGTTTGGGCGGCACATACTGCGATAACTGCGCGCGCGGCGGTCCGGCGCTGCGGGTCGATAGGTATTTCGCGCCCTGGTTCGGCGTTCAGGGCGATCAGCGGGCCGTGATCATCCCTGCGCTGTTCACGAATTACGTGACTAAGGATGGCGGGCGTTCCTCGTCGCTCAGCTTCAGTCCGGAGATCGATCTCCGCGTGTCGTCACAGTTTCGCGGCTCCGTGAGCGCCAACGTCGAGCGCGACATACTCGACCGGCAGGATCTGCCGCCCAACACGGATTCCCTGGGAACGCATTACCTGTTTGCGCACATCGACCAAAAAACCGTCTCCACGACGTTCCGGATCGATTACACGGCGACCACGACACTCACGGTTCAGCTGTACGCCTCGCCGTTTGTGAGCAAAGGCCACTGGTCCAACCTTCGCGAGTTGTCCACGACGCCGCGGGCCGCGGCCTATGACGATCGGTACCAGCCGTACGCCGGCTCGTCCCCGTATTTCCAGGACTTCAACAGCAAGTTCTTCAACTCGAACCTGGTCGTGCGGTGGGAATATCGGCCCGGCTCGACGTTGTATGTCGTGTGGAGTCAGGGGCGGGATGACTTCGAGCCGACCACGGGAACGCGGAACGTGACCGGAGACTTCGGCCGGCTGTTCGACGCGTATCCGAGAAACACGTTCCTGGTGAAGCTGTCGTATTGGTTCAATCGCTGACGCGGATTGATCACTCGCCGCGTATTCCCAACTCGTCAATGTGGAGCAGCAGATCCGCCGGGTCTTCGTAAACCCGATACGCCCCCGCACGCTCGAGCTCTTCCTCTCCGTACCTGCCGACAGCAGTCCCACACCGAGCGCGCGGGCGCGCCGCGCCCCAGACGCTGTCGCCGACGGCGATTGCCGATTCCACCGGGACACGGAGCCGCCCCGCGGCAGGGCACGAATTACGGCTACTCTGGCTCTATCCGCTCCAGCGCAAACCGCAGCCGTATCATCGCCGTGTCGAGGATCCGCCGCGAGTCGTCGCGCAGCGCGCCGTGATCCGCGAGCTGCGTGAGCAGCTCCAGGACCGCGTGGATCTGCGCGGTCGCCGATTCCACGATCATCCGGCGATCGAGCCCGCTGCGCCGCTCGATCTGTACCGGGACGTCTTTGACCCGCCGGTCCGCGCCCCGCCTGCGATTCGCCACCGTCATTCGCCACCTCCCACTTCCCACGTGCGTTCGCTGTTCAGCAGCGCGTCGAGGTCGGTCTTCGCGGGCACGGCGCCGCGTTGCGCGTACACGTCGTGCTCGTACGACTCCATCGGATTGCAATACAGCACGCCCATCGCTGTCGGGAGCGGCGGCTCGAGTGCCGCGAGCAGCTGCGCCAGCGGGCGATTCGTTTCGTCGTGGACGAGCACATCCGCGGCCGTCGCGGCGACGACCTCCAGCGCGAGCGTGCCGGGTTTCAGCCGCAGCGCCTTGTCCTTGGTCTTGCCGAACACCAGCGGCTTGCCGTGCTCGACGAGCACCTGCGCTTCACCGGCGACTTCCTTGCCGGTGATGGGATCGAACACGCCGTCGTTGAAGACGACGCAGTTCTGCAGGATCTCGACGAACGAGGCGCCGCGATGCGCGTGGGCGCGCTTCAGCACGCCGACGAGATGCGCCTGCTGAGTGTCGATCGAGCGCGCCACGAACCTGGCGCCGGCGCCGAGCGCGAAGGCGCACGCCGAGACGGGATTTTCGATCGAGCCGAACGGCGTGGAAGGCGAGCGCGTGCCGCGCCGCGACGTCGGCGAGTACTGACCCTTCGTGAGACCGTAGATCTCGTTGTTGAACAACACGATGTTCAGATCGACGTTGCGGCGCAGCACGTGCAGCATGTGGTTGCCGCCGATGGACAAGCCGTCGCCATCGCCGGTCATGACCCATACGTCGAGCTCGGGATTGGCGAGCTTGATGCCGGTCGCGATCGCCGGCGCGCGGCCATGCACCGTGTGGAAGCCGTAGGTCGACATATAGTAAGGAAAGCGGGCGGCGCACCCGATGCCGCTCACGAACACGGTGCGCTCGCGCTGCAGCTGCATTTCCGCGCAGGCCTTCTGCACCGCCTTGAGAATCGCGTAGTCGCCGCAGCCGGGACACCAGCGGACTTCCTGGTCCGACGCGTAGTCCTTGGGAGCGAGTTGGGCGTCCGTGATCGTGGTGACGGTCATACGATTTTCCGAATCGCCTGAGCGATATCAGTGACCCGGAACGGCTTCCCGGTCACTTTCGGGAGCGATTGCGCGTCGATCAGGTATTCGGCGCGGATCAGCTTCACCAGCTGCCCGTTATTCATCTCCGGCACGAGGACGCGGTCGTAGCGCTTCAGCACGTCGGCCAGATTCCGCGGGAACGGGCTCAAGTAGCGCACATGAATGTGCGCGACATCGCGCCCTTCGTCGCGCGCGATCTGGACGGCGCGCTGAATGGCACCGAACGTCGATCCCCAGCCGACGACCGCGAGTTTGCCGTGATCTTCGCCGAGCGCCACCGCCTGCAACGGAATGTCGTGCGCGATCCCCGCGATCTTGTCGGCGCGCGCCTTGGTCATCCGCGCATGGTTGTCGGGATCGTAGGAGATGTGGCCCGAGTCGTAGTCGCGCTCGAGCCCGCCGATGCGATGCTCCAACCTTGGCGTACCCGGCTTCACCCATGGCCGCGCGAGCGTTGCGTGATCGCGCAGGAATGGCTGGAATCCCTCGGGGTCGGTCCGATACGAAACCGGAAAGCGCGGCAGATCGGCTTCCGACGGGATACGCCACGGCTCCGCGGCATGCGCCAGATAGCCGTCGCTCAGAACGATGACGGGAGTCATGAACTTGGTGGCGATCCGCACCGCTTCGATGGCGATGTCGAAGCAGTCAGCCGTCGTCGTGGGCGCGAGCACCGCGAGCGGCGCGTCGGCGTTGCGTCCCAGCACGGCCTGGAACAAATCGGACTGCTCGGCCTTGGTCGGCATGCCGGTCGATGGGCCGGCGCGCTGCGAGTCGATCACGATCAGCGGAAGCTCGGTCGCGATCGCGAGCCCCAGCATCTCGGTCTTGAGCGCGATTCCCGGCCCGGAGCTCGACGTGACGCCGAGCGAGCCGGCGTAGGCGGCGCCCAGCGCCGCGCCGATCGCGGCGATTTCGTCCTCGGCCTGGAATGTGACGACGCCGTACGCGCGCAGACTCGCGAGCGTATGCAAGAGCGCGGACGCAGGCGTGATGGGATAGCCGGCGAAGACCATTTTCTCGATGCCGGCGGCGCGCAGCCCGGCGACGAGTCCCCAGGCCAATCCTTCGGTGCCGCTGATCGTGCGATAGCGCCCGGGTCGCACCTCTGCTTTGGGCACGGTATAGCCGACCAGGTGCTCGGTCATCTCGGCGGTTTCGCCGAAGGCGTGGCCCGCGTTGAGCGCGGCGATGTTTGCGTCGGCGATGACGGGCTTCTTCGCAAACTTTCGCTTGAGCCAGTCGACCGTGGCGGCGCGCTCGTAGCCGTACATCCAGAGCAGCAGGCCCAGCGCCCACATGTTGCGGCAGAGATGCGCTTCGCGCGACGACAGCCCGTGCGGCTTCACCGAGTCCGCGGTGAGCTTCGTGATGTCGAACTTGAGGACCTGATAACGTGCGAGCGAATCGTCATCGAGCGGATTCTTCGCGTATCCCGCCTTGGTGAGATTCCGCTCGTTGAACGCCGCGGTGTCGACGATGACCGTGCCGCCGACTTTCAGATCGTTCAGCTCGACCGTCAATGCGGCCGGATTCATCGCCACGAGCACGTCGACGGCGTCGCCGGGCGTCATCACGTCGGTGCCGCCGAAGTGAATCTGGAACGCGGAGACGCCGAACGTCGTGCCGGTCGGCGCGCGAATTTCCGCGGGGAAGTCGGGGAAGGTGGAGAAATCGGATCCCGCGAGCGCCGTCTCGAGCGTGAACTGGCTGCCGGTGACCTGCATTCCATCGCCCGAGTCGCCGGCGAATCGGATGACGACCGAATCGCGGGTCTCGCGGTGGGGGCGAGAAATGGTCGAGGTGGCCATGCCGTTAAATCTACACGACGTTCCGCAAGACGAACCATACGTTGGCGGGGCGTTCGGCAAGGCGTCGCATGTACCAGGCGAACCAGGCGCTGCCATAGCTGATCAGCACACGCACTTCCGCCCCATGCGAGGCGAGCGCGCGCTGTTCGGCCGCGCGGATTCCATAGAGCATGTGAAATTCGCATGAAGAGGGCGCCACCTTCTGCGCTACCGCGTTCTGGCGAATCCGCTCGATCATCGACAGATCGTGGGTCCCAAAGACCGGCTTGACGCGCTGCCGCCCGGCTTCGCCGAGCAGCCGCTGCGCCAGCTGGAAGTACGCGGCGTCGACGTCGCGCTTCTTCGGGAATGCGACGTCAGCCGGCTCGTTGTACGCGCCTTTCACCAGGCGAATCGCCGGCGACAACGACAGCAGCGATTCGAGATCCGCGGGCGTGCGGCGAAGATACGCCTGCAGGCACACGCCGACGTTCGGCCACTCGGCCTTGGCGCGGCGGTACACGTCGAGCGTCGCGTCGACGTACCGCGATTCCTCCATGTCGATCCACAAGAACGAGCGGGCTTGGTCGGCGCGGGCCGCGAGCTTGAGGACGTCCTGCACGCAGCCTTCGCGGCTGCCCTCGAGCCCCAGGTGCGTGAGTTTGATGGAGACGTGCGCCGGCAGTTTGCGTCGCTGGATCTTGTCGAGCACACCGAGGTAATGATCGCGGACCTGGGCGGCCTCGGCGCGGCTCGTGACTTGCTCGCCGAGCTCCGTGAGTACGCTGCCCATGCCCGCTTTGGCAAACTGGCCGGCGGCATCGAGCGCGTCATCGAGTGCTTCGCCCGGCATGAAGCGGCGCGCCGCTTTCTGAAAGAACCGCCGTTCGCGCAGCTGGCGGGCGAGCCATTGGCTGCGCGAGGCTTTGAGGAGGACTGAGCGTGCGAATCCCATGCAGGGATAGTGTAGTGTATCGTTATTTCATGCCAGCGCATCGCGTAACGTCGATCGTCGCTCTCGTCTTCATCAGCGCCTGCGCATCACCGGGGGCGGGCGGGGGCGGGGGAGGGGGAGGAGTATTGGGGGGTGCCGCGCCGGCGCCCGAAGAGAGTTGCCTATTGCCGACCGGCGCGGTCTCGACGACGGCATCACACACGATCACGATCGGCCTGACCGAGCCGGTGGATCCGCGTCACGCTCCCATCGCGACCAACGATGCGGAGCGCATCGTATTCCGGCATCTGTACGAAACACCGATCCGCTTCGATTGCGACGGCCACGCCGTGCCCGAGCTGGCCGACAAATGGACCAAGGACGACGACGGGCGGCGCTGGACGTTTCAGCTGCGCGACGACGCGCAGTTCTGGGACGGCGCACCGGTGACCGCCCAGGACGTCGTCTTCGGTAAAGGCGGCCTCGGCTACACGCTTGGCGCGCTCGAGACACACGTCGTGACGGTCATGCTCGCGAAGCCCAAGGACGAGGTGCCATCCGTACTCGGCGATCCCGGACTCGCCGTCACAAAACCCGCGCCCGATTCGAGCTGGCCCATCGGCACCGGGCCGTACTGGGTTACAAACGCGACGACGACGACGCAGCAGGAGATCCGCGCTCACAGCACGCGTGGCGATACTCTCGTGTTCAAGCTGGTCAGCGGGGGTGACGCGCGTGATCTGCTCGATGGCGGCGTCGATCTGCTCGTCACGCGCGATCGCGCGCTGCGGGATTATGCTGCGACGCTCCCGAACCACACCGTGACCGCGCTGCCGTGGGATCGGACGTACATCTACGTCACCGCCGAAGCGGGAAGCACGCGCTTCGATGGCGGGAGTCTCGAGCAATCGGTGCGCGCCGAGGCCCGCCGGCCGGAAGGCGGCTTCTGGTGGCTCGACCTCCGGGGGAGCGGCTGTGGCGTGGGGCAGAGCATGTCGCCCCCGCCGCAAAGCGGGCAGCATCGGATCCTCTACGTGCGCTCCGATCCGACCGCGCGCGAGCTGGCCGGCCGGCTTGCGGCGCTGACACACGCGGTGGCGACCGGTCGCGATGCCGACGACTTCAGCAGCGCGCTGGCCGCCGGCAAGGACTGGGGCTATGTCGTCGCGCTGCCGCGCGTGACCAGCGACCCGTGTCGCGTCGCCAAGGCGTCGCTGCCGGCGTGGGCGGCCACGTTCACGGCACTGCTTGATACGCGCGCGACGGCGATCGCGCGGCGCGGCGTGGCGCGCTGGACGGTGGATCAGGACGGGACCGTTCACCTGGCGCCATGACCTTCCGCACGCGGCTGCTCATCTCCTTTGGCGTCGTCGTGCTGGTTCCGCTCCTCGTGTTTGGGCTCGGGATTCGGAGCGAGATGTCACGCCGTGTCGCGGGCGAGGACACGCGCCGAGTGACCGCGCTCGTCAACGTCATCAGCGCGGACATCGCGCGCGAAAACGATCGCATCGCCGCCAGGCTCGCGGCGCTGCGGCGCTCGCTCGTCGACGACATCGATTTTCGGAACGTCGTCGTGCGGGGCGCGGATCGTACGAACTTTCTGGACTACGCGGGCAACGCGATGCGCGTCGCCGGCCTCGACTTTCTGCAGATCCAGGACGATGAGGGTCGGGTCCTGTCCTCTGGTCACTTTCGCAACGAGTACGACCGCCTGGGCCCTGCCGTGTCCGGCACGACGCTGGTGCGCGCCGCAGCCGCCGAAGGCCCGTTCCTCGCGCTCGTCACCAGCGATTCATTGACGGTCGGCGGCCGCCGATTTCGCGTCGTCGGCGGTACGGCGGTGGATTCGCAGTTCCTGGCCCGGCTCGCGCGCGATCCCGAGCTGGGCGTCGGTTTGCGCTTGCCGAGTGACTCGGCCACCGCCGACTCGGGCAAGCTGGTCGTCGGCCAGCTGACGCTGCCATATATCGACGCGGTCGACGGGCCGGGACGGGTCGAGCAGGCCCACATCGTGGTCACGCGCTCGTCCGCCCTGCTCGCCGCGCTGCAGCACAACGTGAACCTGTGGTTCGGCGCGGCCGTGCTGGTCGCCGCGCTGGCCGCGCTGCTCCTCGCGGGCTGGCTTTCCACGCGCATCAGCACACCCGTCGAAGCCGGCTTCCGGGAAATGGAGCGTCGCGTCGCGATCGGGGACCTCGCCCGCCAGGTCAACCACGACGTGAAGAACGGCCTGGCGCCGCTGCGCAACGTGTTTCGCCATCTCACGCAGGTCGCGCGCGAGACGCCGGATGAGCTGCCGCAGGTGTTCAAGGAACGCCAGGGCACGGTGGAATCGAGCATCAATTATCTCGAGACACTCGCGGCGAACTATGCGAAATTGTCGCCGCAATCGGAGCGCAAGGCGACCGACGTGAATGCGGTGGTGCGGGAGACGATTCAGGGCTCGCCGTCGGTTCGCACCAAGCTCGCCGAGGGCCTGCGGCCTGTCTCTGCCGATGCGCTGGTGCTCCGCCGGATCATCGAGAACCTGGTGAGCAATGCGCTCGACAGCCTCGACGGCAAGAACGGCGCGGTCACGATCGCGACGGAGCAGGCGAAGCACGTCGTGCGCGTCGCCGTAAGCGATACCGGGCGCGGCATGACGAAGGCCGAGCTCGACCGGGCATTCGACGATTTCTACACGACCAAGCCCGGCGGTACGGGGCTGGGGCTTTCGATCGTCCGCAGATTGGTCCTCGATTCGAATGGGTCGCTCAAGGTCGAGACGAAACCGGGCGAGGGCTCGACGTTCATCATCGAGATTCCCGCACAATGACGCTCGTCCTGATCGTCGACGACGTTCCGGCGATGGCCGAGCAGTACGCATACGACCTCAAGCGCCTGCGCGGCTACGAGACTCTCATCGCCAAGAGCGGCCGGACGGCGCTCGAAAGTCTCACGCGCGACTCGATCGACTGTGTCATTCTCGATCTCGAGATGCCGGGTATGGACGGCTTCGAAGTGCTGCGCTCGGTGGAGCGACTGGGCCTGCGCGTTCCGATCATCGTCTATACCGGCACTGGCGACTATGACCGCTGCGCCCAGGCAATACGACTCGGCGCCTACAGCTTCATCGACAAAGCGGAGCCGATGGAGCGCGTGGCGCAGGAAGTGGAGAACGCGATCGAGCGGCGCCGGCTGAATGCCGAAGTCACCTCGCTGCGGCGCGGCTTCGGATTGGAGACGCCGCTCGTCGGAACGAGCCCGGCGATCGCCAAGCTGAAAGAAGCGATCGTTCGGGTGGCGCCGGTCCCCAGCGCCGTGCTGATCGTCGGCGAAAGCGGCACCGGGAAGGAGCTGGTCGCGCGCGAGCTCCATCGCCTGGGCGCGAACCCCAAGGGACCGTTTGTCGCGCTGAACAGCGCGGCGCTGCCGCACGAGCTGGTCGAGAGCGAGCTGTTCGGCCACGAGCGCGGCGCGTTCACCGGCGCGACCGCCACGCGCAAAGGCGCGTTCGAAGCAGCGAGCGGGGGCACGCTGTTCCTCGACGAAATCGGCGATCTCCCGGCAAACGCGCAGGCGAAAATGCTGCGCGTGCTCGAGGAGCGGAAAGTGACACGCATCGGGGCGAACAAGACGATCGACGTCAACGCCCGGGTCGTGGCCGCAACCCATCGCGAACTGGAGAAGGAGGTCGCCGAGGGCCGCTTCCGCGAGGACTTGTTCTACCGGCTGAACGTGCATGTGTTGCGGGTGCCGCCGCTGCGCGATCGGCTGTCCGACGTGCCGGCGCTGGTCGCGCATCTGGTCGCCGCGACCTGCGAGCGGTTCGGCGTGAAGCCTAAAACTCTCGCGCCGGATGCGCTCGAGGCCCTCATGGCCTACGACTGGCGTCGCAACAACATTCGGGAGCTGCGTAATGTGGTCGAGCGGATGATCATAGCGACAGATAACGCAGAGCTGGGCGGTGCGGATATTCCCGCCGAAATACGGGACTCCCGCAGATCAGCCCCACGCACGACGCACGTCGAACGACGCACGTTCGAAGAACGGAAGCAGGAGGCCGAGCGGCAGATAGTGGTGCAGGCGTTAGAGCGAAACGACTGGCACATCACCAAGACGGCCAAGGAGCTCGGTCTCGCCGACCACGCGAGCCTGCTGAAAGTCATGCGGCGCCTCGGTGTCCAGCGCGACACGAAAAGCGATTCGTGAGGTGTCCGGCGGTACGCGCCCGGCGGGATCCGAATCCGTAACTGTTTGATCCAATAGCCGATAGCCAATAGCCAATCGCTGGTATTCGGCATGCTTTTCCGAAGAGCGAACCCCCCGCTCCCGGAGGAGCCATGTCGTATCAATTCGAGCTGGATCGATCCAATCGTTCGCTGCGCTTTCCCGTCATTCTGATGGCTGGGCTGATCGGTGGCGTTATCGTCGCCTACACGTTCGCCGCCTGCAGCGACCACTCTCCCAAACAGGCGCGCGCCGAAACGCCGACCAGTGCGGAGAGCACCACAACCACGGGGAACGTGCCTTCGTCGAAGTCGTCGCTCGTCATCAGCGGCCCGGTGACGTTCGAGCTGGCGGATTCTGCCTATCGCGAGCGTCGCTACGATGACGCGACCGTGCTTTTCAAGACCTACACCGAAGGCCGGCCCACCAACGCCTGGGGCTTTTACATGCTCGGATTGTCGGCCTGGAAATCCGGCGATCGTGCTCAGGCAGAAAGCGCGTTCGTGCAGTCGCTGGCGCTCGATTCCACCCACGTGAAGAGTCATCTGAACTTGAGCCGCGTGCTGCTCGAGTCCGGCCAGCCGGACAGCGCGCTCGAGCACATCGAGCGGGCGATCGCGCTCGATTCCACGTCGAGCGAGCCGCTGCGCCTCGAGGGCCGCGCGTTCGAGATGCAGGGAAAGGACGATGACGCGGTGGTGGCGTACCAACGCGCGATCGTAAAGAACGACAGCGATACCTGGGCGATGAACAACCTCGGCGCGGTCTACATCCGGCTGCAGCGTTACGAGGACGCGATCGGTCCGCTGGCCCGCGCCAACGAGATCGACGGCAAAGTCGCGACGTTCCGGAACAACCTCGGCATGGCGCTCGAGCTGACGGGTCGCTTTACCGACGCGGTGGCGCAGTATCGCGCGGCGCTCGCGATCGAAGGGACGTACGGCAAAGCGGTCGCGAATTTGCAGCGAGTCGAACAGGTGAAGCAGGATCCGTCAATCACGCCAATCGATCTGACGGAGCGGTCGAAGCAGTTCCAGGAACAAATCACGAAGTGGTAAACGCACGTAGGGGCGCAGCATGCTGCGCCCCTACTACCATAACTGGGCTCGCTAGTTCTCCTCGAGCCGCTTCAAGAATCGATTGAGGCGGCTTTCGCTGCTGTGCGGATCGTCGCCGATGTAGTCGACGCGAGCTTCGGCGAGCGCGGCATGGAGCTCCGTGCGCGCTTCCGCCGCGCGCCCGCAGAGCGCGGCTTCTTCGGGCGCGCATGCTTCGAGGAGGTCGGCCGCAAGTGCGAGCATGCGACCGGCGAACGTGACGTACGCGCGCACCGTCCCCGCGCCCGTTCCGCCACGCTCGACCCATTCGGGGAAACAGCCGGCCCACCAGAGCGCCAGAGCTGCCGCGTCCGCGGCGGCCTCCGCCTGCGCGACTGTGCCTTGCGGCAACGCTGCGACGAAGCGCCACCAGTCGGCCATGCCGTTTTCACTTTGCGCGACCGCGGTTTGCGGACGCGCGGTCGCGAACACGACGGGGAGCGTCGCGGCATAATCGGCGAGCAGAATGTCGGTGACGCCGCGGACGCGCAGTTGGGCGCGAATCGGCACGTACCACAGGAGCGTGAGGGGAAGCGGAGCGGGAGCTCCGCCTCTGCCGAGGACCGCTTCGAGCGCCGCGGGAGAGTCGAGCACCGTGTCGACGGCGCCGGCCTGCAGCGCCTCGTCGGCAGCGCGACCCTGGGCGACATCCATGCGCGCAATCTCGTCGACGAGTCGTGCGAGGTCGCCGCGTGTCAGCTGGCGATGGATGATGGGCCTGATCATGCTTCTCTCCTTCTTGATGCAAGAGAGGCAAGCTTGGTGCCGGTCACCTATCTAGCTGGCTGTCAATGCCTTAAGCTGTGACGTCCCACACGATATGGTAGTTTTCCGGCCGCACAATGCGGCATTTGGACACAGGGTCGTGCCTGGCACTCAGGGTCTTGGAGTGCTAACGCAGCCGGTTTAAGTTCCCGCTCCCAATGAAAGCCACCGATATCCGTAAAGGGCACGTCGTCATGATCGATGGCCGGCCCTGCCGAGTCATGGACTTCACTCACCGGACGCCGGGCAACCTCCGCGCGTTCGTCCAGGTTCGATTCCGCGATCTCGTCACCGGAAACACGTTCGATCAGCGCCTAGCGGCCACCGACTTCGTGAACGAAGCGCGTCTCGACACGAAGGAGATGCAGGTGCTCTACCAGGATCAGAGCGGCGTGCACGTGATGGATCAGCAGAGCTACGAGCAGTACACGCTCGACGAGCGCGCCGTCGGCGAAGACGCGCCCTGGCTACAGCCGGAAATGGTCGTGCAGGTCGAATGGCTCGAAGGCCGTCCGATCGCGATCGAGCTGCCGCCGGTGATCGAGCTGAAAGTCGTGGATACGGCGCCGATCATGAAGTCCGCTACCAAGACCGCGAGCACGAAGCCGGCGAAGCTGTCGAACGGTGTGACCGTTCAGGTGCCGGAGTTTATTTCTCCCGGCGAGAAGGTGCGGGTAGATCCGAGGTCGGGGCAGTATCTGGAGCGTGCAAAATAGGGAGATGGGAGATGTACGATCCGTCTCCCTTATTTCGTCAGCTCACCGTATCTGTAGCACGTCACCAAATGGTCGTTGACCATTCCCACGGCCTGCATAAAGGCGTAGACGATCGTCGGCCCCACAAACCGGAATCCCCGCTCGACGAGCGCCTTACTCAGCGCGACCGACTCTTTGGTCTCGGCGGGAAGGCGCTTGAGCGTTTTCCAGGCGTTGATCTTCGGTTTGCCGCCGACGAACTGCCACAAAAACTCGTCGAATGACTCTCCGGCATCCTTCAGCTTCAGATAGGCCCGGGCGTTGCCGACTGCCGATTTCACTTTTTGCTCGTTGCGGACGATTCCGGGATTACGGAGGATTTTGGCGATTCGCTTGGCATCAAAGCGCGCCATCTTGTCTGGATCGAAGCCTTCGAAGGCCTCGAGGAACGCCGCGCGCTTGCGCAGGATGATCTGCCACGACAGCCCTGCCTGGAATCCGTCGAGGACCAGTTTGCCGAACAGCTGTTTGTCATCGTGAACAGGGACGCCCCACTCCGTATCGTGGTAGGCGATCATCTGCTCGTCTTTGGAGGACCAGCCGCAGCGCTCGATCATGGCTGAAAACTACAACGCCCCGTACCACTTTTCGTGATACGGGGCGTTCGACCGCAGCGCCCTAGCGCGTAGCGCGCTCCTCCGCGGTCTTTTGGACGTCCGTGGCGACCTGCCGGGACGATCCCTCGAGCACGATTACCAGGAACTTCGAATTCCGCCAGAAGTCCACCGGCGACGTGATCGTCAGGTTCGACACGCCCGAATACTTGTTGTGGTCGTTGTGCTCGGCGACATAGTCGAGATCTTGCAGCGATGCGATCCGGTACGTCGCGCGTGCGGCCGGCAGCGGAATCGACGTCACCTTGCGCGTATCGATCGCGGTGAACAACGACGGATCGAGGTTGCGGGCCGGTTGCAGTGTCTTACCCGTGCGCCAGAGAATGAAGAGCACGCGGCCGCCACCCTGCTCGGTCAGAATGCCTTTCTTCTTGAGCTCGTCACGCGTCCCGATCACGTAGTAGCCGGTCGACAGGCTGTCGCGCAGCGCGACGTTCTCGGCGGTCAGCGTGTTCACCTGTTCGGTCAACAGGTCGATCGTCGTCTTCTGCGACGCGATGACGGCCTGTAGGTTGGTGGCCGTGGAATCGAGGGTCGCGCGCAGGCTGTCGGACAGCGACGTGAGATTCTTGATGCGCGCGCGGCTCTCGTTCAACGCGCGCTCGGTCTCGCCGACGCGCGCGACGACGTAGCGCAGCTTGGCGACGAGCGTGTCGCTGGACGCGGTCACCGGGCTCTCGCTCGTGACGTGGAGCCGGTTGCGATTGACTTTGACCTTGCCGAGCTCCGCGTTCACGTCGCTGATGAGCCGCGAGCTGAGGGCCACTTCCTGCATCAGGCTATCCTTCTGCGCGTTGGCCTGTTCCAGCTCCGCAAGCTTGCGCTCCGTTTCCGCCGATGTGCCGCATGCGGCGAGGAGCAGCGCCATCGGGGTCAGGATGTACATGAGCTTCTTCATGCGACGACTCCCCCATCCAGAATGGTGAGACTAGTTTTTGCCGCATCTTGCGGCTGCACGTCGGAACATCCGGTTACAACTTCCCCGAATGGCGGGGAAGCTTCTATCCACCCAAGCTGCCGAGCGCGAAGTGGCTCGAGTACTATGCCCAACAATTGGGCACGGTGGAAATCAATTACACGTTCTATCGCATGCCCAGCGCCAAGACGGTCGCCGGGTGGGATGCGGCGACCCCGGAACGCTTCACCTTCGTGCTGAAGGCGCCACAACGGATCACTCACATGGCACGCCTCAAGAACATCGACGAATCGCTCCGGTTTTTCGTCGAAACGGTTCGCAAGCTTAATGCCAAGCTAGGTGCAGTATTATTTCAGTTACCCCCCAATTTCAAGAAAGACATCGCGCGACTCGGTGATCTGCTCACCCAATTCCCGACGGATGTCCGCGCGGCGTGTGAGTTCCGTCACGCGTCGTGGTGGTCAGACGACGTCTACGATTTGCTGCGGAGCACGAACACCGCGCTGTGTGTCGCGGATACAGAGGAAGGGACGACGCCGCTCGTCGCGACGGCGGACTTCGGATACCTGCGGCTCCGCGACGAAGGGTATTCGACCGAAGAGCTGGGTGAGTGGACGAAAAAAATCCAGGCGCTGGGAAACGGGGGCGCCTGGACCGATGCGTACGTCTTCTTCAAGCACGAAGCAAAGGGTGTAGGCCCGAAGCTCGCGGCCGAATTTCAGCGGTTATTCCGCTAGCGTTTGCCGGCGACCTTCCGACGTTTAGCGGGTTTCTCTTTTTCGTCCGCTGCCGCCGGCTTCTCAGCCAGACTCTGCTTCAAGGCCTGCATCAGGTCGAGCACCTTTGTCTTCGGCGCTTCTTCCGGCTCTTCGGTAATCTGCTTGCCTTCGACCTTGCGCTCGATTTGCTCCATCATCCGCTCGCGCACCGTGTCGTGGTACTTCTCGGGGTGGAATTCGTCCGTGGCGCTCTGGTCGATGACCTGCACGGCCAACTTCAGCTCTGAGTCTTTGACCTCCGTCTTCGGGACCGGCACCTCCGCGATATTCCGGATCTCGTCCGCGTACCGCAGCTGCTCCATCACGAGCCGGCCTTGGAGCGGACGGATCATGATCAGGTACTGCTTGCCGCGCGCCGCGTACTGGCCGATCGCCACACGCTTGGATTCTCCGAGTGCTTCGGCGAGCAGCTTGTAGGCGCGCTCACCACCCTTGTCGGCGCCCAGGTAGTACGTGCGGTCCAGCCAGATCCGGTCGATTTGCTGCGCGGGCAGGAATTCCTTGATCTCGATGGCGCCCGTCCCGTGCTCCTCGAGCGCTTTCAACTCTTCGGTCGTGAACGTGACGTACTGCCCTTTCTGGAATTCGTAGCCCTTGATCATGTCGCTGCGTTCGACCTTCTCGCCGTCCTTGGTGCAGAGGTACTGCTGCTTGAGGCGAGCCCCGTCTTTCTTGTGGAGCATGTTGAACGAGATCGAGGCCTTCGACTCGCCGGCAGCGTAGAGCTGCACGGGCACGGACACGAGGCCAAACGAGACCGTGGCGGAACCGATGGAATGGGCGGCCATATGGGGGTATGATACGCGTCCATGCCTACCCGTCGGAAGTCCCAGACAGAAGCTCCGGACGCGCTTGGCACGTATCGCGCAAAGCGCGCGTTCGATCGCACTCCGGAGCCCGGCGGGTTAGTCCCGAAGGCCGGGCCGAAGCAGGGCGGCCTGCTGATCGTGCACATGCACGATGCGACGCGGCTGCACTGGGACCTGCGGCTCGAAATGGACGGCGTACTCAAATCGTGGGCCGTGCCGAAAGGGCCGTCCGCCAATCCCGCCGACAAACGTCTCGCCGTAAAAGTCGAAGATCACCCGCTCGAATACGGCGACTTCGAGGGTGTCATCCCGGAAGGCAACTACGGCGCGGGCACGGTGATCGTTTGGGACCGCGGCATCTGGGAGCCGCTCGAAGAGCCGCATGAAGGGCTCGAGAAAGGCAAGCTGCTGTTCAATCTGAAAGGCTACAAGCTGCACGGCCGCTGGACCCTGATAAAGCTCAAGAAGACGGAAAAGGAATGGCTGCTCATCAAGGAGCGCGACGAGTACGTCTCGACGGAGCCGTACTCGAACGAGTCGGTGCTGTCGGGGCTCTCGAACGACGAGCTCAGCGACGCCAAACACCGCGCCGAGCCCATCAAGAAGGAGCTCGAGAAGCTCGGAGCCGTGAAGCGCGCGCTGCGCACTGAAGACACCGAGCTGATGCTGGCGGAGACACGCGAGCAGCCCTTCTCAAAAGAGGGTTGGGTATTTGAAGTGAAGCTCGATGGCTATCGGATGCGGGCCGCGTGTCAGGACGGGGAGCCGATCCTGTACTCGCGAAAGGGGCTCGACTTCACTGAGTCGTTTCCGGAAATCGCGCGCGCGGTAAAGGCCATTCCGTTCGAAGGCGTGATCCTGGACGGCGAGCTGGTCGTGACCGATGAGGCCGGGCACCCGAGCTTCAACAATCTCCAGGCGCGCGCCAAGCTCGGCGCGCGCGAGGCGAAACGTGCCGCGATCGAGACGCCGGCGACGCTGTACGTGTTCGATCTGCTGGCGTTCGCCGGCTACGATCTGCGCAAGCTGCCCCTGATCAAGCGCAAGGAGATTTTGCGCAAGATCCTGCCGGAGACCGGCCCGCTGCGCTACTCCGAGCACTTCGAGAAGAACGGCGAAGCGCTCTACGAGCAAGTCGTCAAGCTCGGACTCGAAGGCATCATGGCCAAGAAGGCCGACAGTGCCTACAGGGGCGGCCGTTCGGGGGATTGGCTCAAGATCCGCGCCGACCGCGTCGACGATTTTGTCGTTGTCGGCTTTTCCAAGCCGAAGGGCTCGCGTGAAGGCTTTGGATCGCTGCACGTCGGTGCCTACGACGCTGGCAAGCTGATCTACTGCGGCCGTGCCGGCTCCGGATTCAGCGGTGCTCAACTCGACCAAATCGGTGCGCAGCTGAAAGCGCTCGTCCGCAAGACGCCGCCCTGCGAGGCGCCGCCAGGCGGAGCGTTACCTAAGGGCCCCGATCATACGTGGGTCGAGCCCAGGCTCGTATGCGATGTGCGCTACAAGGAGATCACGAAGGACGGACTGCTCCGGCAATCGGTCTTTGTCCGTTTTCGGGATGACAAGAAACCGGAGGACGTCGTCATGCCGGGACGGAAGGGAGAGGGGAGAGGGGAGAAGGGAGAGGGGAGAAGGGAGAAGGACGATACGGTGCAACCGCAGCGTACCTCTCCCCTCTCCCCTCTCCTTAAAGAGGTCAAGTTCTCCAACCTCGATAAAATCTTCTGGCCGGACGAGAAGTACACGAAGGGCGATCTCATCGAGTATTACCGGTCGCTCGGGCCGTGGCTCTTACCGTATCTGAAAGACCGTCCCGTCGTCCTCACGCGCTATCCCGACGGCATCAACGGGAAGTCATTCTACCAGAAAGACGCGCCCGGTTTCGTGCCGGACTGGATTCAGACGATTCCGATCTGGAGCGAGGACACGCAGCGGGACATTCAGTACTTCGTCGCCAACGACGTCGAGTCGCTCGTCTATCTCGTGAACCTTGGCACGATCCCGTTGCACATCTGGATGAGCCGCATCGACGATCTCACGTGTCCCGACTGGTGCCTGATCGATCTCGATCCGAAAGAAGCGCCGTTCGAGCACGTCATCACGCTCGCGAAGACGATGCGCAAGTTGTGCGAACACGTCGAGATGCCGGCGTTCATCAAGACGACCGGCAAATCAGGGCTGCACATCATGCTGCCACTCGGCCGGCAGATGAATTACGACCAGTGCCTGCAGTTCGCGATGCTGTTTGCGCGGCTGGTCACTGACCGGCATCCGGACATCGCGACGACGCAGCGCACGATCAGCAAGCGCGAGGGCAAGGTCTACGTCGATGCATTCCAGAATCGCGCCGGCCAGCTGATGGTCGCGCCCTACAGCGTGCGGCCGAGCCCTGGCGCTCCGGTGTCGATGCCGATCGAGTGGGACGAAGTGAATGCCAAGCTGCGCAACGGCAATTTCACGATCGCGAACGCAAAAAAGCGCATGGAAAAGCTCGGCCACGACCCGGTGGCCAAGGTTCTCGAGCTGAAGCCCAAGCTCATGGGCGTGCTCGAGCGGCTGAACAAACTCATTGGCGAAGACTGACACGCGGTTCGTCTACGTATTCGCTCACGGCGCGGGCGCCGGCATGAATCATCCATTCATGCAGCGCGCGGCCGAGGCACTCGGAGCCCGTGGCATCGCCACGCATCGTTTCAACTTCCCATACATGGACGCCAAGAAGAGCCGTCCCGATCCCCCGGCGGTCGCCGAGGAGGCCGTGCGGAAGGCTGTGGCCGAGGCCGCTCGTGCACATCCCGGTGTGCGGATCCTGGCGGGCGGGAAATCGTTCGGCGGACGTATGACTTCGCAGGCGCAGGCGTCGCAACCAATGCCAGGCGTCCGCGGGCTCGTGTTCTTCGGTTTTCCCTTGCACCCCCCCGGCAAGCCGGGGACCAACCGGGCCGATCATTTAACGGCCGTTGACGTCCCGATGCTATTTCTCCAGGGCACCCGCGACGAATTCGCGCAGCCCGACCTCTTGCGGAAGGTGATCGACGGATTGGGCGACCGCGCGAGCCTGCATTTGATCGACGATGGCGATCACTCGTTCAAGGTGCCGAAACGGACAGGAAAGACGGAGACGGATGTAATGAATGAGCTGGCGGACACAATTCTGAAATGGACAGACAATGTCTAACTACTGGCTGGTCAAAACCGAACCCGCGAGCTACAGCTACGACGATCTCGAGCGGGAACAGACGGCGGTGTGGGACGGTGTCAAAAACCCGGTCGCGATTCGCAACCTGAAGTCCATGCATCCCGGCGACCAGGTGCTGGTCTATCACACCGGAGACCAAAAGGCGGTGGTCGGCTGGGCGACCGTTGTGTCAGCGCCCTACGCGGACCCGAAAACGGGCGATCCCAAGCTGTTCGTCATCGATCTCAAGGCGCATCGCCGCTTGCCGCGGCCGGTGACGCTCGCGCAGATCAAGGCCGACAAGACGTTCGTCGACCTGCCGATCGTGCGGCAGGGCCGCCTGTCAGTGAGTCCGGTGACGGCGCCGCAATGGAAACGGCTGATGCACTTGAGTGGTACGGAAGTTTAGCGGCGCGCCCCCCCGCCGCGCTTACTGAGCTTGCGGGCGCGGTTCTCGGCGCGGGCCGACGCGATCCCCGCCGCGATGCCGGCGATGATCGCCGCGCGTCCGACCGCCTTCAGTACCTTTCCCGTCCGACGCAGCGCCGCCTTCAGTCGCATCTGCCGCTGCTCCGACTCGGCACGCTTCTGTGCTTCCGCCAGCAACCGGTCGGCTTCGCGAGCAGCGGCCTCGGCCCACTTACGGGCCGTCTTTGCCGCCTTGATCGCGGTTTTCTTGAAGCGCTCGGCGCGTGAAGCCATTCGATCCTCCTCAGGACTGATGTCGCGTTCATGATACCCGCTACCCGGCATTAGAGCCGTCGGCGGAATGTCGCTCGAATCGCAATTTGCGCGCCAGCGTAAGTTCCGGATATGGATTCCGTGGCGGTCCGGCTGCAGAAGCTCAAGCGGGAAGCGGAGAAAGAGTGGCGCAAGAAGTGGCGCGTCAAGCTGCGCCAGGCGACGCCGGCTACGTCCGCCGAGTGGCGCGCCCTGGCCGGCGACGTCACGCTGGGACTGCTCAAGATCGCCGCGATCATCGCGTTGCCGTTTGGCGTCTTGGTGCGCGGCTCGGTCTTCATCTACGAGCACGGTACGCGATCGGTCTGGCTGACCCTCCTGACGGCGGGCGTCCTCACGGGGGGCGTCGTCACCGCGTATGCGGTATGGATCGCCCGCCGCTTCACCCGCCGCGGTGGACGCGGGGGTCGAGCGCTCGTGATCCCCTTGGCCAAATGGGTCGCACTGCCACTCGTCGTCTTTTATTGCGGCTATTCCTTACTGTATCTCGCCAGCGTGAACGCGAAATCCGCGCCGGTCCGCGCCTACTACCACTCGGTCCATCCCGTGCTGCGGCTGGCGCTGTCGACGCTCGTGCTCGTGGATCGTGACATGCTGGTCACCGACATGGGCCGCACGCCGGACGATTACGGCCACATGGGCCTACCGGTGAATGCGCGCAGTCGCCACTACAAGCAGGCCGACGGCTGGGTGCATGCCGTCGATCTCCGGACCGCGGGTCGTGGGTTCCTCAAGAATCGCGGCGTACAGTTCTACTTCTGGTTGATGGGCTTCGACACGCTTAGGCACGTCGGCACCGCCGACCACCTGCACGTCGAGCTGAACTAGGCGAACAGCTTCTGCAGATCGGCGAAGGGGATGCCGTAGGCTTCGAGCGTGCCGTACGTCCCCTTTTC
The DNA here is from genome assembly GCA_035309945.1 of Gemmatimonadales bacterium. Lineage (GTDB taxonomy): Bacteria > Gemmatimonadota > Gemmatimonadetes > Gemmatimonadales > GWC2-71-9 > 20CM-2-65-7. The sequence continues at coordinate 8,027 of DATGEQ010000054.1, read as the reverse complement.
CCGCCATTCCCTGCTCATGCGCCGTAACAGCCCGAGTGTCGCGCGCATCGGCGCGGACCCGAACGTCACGCGCCGCACGCCCAGGGCGGCCAGCTCCTTGAGCGTCGGCGCGTTGGGTGTGCCGAGGATGTTGAGGGGCGCGCGGATCTGCTGCACCAGCTGTTCGATCGTGTCGCGATCGCCGACGAAGGGCACGAAGACCGAATCGGCGCCGGCGTCCCGAAACGCGTTGCCGCGCTTGACTGCCTCGACGAGGCGCTTGTCGCGCGGAACCTCCGGCGCCTCGAACGCGTCGGTCCGCGCGTTGAGCACGACCGGAACTCCCGCGGCATCCGCCGCCGCGCGCGCCGCGCCCACGCGCTCCACCGCGAGTCGAAAGTCGATCAGGTGCTTTTCCTCGCGCCGGTCTTCGAGATTGAGGCCGACGGCTCCCGCATCGATGACTCGCCGCACGGTTTCCGCGACGTCGCGTGGCGCTTCGCCGTAGCCCGCTTCCATGTCGGCCGTGACCGGTACCGAAATCCGGCGCGTGATGCGCGCGACCGCCGCCAGCATTTCATCACGGCTGATGCGCTCGCCGTCGGGATAGCCGAGGCTGAAGGCGATTCCCGCGCTCGTCGTTGCCAGTGCGGTGAAGCCCGCGTCAACGAAAATGCGCGCGCTGCCAGCGTCCCACGCATTGGGCAGCACGAGCATGGGGCCTTCGACATGCAGGCGCCGCAGCGCCTCTGCCTTGCTGGCGCTCACCGGCCGGCGCGTGCCGCCTTCCATTGCCGCGGATCCCAGAGCGCGAAGGCAAACCGCCCGGCCAGGGTCAGCAGGACGAGCAGCGCCAGTATGCGTTTGCCTGGAGTACTGCGCAGCGGGCCTGCCGTTTGCGTCGCGGTCACCGCGCGAGACGATAACCGGTTTTGCGGACGGTGAGAATATGTCTCGGATTGGCGGGATCGCGCTCGAGCTTGCGCCGCAGCTCGGCCACGTGCGTGTCGACCGTGCGGCTCATGACTTCGGCGCTGTAGCCCCAAACCTCGACCAGCAGCTCGGAGCGTGTGATGCACGCGCCGTCGCGGCGGATGAGCGCGAGCAACAGGTCGTACTCCTTGGGTGTCAGCGCCACGGGTGCGCCGTCGCGCAACACCGTCCGCGAGGGCGTCAGGATTTCGATCTCGCCGAATCTATCGAACGGCGGCGCCGGGGGTCCGCCGTTTGTCCGCGGCGCGGTCACCCGCCGCAGCAGCGCCTCGATCCGCGCCAGCAGCTCGAGCACGCCGAAGGGCTTCGTCACGTAATCGTCGGCGCCGAGTCGCAGGCCGCGCACCTTGTCGGCTTCCTCACCGCGCGCGGTGAGAATGAGGACCGGCATGCCGTGCCCTTCTTCGCGCAGCGCGCGCAGCACGCGGAACCCGTCCATCCCGGGCAGCATCAGGTCGAGCACGACGAGATCCGGCGGCGGCTTCGCGCTCTTCGCGCGCACGAGGCCGCGCGCGCCGTCCTTCGCGACCTCGACCTCGTAGCCTTCGATCTCGAGGTTGTTGCGCAGTCCGTACGCGAGATCGGGGTTGTCCTCGATCACCAGAATCCGCCTGGCCTGTGTCGCGGGCGTGCTCATACCGGCAGCTCGATCACGACGCGCGTCCCGGTCGTGGGCTCATGATCGTCGATCCACGTCCGGCCATGGTGCAACAGCGCGAGCTCCCGAACCACCGCGAGCCCGATGCCGCTGCCCGCAACGGCGGAGCCGCGGTCGCGCTCCAGGCGCCAGAAGCGTTCCCACACGCGCTCGCGGTCGGCGCGAGGAATTCCCGGTCCCGCGTCGTCGACCCACAACTTGGCAACGCCGTTCTCGCGCAGCGCGCCGATCCGCACCTCCTGGCCCGCCGGCCCGTACTTCACGGCATTGTCCAGGAGGTTGAGCAGCATCTGGCGGACCGCGCCAGGATCAGCCGTGACAACCAGGCCTTCCGGCACGGCGGCGGCGAGGCGAGCCCCACGCGCGGCGGCGAGCGGGGCGAATCCGTCGATCACTTCCTGCACGAGCGGGCCGAGCGCGGTCGGCTCGGGTGTGATGCGCGCCGCGCGCCGCTCGGCACGCGAGAAGTGCAGCAGGTTTTCGACGAGATGGGTGAGTCGCCGCGCCTCCTGATCGATGATCGCGAGCGAACGACGCCGCTCTTCGTCCGACCGGACCCGTCCGAGCGTCAAGGTCTCCGAGAACATGCGAATCTGTGCGAGCGGCGTGCGCAACTCGTGTGAGACGCCGGAAATGAAGTCGGTGCGCAGTCGCGTGAGCTGAGACTCGCGGCGCAGCTGGAACAGCGCCGTGCCGATCAGTGCCGCGGTGACCCCGAGCAGCCCGAGGATCAGCGGTAACCGGGACTTGGGCAGCCCGCCGATGATCAGCTTGTCGGCGATCGCGCCGCGCAGCGTCGCTTGCGCGTAGAGATCGCCCATGTCCTTGCCGACGGTATCGCGCGCGGTAAAAGGTGAGGTGTACTGCACGGCGGAACGATAGATCTCCGTCCCGTAGTGATCCGTGATGATTATCGAGCCCATCGAGTCGTACTGCACGCCGCCCGTGAGCGGGCGGGGCAGGAGCGGGAATTTCTCAGTCGCCTGAACGATGAGGGGCTTCAGAGTCCCCGGCTCCATCTCGAAGCCGAGCGCGGTGCGTAACGCCCCGTGTGCATCCCGCAGCACGGTATACGCAACGTAGCGCCGGTCGCCGGCCGGCTGGCCGAGGATCGTGCCCATGTGCCACGAGGTGTCATAGACCGTGCGCGTGTGGACCGGCAGTGTATCGACGAGCCAACGACGGACGAGCAGCGGCAGGGCCTGGCCGCATGTCTGCAGCTCGCCGGTCTTCAGATCCATCCGGAACGTGAAGCGGATGTACGGCGCAATGGAAAAGTCGTGCTCCATTACGTCGAAGTGGAGCTCTCCGGGGACCGGCGGCGGTTTGTGGGGCGCCACTTCATGCGCGTGCTGCAAAGCGGTCAGGGGCGACTTGACCGCGTAGTAGATCTCGGTCGCGCTGCGTTGCGCGACGCGCGCGGCCGCGAGCGACGCGTAGTCCCGCAGTACTCGGTCCGCCTGCGCGCGGTGATCGTGCGCGGTCTCGGACGCCTGCACGCCCAACGCCGCCGCTACGGCAAACGCCAGCACCAACAGCAACGCCACCACGGAACCGCGTCGCACCCGGAAACGAGTCATCGCTTGAAGAATCCCTCTTTGCGGGCGAACCGGCAACAGTTTCCAAACTCGGCTGGACGGTTCCCTAACAAAGCGCGCTGGTCGAGGTCCCTAGATTTGAGACACGACAAGTAGGTCGCGGTGTAGTGTCGACGGCCACTCCACCCGACCTCGCCAACCCGGGGCGCAGCATGGCTCCGGGTTTTGGTTTTTCGGGAGCTACTGGGAAAAGAACACGCCGCCACCGCCGCCTTCGAAACGCGGGTTCACGATGTTGGCGAACTTCGATCCGAACGTGTAGCTAAGCGCGAAGAATCCAAAGTACTGATAGGAGGTGGCAAGCTGGCGCCGGCGCAACAGCACTTCCTGCTCGGTCGCTCCCTCGCGCGCGATGAACAGTTGGTCGTGAATCAGCGAGACGTTCCCGAACAAACTCAGCGACAGGCCCTTGTAGATCCGGAATTCGCCGTTGCCGAAGATCGTGACGCGATTCTTGCTGAGATCGTGCAGAAACATGCTGCCGTCGATCGCCAAGCCCGCCGATCCCCACGGTTGCTTGATGCTGAGCGACATGTTGAGCGTTTGGCTGATCCGTGTCTCGCTGAGCCGGTTGAAAATGGTCGTATCCCGATACCAGAAAGCACTTGGGCCGATCTCGTAGCGGATCGTCAGCAGGCGGCGCGTCGATTGCGAGTAGGGCATGACGTTGTACTCGAGCGCCGGCGCGAATCGCAGGGCGAGCCGCTCGTTCAGATAGGTCGATGAAGATGCGGAGCCGCGGGCTCCCACGGACCAGTGCGGGCTCAGGCTGCGCGCGAGCAACGACGTTCCATCGGTGCCACGCGTGATGCTCCGGACCTTGGTTTCACCGACTTGCGCGCCGGTGCTGTCGAACACGGGCACCGCAAAGTCACTTTGGTTGTAATTCTGACTGATGGACAGTCGAATCTTCCAGTTGTCGGTAACGCGGTCCGCCGACAGGCTCCCGTACCAGTTTTGGAACTTGAACGTCTTCTCGCCGTTGACGTTGCCGTTCACCGACATTCGGTAGACCCAATAATTCCATGGGTCACGAACTTGCGCCGCCGCCTGTGCCGGCGCGCTGTAGGAAACCTCCAGCTGCTTCGCGAGCGGCGTGCGGGCCGCAAACCTGACCAACCCGAGTCGCATCACTTGCGCGAGCCCGCGGCGAATGTCATCCGGCGTATCACCCGCGTGCGATGTCCAGCGCAGGGTATCGGCCTCCCCCGCGAAGCGCTCGAGACCGATGAAGCTCAGCGTATACTCCTGGCCTCCGCCCGTGTTTTGCGTCGTGAGGAGGATGTGGACCTGCGCGAACGCGCGATCCCGCACCCAGTTTACGAACGTGATTTCCGTCCGATAGTAGTCGAAATCGCAGAAGGTGTCGGGGCAGTCGAGAAACACCCGCACGGCCGAGTCCTGCACGGCGCGAGTACTGTCCTGAGCGCGCAACAGCGGGGGGAGAAAAGCAAAGGCACACGCTGCGGCGACCACGCCAACACGCATGTGCCTTGCTCCGGTGCTAGAGGTCGCTCAACGATTCGACATCGCTGGCACGACCCTCATCTTACCAAGCATCTCGGCCAAACGTTCCGCCGCGATACCGAGCACGCAGCCGATCGCCAGCGACACCACGATGCGGATTCCGCCGTTCAACGTGACCGCGCGCGCGCCCATTGCGGTCGCCAGCCCGATCACCGCGCCGACCGTGTACGACAACACAGGAATGCGGGCCTGATAGATCAGTCCAAAGAACGCCGCGCCGAGTACGAGCGCGTCGAGGATCGGCTGTTTGCCGAGCGCATTCGAAACGGCGACGTACAACAATGCCCACACGACTCCGGACACGGCGCCGAGGATCGACTTCTGGAGTCCGCCGATTCCGCCGCTGCCCGCGCCCACGAAGCAGGCAATGCCCGCAACGACGGGCCAGAGCTGCAACGGCAGTTTTCCGAGATGTGAAATGACGGCCCAGAGGGCCGTGACGATCGCGAGACCGAGTGCCTTAGTGGTCAAGCCGCTCATCTGTCTGGCCTCCTCCGAAGAAGGGGAGAATGCGGCGCCAACATAATGAACGGGGTCTGGAAGGTGCAACGGCTACGCAGCTAAGCGCGTTGAATTACATAGGCTTCCATCGCGTAGTATTCCGCCAAACCGAGCCGGTCGGCGCGCGCCGCGGTCTCCAGATTCCTGGCCTCCACCCGCTGCCAGAACTCTCGCTCGTCATATCCCGGGAACGGCGCGGTGTCTTTCTGCGACTGATGGCGGAAGATGGCCAGAATCTTCGCGTGCAGCTCGTCCTGCGACAGCGGCACGAGCACGTCCGCTTCGGTGAGCGACCACTCCTGCCACGCGCCACGATACAGCCAGACCTCCGGCTTCTGGCCCTGATAGCGCGCGAGCGCCTGCTCGACCGCGGCCTTGCAGGTGCGGTGCGTGCCGTGCGGGTCGGAAAGATCGCCCGCGACGAAGACGAGATCCGGTTTCACATCCTCGAAGAGCCGCAGCACGATGTTGATGTCGTCTGCTGATAGCGGCCGCTTGCGCACTTCGCCCGTCTGGTAGAAAGGCAGGTCGAGGAAGCGGGCCGCCGCGGGCGGAATCCCGACGGCGGCGAGCGCCGCGATCGCCTCGGACTCACGGATGAACTTCTTCAGATCCTGTACGACCGCAATGTCGATGTCGCCGGGCGCCTTCTGCTCGATGCCCGCATCCACCGTCGCGCGCGCGCGCTGCACCACCGCCACGTCGAGGCCGAGCGCCTTCGCCGCGCGCTCCACGAAATCGAGATGCCGAGTCACGTCGTGATCGAACACCGCGATGTTGCCGCTCGTCATGTAGGCCACGACAAGGTGATTCTCATTCTCCCACAGCTTGCGGAGAATGCCGCCCATCGAAATCACGTCGTCGTCGGGATGGGGCGAGAAAACGAGCACGCGCTCGTGCGTCGGCAGCTTGGCGCGGCCGCGAATCTTGTCGCGCAACCGATTGAAGACCTGACCATTGATCGGGCCTGCCGAGCCCGCGCGCGCGAGCAACGGGCTGAGCTGATTCTCGGCGTAATCCTTGGCCGAGAGCTTCAGCACCGCCTTACTGGTCCGCTCGGCCAGCCAGACCACCGCGCGCTCCACCATCGCGGGACTCCAGTCCACGCCCTCGAGCACCCACGGCGTCTTGATCCGCGTCAGCTCGGCGGCCGCCGGCAGGTCGAGGTAGACCGTCACGCCGGGATGACGCTGCAGGAACGTTGCCGCGACGTCGGTGGAGATGTCGCCTTCGACCGCGCGCGCCACGATGCCTGCCTTGTGCTCGCCCGTCGCGAGCAACGCGACTTCTTTGGCATCGAGAATGGTCGCCACGCCCATCGTGATCGCTTCGCGCGGCACGTTTTCGATACCGAAGAAATCGGCGGCCGCGTCCTTCCGTGTCAGCGTGTCGAGCGTGACGATGCGCGTGCGCGAAGTCGCATCCGATCCCGGTTCGTTGAAACCGATGTGCCCCGTCTTGCCGATGCCGAGCAGCTGGAAGTCGATACCGCCCGCCGCGCGGATGGCATCTTCGAATGCGGCGCACGCCTCGGTCACTCGCTCGCGGGGAGTTGTCCCGTCCGGAATGTGAACGTTTTCCTTCGCGATGTTCACGTGCGCGAAGAAATTTTCCCACATGTAGCGCCGATAGCTGTGCGGGCTGCCCTCCGCCATCGGATAGTATTCGTCGAGATTGAACGTGACGACGCGGGCGAAATCGACGTCACCCGCCTGATGCCGGCGGATCAGCTCCTCATAGACGCCCAGCGGGGTGCTGCCCGTCGCCAGGCCGAGCACCGCGCGGCCTTTGGCGCGCGTCTCGCGATGGATGACCTCGACGATCCGCTCGGCGACGCGGGCAGCGAGGTCCTCGTGTTCGGGAAAGACGACGGTGCGTAGCTTCTCACGGTCCCGCGAGCTTTCGATCGTGGGGGGAAGCGTCCGGCGGGCGGCGGCTCGCGCCATTTACACCTTGACTTCGATCGTCGCGCCGCGCTTGTAACGCACGTACAGCCACGCCATCGGGACGATCAGCATGCCGGCGGCAATGATCGTCAGGGCGAGCAGAACCGAGGAAAGCAAGACGGCCTGCTGCGAGGCCTCCGCGGCCTGGAACAGCGCCGAGTCCTGCATCCGGAGCAGCACGATCATGGCCTGGCGGGCATCGGTGCCGGCGCCCGTGCCGGTGCTGGTCAGCCCGCCGAGCACGGTTTGGACGAGCTCGTGCTCGTGCGGGCTCGTCAGAGTGTTGCCGAGACCCGCGAGCTCGACGCGAAGCCTCCGGCCCAGGCTGTCCCGGGCCGCGACAGCCTCCACCCGGCGGAAGCGCGGATCGGTCCCGGTGGCCATTTCGCGCCAGACCTCGAGGCCGGCGTTGTAGCGGTGCAGCGTCTCCGACGTCCGCGCGCCGCGGGCAACCGTCGCCGCGGCGCGGCTGAGCGAGAATATGAGCCAGAGCCCGATGACCAGAGCGAGGGCGAGAGTCACGGCGCTGATGGTGACGGCAATGCCCGGCCGGATGAACGTGTAATCCTTCATCGCGACGGCAAAGGATGAGCGGCCGACTGACGGCCGCGACGGGAAGCCAGGGGGATTCGTCATGGGCCCCACGCTAGTCTCGGCTTGACGGCGCTGCAAGGGGTCGCAATTTCTACTGTGCGCCCCTGCCCCCCCACCTGACACCCGCGGTCGTCACTGGGATGCCGATGGAGGAGAGTTGAGCGCTGTCGTGTTGCGTGGTGATGAAGGCGAAGTTCTGCGCCAAACGAGCGCGGTGTTGGGTCGCCCCGT